>NZ_JBYSYL010000041.1:0-541 GCF_058783235.1 Achromobacter sp. FW305-C-28 | reverse complement strand
ATGTCGATGTTGCCTGTCCTGCCGGTCACGTCGCCCGCCGCCTTGCCGGCAACGACGTCGCTGCCCACGATGCGAGCGTCACGGCCCGCCGTCAGGATGACGTTGCCACCCGTCGTGCCCAGCAAGCTGCGAGCGTCGCTTTGCGTGGTGCCGTCCACGCTCTGATTGGATTTGCTGTCGCTGCGGCCATAGGAAATGCCCATGCCACCTATCGAGAAACCGCTTTTCTTCTCGCGGCGATAGTGATCTTCGGCATAGGTATTCAGCCCCGCTTGCACGGTGACGTCGCGCGTGGCGTCCAGCACGATGTCCTTGGAGGCCAGGATCTGGGCGCCCGTCATGGTGATGTCGCGGCCGCTGCCTATCGACACGCTTTCCCCGGACAGCTGCGTGCCTTGCGCCGTGGTGTAGGCGCTGCTGTCGATGGTGTGAGTCGAGCGGCTGGACAGGAATCCCTTGACCTTCTGGTAGTGCTCATCGCGCACCGAGCCCGACGCCACGCCTGCTGTCAGGCTGACGTCGCGCCCGGCCATCAGGGTCA
>NZ_JBYSYL010000040.1:0-545 GCF_058783235.1 Achromobacter sp. FW305-C-28 | reverse complement strand
AGCGTGACCGAGCAAACGGGTATGTGGGCCGGCGATGGCGGCTTCCAGTTGAACGTAGGCAAGAACACGGGGTTGATCGGCGGTGTGATTGCCAGCAGCGACAAGGCCGTGACTGACGGCAAGAACGTGCTGGTCACCGGAACGCTCACCAGCCGCGACATCGAGAACCGCGCCAGTTATGACGTGCAGTCGGTTCAGCTCGGTGGCGGCTTTAACGTCGGCGGGGCCGGGGGCAACGGCAAGGGTACCGGCAGTGGCAACAGCGCCATCGGTACCGACAGCCAGGGCAACGTCGCCGGCGGCAGCAAGGCCACGCCGGGCTCCACGTTGCCCAGCTTTGACGGCGTCAGCGCCAATGTCCCCATTGCGATGGGGGCCAATGGCGAGGCCAGTTCCACCACGAAAAGCGCCATCAGCGGCGGCACCCTCGTCATTCGGGACGAGGCGGGCCAAAAGGCGCTGACGGGTCAGACCGCGGCGGAAGCGATTGCGGCGTTGAACCGGGATACCAAGGACACGTTGAACGCGCTGGATCGGATCTTTGA
>NZ_JBYSYL010000039.1:0-552 GCF_058783235.1 Achromobacter sp. FW305-C-28 | reverse complement strand
GTGTGCGTGTCGGTCGCGTCCACGTCGTGCGGCGTCAACTGGCCGGACACGGTCGTGTCGGCCGCGTCTTCCTTGACGCCGCCGGTGGCCTCACCGGTGATGGTCGGGGCGTCGTTGGTGCCCGTAATCTCGATGGTGATGGTCTGGAGGGCCGTGCCGCCGTGGCCGTCATCGACCTTGACCGTGATGGTGTCGGTAACCTTCTGGCCTTCGGCCAGGGCCTGGACGCTGGCGCTGGTGTTGTCCAGCGTGTAGGTCCACTTGCCGTTCTGGTCGATCGTCAGCGAACCATACTGGCCCTTGCCGCCGTCGGTGACCGACCACGTGTGCGTGTCGGTCGCGTCCACGTCGTGCGGCGTCAACTGGCCGGACACGGTCGTGTCGGCCGCGTCTTCCTTGACGCCGCCGGTGGCCTCACCCGTGATGGTCGGGGCGTCGTTGGTGCCGGTGATCTCGATGGTGATGACCTGGGTAGCCGTGCCGCCGTGGCCGTCATCGACCGTGACGGTGATGGTGTCGGTGACCTTCTGGCCTTCGGCCAGGGCCTGGACG
>NZ_JBYSYL010000038.1:0-563 GCF_058783235.1 Achromobacter sp. FW305-C-28 | reverse complement strand
CTGGTCGTGTCGGCCGCTGACGGTCCGATGCCGCAAACGCGTGAACACATCCTGCTGAGCCGCCAGGTTGGCGTGCCGTACATCATCGTCTTCCTGAACAAGGCTGACATGGTTGACGACGCCGAGCTGCTCGAGCTGGTGGAAATGGAAGTTCGCGAGCTGCTGTCCAAGTACGACTTCCCGGGTGATGACACCCCGATCGTCAAGGGTTCGGCCAAGCTGGCGCTGGAAGGCGACAAGGGCGAACTGGGCGAGCAAGCGATTCTGTCGCTGGCGCAAGCGCTGGACACCTACATCCCGACGCCTGAGCGTGCCGTTGACGGCGCGTTCCTGATGCCGGTTGAAGACGTGTTCTCGATCTCGGGTCGCGGCACCGTGGTGACCGGCCGTATCGAGCGCGGCATCATCAAGGTTGGTGAAGAAATCGAAATCGTCGGTATCGTTCCGACGGTCAAGACGACCTGCACCGGCGTGGAAATGTTCCGCAAGCTGCTGGACCAAGGTCAAGCTGGCGACAACGTGGGCATCCTGCTGCGCGGCACCAAGCGTGAAGACGTCCAGCG
>NZ_JBYSYL010000037.1:0-567 GCF_058783235.1 Achromobacter sp. FW305-C-28 | reverse complement strand
CGTTTCTTCTTCATCGGCATATCCATGATCTTTAGTCCTCATGATATGCCCCGCCCACAAAATCCCGGATAGGCCCGGCACGGTCGCTCCCAAGGGCGCATCGACCACTCCAAAGAAACCTACCAAAGCCCCTGCCGCAACTCGAAAGGCGCTGGACTTCAAGAAAGTCCAAGGCTCCGCACTCGGCAAACTACAACTCAGCCTGAACGCATTTACGGCGCTGTCTGTCGAAGGCGTATTCCTTTCAAACGCGGGCTGCGACTTCCCCCTTGCAGGAGGCGGATCCGCAGCTACAACTCTGCCCTGCACACTCGCAGACTTGGCTGCCGATCATGTCCAGTTGTTGACCGACGCTTTTGCCTCGTTGTCCACAGACGGTGCACCACCTGATTTGACTCGGATGAAGCTGCAAAAGGTCGCTATACATCCCGACAATCTGAATGCACCGGCGATTGCCGCAGCGCTTGAATTGCTAATCGAGCGCAGCCCATTGACCCTAACCCAGTTTTTAGTACCGATCTAAATTAGAGAAATCCGGCATGATTTCACCATATGGAATAGGAGCCA
>NZ_JBYSYL010000036.1:0-590 GCF_058783235.1 Achromobacter sp. FW305-C-28 | reverse complement strand
GAACTCGCTGCCGTTATCGGTTTTGATGACGCGCGGCAAGCCGCGCAGTGCGCATACGCGACCGAGCGTCGCCACCACATCGTCACCCCGCAGGTTTTGCCCAATGTCGATGGCCAGACACTCTCTGGTGTAATTGTCGACCAAAGTCAACGCACGCAGGCGGCGACCATCGAACAATTGGTCCATGACGAAGTCCATGCTCCAGATGTCATTGATGGCTTGCGCGACCGCTTTGGGTTGGCGACGTTGCGCCGACTTATTGCGCTTGGGGCGCTTGTGCCGCAACGACAAGCCTTGTTCTCGATACAAACGGTAGACCCGTTTGTGATTGTCTCGATAGCCTTCGCGGCGCAGCATTACGTGTACACGCCGGTATCCGTAGTGAACGCGCGTATGCGCTATCTCGTGGATTCGCATGACCAGCGCGCCACTGTCGCGTCGGCACGATTCGTAGCGATACAACGATCGGGAAATCATGACTGCGGCGCATGCCTTGGTCACGCCTACGCCGTAGCGCTTCATCAGATCATCCACGAGTACGCGGCGCCGCGAAGGCTTCAGAGCTTTTTTGCCAGAACGTCCTGCAACAT
>NZ_JBYSYL010000035.1:0-599 GCF_058783235.1 Achromobacter sp. FW305-C-28 | reverse complement strand
GTTGCGTCCAGCGCCCCGCCCACGCGCAGGTCGCCCGCCGAGTAGATCAGCGCATGCTCGCGATTGGTCAGCGTGCCGACTCCCAGGTCCAGGTCGCCGCGCGACGCGATGACGGCGTTGAGGTCGTTGATGAGGGTCGGCGTCTGGATACCGATGCGGTCGCCGTAGAGGCGGCCGGAGTTGGAGAGGCTGCCTGCGGTGATACGGGTGTAGCCGCCATCGATCAGGCCCGCGTTGGCGAGCATGGCGCGGATGTTCAGTTCCGTATTGCGCCCCGCGATCAGTTCCCCTGTGGCGCGGTTGGTCAGGGTGTTGGCGGTGATCTTCAGGTCTTGACCCGCGTGCAGCTTGCCGTCGTTGTCCAGGTTGTCGGTGGTCAGTTCCAGCGAATTGCCGGCCGTCACCGCGCCGTTGCTGTTGGTCAGGCGATTGACCGCGAGCTTGGCGTTGGCGTCGGACGACACGTTGCCCGACGTGTTGTTGAGCGTGCCGGTGGTGACGCCCAGGTCTTGACCCGCGCCGATGCGGCCGGATTGGTTGTCGATGGTCTGGGCGTTGACTGTGACCTGATTGCCCATCACGCCCAAGGCGCTGATCGA
>NZ_JBYSYL010000034.1:0-677 GCF_058783235.1 Achromobacter sp. FW305-C-28 | reverse complement strand
TGGCCCATCCAGCTGGGGTCACGGCCGCAAATGGATTTGACGGTGTTGCAGAACCACATGCCTTCGCCATCGACGATCTCGGTCGAGCCATTCAAGCGATAGAACCATTTCGGCTCGCGCTTGGCTTCGATGATTTCGCTGGCGAAATGGTTGTTCAGGTTCTCGATGCGGGCCGCCGCGATGTCGGCGTTGCGCTCGGCTTCGATGGTGGCCGATGCGTTGACCAGCGATTGCGCCTGCCCTGTCGCCTTGCCCGTGGCGTCCAAGGCCCGCCCGATACGCAGGTCGGCCCCGGCGTAGATCAAGGCGTGTTCGCGATTGCTCAGTGTGCCCACGCCCAGGTCCAGGTCGCCGCGCGACGCGATGACGGCGTTGGGGTCGTTGATAAGCGTCGGCGTCTTAATACCGATGCGGTCGCCGTAGATGCGACCGGTGTTGGTGAGGCTACCTGCGGTGATACGGGTATAGCCGCCATCGATCAAGCCCGCGTTGGTCAGCAGGCCGCCAATGACCAAGGTGTTGTTGCGCAGGGCGATCAGTTCGCCAGTGGCGCGGTTGGTCAGGGTGTCGGCGGTGATCTTCAGGTCCTGACCCGCGTGCAGCTTGCCGTCGTTGTCCAGATTGTCGGTGGTCAGTTCCAGCGAATTGCCGGCCGTCACCGCGCCGTTGCTGTTGGT
>NZ_JBYSYL010000033.1:0-719 GCF_058783235.1 Achromobacter sp. FW305-C-28 | reverse complement strand
TGCGCGTCAGTTTTTTACCGACCAAACCCTGCCGGTTTCTCCAACCTGAGACTGTCCACTTCGGGGGAGGAGGTCACCTATTTTGGGGAACCTCAGAATCTGGCTCTTTATTTTCAGCCCTCCCTATACCGAGGATCCTCTCTCATAAGCCTCAGAACCTCAGACCAATTCCATAAAATTCCAGGAATATGACTTTTTGGCACTATTTTTGCTCTATCCGAAAGGGGAAAGTTATTCATAGCACTCTCGCAATAAGAGTAGAATAAATTGAAGCAGCTTTCGCCAGCAGTATCCAACGCAATAAGGCTCTGCCCTTGACCATCAAGAGGAGCGTAAATATCACTCAGGCAGCCTTGCTCATCCTCTTTAAACAAACCTCGTGTTGACTCAACAATACAATCAAAAACTCCACCAGAGGTTGACCAACCAGAATTCCTGCCTATACATATATACATTGCCATAGCTCTTACCTCAGAATAAGAATCTTGCCCTGCTGCTCAGCGGTGAGACCTTTAATCCAGGAATTGACCAAACTCTGATTGGCAGGCGTTAAGTTTCTATAATCCAACGGAACAATATCCGCCTTGTCGATATGGCCAATTAATTGCTCTCGATTTCGAGCCGCATTGACCCTAACCCCGAATTAGTCCGGATCAGAAGTAGAGATTTCCGGCTCATGACCCTAACCCCGTATTAGTCCGGATCAGAAGTAGAGATTT
>NZ_JBYSYL010000032.1:0-729 GCF_058783235.1 Achromobacter sp. FW305-C-28 | reverse complement strand
TCAAGATCCTGCCGTCCGGCCGCATGCAGGCCGCCACCGACCTGTCGGTGCAAAGCGGGCGCGACATCGTCAATGACGGCACGGTTGCGGCAGGCGGGGCGTTGACGCTCAGCGCGCCCGGTTCGGTTGCCAACACCGGCGCCATGTCCTCGGCGGGCAACGCCAGCATCGTGGCGCGCCAACTGGATAACCGTGGTGCCTTCACGGCGGGCTTGCAGGCCGATGGTTCCATCAGCCCCTTGGGCACGCTGAGTGTGCAGGTCACTGGCTTGCAGAACGCGGGCACGCTGATGGCGGGTGGCAACGCAACGGTTACAGCCGATGCGTTGAACCTGTCGGGCGGAAAATTCGTCGCGGGCGGTGCGTTGACGTTGGATGCCAACGGTGCGATCACCAATCGCGCCGGTTCGGTATACGGCGGCTCGGTGCTGCTGCGCGCGTCCAGCCTGTACAACTCCGGCGGCAAGCTCACGAGCGGCGGAGCCTTGACGGCCAACGTCGCGGGCGTAATCGACAACACCGCCGGCACCCTGGCCGGCGCTGGCGCGGTGGACATCACCGGCCAATCCATCGTCAATACGGCAGGCGGCGTCGTCTCGGGCGACAGCGTCGAGCTGCGGGGAAGGGCCGGCATCAACAACCAAGGCGGTTCCGTCCAAGCCAACGGCGCGCTGCGGGTGGAAACGGCCGGCGCCGTGAACAACCAAGGCGGCAAGCTTCTGGGCGGCA
>NZ_JBYSYL010000031.1:0-1304 GCF_058783235.1 Achromobacter sp. FW305-C-28 | reverse complement strand
GCTATCCTGTTCGGTGAACGGTTTACTGCGGCGCATGGATAACAACTTTTAAAACGCCTCGCCCACGAAAATACGGATAGGCTCTGCGCCGGCCTCAGAGCTTTTTTTTTAGAACGTCCTGCAGCATGACCTTGTCCAAGCTTAGATCAGCCACCAACTGCTTGAGTCGCTTGTTCTCGTCCTCGAGTTGACGCAGTCGACGCAGTTCGCTCACGCCTATCCCGCCATACTTCTTTTTCCACGCATAGAACGTGGCTTGGGACACGCCCACCTTGCGGCAGACCTCTTCGACCGACACGCCGGTTTCGGCTTGATGCAGCGCGAACGCAATCTGTTCTTCTGTGAACTTTGACTTCTTCATGGCGACGCCCTCCTGGGGGCTAGTTTCGCCGGAATTTTCCAGTTATCAACTGTCCAACTTTTAGGGGGGAGGTCAATCTAGTTTGTCTTTGCCCTGCGCAAGCGGCCCTTCGCGCCGCGTCAACACGAATTGGTCAATCAGACCCTGCACCTGCGCCGGTCTTCACGCCGCTCCGTGGAGCGCAGCGCCTCAATACGTTCGTCGAGCACGGCAAGCTCGTGCCGCAGCCTTTGAACCTCGCTTGTTGCCACACATTTCGGACACAGTCCGCCACTCACGGCTTTCCCCCTCGACCCCAACAAAAGGTGACCTACAGAGTTACTGATGCCGCTCTACAAGTCGCCAATCGACAATTCTTTCAGCAAAAATCCCGTCTGCCTCTTGAAAGACAGTTTCCCCCAAAAAGTCAGGATCATTCTTGATAGCCTCTTCATCAGCATCGGTCAAAACAACTGCTCGCCCGCCTTTCTTGTTCAGGATATATCTCTGACTGGCTATATAGTCATAGAAATCCAATATTGACGTTCTAGCCACCTCCAAGCTACTCGCACTCCCCTCCTCAAAATACATACAAAAATTTGATAGCGCGTATAGAAACATATTGATGACTATTTCTTCATAACCTGCATCTTGCTCATCTACGATCCGCGCATCAAAAAGCCTCTCCATAGATTTTGTCGAAACTTGCGAGACAGAATCATCTCGAAGAGCATCCCAAGCGAGATCAAGAAATTTCTCCACATTTTTTTGATCCGGGAAAGCAACCCCTTCTTTTTTCAGAAAGACAATCATCCTGTCAAATGCCAGGATCAGCAAAAAACATTCCCTTCTTTCTTTCTCCAACATTTTTATCTCCGTCTTTTCACTGCAGTTCGCGGTTGTGCTTGACGCGCTCGGCGCGGTTCCAGTGTGGCCCGGCCTCGCGGCGTTCCTGGTAATGTGC
>NZ_JBYSYL010000030.1:0-1663 GCF_058783235.1 Achromobacter sp. FW305-C-28 | reverse complement strand
GAAGCCCAATAGTCGTCATGCACGACACCCGTGACGAAGAAACTGTCTTCGTGGCCCCGCCTGTGGCAAGGTGGAATGCCGCCAAGTAAAGACCGACCTTCCAGTGGTGCGTGTTAGCCCACGCCCGTTCTGAAGCATGGCCCCGGGTGACGTCACCGACATTGGTGAGCAGGCGCTACGCGCGTGCATCCCGTTTGAGAGAGTGAGTACAACGACGTACCCATGCCTGGCGGCATTCCGTTAGTGATGATGGAGCAAGCCATGTCCCCACGCAAGCCCGCTGCCTCTTTAAGCCTGACCCACCCCGATGCCGCCGGCATCGACATCGGTTCGGCCAGCCACTTCGTTGCCGTGCCGCAAGACCGTGACGAGCAACCCGTCCGTGAGTTCAAGAGCTTCACCGCCGATCTGTATCGCCTGGTGCAATGGCTCAAGGACTGCGGCATCACCTCGGTCGCCATGGAGTCGACCGGCGTCTACTGGATCCCGCTTTACGAACTGCTCGACAGCCAAGGCTTCACTGTCCATCTGGTCAACGCCCGGCACGTCAAGAACGTCTCGGGACGCAAGTCCGACGTCCTGGACTGCCAGTGGCTCCAACAGCTCATGAGCTACGGCCTGCTGGCCGGCGCCTTCCGTCCCTCTGATGAAATCTGCGTGCTGCGCGAGTTCTCGCGCCAGCGCGAGATGTTGCTGGCCAGCCAGGTCCGCCACATCCAGCACATGCAAAAGGCGCTGGCGCAGATGAACATCCAGCTGACCCAGGTCCTCTCGGACATCACTGGGGTCACCGGGCAGGCCATCATCCGCGCCATCGTCAACGGCGAACGCGATCCCCACGCGCTGGCCCGCCTGAAAAAGCGCCAGGTCAAGGCCAGCGAGGACGATATCGCCGCCGCGCTACACGGCAACTGGCGTCACGAGCACCTGTTCGCGCTGCGCCAGGCGCTGGCCCTGTATGACGCCTATCAGCTGATGCTCAACGAGTGCGATCAGCATATCCAGGCCGAACTGCACAAGCTGCAGCGCCACGATGGCCAGCCGGGCAAGTCACAGCGCCGCTGGCCCAAGAAGGCCATGGCCTTCGACCTGCGCGCGCACCTGTTCGCCATGTGCGGCGTGGACCTGACCCGCATCAACGGCATCGATGAGATGACCGCCTTCAAGGTCCTGGCCGAGGTCGGCCCGGACATGACCCGCTTCCCCTCGGCCAAGCACTTCGCATCCTGGCTAGGACTGTGTCCTGGCACCCGCATCTCGGGCGGAAAAATCCTCAGTAGCGCCAGCAAGCGATCGCCCAACCGCGCCGCCCAAGCCCTGCGCCTGGCCGCGGTGGCGCTGCGCAACAGTCAATCCGCGCTGGGCGCCTACTACCGCAGGCTCTGCGCGCGCCTGGACAAACCGCGCGCCATCACCGCCGCTGCCCACAAACTGGCGCGCCTGATCTACACCTTGCTCACCAAGGGCACCGAATACGTCGATCAGGGCGAGATGTATTACGAAGAGCGCCACCAGCAACGGGTGTTGCATCACCTGACAAAACGCGCCCAGACGATGGGGTATCGCCTCGTGCCGATCCCTGAACCTGCGTAAAAACATCAATCAGATCAGCAGGTTGATGTGAGTTTCTTGAGAGGGAGCCGAAGGCGGACGACGATGACGA
>NZ_JBYSYL010000029.1:0-1911 GCF_058783235.1 Achromobacter sp. FW305-C-28 | reverse complement strand
GAAGACCAGCAAGGCCGTGCCGGCGTCAGCGCGCCGATCGGGCTGGCGTACATCGCCGAACACTACGACTGCAGCGGTGGCGATGCGGGCAACTGCTACACCAACCCCGCCCAGTTCCTCTACAAGCCCGACGCCAAGATCTGGTCGGTCTTCGAGGTCGAACGGCCTGTCGGTATCAAGAAGCCGCCATCACCCGACGAGTGCGGCTTGCGCTGTCCCGCCGACCTGGCCCAGCAACAGGCCACGTATGAGCGCGATCTTCAGCTCTACGACGCGTTGAACGAAAGGATCAAGGATTTCAACGCCGACTTCCGCAACAACCGCATGATCAAGGACTTCACCTTCTACGAAGTCACCCAGATCACGCGCGAAACCCGCATCACGCAAAGCGATGCGGGCAAGATCGTCGTGGGAGGCAACGCAAGGCTGGCTGGCAATGTCCTGAACGACAAGAGCCAGATCGTTGTTGGCGGCGCCCTGAAAGCCGAAGGCGGCACGTTGAAAAACGTCGGCGCCGAGGGTTCACGTGTCGTCGAACGTGTGGGCACGCTGGTCTACACCTACGAGAAAAGCGACTCGCGCCGCTACGACCGGTCGGACTACAGCGCCGTGGTGTCCGCCGAAAGAATGGATGCCGGACTGGGTACAACGTTGCAGAACACCGGCGTTGCACCCACCGGCACTGCGCCTGGCGCCAGCACCGTCGCGTCGGCCCTGCCGACGGCGACGGTCACGCGTGTGTCGTTGCCCGGTAGCGGCGCCATTGCTGTCGTGACATTGCCGCCGTTCATTCCGACCAGCGCGCTGTACCGCGTGATGCAGGCGCCCAACGCGCCGTACCTGATCGCCACTGACAGCCAATTCCTGGGCTCGCGCACGGCCGTTTCCAGCGATTTTCAGTTGCGGAAACTGAATCAGGACCCTGGCACTATTCTCAAGCGGCTGGGCGACGGATTCTATGAACAGAAGCTCGTCGCGGAACAGGTCATGCTGGCGACTGGCCAGCGCTTCGTGGGCGACTACACCGACAACGAAACGCAGTACAAGGCCCTGCTCACCGCCGGCGCGGACTTCGCAGGAAAATTCGGCCTGACCGTTGGCACCGCGCTGTCCGAGGATCAGATGCGCAATCTGACCAGCGACATCGTCTGGTTGGTGGAGCAGACCGTCACCCTGCCCGACGGCACCCAGCAAAAAGTGCTGACCCCGCAGGTGTACCTGGCGGTCAAGCCCGGCGACCTGCGCGGCGACGGCACATTGATCGCGGGCGGCAGCGTCCACATCGACATGGGCGGCGATGTCGCCAACAACGGCACCATCGGGGCGCGCAACGCCGTGGTCGTCGCGGGCCAGAACGTGCACAACAACGTTGGCACGATTCAAGGCAAGACCGTCAACCTGAACGCCCGCCAGGACATCGACAACGTCGCCGGATTGTTGAAGGGCGACACCGTCGCCCTGGCGGCGGGCCGGGACATCAACCTGACCTCGACCACGAGCAGCGCCACCGGCACCCGGACCCGCACGGCATTCATTGACGGCGTCTCGCGCATCGACGCAGGCAAGCTCGATGTCTTTGCCGGACGCGACGTGAATGCAACGGCGGCGGCGATCAGCGCGACCTCTGACGCGGCGATCAAGGCCGGCAGGGACATCAACTTGACCACCGTGACGCAGTCCTACGCGGACTCCGTTGACTGGAAAAGCAAGAACCGAGCCGACCTGTCCTTGCGTCAGGAGGTCGGCACGTCCCTGTCGATTGGCGGCGGCTTGCAGTTGGTGGCGGCTCGAGACGTCAACGCGCGCGCTGCCCAGGTGTTCGCGGACAAGAGCCTGACCCTGATGGCCGGGCGCGACGTCAGCCTGACAGCAGGCGTGGCGTCGGGCTCGGTGCGCGATGAGCACTACCAG
>NZ_JBYSYL010000028.1:0-2772 GCF_058783235.1 Achromobacter sp. FW305-C-28 | reverse complement strand
AGGTCCGGGCGGGGTTTGAGGTGGCCAAGACCTTGGCGCAGGAGACGGGGACGTTTCTGGCGAATCGGGCGGCGGAGCGACAGGCGCTTGAACAAGAACTGACCAACGAGCTTAAGAAGGGTGGGGCTACCGATAACGCTCGAGCATTCGAACTGATGTCGCAGCTTGAAGATGCGCGACTATGGGCACCGAATGGCGCTTATCGGCAGATCATGACGGCGCTGGTTGCGGCGGCCGGCGGCAATGTCACAGGCTCGGGAGCCGAGTTTGTTCAGGCGGCTGCAGTCAACTATCTGCAGGGATTGGGGGCTGCGGGCGTTAAGAAGATTATCGCGTCGCTAGGAGATGGGCCTGGTACTGAGCCGGCCCGTGCTGCGCTGCACGCGATCGTTGGATGCGCCGGTGCTGCTGGTCAAGGCGCCAGTTGTGGAGCAGGGGCGCTTGGTGCAGGGGCCGGCAGCATTGTCAATGCACTGATGGGGCCGTCCAACGGAGCAACCCCTAGTGAAGTTGAGGCGCGCCGCAATCTCGTGTCGAGCCTTATGGCTGGTATTGCGGCGAGTGCAGGGCTGGACCCTGCCGCGGCGAGCAACGCAGCGATATTCGAAACGGAGAACAACTGGGCCCCAGTCGTCATATTGGGCGTGGAGGCAGCTTCAATTAAATGTGCCACGACCCCAACTTGTCAGCGCGTGGTTGCGCAAGTGTCAGGTGAAGTTGCCGTCCTCGGCGTAAAGATGAAGGATGGGGCTGTCTATGTATTGAGCGCGGCCTTAACCGGAATTGGGGCGGCGCTTGGCGACTCCCTGTTCAGCGAACTTGATGGTGTTCTCGGGCGCGAGACATCTCCGCCGCCGTTGCCGGTCGATGATGGCAAGGAGCATGGGGGCTCTGTGCCTTCGACGCCGGGTACGCCAGGGGGAGGCGTCGATCTAAGCATTCCGACTGTTCCTGGCGATCTGATTCCGCCCGGCGGGACGCCGCCGTCGAAACCGGATGACGGTACGCATACTGGGGGGACCGTTACCGAAATGCCGAAGCCCCAGGGCTGGGTATTGATATTCAACAAAAAAAGTGACGAACCTTCCGTCACTCGAGGGGCGGAGGTGACTGCAAGTCTCATTGAAGATATCTTGCGGGAGGATCAAGTGCAGACGCTTCAATCCGGCGTGTCCCTGCCAGTGATTCAGCGGTATGTGGATAAGTTATTGGCTGGAGAAAGGGCTCCAGCGATTAAAATGGATGGAAACGTCATAGTTGAGGGAAATCATCGATATATTGCAGCGAAAATTTTGGGTATGAGCGTTGATGTTGAGCCCGGCGTGATGGCTTCAAGTCAAAGAAATAAGGTATCAACGGTCTCGGGGATCGGCGTGGATCCAGTTGATTGGAGGAACGAATGATTATTTTGAATTTCGGAACGGGTGATGTCCTTGAAATCGATCGCGAAAATCTCATTGGCATAGATATGCGAAATGCTTCGCTGCATCGAGCTATCTTTGAGGGTGAAAATTTAACTGAAGCGGATTTTCGAGGGGCCGATTTGAGAAGTGCTATCTTTTATTCGACGAAAATGAATAGAGCAAAGTTGGACGCGGCAGCACTAATGAATGTGGATTTCCGTCGAGCGGATTTGGCTTGCTCTAGTTTTTCCCGAGCAATGGCGGCTTATGCCGACTTTTCTGACTCAAATTTGAGAGGGGCGTGTTTTTCGGGTGCGGATGTTTATTGTGCGGATTTTAGAAATTCCAATCTTTCTGATGCTAAATTTCTAGTTGAGCGAATGGATGGTATCAAGTTGGATGGGGCTATTTATAATCAGAAAACTGTTTGGCCGCATGAGTTTGATCCTGCCTCGAAAGGGGGGCAATATATAAAAATTATTAAAAAATAGGGAGGTGGTAATTCTTATGTGCGAGAGATGCCCAATTAAAAAACAAATAAGGAGTCAGACGCTGGAAATAAGGTGTCAGACTACGTTTTCGGCCTGAAGAGGTCGCTTTGAAAACGTAGTCTGACACCTTATTATCGTTGTAGCCAGAGTTTGGGGTAAACCAAACGCTCAGCGGATAGATACGATAATCTTCCAGAAAAGCGATGGAAGTATAGTGAGATTTGATAGAAACTAATATGGAGGTTGATGATGCCAAAATTCGGATGTGTGTGTGGCTATGTTATTAGTTTGTCCCAGGATGATGGTGGGTGCGAATGGAATTTGGTTTCAGAGAAAAAAATATACGAGGTTGGAGATGTTTTGGCAAGAAAATGGCTGTCAGAGGAAGAGTTTTATACTCTGATAAACGATGGTTCAATTGTTGTTTATATATGTCCCGTATGTAAACGGCTGCATATTGATGAGGGAGGAGGGGTGTTTAATTCGTACGTACGAGAGATACCAAATTAAAAATAAAGCGAAATAAGGTGTCAGACTCTGAGGTTTCCCCACGAATTCATCACAATCCTCCGTTGGGTTCAACGGGCTTTTGCGTTCTTTGCAAAAGGCCAAGCACCGACTCCTCAGTCAAAGTCAGCACGCGCTCGGCATAGATCATGGAAGATTAGGTGTCAGACTACGTTTTAGGCCTGAAGAGGTCGCTTTGAAAACGTAGTCTGACACCTTATTTTTCATCAGGCTGACTATAAGTCGACCATGGTGGGTCTGAGCCTGGGTATGTCTGGCGCGCTCGATAAACCCAACTGACCCTAACCCAGTTTTTAGTACCGATCTAAATTAGAGAAATCCGGCATGATTTCACCATATGGAATAGGAGC
>NZ_JBYSYL010000027.1:0-5417 GCF_058783235.1 Achromobacter sp. FW305-C-28 | reverse complement strand
CCGCTCTTTAACAATTAAACAACCGATAAGTGTGGGCGCTTGATGCGAGTGCAGAGTGACTTCGGTCACAAGCACAATGAAATCAAGTGCTCACTAGAAGTGAAGTACCTTAGACGTCAAGTTTAAGAACATACCTCACTTCCTTTGAGTAGCGACGTATGACTCGACCCTTTCGGGGGTTAAGAAATACGAACAAATACAGAGATTAAACTGAAGAGTTTGATCCTGGCTCAGATTGAACGCTAGCGGGATGCCTTACACATGCAAGTCGAACGGCAGCACGGACTTCGGTCTGGTGGCGAGTGGCGAACGGGTGAGTAATGTATCGGAACGTGCCTAGTAGCGGGGGATAACTACGCGAAAGCGTAGCTAATACCGCATACGCCCTACGGGGGAAAGCAGGGGATCGCAAGACCTTGCACTATTAGAGCGGCCGATATCGGATTAGCTAGTTGGTGGGGTAACGGCTCACCAAGGCGACGATCCGTAGCTGGTTTGAGAGGACGACCAGCCACACTGGGACTGAGACACGGCCCAGACTCCTACGGGAGGCAGCAGTGGGGAATTTTGGACAATGGGGGAAACCCTGATCCAGCCATCCCGCGTGTGCGATGAAGGCCTTCGGGTTGTAAAGCACTTTTGGCAGGAAAGAAACGTCATGGGTTAATACCCCGTGAAACTGACGGTACCTGCAGAATAAGCACCGGCTAACTACGTGCCAGCAGCCGCGGTAATACGTAGGGTGCAAGCGTTAATCGGAATTACTGGGCGTAAAGCGTGCGCAGGCGGTTCGGAAAGAAAGATGTGAAATCCCAGAGCTTAACTTTGGAACTGCATTTTTAACTACCGAGCTAGAGTGTGTCAGAGGGAGGTGGAATTCCGCGTGTAGCAGTGAAATGCGTAGATATGCGGAGGAACACCGATGGCGAAGGCAGCCTCCTGGGATAACACTGACGCTCATGCACGAAAGCGTGGGGAGCAAACAGGATTAGATACCCTGGTAGTCCACGCCCTAAACGATGTCAACTAGCTGTTGGGGCCTTCGGGCCTTGGTAGCGCAGCTAACGCGTGAAGTTGACCGCCTGGGGAGTACGGTCGCAAGATTAAAACTCAAAGGAATTGACGGGGACCCGCACAAGCGGTGGATGATGTGGATTAATTCGATGCAACGCGAAAAACCTTACCTACCCTTGACATGTCTGGAATTCCGAAGAGATTTGGAAGTGCTCGCAAGAGAACCGGAACACAGGTGCTGCATGGCTGTCGTCAGCTCGTGTCGTGAGATGTTGGGTTAAGTCCCGCAACGAGCGCAACCCTTGTCATTAGTTGCTACGAAAGGGCACTCTAATGAGACTGCCGGTGACAAACCGGAGGAAGGTGGGGATGACGTCAAGTCCTCATGGCCCTTATGGGTAGGGCTTCACACGTCATACAATGGTCGGGACAGAGGGTCGCCAACCCGCGAGGGGGAGCCAATCCCAGAAACCCGATCGTAGTCCGGATCGCAGTCTGCAACTCGACTGCGTGAAGTCGGAATCGCTAGTAATCGCGGATCAGCATGTCGCGGTGAATACGTTCCCGGGTCTTGTACACACCGCCCGTCACACCATGGGAGTGGGTTTTACCAGAAGTAGTTAGCCTAACCGTAAGGGGGGCGATTACCACGGTAGGATTCATGACTGGGGTGAAGTCGTAACAAGGTAGCCGTATCGGAAGGTGCGGCTGGATCACCTCCTTTCAGAGCTTAAGTGCTCGTGTTAAGCGTCCACTCTTATCGGTTGTTTGATATATAGCTGGGATCGGTTGTGGGCTTGGGTAGAGGGATTCCTCCCTGTGTCCATAGCGTCCTGACTACTGATCCGAGAAGGTTTTGGGTCTGTAGCTCAGTCGGTTAGAGCACCGTCTTGATAAGGCGGGGGTCGTTGGTTCGAATCCAACCAGACCCACCAAGTATTTAACGCCAAGCGTTGAATATGGGGGTGTAGCTCAGCTGGGAGAGCGCCTGCTTTGCAAGCAGGATGTCATCGGTTCGATCCCGTTCACCTCCACCATTGATTCTTGGGCTTGATTTTCAAGCAGTCACCTGGTGGTGACGTGTAGAGGCTAACTCATAGTGCTGCTGGCAGCGTTATGAGTTAGGTTTTACCTAACAGCTATATTCGTTCTTTAACAATCTGGAAGAAGCACAACGAAATGTACTTATCAAGTACTCGGCGCAAGTCGATGAAGATAAGTACGGGTTGTGATTGCATTATTTTGTTCCAAGTTCTCAAGACTGAAGTGAATAACTTCAGGCTGCTTTGAAACTTATGAACGGCACAAACGCTAATACTCAGGTCCTATAGCCTACAGCGTTATAGGATCAAGCGACTAAGTGCATATGGTGGATGCCTTGGCGATCACAGGCGATGAAGGACGTAGTAGCCTGCGAAAAGCTACGGGGAGCTGGCAAACAAGCTTTGATCCGTAGATGTCCGAATGGGGAAACCCACCGCAGCAATGCGGTATCCCTAGCTGAATACATAGGCTAGTGGAAGCGAACCGGGTGAACTGAAACATCTCAGTAGCTCGAGGAAAAGAAATCAACCGAGATTCCGAAAGTAGTGGCGAGCGAAATCGGAAGAGCCTTTACGTTTTAGCATGCAAGATAATCGAACGGAATGGAAAGTCCGGCCGTAGCAGGTGATAGCCCTGTAGATGAAATTTTGTGTGTGGAACTAAGCGTAAGAAAAGTAGGGCGGGACACGTGAAATCCTGTTTGAAGATGGGGGGACCATCCTCCAAGGCTAAATACTCGTGATCGACCGATAGTGAACCAGTACCGTGAGGGAAAGGCGAAAAGAACCCCGGAAGGGGAGTGAAATAGATCCTGAAACCGTATGCATACAAACAGTAGGAGCCTCCTTGTGGGGTGACTGCGTACCTTTTGTATAATGGGTCAGCGACTTACATTCAGTGGCAAGGTTAACCGAATAGGGAAGCCGTAGCGAAAGCGAGTCCGAATAGGGCGATTCAGTCGCTGGGTGTAGACCCGAAACCAGATGATCTATCCATGGCCAGGTTGAAGGCACGGTAACACGTGCTGGAGGACCGAACCCACTAATGTTGAAAAATTAGGGGATGAGCTGTGGATAGGGGTGAAAGGCTAAACAAATCTGGAAATAGCTGGTTCTCTCCGAAAACTATTTAGGTAGTGCCTCAAGTATTACTGCGGGGGGTAGAGCACTGTTATAGCTAGGGGGTCATGGCGACTTACCAAACTATGGCAAACTCCGAATACCCGCAAGTACAGCTTGGGAGACAGAGCACCGGGTGCTAACGTCCGGACTCAAGAGGGAAACAACCCAGACCGCCAGCTAAGGTCCCGAATTATCGCTAAGTGGGAAACGAAGTGGGAAGGCATAGACAGTCAGGAGGTTGGCTTAGAAGCAGCCATCCTTTAAAGAAAGCGTAATAGCTCACTGATCGAGTCGTCCTGCGCGGAAGATGTAACGGGGCTAAGCGATAAACCGAAGCTGCGGGTGTGCACTTTTAGTGCACGCGGTAGGAGAGCGTTCTGTAAGCCTGCGAAGGTGGCTTGTAAAGGCTGCTGGAGGTATCAGAAGTGCGAATGCTGACATGAGTAGCGATAAAGGGGGTGAAAAGCCCCCTCGCCGTAAGTCCAAGGTTTCCTGCGCAACGTTCATCGGCGCAGGGTGAGTCGGCCCCTAAGGCGAGGCAGAGATGCGTAGCTGATGGGAAACTGGTTAATATTCCAGTACCGTCGTACAGTGCGATGGGGGGACGGATCGCGGAAGATCATCAGGGTGTTGGATGTCCCTGTTGCTGTATCGAAGATGGCGCTTAGGCAAATCCGGGCGCGTAAATCAAGGGTATGGCACGAGCGAGCATTGCTTGCGAAGTGATTGGAAGTGGTTCCAAGAAAAGCCTCTAAGCTTCAGCTGTACGAGACCGTACCGCAAACCGACACAGGTGGACGGGATGAATATTCCAAGGCGCTTGAGAGAACTCAGGAGAAGGAACTCGGCAAATTGATACCGTAACTTCGGGAGAAGGTATACCCCGGTAGTGTGAAGCGCCTGCGCGCTTAGCATGATGGGGTCGCAGAGAATCGGTGGCTGCGACTGTTTATTAAAAACACAGCACTCTGCAAAGACGAAAGTCGACGTATAGGGTGTGACGCCTGCCCGGTGCCGGAAGGTTAAGTGATGGGGTGCAAGCTCTTGATCGAAGCCCCGGTAAACGGCGGCCGTAACTATAACGGTCCTAAGGTAGCGAAATTCCTTGTCGGGTAAGTTCCGACCTGCACGAATGGCGTAACGATGGCCACACTGTCTCCTCCTGAGACTCAGCGAAGTTGAAGTGTTTGTGATGATGCAATCTACCCGCGGCTAGACGGAAAGACCCCATGAACCTTTACTGTAGCTTTGCATTGGACTGTGAACCGGCCTGTGTAGGATAGGTGGGAGGCTTTGAAGCGTGGTCGCTAGATCACGTGGAGCCATCCTTGAAATACCACCCTGGTTTGTTTGCGGTTCTAACCTTGGTCCGTTATCCGGATCGGGGACAGTGCATGGTGGGCAGTTTGACTGGGGCGGTCTCCTCCCAAAGTGTAACGGAGGAGTTCGAAGGTACGCTAGGTACGGTCGGAAATCGTGCTGATAGTGCAATGGCATAAGCGTGCTTGACTGTGAGACTGACAAGTCGAACAGGTGCGAAAGCAGGACATAGTGATCCGGTGGTTCTGAATGGAAGGGCCATCGCTCAACGGATAAAAGGTACTCTGGGGATAACAGGCTGATACCGCCCAAGAGTTCATATCGACGGCGGTGTTTGGCACCTCGATGTCGGCTCATCTCATCCTGGGGCTGTAGCCGGTCCCAAGGGTATGGCTGTTCGCCATTTAAAGAGGTACGTGAGCTGGGTTTAAAACGTCGTGAGACAGTTTGGTCCCTATCTGCCGTGGGCGTTGGATACTTGACGGAGCCTGCTCCTAGTACGAGAGGACCGGAGTGGACGTACCTCTGGTGTACCGGTTGTCATGCCAATGGCATTGCCGGGTAGCTAAGTACGGAAGAGATAACCGCTGAAGGCATCTAAGCGGGAAACTCGTCTGAAGATTAGGTATCCCGGGGACTTGATCCCCCTGAAGAGTCGTTCGAGACCAGGACGTTGATAGGTCGGGTGTGGAAGCGCAGTAATGCGTTAAGCTAACCGATACTAATTGCTCGTGAGGCTTGATCCTATAACACTGATGGTTATGACCTGGTGATATAGCGTTCCAAGTGTCGTTCAATACAAAATCTGGCTGCACCGTCAGCAGCCAGCCAACACCAATTACACCCCACTGTGCGTGATCATCGAGCCAGTCTCTGATCATCCACACGTTGCGCTTCTTCCAAGATTGGAGTTGTTGC
>NZ_JBYSYL010000026.1:0-5969 GCF_058783235.1 Achromobacter sp. FW305-C-28 | reverse complement strand
ATGGCGACGCCCTCCTGGGGGCTAGTTTCGCCGGAATTTTCCAGTTATCAACTGTCCAACTTTTAGGGGGGAGGTCACGAGTTTGACCTTGTCAGCCGTTTTTCTGAGTTAGCTGTAGTAATTCCGCCTCGGCGGGCGGGATATAGCTAATCGATGCGCGCGCAGAAGGCCGGCGCAGTCCGCCGCGATGTCAGCGTGGGCGATCTTGTCTATGTGACTCTAGCGGCCTGGCTCGCAATCGAAGCGGGCAGATCATCCTAGATTCAAATGATCTATTTGGTGGATCTTTCCTTCATGAAATCCAAAGCCACTGCTTTGACTATGGTCAGTAGATATTTCGAAACATCAGTCATAATTAACTTAATTAGCAACTAATCGCGCTCATGCGATAGTTTCGGAAATTATCCGAAAATCTATATTTAGTGGTTGACTGAGTATTTTGCACTACATATAGTTGCTGGGTGTTCTTCATGACTTACGCGGACAATCATGACTTACAAGCATGTTGTAAAATTCTACCCCGTTGGTAACGGGGACACGTCTCAAATTGTTCTTGAGAACCAACGTCGCATTTTGTTCGATTTTTGTCACCGAGGTGAGTGCGCTGAAGATCCTGATCGGCCAGAAATTAATTTGAAGGCGGTGCTCAAGGATGAGTTGGCGCAGGCTGAGCTCGACTATTTTGATGTGGTTGCATTTACCCATGCGGATAGGGACCACATACAAGGCAGCACCGAATTTTTCTGGTTGGAGCATGCAAAGAAATATCACGGAGAAGGGCGCATCAAGATAAAGCAGCTTTGGGTGCCAGCGGCAATGTTGTTGGAGAAAGCTGACAATGATCACCAAAGTGAAGAGTTCGTCTTGCTTCGACAGGAAGCGCGCCATCGCCTCTTGGAAGGAGAGGGCATTTTGGTGTTTTCGCAGCCGCAGGAGCTGATGGACTGGCTCGAGCCCCTGTTGGAGGCCCGCGGTGAAGCTCCTAGCGCTCGAGACCATCTGTTTGTAGACGCCGGGACCATCGTTCCGGGCTTCTCGCTGTCCAGTGACCAGGTCGAGTTTTTCTGTCACTCACCGTTCATCGAGCACTGCGCTACCGAAGACATCATCCGTAATAGTGCAGCCCTTGTGTTCAATGTGCGATTTGACGTTGGGAATGGCGGCCGCGTGGACTATCTCGAGGTAGGTGATGCGGATTGGGAAGACCTGGAGAAGATAGTACGTATCACACGCTATCACGGCAACGAAGACCGACTGCGGTGGGATCTGTTCAATATCCCTCATCATTGCAGCTACAAGTCGCTGAGCGACGAGAAAGGGGAGAAGGAAACCACGCCGAAACCGCTGGTCGAGGCTCTCCTGAAGCTTGGCAATGCCGGTGCTTATATCGTCAGTTGCAGCAAACCAGTTCCCGATGAGCGCTCCATGTATTCGGAGAAACAGCCACCGCACATCCAGGCGCGTAAAGCGTATCAGCGGTACTTGGATGAGGTAGGCGGTAGGCGCTTCCTGGTGACCATGGAAGAGCCTAACGCATCCAAGCCCCAGCCGATCTCTTTCGAAGTAACTAACCAGGGCGTGGCGATGCTCAGAGCTGCGACCCTCGGGGCTCCTGCCATCATCGCCTCGGCGGCGCCAAGGGCGGGATGCTTGCTGTGACTGGTTTTTATGAGTTGGGCCGTCTACAGGAAGTAGACCCGTCAGAGATTAGGTTGCCTCGATTGGCGAGGCTCTTCCCGGTGGTCCAAGCCGTACCCAACGTTACCTTGCTGAAGGTGGTGGCGAGCCCAGTAGGTGCGGCCAGCCGACTAGAGGGTCTAGTCGTTGACGTGCGCTGCGACGACGTTCCCAATCGCAATGTGCCGGGCATTCGTTATGTTGAGCGCTTGGCCATCCTCGAGTCTGAGCAGCCCGATGAGCGTCTGGATGTTCGTGCGCTCAGAAAGGATTTCCCTGCCCTGATGCACATGAATCAGACGTTGCCGGGCGAACCTGGGAGCCTTTGCCTATACAACGAAGACGAGCGGTCAGTGCGCCGTACTTGGACCCCCCAGAATTTCCTGAGACGGATCGAATGGTGGCTGATCCAGAGTGCACGGGAGTCGCTTCACCCTGCTGATCAGCCGGTGGAGCAACTCTTCTTTGTCACGAAGTTCGAGCTCATCGTAACGCCGAACTTCCCCGCGACGCCCGCAGAAGCGAACGGTAGGTATTCGCTGCATAAACTAGCCGAGCGCAAAGATGGGGCTGAGACCTTTACTTTGGTGCCAGCCAGCGATGATGCAGCAGCTAGCTTGTTCAACTTAGCCATCACGCTGCCTCCGATCGTTCATGGCACCATTGAGTCAATTCCAGTTTCGCTTGGATCGCTCGTCGAGCATCTGCAAGGTAGAGGCGCGGACCTAGTTACCCCCCTGCGACATGTCCTAAGTGAACTCGTCCCAGAGGGTAAGGGCATGCGTAGGCCCAAGCAGCGACGCTTAGCTTCGTTGCTACTGACGACTCCCATACTTCGAACAGAAGGCGAGCAACCGTCCGCTTACGACTTACGGGCATATATGCTCGATATCGATGTGTTTGATCTTGCGCTGCAACTAGGCGCTTGTATTGAGCTCAATGGGTCGCTATACAGAGCTACTGGCGTGGAGCCGGACGCCGCATTGGAGCAAAAGTGGAGAGCGCATCATATCTTCCCGTTTGAGGTGTTGCGCAGTCCCTCACGCGATACGCTGCGCAATTTCTCTGGCATTGCTGATGAAGGACCCAAGGGGACGATAGTTGGTGCGGGCTCCCTGGGCAGTGCGATCCTGCATCTCTGGTCCAGGCAGGGCTGGGGAGAGTGGACCGTGATCGATAAGGATCACATTCGTCCCCACAATCTTGCACGCCATATCGCGTACGATGTGAACTGCGGTATTCCGAAGGCCGATGTTGTTGCTGGTTTGCTGAACGGCGCGGCGCCTCATGGGGCACAGGTGACGCCCATCGTGGAAGACATAAATCCGCTGACGGCCGATCGGGCGAAGAAGCTCTTTGGTGAGTCCGAGGTTGTCATCGACGTATCCACGGATCTCGATTTCCCAAGATCCTCCAGCTTTATTGACGGCTTGCCTCGACTTGCGTCGGCCTTCATCACTCCAGACGGAGCGGCGTCTGTGCTCTTGGTGGAGAGCGCTGACCGCGCCCTCCGACTGCGATCCCTGGAAAGCCAATACTACAGAGCGCTACTGGCAGAAGAGTGGGGGGAAAGTCTTTACGGACATGTCCCTCGTAAGCTGTGGAGCGGTGCCAGTTGTCGCGATATATCACTGGTCTTGTCGTACGCCAAGGTGTCTCTCCATGCTGCGAACCTGGCTGAACAGATCCCCGCCTGCCTTCAGAACACCGCCCCCAGGATCCTGATCTGGCAAAAACACCCTGCCGGCGCCATAACGGCCTATGAGATCGCTACAAGCGCCGAAGAGATCAAGCGCATTGGCTCGTACCAAGTAAGTATCGACGCCCAACTGATAGCGCAACTGCGAGCGATGCGAGCTGCATGCCTGCCAAATGAGACTGGCGGCATTCTGTTGGGCTATCACGACTTCAACCAAAACATGATCGTGATCGTCCAGGCCCTTCCTGCCTCTCCAGACAGCATCTCGACCCCAACCAGTTTCATCCGAGGCACAAGCGGCTACCTCGACGCGGTCGAGGAGGCCGCCAAGCGTACCGCAGGTGTGGTTGTCTACGTTGGCGAGTGGCATAGCCATCCCAAAGGTCATAGTGCCAGACCAAGCCACACCGACATCAATCAGATCACAATCTTGGCGAAAAGCATGGCCGAAGACGGTCTGCCCGTGCTCCAACTGATCGTGGGTGATGGTGACTACTCAATTTTGCAGATGCAGATTCAGCACTGAAATTTCGATATGAGAGCCAAAATGATGGGGATGATTGATCTGGTGAAGGACCCATACGAGCGCAAAGCACGTGTGATGCCTGGCCTTTTAGTGGTTCTTCCTATTCTCGTTCCACTTGTCAGCGTCTATGGGCCTCGACACGCGATACTTACTGCGGTGCTGGGTGTGCTGGGTGGTTGCGGCGCCATTTATACGCTGGCCAGCATCGCTCGTATGCGAGGCAAGGGCGTCGAAGAAAAGCTTGTCAAGCGTTGGGGAGGGCTTCCCACGACCATATCGCTACGTCATCGTGACACCCGCTACGATTCAATCACCAAGGAACGCTATCACCGCCTGGCAGAGTCCAAGCTTGGTATTCGCATTCCGACTGCCGAGGAGGAAGCGATTGACCCTGCAAAGGCCGATCAGATGTACGCAGGAGTGGCAGTTAAGGTGAGGGAGGATACGCGTAACGACAAGGCGCTATTACTGAAAGAGAACATCTCATATGGGTTTCACCGAAACTGCCTTGGCATGAGGATGCCTGGTGTCATAACCAGCATCGCTGGCATTGCCTATGGACTGATAGCTGCGGGCGTGCTTACGGTGGAACCATACGCATGGCATCCCGCTCGTCTTGCGGATCCAGGTCTCCCCGGCGGGCTGACCGTTGCCATCTCAGCGGCGCTCCTGTGGACCTGGCTCTTCCACTTCAATGCCAGGGCGGTTCGACGAGCAGGTGATGTATACGCTGATCGACTACTCGAGGCGATGTCGCGACTGCCAACAAAGCGCGCTAAGAAAGCGGCCTCGAACGCTGCGTGATCGATCAGGGACATGATCGGTCTGGCAGCCGACTAGATTCCCTTCTGATAGGAATAAGTAGAAGAAATGGCTCGTGTACACATCGTCAACGTCTCCCCCGGCGACTGCACGCTGATTCAGCACAACTCCGGTCGCGTTACAGGAATCGACATTTGCGGGGGAAATCTGGAAGTGCGGCAGCAAGCGGCGGCCCTAGAGGCCCGGGCTAGTACCATGATCACGGAGGTATCCCGGCTAGGCAACTATCGCATGTGTGAGCGGCCATCGAATCCAATCAACTACATCCAAACATACGGGATTGGGCGCTTGTTCCGGTTCATACTCAGCCATCCTGATATGGACCACTTGGACGGCTTGGCTGCTCTTCAGGAAAAGGTGGGGTTTCTAAATTTTTGGGATTCCGGCGCGCGTAGGGCAGCGCCGAATTTCGACGGCTTCTTCCGATTCAAGAAAGAAGATTGGGATTTGTACGAGAAGATAATTACTAAGCGGGTTGCTGGAGTCCAGACAGCGAAGCGAATCGCAGGTGACAGCTTCGCATACGCAAATAAAAGCGAGACAGAAGGCAGCGCGGGGGATGGTCTGTTCATCCTGGCTCCAAGCAAGGACTTGCTGTGCGATCCCGATGAAAACGACGATGTTAATGAAGCGTCATACGTCATCGAATACTTAAGCGGAGGCAACCGCATGATCTTCCCTGGTGATGCGCACGACGCCTCTTGGGAACACGTCATGCTCAACAATGCCAAGTCGAAGGGGCAGTGCTCCTTCATGCTTGCGCCGCATCACGGACGCCATTCTGACCGTTCGTACGACTTCCTCGACTTCTATCGGCCAAAGCTGACTGTCCTCGGGTGCTCTCCGAGCAAATTCATTGACTATGATCAGTGGAGGCGGCGCAACCTGGAGATACTCACCAGCAATCAAGCTGGGAACATCGTTTTGGAGATACATAAGGGCTATTACGATGTGTTCATTGAGAACGAGGAATTCGCCCGTGATCATGGCGGGGACGTCGCGCGTCGCAGTAAGGAAGGGTTCCACTTCTACAAGAGCGTTTACTCATAGCCTAGGTTGGCGTTCCATCAGCTCTTCGGGCGGCTGGCTCAGTGGGGGAGCTACTTTTCTTGGTGCGACCTAAGGATATCTTAGGAATTGGACTTCGCCTGAGGTGTGCGGGGTCCCGCTGACCCTAACCCAGTTTTTAGTACCGATCTAAATTAGAGAAATCCGGCATGATTTCACCATATGGAATAGGAGCCA
>NZ_JBYSYL010000025.1:0-8211 GCF_058783235.1 Achromobacter sp. FW305-C-28 | reverse complement strand
CGGAGCGAAGGCTCCGGACCGCAATCGTAGCCCCGCCCACCGCACACCGACACCGCCAAGCGCAACTTAAGAACCCATCGCGCAACGAGCAACAACAACCTACCCCGGAACCACAGCCGTAACCTCGATCTCGACTTTCGCCCGGTCCTCAACCAGATCCGCCACTTCCACCGCAGTCATCGCCGGAAAATGCCGCCCGATCAGCTCCCGATAATGCTTCCCGATCTCCGGATAAGCCGCCACATAAGCCTCCTTGTCCGTGACATACCAGGTCATCCGCACAATATGCTCAGGCTTGGCCCCACCCTCAGCCAAAATCGCAACGATATTGGCCAACGTCTGCCGAACCTGATCAGCAAGATCATCCGATTCAAACTGCTGCTGCCCGTTCCAGCCGACCTGCCCCCCCACGAACACCAGCTTGCTCCCCACCGTCATCTCGGTCAGGATTCCATTCGAATAGCCCCGCGGCGCCATCCAATCCGGCGGTTGCAGAATCTTCATAACGTCTCATCCTATTATCAAAAAAACAAATAGCGCGGAATCACTCCGCGGCGACCAGATAAGCCTGCATCCGTTCACGCAGATCGTCCGGCAGCGGCATCGACTTCATCGTCCGCAGATCCACCGTCACGATCGTCAGCGTCGCCGACAGCCGCAATTGGCCGTTCGGCCCTTCGAAGCGCACCAGCGCCTTGAACGACGCCCCGCCGATACGCTGCACCTGCAGCGTCTGGCGCAGTTGCTCGTGCCAGCGGCTGGGTGCGCTGAAATCGCACGTCACCGACGCCATTGGCGTGCCGATATGGCGGTCCACGTGCAGTGCATGAAAAGGCAACCCCATGCCCTTGTCGAACCATTCCTCGACAAAGTCATTGATCATCTCGAAATAGCGAGGATAGAAAACGATGCCCGCCGGGTCGCAATGACGAAAGCGGACTTCGACCTGGCTGATGAAAGGGGCTGCCATGGGATTTCCTTGTGATTCCTTAATACCGGTTCACGCCATCTTGCGCAGCGCAAAGCGTTGCAGCTTGCCCGTTTCCGTGCGCGGCAACGCCGACACGAACTCGATGGCGCGGGGATACTTGTAGGGCGCGATGCTGGCTTTGACGAACTGCTGCAGCGCCGCCACCAGCGCGTCGCCCGGTTCGAAACCCGGCTTGAGCACCACGAACGCCTTCACCAGCTGGCCGCGTTCCTCGTCGGCCGCGCCCACCACCCCGCACTCGGCCACCGCCTCGTGGCGCAGCAGCGCGTCCTCGACCTCGGGGCCCGCGATGTTGTAACCGGCCGACACGATCATGTCGTCGTTGCGGGCCTGGTAGAACAGATAGCCCTCATCGTCCTGCAGGAACGTATCGCCCGGCAGGTTCCAGCCCTTCTGCACGAAACGGCGCTGGCGCTCGTCGGCCAGGTAGCGGCAACCGGTGGGGCCCTTGATCGCCAGGCGGCCCACCGTGCCGTTGGGCACCGGGTTCATGTCGTCGTCCACGATCTGCGCGATGTAGCCGGGCACCACCCGGCCGATGGCGCCGCGGCGCACCGACTCGGGCGGGCTGGACACGAACACGTGGATCATTTCCGTGCCGCCGATGCCGTCGATCATCTCGATGCCGCTCGCTTCCTTCCAGAGTTGGCGGGTGGCGTCAGGCAGCGCCTCGCCTGCCGACACGCTTTTCTTCAGCGACGACAGGTCGAACTTGCCGACCAGCGCCGACATCTGGCGGTAGAACGTGGGCGCAGTGAAAACGATGGTGGCGCGGAAGTCCTGGATCAGCTGCAACAGGCTCTCCGGCGTCAGGCGTTCGGCCAGCACGGTGCTGGCGCCCACGCGCAACGGAAAGCACAGCAGCCCGCCCAGCCCGAACGTGAAGGCCAGCGGCGGCGTGCCGCAAAAGATGTCGTCCGGGCCCGGCTTGATGACGTGCTTGGGGAACAGGTCGCACATCGCCAGCACGTCGCGGTGAAAGTGCATGCAGCCCTTGGGCGCGCCCGTCGTGCCGCTGGTGAAGGCGATCAGGCAGACGTCGTCGGCCGCGGTGTCGCAGGCCGTGAAGTCGTCGGGTTTGGCCGCGGCCAGCGCGTCCAGCGCATCGGGCGCGGAGTCATTGAAGTACATGATCTGCGCCAGTTCGGCGCAGTGATGCTCGTGGCCGGGCTGGGCGCAGAATTCGGCCTCGTCTTTCAGGCGCGCATCGCACAGCACCGCCTGGATCTGTGCCTTTTCGATGATCTGCTTGAGTTCCTTGGCGCGCAGCAGCGGCATGGTCGGCACGGTGACCAGGCCCGCCTTGATGGCGGCCAGCCAGGCAGCGGCCATCATGGGGTTGTTGGGGCCGCGCAGCAGCAGGCGGTTGCCGGGCACCAGCTTCATGTCTTCGGCCAGCACGCGGGCGATGCGATTGGTCAGCGCCGCCAGTTCGCGGTAGGTCATGGTGGCCTGCTTGCCGTCCTGCGGCCAGCGCAGCGCGATGCGCTCGCCGTGGCCGCGCTCGACCATGGCGTCCACCAGTTCCACCGCGCAATTGAAGCGCTTGGGATAGGCCACGTCGGGGCCGTCCAGCAGGAATTCTGGCCATTGTTCGCCCGGGGGCAGGTTGTCCCGGGCAAAGGTGTCGATGTGGGCGGATACTTCCATGAAATTCCCCTTGCTGCTGCGGTGTGGTTGACTATGCGGAAGGCGGAAGGCTCGATGGCCTCTTTACGCCTTCAGCAGTTCGCGGGCGATGATCAACTTCTGCACTTCGGTGGCGCCTTCGTAGATACGCAGCGCTCTGATTTCCCTGTAAAGCTTCTCCACCGGCATCCCCGACACCACGCCCGCGCCGCCGAACATCTGCAACGCGCGGTCGATCACGGTCTGCGCCGATTCGGTGGCCGTCATCTTGGCCATGGCCGCTTCGCGCGTGGTGCGTACTTTCTGCACGTCGCGCATCCACGCGGCGCGGTAAGTCAACAGCGCCGAGGCGTCGATGGCGGTGGCCATGTCGCCCAGCGCGGCCTGCGTCAGTTGCAGGTCGGCCAGCGTCTGGCCGAACATGCGGCGCGACTTCGAACGCGCCAGGCCTTCATCCAGCGCGCGGCGGGCAAAGCCCAACGCGGCGGCGGCCACCGAGGCGCGGAAGATGTCCAGCGTCATCATGGCCAGCTTGAAGCCCTGCCCCGCATCGCCCAGCCGGTGCGACACCGGCACACGGCAGTTGTCGAACGTGATGGTGGCCAGCGGGTGCGGCGCGATCAGCTCGATGCGTTCCGACACCTCGAAGCCCGGGGTATCGGCATCCACCACGAAGGCGCTGATGCCGCGCGCGCCCGGGGCCTCGCCGGTACGGGCGAAGACGCAATAGAAGTCGGCGATGCCGCCGTTGGAGATCCAGGTCTTGGCGCCGTTCAGCACATAGGCGTCGCCGTCCAGGCGGGCCTCGCAGGCCAGCGCGGCCACGTCGGAACCGGCGTCGGGCTCAGACAGCGCAAAGGCCGCGATGGCCTCGCCGCGGGCCACGCGCGGCAGATAGCGCTGGCGCAGCTCGTCAGAGCCCATCAGCGAAATCGCGCCGCTGCCCAAGCCCTGCATGGCGAAAGCAAAGTCGGCCAGGCCTTCGTGGCGCGCCAAGGTTTCGCGCAGGATGCAGACGGCGCGCGAATCGACTTCCGGCAACGCGCCACCCCAGGCGCCGCCCGGGCCGCCCGCCACCGCGTAGCGCAGCCAGCCGGCCTGGCCCATGGCCTTGACCAGCTTCTTGCAGGCCGCGTCCGCATCGTGGTGGTCCACGTCGCTCAGCGCGCCTTCGCACCAGGCGTCGACCTCGTGCGCCAACTGGCGATGGGTCTCGTCGAAAAAGGGCCAGTCCAGCCAGCTTGCGTCGCGCATCATCAATTCCCTTCGAAAACGGGCTTTTGCTTGGCCACGAAGGCCTCGTAGGCGCGATGGAAGTCGCGCGTCTGCATGCAGATGGCCTGGGCTTCGGCTTCGGCCTCGATGGCCTCGTCCACGCCCATGTTCCATTCCTGGTGCAGCAGCTTCTTGGTCACGCCGTGGGCAAAGGTGGGGCCGGCGGCCAGCTGCGCGGCCAGCTTGGCCGCAGCTTCCATCAGCTCGCCCGGCTCGTGCAGCGCATTGAAAAAGCCCCAGCTGGCGCCCTCGTCAGCCGTCATGGCGCGGCCGGTGTACAGCAGTTCAGAGGCGCGGCCCTGGCCGATCATGCGCGGCAGTAGCGTGCAGGCGCCCATGTCGGCGCCCGCCAGGCCCACCCGCGTGAACAGGAATGCGGTGCGCGAGGCCGGCGTGCCCAGGCGCATGTCGGACGCCAGCGCCACCATCGCGCCGGCGCCAGCGCAGATGCCGTCCACCGCCGCCACGATGGGCTGCGGGCAGGCGCGCATGGCCTTGACCAGGTCGCCCGTCATGCGGGTGAAGTCCAGCAGTTCAGGCATGCTCATCCTGGTGAGCGGCCCGATGATCTCGTGCACGTCGCCGCCCGAGCAGAAGTTGCCGCCGGCGCCCGTCACCACCACCACCTTGATGTCGGTCGCGTACACCAGGGCGCGGAACAGGTCGCGCAGCTCGGCGTAGGAATCGAAGGTCAGCGGGTTCTTGCGCTCGGGGCGGTTGAGCGTGATGGTGCCGATCTTGCCGTCGGCCGACACCTGCCACAGGAACGTCCGGGCCTGGTAGCCGGCCAGCGGGCGCTTGTGGTGTTTCATGGTGTGCTCTTCGGGCTGGGTGCTCATGGTGTCTCCGTTCATGAATGCTGGGGATGGGGGCCGGCTCAGCCGGTCATCACTTCACCGCCGTCCACGGCGATGGCCTGGCCGTTGATCGATGCCGAGGCCGGCAAGGCCAGCCAGGCGACCGTCTCGGCCACTTCTTCGGGCTGCACCAGGCGGCCCTGCGGGTTGCGCTCAGCCAGCTTGGCGCGCGCGGCTTGCGGCGTCATGCCGGTCTTGTCGACGATATTGGCCACCGCGCCGCGCACGATGTCGGTTTCGGTATAGCCGGGGCAGACGGCGTTGACGGTGACGCCCTTCTGCGCGGTTTCCAGCGCCAGCGAGCGGGTCAGGCCGATGACGCCATGCTTGGCCGCGCAATAAGCGCTGACGTAGGCATAGCCGATCAGGCCGGCGGTGCTGGCCACGTTGATGACGCGGCCCCACTTGGCGGCCAGCATGCCGGGCAAGGCGGCCTGGATGCAATGGAAGGTGCCGGTCAGGTTGACCGCCAGCATCGACTGCCACAGGGCGGTGTCGGTACGGTCAAAGCGCTGGCTGACGGCCTGGCCGGCGTTGTTGACCAGCACCAGCACGGGGCCGAGTTCGGCCTCGGCCTGGGCGAAGGCCTGGCGGACCGAGGCCTCGTCGGCGATGTCGGCGCTGACCGCCTGCACCTGGCCCAGGCTGGCCAGGCTGTCGACGGCGGCTTCCAGCGCACCGCCATCGCGGCCCAGCAGCGTGACGCGGGCGCCGCGCGCCAGCAGCGCGCGGGCGCTGGCCAGGCCGATGCCGCGGGCGCCGCCCGTCACCAGGGCGTGGCGGCCTGCCAGGGGTTGGGCGAGCGTGCTCATTTGATGTCCAGTTGCGCCATGGCGGCGGCGCGCTCGAAGTTGGTTTCCAGCTGGCGCTTGCCGGCGAAGTACTGGCTGGGCCAGGCCACGTCGCGGTAGCCCACGCGCGCCGATTCGCGCAGCGTCCACGAGGCATCAGCCAGGTGCGGCCGCGCCAGCGCGCACAGGTCGGCGCGACCCGAGGCGATGATGGCGTTGGCGTGGTCGGCCTCGAAGATGGCGCCCACCGCAATGGTGGGAATGCCGGCTTCGTTGCGCACGCGGTCGGCGAACGGGGTCTGGAACATGCGGCCGTAGACGGGCTTTTCTTCCTTGCTGACCTGACCCGACGAGCAATCGATCATGTCGGCGCCGGCGGCCTTGAAGTGGCGCGCGATCTCGACGGCGTCGTCGGCGGTGATGCCGCCTTCGACCCAGTCGCTGGCCGAGATACGCACCGACATGGGCTTGTCTTCAGGCCAGACGGCGCGCACGGCGTGGAACACTTCCAGCGGGAAGCGCAGGCGGTTTTCCAGGCTGCCGCCGTATTCGTCGGCGCGTTGGTTGGTCAGCGGCGAGATGAAGCTGGACAACAGGTAGCCGTGGGCGCAGTGCAGTTCCAGCCAGTCGAAACCGGCCGCCTGGGCACGGCGGGCGGCAGCCACGAAGTTATCGCGCACCTGGTCCATGTCGGCGCGCGTCATGGCGCGCGGCGTGTCCGACACGCCTTCGATATAGGGCAAGGCCGACGCCGACAGCAGCGGCCAGTTGCCTTCGGCCAGCGGGTGGTCGATCCTCTGCCAGCCCAGCTGGGTGGAACCCTTGCGGCCGGCATGGCCGATCTGCACGCCAATGCGGGCGTCGCTGTTGCCGTGCACGAAGCCGACGATGCGGGCGAAGGCCTGCTGCTGCTCGTCGTTCCACAGCCCCGGGCACCCCGGGGTGATGCGGGCGTCAGGCGACACGCAGGTCATTTCGACCATGACCAAGCCGGCGCCGCCCATGGCGCGCGCGCCCAGGTGCACCAGGTGGAAGTCGCCCGGCACGCCGTCGGCGCACGAATACATGGCCATGGGCGACACCAGGATGCGGTTCTTGAGCCGCACGCCGCGCGCCTGGTAGGGCGTCAGCATGGGCAGCGGCGGCCGCTGGCCGGCCGGCGCCGGCGTGCCGGCATGCTCGGCGATCCAGCGCTCGAAGCCTTCGAGCCAGGCCGGATCGCGCAGGCGCAGGTTTTCGTGCGAGATGCGCTGCGAACGGGTGAGCAGCGAGTACGCGAATTGTTCGGGTTCGAGTTCGGCGTAGCGTTCGACGTTTTCGAACCACTCGGTGGAGTTACGCGCGGCGTTCTGAATTTTCAAGACTTCCACGCTGCGCACGTCTTCGTAGTGCTTGAGCCCGCGCTCGACACTGCCTTCGGCGCCGCTCAGGCAGCGCGCCAGTTCGATGGCGTCTTCCAGGGCCAGCTTGGTGCCGGAACCGATGGAGAAGTGGGCAGTGTGGGCGGCATCGCCCATCAGCACGACGGGCACGGCGCGCTTGCCGCGGGCGGTTTCAAGCGGGTTCCAATGCACCCAGGTGTTGCAGATGACGCGCGGAAAGCGAATCCAGATGGCCGAGCCGCGCAGGTGCGAGGCGTTGCTGATGAGGGCATTGCCATCCAGCCAGGGCGCGAACAGCTTTTCGCAGTAGGCGATGCCCTCTTCCTGGCTCATCTGCTCGATGCCGGCGGCCTGCCAGGTTTCTTCGGGTGTTTCGACGATAAAGGTCGACATGCCGTCTTCATACCGATAGGCATGGGCCTGGAACCAGCCATGCTCGGTCTGGACGAAGGCAAAGGTGAAGGCGTCGAAGACTTTCTTGGTGCCCAGCCAGACGAAGCGGCAGCGGCGCTGGTCGATGTCGGGATGGAAGGTGTCGGTGTAGCGGGTGCGGATCTGGCTGTTGATGCCGTCGGACGCGATGACGAGATCGGCATCGTATTCACGGGCAATGGCCTGGTCGTCCTGGACGAAGTTCTCGAAGACGAGCTTGACGCCGACGTCTTCGCAACGCGCCTGCAAAATATTCAACAGCTTCTTGCGGCCAATGCCGATGAAGCCATGGCCGCCGCTGCGAATGCTGCGACCCTTGAAGTGGATGTCAATATCATCCCAATGATTGAAGGCATCGCCAATGGTCTGCGCGGAAACCGGATCCGCCTCGCGCAGGTTCTGCATGGTGGCATCGGAAAACACGACGCCCCAACCAAAGGTGTCATACGGACGGTTGCGCTCGATGACGGTAACTTCGTTGGCGGGGTCTTGCAACTTCATGAGCAGACCAAAATACAAGCCGGCGGGACCCCCACCAATGCAGACTATTTTCATTGCCGTAATGCTCCATGAAGGGCGATCTGCGAGTGACGGGATCGCAGCTTTTTAGGTCTTGATAGTTTAGGCTTGAAATATATACCTGGATGGGGAGGATCGCAAATGGGGGAAACGTTTAGTTGAAATGGGGACGGGGCGTTGGGGTTTTTTGCGGGGGTTGTGGGGGCTGGCGGAGGGCGGTCTTCGTGGGTCGTCCCTCGCGGCGGTGGCATGCGGGGCGGGCGCCCACGATTGCGGTCCGGAGCCTTCGCTCCGGACTTCCCCTTCGTCATCGTCGTCCGCCTTCGGCTCCCTCT
>NZ_JBYSYL010000024.1:0-16503 GCF_058783235.1 Achromobacter sp. FW305-C-28 | reverse complement strand
CCGACCAAACCCTGCCGGTTTCTCCAACCTGAGACTGTCCACTTCGGGGGAGGAGGTCAACCCTGCCGGTTTCTCCAACCTGAGACTGTCCACTTCGGGGGAGGAGGTCAGCGACAGAACTGAACTCCATTGGAAACAGTCACCTCATTCGGCATTCGGAGATCAGCCAAGTGCCGGTGATCGATGTGGACCAGGTCGACTATCTGTTCCACCGTCTGTTCGCCATGATTCAACTGATGCTGAGGAAAAAGTAAAAGTGCGAAAGCCCGTACGTTGCGCGATAACGGCGATCGCTCATGCGGGTTTGCGGTGCCTTGCGGAATTGAAAAGATCAACCGGGGTGAGACGCAATGCTTGAATGGTATTTAGAGGTAAATGCCCTGTTTCGGGCAATGCGTCAGAAAGCGATCGATGCACAAGGCCTTCTTGCGAGCGACGATAAAGCAGGGGCCAAGTTGATCAATGGCTACTTGAAAGCCGACTATCAACTACTGCGCAAGCTGTGGACCGGTGCAGGGTTCCCTGAGCAAGACATGGGAAATCTTGGCAGGCATATCGGATTCGGCGACGCCAATGACTACAACGATATCCTTGCGCGCGATCTTCCCCAGGTAGAAGTGAGGGCGGAAGCGCATGTGCGCGAAGCGACAGGTACCAAGCCGAGCATGGGCTTCGAGGAACTGCTGCACCCCGTTATCTTCGCGCACGCCTTCCAGCACTATGTCGACGGACACTACCGCGATGCCGTGTTGAACTCCGTCGTTGCGATCTTTGATTTGATGCGAGAGCGCACTGGCCTGGATCTCGATGGCGCGGCTCTGGCGACACAAGTGTTGAGCTTGGAAAAGCCGTACTTGATCCTCAGCGAACTCGACACGGAGTCGGGCAGAAATGACCAGAAGGGGTTCATGCAAATTTTGGTCGGTGCTTACCTTGGCATTCGCAATCCCAAGGCGCATTCGCTAAATCATGATCTCGACCCGGAGAAGGCCGCGCAGTATCTGATCTTCGCCAGCCTACTGGCCCGACGGATCTACGAGGCGAAAAACGCTCCGAAGACCTGAGGCGCGCCAGTTGCATAGGTGGTTCTCGATCCGACCGCGAGTCACTGGAAGTCAGGCGATGTCCTGCGAAGGAATGTAGGTAGCGCAAAGAGTCGAGCCTCGCAATGTGCTTTCGCATCAGGGATTTCTAAAGCGGAACAGGCCGCGCACCATCATAGGGGGACCCAATGGCAAGAATAAGAAAGATCGAGATCGCCAATTTCCGTGGCATCAAGCAATTGGTGTGGTGTCCATCGCCTGGCATCAATTGTCTGATCGGCACGGGCGACAGCGGAAAATCCACGGTGCTGGATGCGATCGATCTGTGCTTGGGCGCCAGGCGCAATGTGCAGATTTCCGACGCTGACTTTTTCGGCCTGGACATCACCGCTCCGATCGGCATCACGCTGACACTGGGCGCGCTGGATGACAGCATGAGTACGCTGGAAAGCTTCGGTGCCTTTCTGCGCGGCTATCACGCCGCCACGGGCATCGTCGAAGACGAGCCGTCTGCCGGTGCAGAAGTGGTTCTCTGCCTGAATCTGACCGTCGCCAGCGACTTGGAACCATCCTGGACTCTTATCTCCGACCGCGCCTCCCAGCAAGGTCTGGTGAAGACACTCGCATGGAAGGACCGTCTGGCCTTGGCGCCGACGCGGATCGGTGCGCTCGCTGACTACAATTTGGCCTGGCAGCGGGGCTCGGTGCTGAACCGCATCTCGGAGGAACGCGCGGATGCTTCGGCGGCACTCGTGAAGGCTGCACGGGATGCGCGCGGCACCTTTGGCGACCAGGCCGAGCAGCAATTGGGAGAAGCGCTGGGGATCGTCGCCGCGACCGCCCAGGAACTCGGTGTCCACATTGGCGCAAAGGCGAGGGCGCTGCTCGACTCGCATTCCGTGTCGTTCGGCGGCGGGACCATCTCTCTGCACAATGAGGCTGGCATCCCGCTTCGCAGTCTCGGCGTTGGGTCCACACGCCTGCTGGTTGCCGGTCTGCAGCGCAAGGCGGCCAGCCAAGCGTCGATCGTCCTTTCGGACGAACTGGAGTACGGCCTAGAGCCGCACCGCATCGCTCGGTTTCTCGGCTCTCTTGGAGCGAAGGAAGCGGCCCCGTTGCAAGCATTCCTCACCACGCATTCGCCAGTGGCACTCAGGGAGTTGTCGGGCGGGCAGCTTTTCGTTCTGCGCCGCAGTCTCCACGGTCACGAGGCTCGCATGGTAGGAACCGATAACGACACGCAGAGCACCATTCGCCTCTATCCCGAGGCCTTTTTGGCTGGCTCCGTGATCGTGTGCGAAGGAGCCAGCGAGATCGGCCTCCTGCGTGGTCTGGATTTGCACCGGGTCGAACATGGCGGTGTGTCTCTTGCAGCACAGGGCATCGCCATGGTCGACTGTGGTGGTGGCGAGCCGGACCGGCCTTATGCCCGCGCGGCCGCCTTCCAGTCGTTAGGCTACAGGGTGATGGTGGTGCGGGATGACGACAAGAAGCCTACGCCTGTCATCGAACAGGCATTCCTGCAGGCCGGTGGCGCGGTCGTCGCGTACCGCGCAGGCCGCGCATTGGAGGACGAACTGTTTGGCAGCCTTACGCCAGTGGCCTGCCAGCACCTGATTAAATATGCCCACGACCTGCATGGCGACCTGATTCACGAACACCTGCGCACCGTCTCTAACAACACACTGACCGTTCAGGCCGTCTGGGACGAAATCCAGAATACGCAAGCACTGTCAATGCCAAACCGAGTCATGCTCGGGCAGGCGGCGCGCATCCGCAAGGCCGGTTGGTTCAAGTCCATCTCCTGGATGGAGGACGTAGCAAGGACCATCGTGGCGCCGGACTTGCCGCTATGCGATCCAGGCTTCAAGGCATTGGTAGACCAGGTATCTGTGTGGGCTGCCCATGGGCCCCGCTGAAATCGACCTGCGCACGATTGCCCGAGGTACCGTGACAGCACCGGCCGGGTGCGGCAAGACGCAGTTGATTGCTCACGCCCTGGCCGCTCATGGAGGTCGCAAACCCATTCTCGTGCTCACGCACACGAACGCTGGCGTGGCGGCGCTTCGCGCCCGGCTGGACCGTGCCGGTATGCCACACAGTGCTTATCGATTGAGCACTATCGACGGCTGGGCCATTCGGTTGATTGCGAGCTTTCCGGGTCGCAGCGGGCATGATCCGGACATCCTGCGGCTCGCCACGCCTGCGCGGGACTACCCGGCGATCCGCGAATTCGCCTGGAAGCTGTTGCAGGCCGGGCACGTCGGCGAGGTACTGAAAGCGTCCTATGCGCATCTCATTGTTGACGAGTACCAGGACTGTTCGGTGCCTCAGCACTATCTCGTCTATTTTCTCTCGCTGATCCTGCCGACCTGCGTGCTTGGCGATCCGATGCAGGGCATCTTCGGGTTCGGTGGCAACGCCTTGGCTAACTGGGAGCAGCAAGTGTGCGCGCATTTCCCGGTCGTGGCGGAACTAGCCACGCCATGGCGTTGGCGCAATGCTGGTGCGGAAGCACTCGGACAATGGCTGCTGGAGGTTCGCCGCCTGTTGGTGGCCGGTCAGTCGGTGGATCTGCGCACTGGACCACCAGCACATGTGACGTGGGTTCAGACCATCCCGCCCAACGACCACCCGCAGCGACTGGCTGCCGCACGGACACTGCCGCCCACCGCAGACGGGCGCGTGCTGATCATCGCCGACAGCCGTAACCGTTCGAGCCAGCAGAACTTTGCAAGCCAGACGCCGGGGGCCTCGACCGTTGAGGCAGTCGATTTGCAAGACCTCATCGCCTTCGGCAATAGTTTCGATGTTGCGTCTGCGGGGGCCTTGGGGCAACTGCTGGCGCTGGCGCAAAGCGTCATGACCAACGTGGGTGTTGCAGAGCTGACACGGCGTCTGGAGTCGTTGGCCCGAGGAACCGCAAGGAATCCACCGTCCGCAGCGGAAAGCAGTGCCTTGGCGTTCCAGCGCGCACCATCCATGGCCGCAGCCGCCACACTGCTGTCGGAGCTGCGCGAAATGCCGAACGTGCGCGTTCATCGGCCGGCGTTCTCAAGGCGCTGCGTGGGGCCTCGGCAGGAAACGTCCTGCTTGCGGAGGCTGCCAGGCGCGTGCGCGAAGAGAACCGATTGTTGGGCCGCCCGTTGCCCAAGCGTGCGGTCGGTAGCACGCTGCTGCTCAAAGGGTTGGAGGCAGAGGTGGCGGTGGTGCTGAATACGGAGGGCATGAGCACACAGCACTTGTATGTGGCCATGACCCGCGGATCAATGAAGCTGGTTGTATGTAGCGCCAGCCCCATATTGGGCTAAGTAGGAGGGGAAAATGGCAAGAGAGAACAAGTTTGCAAGCTCGGGCGGTGCAAAAGAGACGCCCGCAGGAAAGCTCATGGAGACCATCGTCGAGGACGTGATCACGGCGAAGACGATGACCTTTACACAGTGGCATGCGCTCAGCGCGAACCCCTTGGTCCCGCTTGCCATTCCGGTGTCGCAAGGCGGTGAGTATCGGGTCACGCAAGCCGGCGTGGACGCAGCTCACTCGCTGTCACAGCAAAGCTGGAAATCACGCGAAGCCTTGCGTCAGACGATTGATCGAGAGGCCTTCATGAAGCTCTCGTTCCAGGCCATCGGGGACACGCTTCGCGACTCTCAATCGCATCTTCCAACAGTACCTGAGGGCCAGAATGAGCGTGACGTGCTGCTCGGTGACGCTTTTTATGCGGAGCTCGTCGCCGACTACCAAGCGCGCTTGCAACAGCTGGCCACCAGCGCAAGCCCCGACGTCGACATGCATATCCCTTGCCATCTGTTTCATTCGGATCAGGCCGTACCGGCATTTGACGTGGGGCCGGTGCGATTCCTGCCGAGGACGGAATGGCTCGATTCCTTTGTCAAGGACTCGGAGGTCCGTGAGCTCATCCGCCAGGTCGAGGTTCGTGAACTGGACGTGGAGGAGTTGACCGCTCGTTCAACTGCAGCCGAGGGCAACCGCCTTGCGTCGCATGCGTTGGGCGTTCTGCGTACGCTGCGCCATTACAGCTGGGTAGCTACCATCCGAATGGAAGGGCACGAGCATGCGCGCTCGCATTTCAAAGCGTCGGTGGTAGTGGGACTTGCGATTGACGCAATCGGACTGAGGTTCCAGGTCGAGGATGCGCGACGATTTACGAAGGCCGGACGGCAGCATCTTTTTGCAGAAGACCGGTTCGCGACCACGCTAGACGGACGGATATTACATGGGTCGAGCGCACAGATGCCTGGCCTTGGCGGACGCCCCGGTGCGTTGGCTGCCAAGATGGCGGGCGAACAATCCTTCCTGGATGCCGCTGGGTGCATCTTGCAGCGCTACGTCGACGGACGACGAAGCGGACATGCGCTGCATCTCGTCGAACGCTGGGCCAATGCACTGTACTGGGTCGGAGAAGCTCGTCGCGAGGCATCCGACTTCATGGCAGTGGTCAACTATGGGTGTGCCGCTGATGGGCTGTCGGGCGCGGGCGGCAAGGCGAACGATATGACAAGCTTCGCCGAGATTGCGCTCAAGCCTGCAGGGGAGGCCGTACCCGAGGGCGCGCTCACGGTGGATACCGCCGTCCACAAGGTCTATCGAGAAGGCCGCAACAAGCTCGCTCACGGCGAAATTTCAGGACTGCTGGAGGACCTTGCCGAGCCGCGCGCAGTTGGCGAAGCGCTGCTGTCAGCGTTGTTCGATGTTGTGACGCCGGTGCTAGCAGACCTCCTGCAGAACGATTCCAACCTGCCGAGGCTTGATGAGAAGCGGGCCTATCGTCTACTTGAGGCGAAACTGGCAACGCGCAAAGCAAGCGCTTGACTCGATGCTCCGATCGTGAAAGGTACGAGGACACGCATTAGCATCTGCAAAAATTGTTGTACTGCTACCAGGGCCTCGGCACTGGAGTATTCATGGAGGGAGTATGCAGATCCAATTTCAAGGTGAGGACGACCTGGAGCAGGCGCTCCACGAAATTCATCGACGAGCCTGCGAGTATGAGGGGCCTTTGATGCACCAATTCATGGAGTTGGCGAGACTCAGTGCACCGGTCGAGCCGGATGAGCCCTTTAGAGAAGCCTCCTGGGATGGTGCGCCACGTGATGGTGTCGCGTCAGATGCCAAGCGTCGAGAGATCAAAGAACGATTTGAAGATGCCCTGTCGTTGCTGATGGTCCTCGCTTTCCCGGTGAACAGCGGAACCGAACAAGCCGTACGCCATGAACTCAATCAGGCAATGGGGCGCGAGCAGCAGATCGATTCCCTACAGATGCGCGCCGGGAACCGAAAAATCAGCCTACGACGTAATCTGGGGCGACGCCCGACAAAGCAGCAAGTCGCACTGCGTAATGCATTGCTCGAGTTTCTCCCCCGACAAACTCTGGAGGATCTATGAGTACGACATCTGCCGCAGCGACAGGCGCCAAGAAAAAGAAGAAGCAACCAGCGCCGCCGGACCTAGTCAAAGCCGTAGGTGCGCTCTTCGATATTGCGGCAAAGGCGCCGTCGCCGCTTCAATTGCAAGCAATGACCCGAGACAAGCTGTACGAAATGCTGGTCCTGGCTCGACTGCTGCGAGCCTTTCGGCGCGCGCATCCCAAAGGGTCAATCATCCACCAGCCACCGTCTAAGGGAGGTAAGCCGTCCGAGGTGATCGTGGCAAGCAAGCCCGCCTTGGCCGATCGCAAGCGGTTCTCGCACTTTGATCTGTGCGATGCCGCTGGCAACCACCTCGGTGAAGCATGGACCTCGGTCGAATTTGAGTCATTGAGCTGGGCTTGTTACGGCGGGACTCCGGGCAAGGCCCCCCGCGCGGCCCGACACGAACTCGATGTCTGCGTCCTTGAGCCAAGCTCGGGTGAGCGCCCCGGGCACTCGCAAGTCTACGCAGGCATTAGTTGCAAGGATGTGCGTATGTCAACGAAGGAAAATGTGCGCGAAGCACTGGGGCTAAGGCGCGAGACTGCGCTGCTTCAGGGCACAGTTCCAAGCTGTACCCCGTGGCTGGTGCAGCTGGTTCCCGCAGCCCCCAGTTCACCAATCCTCCTGGTGAGCTCCGACGTTGGGATCAGGAAATACGCTTCACCAGTTGACGAAATGGGGGTCTATATCCGATTCGTGCGCCGCCCTTGGGAAGCCGAAGTATGAGCCTGGATTGATTCAGGTCATGCACCTTCGACCATCTGGGAGATCGACGGAATTTGCCTAAGGAGTGGCAGTTAGTTGTTCTCAGCAAACTCCGGTGCTCCGGTGTTCCTATGTGACTCCATCACAGCATCAACCAACTTGGACGCCATCACATAAGACTCACCAGCAGCCTTGTAGATCTGCGTCTCACGCTCTTCTTCGCTCATGAGTGGCTCATCGATTTCACCCGAATGGACCAGCCTTGAGCGGTAGTTATAAAGATCATTGAAAGCCTTCGCCTGGTCTTTGCCAAGTTTCTGACTGACAAATTTTCTGCATGACTTTCCAATGGAGTATTTTTTACACCCACCCACGGCGAGTGCCAAGGACTCTTTTTGGTCTTTACTCAGCGACGATTCCTGAATTTTCTGCACGAGTTGATCGACAACCGCTTGCTCTTCATTACTTCTGCGTCCCCCCGATCCAGCCAGCATTTCAATTACTGTCATCGAAAGGATCAATCGCACCATGCTTGAGTATTCAAAGTGAATTGCACCCAGCATGTCGATAACCGATGACATCGGGGGGGCCACATAGTAGCCTATGTAGTATTTCGAGATCCCTGAAGAAAGCTTTGAATAATCAAATCTCTCGAATTCCTGAGAAGGTTCTGGGTCCCAGACTATCCTGCTCACAGGGTAGGCCCGGCGCGATGTGAGTTGCTTAAAAATAAAACCATTCGGAATATAGTTGTGTTCCATCTCTCTCAACACAACATTGCGGGGATACTCGTCATGCCCACTGTTGGCAGTACAAATGCCGAAATGCTGCTCAAGCGCCGCCAGCTTCATCGCCTGCTCGAGCTTGAGCATCTCGATACTAGCTGCACGGTAGCTCTCGAATCCTTCGCCCTCTATGGCTAACTGGTTGGACTGGGAGATCAAAGCCCCCTTGGTCGAGGCCGTGAGGAAAATTTCCTTGCCCTCAAAAATTCGGATCCTCTCCTGGTCCACATTAATGGTGTTGCCGGAAAGCTTGAACGAGATCCGGAAGTTGAATGTTTCTGTCTCACTCTGCATAAATCTTCTAGTCCTGTTTAGTGGGAACGACATTCCATCTCATAACAATAACAGTTGCGGAATGGGTCCTAGAAAAATAGAATCAATCTCGATTCGTTTCAGCACGTTTCATTTATCCTATGATCTGGTTTTGGTGGCCCAAGAGTCGCTGCCCCGCAAATCACTCCATCTTTCGCGCCAGCAGAAGATGCGCGTTTCTGACGGTAAAGGCAACGGTAAGGCCCTAAGTCGATCTTCACCAATCCCTTTACGCCCGACTATCGGCGGGTGGCCAAGTTCAAGGCACATGGCGCGGTCTACTGGCTGCGCGATTGAAAGACGGGCAGCGCTCGGCCCAAATCGAGCGCTTTGGGCCGGGCAAAGTGAAGTGGCCGGCTTGATGACAGTCAGCAGTCCACAGCAGACTCACGAGCTATTCGTGTAATATGTAACAAATTATCCACCCGCAATCGTCGATCCTATGAAATGGAGACTTGATGACCGTCAGTGACGACCAAGCTACCACGCTAGCACCAGCAGTCTGGCCGTCGATCGACGAAATCTCGCCGCAAGAGGAGGGTGGGCCCATCGCTAGGATCGGTTTTAGTTATCAAGACGAGGTCGCGGTGGGCTTCCTCATAGAAATGCTGTGTTCCCCGTCCATTTGGAAGGTCCACTGCGAGACACACGACGACATTCTGCTTGTTCGATGCGTGGACGATGTTTGCCATGCCGAGTTCGTGCAGGTGAAGGGAGGCCAGCCTGACCAGCTCTGGTCTGTCGCCAACCTCTGCTTTCGCAAGGCAGGCGCGGTTGGAAGTTCGATATTTGAGGTGTCCTTGGCTCGTGATAAGTACATCGAGCCGTCAAGGTTTCGCCTAGTCACCCATCGGCCGGTCGTGACGGCCCTTCGGGTGCTGACCTCTCCACTCGGTGCGCCAGGGCGGGAGCCGGAAAGCGAGGCGGTGACCGCGCTCCTGGACGCCATCGGTCAATACTGCCCTGAAACCAAATCGGCCAAAGGCAACGACGCACAGTTCTGGATTGACAACTGTGTCTGGGACGTCCGGAACGATCACGCCAGCATCGCAAACGCCAACCTGCTGAAATTGATCGAACTGTCGGCGCGAGAAGGTCAATGCCTTCTCCCCGAGCAAGCGCAAGTTCTGCTTGGTGAGTTGCGTGACTGGGCCAAGAGTGCCGGAGAGGCCCGCTGGATTCCCGACCGGGATAAAAAGATCATTACGCGCACGGCGATTTGCGATTGGTGGTGCCGACGTACTGACGAAATCCGCGACGGTGCGACGGCGCCCGGCGGCGGCAAACTTTCAACCAAGCTCAACGAGATCGGTGTGGGGGCTGAGACGATCGCACTGGCAGTTGATATTCGGCGGACTTACGCCGCGTTGATGCGAACTACGCGCTACATGGCGGAAGACGAAACATCTGTTCTCCAGCAGCGCGTGAAGTCGGAAATGATGCTGCTACGTGCGCGCTACTCCGCCGGCCACCTCGACATTGATGGTGCAGCCTTTCTGTCGTTATGTCTGGAACGGCTGAATGCCATGAACGAGGGCAGACCTGCCGGCGAGAAAGATCGATCTGCTTTCCTTCAGGGATGCATGTACGACATCACAGACCGCTGCTTGCACCGATTCGCGAGGCCAGTGCGATGAAGTCGCTCGAACGCCTGGGCAACCGGCCCGTCAGTCTACCGTTGGCTGCCGACGATGTCGTGGAGTTCCACATGGGGCGACTGCTGCTGCTCCTGAGACTGTGCGGAACCGCGGGGCGGATCGACGGTTTGACAAAGATGGCGAAACTCGACTTCTTTGTCAGGTATCCCGACTTTTTCGAGACCGCGCGTGATCAGTCGAACGGAACCGGGATATCTGATCGCGCTGTTGAGTCGGCCATGGTGCGACACCACTATGGCCCGTGGGACAAGCGCTACTACCATGTGCTAGCAAACCTAGAGGCGAGGAGACTGATTTCCGTGGCCAAAGAGAAGAACTCCTACCGTATTGCCCTAACTGATCTCGGTCAAGATCGAGCCAAACGTTTGTTGGAATTGCCTTCATTCGCTCCGATCGTGAGCCGGATGAAGGAAGTGAAGAGCGCGTTTGGCTCGCGTAGTGGCACGTCGCTGAAAGACATGATCTACAAAGTTTTCGACGAGGAAGTGGGCCGTCGCCGCCTAGGTGAGGTGATCGAGGCATGAGCGGGCGATACATTTCCATCGGTCGGCTTGCACGTCGATTCTCCAACGGCGAAACCGAAGCCTTGAAGTTTGAGCCTGGCGTCAACCTGCTCATCGGCCCCCCCAACACGGGAAAGACGAAGTGGCTTCAGATGCTCGACCATCTGCTGGGTGATCCGTCGTCTTTTGAGTCGACATTTGATGAGCAACTCTTCGCAAAGTACGACTCGATCAGCGCGGAGTTGGTTGTTGGAGAGGAAACCCTGCTCGTCGAGCGGCGCTGGAAGGAACCGGGCAGCAAGACGAAGGTTTTCGTCGATGGTGAAGGTCTACCGGCGCGTGACTTTCAACATCTTCTACTGCAAAAGCTCAATATCCCATTGATGCACTTTCCGCGAGGAAATCCATTTTCTGGCCAAACTTGGCCTGAGCTCAGTTTCAGGATGCTGCTGCGACATATTTACCGGCAGCAACGGTTCTGGAGCGGCATCGCAGACCAACAGATTGAGGCCGAGCAACACGCATGCTTGCTGCAGTTCCTTGGTCTGGCTGAGCACATCTACACCGAGAAGTATGGACAGCTGGTGGGGATGAAGCTTGCGGTAGAGCGTCTCAAAGCCAGGCGCGAGCAATACGGCTCAACGCTCAACGAACTTGCAAGAGATCTCTTGAATGTCGAAGGCCTCGAACAGAGTGTCAACGCGGAAGTTGTGCGGCAGGCGGAGGAGCGCATCGACATGAAGCTCAATGAGCTTAGGGATCATCGAATTGCTACGCTTGTCGACGGACGAAACAATGCTGTTGCCAACCAGAGCCGCGGACGCATTGAAGCGTTGAGCGAAAAACGGGCCGCGCTCATCGTTACGCGAGAGGAACAGTTTCGCCAAACGAAGGCGACGACTGAACGGTTGGAGGAGATGCAGCGCTACCGAGACGATTTGACGAATGAACTGGCGCGGCTGCATCGTGCAGAAGACGCGGGAGCCTTGTTCGCCGACTTAAAAATTACGCATTGTCCCGCGTGTGACCAAACAGTCGCGCAACAAGCAGTCGATGTGACCGATTGCCACCTATGTCATCAACATCTCCCCGTGGAGCCGATGGTCGAAGGGTTGGGGGCAGCACGCCTGCAGTTTGAAAACAATCGTCTCACGGGGGAACTTCAGGAAGCGGAGACGCTGCTCGTCGTTCTTGGACGGGAGGTGGAGCGTCTTGCTCACGCGCAGTTGGCTTTAGACGAACAGCTAAGGATGGCCGAGAACGAACTCGCACCCGCACGGGAGGCAGTGTCTGCTTTGGTGAGTGAGGAACTGACCGCTATCGACATGGCCATGGGGGAACTAAACGAGCGGCAGCGCCAGGTGAAGCGCTTGACTGGAGCAGTTGAGCTGGGCGAACAACTCACTGGACAGATTGAAGCAATGGAGACGGAGATCGCGCCACTACAAGTTCAGGTCGATGACATCACGCGCGCCACCGACTTCGGCCATGGTGAGGAACTACTTGCTTCCGGTATGACTTTCTATCTGAATGCACTGAATCGCATCAAACCCAACGTGTGGCGACACAGCGCAGTCGACGTAAATCTTTCTAGATCCGCCTTCAGCATCAAGGTGGGGTCCAGGCGGTGGAGCTCGGCGTTGGGTGGGACGGATACGTTGTACTTCTTGATGTCATATCACTTTGGCCTCCTCTCGCTGAGCTCTTTGCCTCATTGTCACTACCCGGGCCTGTCGATCATCGACCTCCCCGGAGATTTTCTCGGAGAGTCTATAGAGGACAAAGAGAACTTCATCGTTCAGCCGTTCATTGACCTCTTGGCCCAGGATTCCTTCATGGGCGCACAAGTCATCATGACCGGGGCATCGTTCAAGGGGCTAACTGGCGTTCATCGAACCAACCTTCACAAGGTCTACGTGGGGTAGCGATCCTCGGATCGCGATGTTTGTTGAAGTGGGGCCGGCCGACAAGGAGGGCATGGATCTATCGCAGACCACATCCGCCGTGCGCGAGTTGCTCAGCACGGTGCATCGTCGACGGTGGTGCGATGCGTGGTCATGACGACGGGCGGGATGTGGGAACTTAGCCGGTCCGACGCGGCCGGAAATATAAAAGGAAGAAGAAATTGCAGCTATCGGACCTGGACATCACCGATCCCGCGAGCACTGATATGTCCCGCCTTGGCGGCACGTGCTGCTTGCCGCCCACTCGAACAGCAGGCGAACAGCAGTACTTCGACCAAGCGATGGCGGCGTTGTCGAGCTACAAGTTCTGGACGGCGGCCACCGACGCATGCATGTATCGACCTTCAGCCGGCCTCTGGGCACCCCAACGTCGAGCTGTAGGCGCTGCAGTGGCCTACATCGGCGCGGTTGCAGGAAGCACGCCATCCGAGTCTGCACTCATCAAAATGCCTACGGGAACGGGCAAGTCTGGCGTGATTGCTACTTTGGCCTGCGCGCTACCGAAGGTTCGCAGGACGCTCATAGTCACGCCACGAAGGTCGCTCGTGGACCAGATGTTGAACGATGTCCACTGGAGGTTCTGGAAGCACTTTGAACTTGAGTATGGGACAACTGGGCTCAGAGCGTCCCAACGTGGCGATGCTGTACCGACGGATACCCAGATGACCGCCGATGGCGTCATGAGGCTTCTGCCCTCGACAACGGCGACTTTATGCTCCTATCCGAAGGGCGAGCGGCTGATCGTTGTGGGAACCTTCAGCGCCTTGGCTCAGATCCTTCGACCGCCTCGACCTGCACATCGGCTCACTGGCCGCTACCCGACCGAGCGCGACGAAGGCCCTACCGATGCACCCCGATCGTCTGAATGGACCGCTCCACAAGCGGATCTCGTCCGTGCAGCACTCTCTGACTTCGATCTCGTCATCGTTGATGAAGGTCACTACGAACCGGCATTTGTCTGGTCCCAGTGCATTCGTGAGCTGGCGCGTCCCACGGTGTTGTTTAGCGCGACGCCGTACCGTAACGATTTCAAGTACTTTCAGGTGCGCGGGAACTTCGCTTTCAACCTTGGCTATGAAGAGGCGACCAACCAACATTTAATCCGGCCAGTGACCTTTGCAGGTGCCCAGCATCTACCCAAGAGCGGCTGCAGTCCTTCGGAATTCTCCGAAGCCCTGAAAAAGTTCAAGACTACAGTTTTGGACAAGCAGTACTGGCCCGCAGCGCGCGGCCCAAGACGCGTGATCGTGCGCTGCGCCGATCATGAATCGCTGATTCTCATGCGCGACGCGCTACAAAGCTTAGGCAGCAGCGCTGTTCTCATCCATGACAACGTGAAGCGTGACGACGCGGACAAGCTGGAGTTCCAGAGCGTAAATCGGGCGTTGCTAGCGCCTGAGAGTGACCCCATCGAGTATTGGCTCCATCAATGGAAGCTTCTCGAAGGCGTCGACGACAGCACTTTCGCGACCATCGCGATCTATGAGCCGTTCTCCACATCGCGTGCAACGATCCAACAGATCGGTCGCATCATCCGGGTGCTTGATCGGGGCGCGCCCGGCAAAGAAGTTGCAACCGTATTTGCCAGCGCGGACGTACAGGCCGATGCCCACGCCCGATTTGAGCGATACACCCGCTACGAGCAGCACTTCGCCAAGGACCCAAAGCGCGCTCTTGAGCAAGAGTCGAACTTGCCGGGACTGCTCTTGCAGAGCGTAGCTCCCTACCAATACTTGGCGGGCGACTTTCGAGAGCGTGTTCCGCTGGACGACGCCCTCGAGCCTCCCAGGTACGCAGATTTTGCGGTTCCCCTTAGAACATCCATCTACCGGTACTCTCACACTGCCACGCTCGACGACCTGACGAAAGCCTGCGCCGATGCAATGCAGCTTGAGGACCGCTACAACGTGACGATCCTCCGACCTGGATTCGCTGAGCCGGGCTCAGTACGGTTGATTCACTACCTGACTTGCAAGAATTCAGAGCTGTTGATCCGACACTCCCTACCGATCTGGAGCCTGGGCGTTATGGTGCTTGGCCGGATTGGCGCGCGGGTGTTTATCCTGGACACCGAGGGCATCGTGATTGACCTGGACGCCCTCGGGCTTGAGCCGGAGTCCGCGGAACACCTTGAGCGCCTGATTCCCGCGAACGGGAACGGGATCGTATCTAGAGTGTCCCAAGCATCCGCCATCGGGTTGGACTTGTCCGAGTCCGCCGTCCGCTCAGTCACAGCTCGGATGCACGACTTCGCCAGCGGCTTTTTTGACTTGTCGCAAAGCAGCCAAGCCCTGCACTCAGTTCGGGCATCGATGCGTCTGCAGGACACGCCGGTTACACGCTACCTGTCGATCGACCGAGCCAGCGTTTCCGACTACAGCGCACGCACACAGCGACGGTCGGTCAACGAATACTTCGTGTGGCTCCAGCATCTGGCCGCAGTCCTTGATTCGAATGCGCTCATCAGTGGTGTCTTCGAGCGGTTCGCCCGGTCAGTCGCAGCACCGCCTGTACAAGACGCTCTACCCATGAACGTTCTGTTCGACTTCTACGATCTGCTCGACACCTCGTTGGATACAGCTGGCTGGCATGCCACGAAGTGCGAATCTCTTAGACAAGCAGAAACCTGCGTCGACGTTGATGGATCAGGGGCTTTCAGCCTGAATGTGGACGGCAAGGTCCTGAACGGAAAGATCACGTACGCGGTCACAGGCAATGTTCGGCCTAAAGGCCGCTATGACATCGAATCGCCAGAACTGGACGCATTCGTCAGAGACCCCAACTCCCCCTCGACTGAGCCAGCATCCTTGGTACGCGCTCTCAACAAGGAGCAGGCATTTCGGGTCATACCGAGTGGATCCGATCTCACCTATGCCAAGCGGCTCTTCTATCAAACCGGTTTAGACATTGACGCGATTGCCGCGGGTCGAGAGGAAGGATCACCTCTGGAGATGCTCACGCCTTCGCCGTGGCTAGAGCAAGTCACGTCCGAGAAGGGTGGAGGAAGCGCGAGGCAGTGGGTGGCAGGTTCCGTTTTCGGCGGCGTCTTCGCTGAGTTCGGGCTCTCCAGTCACGGCGCTCGCTCAAATGCCAGGGCACGCCCTTTGCACGCGCTGGACCCTGCACTCGCTCAAGAGCTGCAGACGTTTGACACGATGGTGTGCGACGACGGTGGTCAGGAGCAAGCCGATTTCATGTTCAAGGGTGAGAGCCCTCGTCGCGTGGTGTTCGTGCATGCCAAGGTCAACGACAACTCGATGAGCGTGAGTGCTATGCAGATAGTTGGTCGTCAGGCGATGGCGTCTCTTGCCTTCATCGCACGCGGCGCGCGGCTCCAGGATCGCTCCACCTGGTGGGCATCACCCTGGTCAACGGATGATCATCGGCAGGTTCCGCATCGAGTGCTGAGATCCTCGAACCCGAATCTCCAAGTCACCTGGGGCGAGATCAAACGTGGCATCCAGTCCGCACAGTACGCAAAGGAGATCTGGATCTTTGCCGGCCGTACGCTCAGCAAGAAGGAACTTGTCCGACAACTCACGCGCCCTGCGGGACCAACTCCGTTGTCACTCCAGATGGCTTATTACCTGGGCACACTCCAGACATCGGCAGCTCGCGCAAACGTTGCCATGCGAATCTTCTGTTCCATCTGATATTGCGCATGTTTGCCGGTAAGTCACTGATGCTTCGGACTTAGGGCTTGGCCATAGTTGCTGCTGCATCCTGGCGTATACACCAGGATGCAGCAGCACCAAGAGGTGCGTTAACTTGGTATCCTTCTCCCTGATTGATGATGGTGTTGCCAGAGTTGCCGCCCCGCAAATTGCTTCATTTCTCGCGCCAGCAAAAGATGCGAGCTTCTAACGGTAAAAGTGACGGTAACGCCCTATGTTGATCACTGTCAATCCCTTTAACCATGCGGGTTTAGGCGACTTGTTGATGATCGAGTGGGAATAATGCCGCGGTAGTTTCGCGGTAAATGAAAAAAGGCGCCTCGGCGCCTTTTTTGATGGGGTTGACCCGTCCTGGAATTGGTTGACACCTTTTTGAGAGAAAAAAGGAGAGTCAATTGGAATCAGGGATCAAGCGAACCCAGCGGG
>NZ_JBYSYL010000023.1:0-19424 GCF_058783235.1 Achromobacter sp. FW305-C-28 | reverse complement strand
CGTTTCTTCTTCATCGGCATATCCATGATCTTTAGTCCTCATGATATGCCCCGCCCACAAAATCCCGGATAGGCCCGATGGCGCCGGAAGCGGTGATGGCTGTCCGTGGTCTTGTGATACGCCCGGCGCGGTCGCACCAGCATCCGAGCGCTGCGCAGGATGTCGAACAGCGCATCGCGCCCAGCCTTGATCCCCGCCTCGCGCAGCGGTTGGCGCAGCACGTGATGCAGCTTGCGCGTACCCAGCTTCGGTTGCCGTACCCGCAACGCCGTCACCATCGACATCACCTGGCATGCCTGCTGCTGGCGCTCCCGCTCCCTGTGCCTACCTTTGTAGTAGGCCTGGCGGCTGTGACCCATATATCGGCAAGCCCTTGCCACACTCAGCCCTTGGACGAGCTTTTGCGTGAGGACTTGCCCAAAGGCTTTTTTACGACGCGCACCCCATAGTCCTTCTCCAGCACGTTGACCACGGCCTCGAACAACTGCGCCTTCTCGCGCGCTTCCTTGAGCTGCACCTCCAGCTCCTTGATCCGCTGCTCGGGCGTGAGCACCTTGCCTTGACGATCCATGTCCACTCCTCTAACCGTCGGCAGGCTCCAACCTCTCAGCCCAGGGCGACCATGCTTACGCAGCCACACCAGCACCGTCGAACGTCCTTGAATCCCGTAGCGCCGCTGCGCCTCTTTGTACGTCAGTTCGCCTTTTTCCACCTGCTCGACCACTGACAGTTTAAAAGCCAGGCTGTAGTCCCGCTGGGTTCGCTTGATCCCTGATTCCAATTGACTCTCCTTTTTTCTCTCAAAAAGGTGTCAACCAATTCCAGGATGGGTCAAGATAAGGAATAAAGTCCGTAATAAGAAAGGAAGTCCGTATTCCTAGTACGTCTTCTATTTGTCGCTAAGTTGAAAGGAATATCAGTCAAAAGCCTTATTTTTGGATTTTCGGCCGCTTCTAGCGGCCTTTTTCTTAACTTCTGCCGGACGCTGGGTCGTCTGTTGCATGGCGGTAGCTCTCGCGGCTACGTGGCTTCCGTGACGGATAGCCTGTACCTGCAATCGCGTGAGATCGCACGCTCGAAACTTGCTATCAATTGCGAGGTTGAACATCGCGTGCTCCCGAGTATTCGAAGCCATCTAAAGTCTCATTCGAATTGCCCAAATTTCTCGGAGCTATAGGGGCGGCTTCTGCCCGATGAACTTTTCCTTGTCCCATGGGGGTACGGCGGTCGACGGCGGCATTCGCGGATTCCTTGACGATCTCCTTTTGAGTAAAGGGAGATTCAGTGTGCTCCTACGGAGGGGGGCTATCCGACCCACTACAGACAATCACTAACGTCTAAGTTAACGAGCCGCCAAGCGGTTTAACATCCTATTGAGAAACTAGTGAGGTCACTGCGAAGATGCTCCACATAAACAATGCGATTAGGCTGCGCTATGGAGTTCCGACCATCAAAGCAAGTGCTTGCCAAAGAGGTTGGTTCCATTTTGGAATGGGTTAGATAGGAATAGTAGATTGCGGATTCCAGGCCACACTGATCCTCTGGGGCTTCAGACCAAAATTTCACAGCAGTTGGCACGAGGTTGGCCTCTATGAGCGACTGAATTTTCTCGCTATATAGTTTCTCATAGCCATTGCAGATATCTCCCTCTGTTTCTGGTGTGTTTAGATAATCATGATTTCCGACCGATTTGGCGCATGCACCAATATCCTGCACAAGCATTACATAAGGCCCCAATGCAGCGAATTGGCTGTCTTGGGTGTGTATTGAAAATAATCAAATCACTTTAGAGTCATTGCCTTCAAGCGGCCGGCATGCTGTGTTTTGCTTAAAAGCTTGTAAAGCATTTCCCATATGCTAGGCAACGCTTCATTGAGAGGAAAAATGCCGTCTTGAGAAGAAGTGCCCTCGAGGACTCGCGTCAGGTGGAACCAATATGTCCTAAGGATAGATTTTTTCGATTGAAAAAATAGACTATCAAGAAGGCGCTTCGTTTCATAGGTGCCATCTCCTTCAGGCCTTCTTTCCTTGAAGCGCCGCTTTATGTCGAACTGATCAAAAAGGCAATTATCTGCCTTGGCTGCACGCCATATATCTCCGCAATACAGGATATGGTCGATTCAACGGCTTCGCAATCTAGATGCAAAATGATTGAGGTCCCGTTGCGGCTGTTCGAGCTTTTTCGATCTAAGGCTGCTTCGCAGAGTTGGCAGTTGTTCGCTTTCGCGAGTCTGGTTAGCGTCGGGAGGGATTCCGGACGGACAAGCGTTTGATCAGGGCAAGAACCAGTTCGACGTTCTTTTTTAATTTGAACACCGCGCTTCGCTCTGTTGTCGCCCTGCCGCGCATTACTCTGCGCGTTCTCGTACCTGAGATCTGGTCGACGGCGCCTGCATGAGGCATACTACCAATTAATACAGCACGAACGATGGGGAAAACGACGGTAATGAGCGCGAGCTGCGCCGTGGATGGAGGTTGCTCGCTGGTGCCGTGGCTCCAAACGGCTTTCGCAGGCTCTTAGCCGGCGCCAGGCGCTTTCCGTCGCAGGACACAAAAATGAAATTTATAGACTTGTTCGCTGGCTGCGGCGGGTTGTCGCTCGGCCTAACGCAAGCAGGGATGAACGGTGTGTTTGCTATCGAACGTGACTCGATGGCATTTCGAACCTTTGCAGCCAACTTTGTTGGAGCTTCCGCGACCAGCTCTATGCCCTTTGAATGGCCCGATTGGCTCGAACAGAGGGCGTGGGGCATTGACGACCTGCTCGATCTTCATGCAGACAAATTGCACGGGCTTCGCGGTTCAGTGCAGGTAATCGCAGGAGGACCTCCTTGTCAAGGCTTTAGCACGGCGGGGAGGCGGAACGAAGACGATCCTCGGAATCAAATGTTCCGGAAGTACGCGAAGGTCGTCGACGCAGTTCGCCCGCTGGGTCTGATCCTCGAGAACGTTCCGGGAATGAAAATCGCGCACACCAAGAAGTCGTCGGGTGCCGCGACGAGCGACAGGGTTAAGTCGTACTACGAGAAGGCCAAAGCGACACTCGAGGCCATTGGATACGACGTCCTCGGTCAGGTACTTTACGCGGATAGGTTCGGCGTGCCGCAGCGGAGGCCCCGCTTGATCGTCATTGGAATTCGTCGTGACCTGGCGTTTTTCCTTAAGGGAGGCGTCTCGCGCGTGTTCGCGATCATCGAGGAACAAAGGAAAGAGCATCTTGGCTGCTTGGGCCTCGAGGAACAGATATCGGCTGCGGACGCGATTTCTGATTTGGAGCTGTCACGTCGAGGGACGACGCCTTGTCTCGACGAGGAGTCGCCCAAGGGATTCTCGGAAATCGTTTACGACCGGCCATCGACGAACTACCAGCGCCTTATGCACGCAGGGCATGAAGGCAAACCCATGAACAGCATGCGGTTGGCTCGCCATCGGGAGGATGTGACGCAACGCTTTTCCGAAATACTGGCGGCCGCGCCGCGCGGTGTCCGCATGAATGAAGCACTCCGGGAGCAGTTTGGCCTTCGCAAGCATCGTGTCTATCCAATGGCAGCCGAAGAACCAGCGCCGACCATGACTACTCTTCCCGACGACGTCTTGCATTACGGCGCTCCTCGCATTCTGACCGTGCGCGAGACGGCGAGGCTGCAATCCTTCCCAGATTGGTTTATGTTTTTGGGCAAATACACGACCGGGGGCCATCGACGAACCAAGGAGTGCCCGCGGTATACACAGGTTGGCAACGCCGTTCCTCCACTGCTTGCCAGAGCGATTGGTCACGCAATGTTAGCAGCGCTCAGCGAAGCGGACGCAGCACTTCTTGCCCACTCCGCCTCGTTACGAGAGGAATCTGAGCTCCAGAATGCTTGAGTAGCGGCGGTGATACCAACGAACTTGGGCGATGCCGCGCCCCTCGTTTGGAACAGACTGTGGGTTTATATCGCGCCGCGAGTCTTCGCGTGTCCAGACGGCAGTCACTTTGCGTAGTGTCCTTTGAATGAGCTGAGTAGGTGGATGAGTCAAGCAGAGTCGCTCGATCGAGACAAAGTTGTATCAGCGAATTGGTCGTTGGCCGATTGGAATGCGGCGCTCATTCGACAGATCTTCATGCGGCCTGATCGCACTTCGACTAGTCTTAGTCGTCTTGACACCACCGGCCGGCTACTTCAAAAAATTGCTGGGGAAGTCGACGGGGAGGTTGCAAAGCGACGCTTCATTGCTGCATTCGGCAACGATCCGGCTCGCATCAAGAGGCAATACCGCTGGTCATCGTCGATCCCTGCTACTACACAGAGGGATGGAATCCCGCCAACATTCGCCGCCCTGTACCTCACGCTCTTAGCCGCGAGTGCGGATGACACCACGTTCGAAGACGGGAACTTCCGGAACAGATTCTCGCGGTTGTTGAATTCGCCAGGTCTTGCTTCATTTGAATTTGGAGAGTTGCCGAGGCTCTGGCTGCACTTTGCTGAATGGACACGATCCCGTCAGCAGAGTAGGCGAGACTGCGCCCGGCTATTGCTGCCCGATCCACCACAGCACGAGAAGTTGATCGGACGGTCGAAACGACTCGCGTTCCCCACGTATCGCGATGAGTTGCAGCTTCGAGCGACATTGAAGAAAAGCGGTCTGGACTCCGACGCCAGCTTTGCTTCGGTGAGCGCAGTGGTACATGAGCGCCTCACGTCGTTCAGCAGCGACTTTCGGGAAGAGTTGACGACCTTCCACCAATTCGTCGCGAGAGGGCGACGGCTGGAAGCATACGAGAGCCCGTTTTGGGGGGCAATAAGGGACATCCGGCAAGAGACCGACGAAAAGCGGGTAGAGGATTACGGGCGGTTCTGCGTACTACTGGATGCTTCCGACCCTAGACATCTCGAGTTTTGCCTGCTTTCTGACGACCGCGGTTTGCAGTCATTGGCTGAGGGTGAGCGCATCGTTCTTGAAAGACCGCAGGAGAGTTACCGCCTCATGTGGCGCGATCCAGCGAGAACGACGGCTATCGATGCCATCGCGGCACTAGCGGCCCGGCATCGTGATCTAGCACGCTCTCGTGTCGGCACCGCACTTCTGGCGGGGTGTCTGATGCTCCTCCCTGACTCGGTCGGCCGTTTAACGACGGACGGCGACTACTACGACAACGGTCCAGTCGCACTGGTCAGTCGCCGAGAGCACTCCGACCGGTTCATCGCCACATGCCGCCACCTTGGAGTCAGATGGCATGGGGCTTCCGCGCATGATGCGAATGGCGAGTGGAGAGCGATGGTGTTTCCGTCGATTAGCCGCGCTTCTCTTGATCGCCTATCTGCGCTCATACCCGAGGGAGCCAAAGGGCTTGCAAGAAGTGGATGGCGGCCTCCACGCCCCAGGTTGAGCGGTGGCGCGTGGTTCGGTCAGGCATTGCTGCTAAGCCCAGCGAGCAATCCGGTGGTGCACATGGAGAACTGCGAGGCTGGCCGATTTGCTTTACTCGGTGAGACGGGCGAGGAGATCGGCGTAGGCGAACTCGACATGACGGGTGACGAACTCTACATTCCTCCCGCCATGTTGACTGAGATTCGACGAATTACTGCTTGCCGTTACGTGCTGGAACTCGGCGCCGACGGAGAGAGCGTCCTGGAAGTGCCGGTTGTGACAGAGATTCCTCGCCTCGACTATCGACAGATCGGAGATCGTGGCGTCTGGTTGTCTGATGGACCGAATGGATCGCTATCGGGCCTGGAGCGCGTGCCCCCTCTTCCAGGGAGCACGGTTGACCTTGCGCGTCAGCGTCCTTTGACTGGCGGTTGGCCTCTGCTCAAGCCGACATCTACCACTTCGCATACGGCCTGCGCACCTACGGAGCAGAGCCAGCCTCCACAACCATTTGGTTGGCTCACTGAGATGCTCGCACTTAGGTATGCGAGGCGTACAAGCCTGCCGTTTAGCGAGCTCAGATCGCATCTGGACATGGTAGCTGCAGCGACCAACATTTCGCCCTGGGTAGTCAGGCGGCTCCTACTGGCGGGGTGTTGGCTACGGACTGTCGAAAGGCGAACGTCGCCATTTCCTACACTGATCCTCGCAGACCGGATGATTTCTTGCAGAAGCTTGAATGGACGATCGGTCGCGCGAATATCTGGCATGTTTCAAGAAGCCGAACTGCGAGACCTACAGCAAGCGCTCTATCCGACTGAGAGCATCAGCCGGATTAGCACCGATGATCTGCAAGCAGTGATCGGTTGCCTTGAAATTTCGTTCGACTCCATGGACCGAGCTCGTGAGCTGGCGAACCGTCATAACCTTACCTGGATCGAACAAGAGACCCCGTGGAACCCGATGGCGGGCATGCTTTTGCCGACAAGCGAGATTCGCTGTCGCCAAGTCATGCAACCCAATCTCTTGCTGGAGGAATGGGACTCCAAAGCGCGTCTCTGGCTCGAGGCTAGGGTTGTGACGGAGGAGCCTGTGCCCGGAGCTCTATTCAAGGCACAAGGCAATCAGCGAAACACCTTTTGGATTAAATCCAAAGACGGGTTCTTTGCTACCGACAGCAGTTCATGGGCTTGGCTCGTTCACACCCAGGAAATTGAAGGGTCGCTGGGCAGCCTTTTGGCGAACGGCGATGTAGCTTGGTCTGAAAGGATCATGTCACTGCCAAGCACCCTATGCAGATGGTGGTTGCATTTGGGAGGGGGGTGCATCGGCATCGGCCCCCAGGGAGCTCTAGTGTTCCTAGGAGGGGGCACCAGATCGATTTGGGAGGGCGTAGCAAGCAGCACGCCTGACCACCCTACGGCTACTGCTCGTTGTCTGGAGCGGAGGGCGCTCGCACTGAGAATACGCCAAAGGCGCCCGAGCTAGCAGAAATCGTCGCGCATAGCGCCGAGGTCGCGTTCGCACTAGAAGATTTGGGAATTGGTGCCAACAAAAATCGTCAAGAACAGGGGGTGGGATGAACGGTACGAAAGGCGTGGCAAAGCAGAGGTTGACGCTTATGTTCACCGATGGGCCCGATGATCACGAATTACGTCGATGTATCACTGCAATTAAGAAGAAGCTGGTGGCAGCTGGCGCCAAGGCGGACAACCTTCCCACGAAGACTGAGCAGATCATTGAATTCGTGGTGGGACTGCGCCCTGCCGCAATGGACGCCGTGCGGGACTGGTTCAGAAAAAATGCCAGTCCCGCCGACAGCGCTCCGTTGACCGATGTGCTCGAGACGATCGATTTGGGCGTCTCCACCGAGGAGGTGGCCGGTCTAGGCAAGGAGTTCTGGCGTGCTGTCCTTCTAGAGTTCGCCAAGGCGGACGTTGCCCCTAGAGTGAAGGACTTTCTCGATGGTAAGCAGCCGGAGGACGTTGTTGAGGCGGAAACTTCAGCGTCGCCAGACACTATGCCGTTAATACTCACGACCTCTGAGGACGTCGAATCCTGCTTGGCCATCGCCTCTGGTAATCAAACTGCCTATGCCGGCCGATTTCTGCCTACTCTTGTAAGTGGCATCATTTCTGCACTTTCGGGAGATCGTGCAGAGGCCGACAAGGTAGCGAAGATCCTCGAGGACGATGCTGATCCCCTCGTCCGGCGATTCTCCAATGTCGTTTCATCCCTCGGCGCAAAGCATATTCTCCCTGCCAACCCTGGATTTCAGGTGCGTGAGCCACGCAACTTCACCGACCTTGAACTGGACTATGCGCAAGCGTGTCCAATTTTCGGGCACGTCAAGAACGTCCTGGCGACAGGACAAATCTTCGTCAAAGTCACCGGATTAGTCATCGACGGCGACCTAGTGGTCCTGTCGCCCGAACAGGCTCGCGAGCTATTTCCCATCCATGGCGACGTGACTGGATTTCCCAGCGTGGTCGGAGGTGGATGGAAAGCCTATATGGAAGGCATCTGGAAGGTCGAACATCGTAGCAGCGAAAAAAGTGCCCACTATGTGATCGTGGAAGAGTTGGCGCGAGCATACGAAGTGGTTCCAGTACCTTTCAATTCCAATGATCCAGATGCGATTCGGGGCTGGTTAACCACCAGCTATAAAGGGCGCGAAGAGGTTCTTCCGGTCTTCCAAACTTTGGATCGTCTGATCTTCAAGCTGCCTGGGAGCGCGGGCAATCCTGCCAAGTTCAACTTCGACACACCTCTCGATTCATATACGTCGCACCCAGCAGCGCGCGCCGCTGATGGCCGGGTCGTGTCGATCGATCCATTCCCTGCGCCTGCTCAACGATTCGATTGTGCGCCTGCGACCACATGGATAAAGCGCCTTCTGCGAGAGGGCACCGCCGTTGGAGGCTTTCCTGTCTTCACAAAGGCACAGGTTGGGGCGCTTGTCGACTTTGTGTCCAGCAATACGGATCCTTCGACAACGGGCTCCTACCGCCGGGCTCAAGCCAGCCTTGAAGCCTCTTTCGATACGCGAGCAGGAATCGAAGAGTCCATCTCCTTACTGCTCGACATTCCGCGGGTGAAAGAGGCCATAGAGTATGAGAAGAAGGCGGCAGTAGAGGCGCTTAGGCAAGACAAGGAGGGCTTGGCCAGTGAGGTCGACGATCTACGCACCAAGAAGCGCGAAATCCTTGAAGAGATCGAGAAGCAGCGCAAGTCTCACCAGACTGAATTGGAGCGACTCAAGAAGGTTGCACATTCGCAAGAGTTGGATCTGGAGCGACGCATGAAGGCTGTCTTCGAGCGTGCCGGCAAGGATGGTATCGAGACACTTGCCCAGATGTCTCTCATCCGAGCCCTGCTTTCGCCGGGCACGCCTACGGTTGCCCAGCATTTATCGCAGAGCGCGCCGTCAGCACCTGTAATCCCAGTCAGTGTTGCTATTCCAGAGACTAATCCTCTCCCACTGACGACTGCGAGTGAACTGAAACGTGCCATCAACCGCACAGCGGGGGCCGCGGGGCTCGGCGACATGTTGTTGTCCAACGTGGTTTCAGCGTGCATCGCGACGAGTGTTGTCGGGCTCATAGGTAGCCAGCACGGTCGAGTCACGACGGCACTGGCGGGCACGTTGGCTGGGGGGGTTACTTGCGAGGTCTCGATCACCGGGGACATGTTCGGTATTGGTGATCTGATGAAGGCTCCAGCCGTGGTGCATGCCTTAGGTTCGACCTCCGCTCTTTCGTTGGGCGACTTCCTCGATCTTCGGAACGAGACTGAATGTGCTTCCGTCATCAAGCTCCTGGGGGTCAACCGAGCACCTCCCGAAACATTTCTTCCCGAGTTGCTTGCATTGGGACAGTCTCCCAAGACTGGCATTGGCTGGATCGACAAGAAAGGCGAAATGAGGTGCACGCGCTTCGCGGGGCCCACCGTCTTCCTGCTTTCCTTTGTCGGAGGAAAGTCGACGTTCCCAATGCCGGCAACTCTCGCCAGCGCGATTCCGCTGATTCAGGTCGACCAGGGCTGGTTAAGCGAGGGCATCACAACGCATGCTCCGGCGAGATCCAGCATCGTAAAGACGGCAGGTTGGCGCGACCTACCTGAAATCGGAGAGGCCTTAGCCAGAGTTCCCGTCGATTCTGCTGCACCAGAGCATGGCGAAGTGCGCTTCGCTGAGGCCGCGGCATGTCTAGGTATTGAAAGAAGCGATGCGATCGCGCATGGCGTACTGGCGTTCCGCATTGGCCGGGAAGACCGATCGGCGATTGAGGCACGTCTTCCGGCTGTCACAGCCGATTTACACGTGTACTTAAAGGCATTCGAGTCAATCGAGATCGCTTCACTAGTTAACCAACTGTTCGAGCCGGAAATCGCAGCATGAGAAATCCCGTAGAAACCTTTGAGTCAATTCGAGACTTCTATATCACTTACCTCGAGACTGCGTTCCGCATCGGACATCCGCTGATCCAGAGCGAGCGTCGCAAGCTGCTCGAGCAAATCGGCACGCTGTGTGCAGAGCTCTACGTCGAACCCATGCCAAGATATCTGGACTACGGTCTGGATGTAGGGGAGCTTCGTGGCGACGACGGAGGCCATAAGTGGCTTCCTGGCTTCAATGCGTCCCAACGTGAAGCCTTTGTTGATATTTGCCTTGGCGGACTGCTGCCCCGGCACGATGTTGATCCCCGGAAGGGTAAGTTCAAGCTGTATACACACCAGCTCGAAATGCTTCGCAAAGGTGTTGCATCGGGAACTCCAGGGATAGTGACGTCCGGAACCGGCTCCGGCAAGACCGAGTCCTTCCTACTGCCCATTCTTGCCCAGATCGCCAAGGAGGCCTGCTCGTGGCCCAAGCTTAGCGACGCCACCTCATGGACGCCCTGGTGGCGAGTGGCGGGCACCGAACCAAGCTTCATGCGAGATGCCCCTTTCGAACACCCGGCTCGACCTAAGGCAGTTCGTGCGCTCATCCTCTACCCCATGAATGCCTTGGTAGAAGATCAACTGGTTCGAATGCGGAAGGCGCTCGACTCCGACGAGGCGCAAGCCGCCATGGACGCCCACCTTGGGGGAAATCGAATCTACTTTGGCCGCTACACAGGTGCTACCAAGGTGACGGGCTGGTTGAAGCATCCGCGTACCAATAAGAGTAGCCAAAAGATTGACAGCCTCCGTGAATACCTCGACGGCCTCGAAGCCACCTATGACGCCGCGGCGGCACAGAGCGCTGCTACGGGTGACGACTCTCTCCCGTTCAATTTCCCCCGGACGCCGGGCGCGGAAGTCGTCACGCGCTGGGATATGCAGCGCCACCCACCAGATATTCTCATCACGAACACCAGCATGCTATCGACCATGCTGGTGCGCGAAGTAGATGAGCCAATCTTCGCGCAAACTAGAAAGTGGCTGGAGAGCGATCCCGACGCTTATTTCTATCTAGTCCTCGACGAGCTGCACCTGCAGCGCGGATCAGCTGGGACCGAGGTTAGCTATCTGCTGCGAAATCTGCTCATGCAGCTTGGGCTTTCCGATCCAAAGAACAGGCACAAGCTCCGAATCCTTGCGTCCAGCGCATCGCTTCCCGTCGACGGTCCGGCTGCGCAGCAAAGTATCGAATACCTCTGGGGCATGTTCGGCGACAGCGGGATGCCAGCCGGCGCAACGGCGGCAGACTGGGCTGGAAGTATCGTTAGCGGCGCGATACTGAATCGCACAGTGAAACCATTCAAGGGCGACTTGGCCATGTTGTGCGAAGCCGTGCGTGCTCTGGCCAACAAGAACCAACCGAACGCTCCAGCGTCTATCGCCGCAGACGCTTGGCGCAAGGTCGCTGCGGGACTTGGCTGCCTAGAGGGAACGGCGGATTTGGAGGCAATGGCCCTTCGTGCAGTGGCTTCCGCGGCGGAACTATTGGAGGATGGTTGCGCGCAGTCTGGCCAACCACTCCGCGCAACGTCGATGAGCGAGATCGGTAGACGTCTCTTCGGATCGCAGCCGCAGGCGCTTGAGGGGGTCAAGGCTCTGTCATGGGTACGCTCATGCACTGATTCGTGGTCGACGTTGTTCGGCCGGCGCATTGATCCAGAGGTATCGCTGCCTCGCTTCCGAATGCATGCATTCCTACGAGCCATCGAAGGGCTATTCGTTGCACCTAGGCCCGCGCCGCTGACCCTGCCGAGGGATGAGCGGATGCGCTTGCTGTACGGAGACCTCTCCGTCGAGGCAGGCTCTCGATACGGCAGTCACAAGCATGAAGGCAAGCCAGCGAGGCAGGTCGACATGCTTTATTGCGAATGTTGCGGCACGCTCTTTGTAGGTGGAAAGAGATCTGCGTCATCTGGCAACGGTGGTCGCGTCGAACTACTTCCCAACGATCCAGACACAGAGAGCTTGCCTGAGCGGGCCAAGGCCAACATTGTCGAGCAGCGCACCGCGTTGGACTACTCGCTGTTTATGCCCACGGTCGAAAGATTCTGGCCGCTGGGCAGCGACGAAATTTCCGACGACGATTCGCAAGGGCGATGGCGTAAGGCTGAGCTTGATCCGTTCACCGCGACGATCACTCCTATAGGGCCAGCTGGCGCGCTAAACGGAGACAGGATTCCCGGATGGGAATATGTCGTCAACGAAGGCAACTTCAAGCCAAACGAGAAGAGGAAGCAATCTGCAGTCGACTCGCCAGGCACAGCGTTGCCTTTCCAATGTCCGGCCTGTGGTACCTCCTACAAGCACGGGAAAGGAAAGTCGTCACCTGTGCGAGGCTTCAGAGTCGGCTTCGCAAAAACTACGCAGCTCCTTGCGAGCACAATGATGAGCGACCTGCAGCGGTCGAACGAAAACGAGCGTCTGGTCACGTTCTCCGACAGTCGACAGGATGCAGCCAAGGCCGCCTTTGACTTGGAAGGAGGACATCACGACGACGCGCGGCGAGAAATCGTTATTCGAGAGATCCAACGGATCTATCAGTCGAGACCATCTCCAGCGGAAACGGACCGGTGTTTCCTTGAGGTCACGGCTCGCCTGCGTGAGCTAGACGAGAAAGAGGGGCGTGGCGACCTTTTGGCTGAAGAGGAGGTCCGCGAATACGAGGCGCTGAGCGAAGAACGCACGAAGCTACGACAACTACGAAGCGGTGCATTGGGCGACAGCATTGCTCTGAATGAGATTCTCGAGCCAGAAAGCCCAAAGGCCGGGTCGACGGTCCGAGGCCTATTGGGTTCGCTCGTGACCGCAGGCATCCACCCGACCGACCGCTCAGGTATCCACCCAATACCAAAACCGGGGAACAACGAACGGAACTCCGTCACGTTTGCGTGGCAGCAACTCTTCACAAGAGGATCGTCCGGTGTGTGGCACTGGCGGACGAGCAGTCCTCACGAAGACGACCTTAAGCGAGCTCGGTACGAGATTTCGCTGGATCTGGAGAGGCTCGCGGGGCAGACGATCTTCAGCAAGACCTACTTCGCCGTAGAAGAGGCCGGGTGGGGATATCCCTGCCTTCCCATCACTCCGGGCACTACGCGCACTGACATGGCAACTTTTGATGCCATGCTTCGCGTGCTTGCCGACGCCAACCGCGTTTTGCCGTCCCAGTACGTCAGCAGCAATAATCCGTGGCAAAGCGCAGCTGATGTGGGGAAGCGGAACAGGCTATGGCGTTTCTCGGCCGCACGCTGCAGTCAGCGTGGCGGAGCACCTCTCGACCTGATCGCTTCGTTCTTCGATAGATTGCAAACCGCGGGCCATCAAGGTGCTTTGATTTCCATTGCGAAGCTCCATATCCGTCCAGTTAGCAAGGAGAGCCCATTCTTCCGATGTAAGAACTGCGGGCGCGTCCACCTTCACTCAGGAGCAGGACTATGCACACGTTGCTTTGCCCCGCTCGACGAGCAGCCAAGCGGTACTGCTGCCGAGCTTAGAAACGACAACTTCCTTGGCAAGCGGATCGAAATGTCGCCGCGCGTTCGACGAATGCGTTCCGAGGAATTGACTGGCATGACCACGAACCCAGCGGCTCGGCTACGTCGATTCAAGGGTATCCTCATCGCCGATGAAGACGACATCCTTCCATCGGGCTTGCCTGGCCTCGAGCCAGACGAGGTCTTGGATCGGGAGGCCAGGGTCGTGGATGTCCTCTCTGTAACGACGACCATGGAGGTCGGCGTAGACATCGGGGATCTGCGTGCGGTCTTCCAAGCGAACATGCCACCACAGCGGTTCAACTATCAGCAGCGTGTCGGTCGAGCAGGCCGCCGTGGGCAGGCCTTCGCCTTCGTATTAACTGTGTGCCGCAGCAAGAGCCACGACTTGCACTACTTCAGGCACCCGGAGCAAATAACCGGGGATGCACCGCCGCCGCCGTTCTTGACTACAGGCCTCGCAATGATTGCGCAGCGTCTAGTCAGGAAGTTCTGGTTGGTGGAGGCCTTCAAGGTATTGCGCATGAAGTTCAGCAGTCCTGGGAAGAAGTGGCCACTCGACAGCCTTAGCGCGAAGCCAGACAATCATGGAGAGTTCTTCAGCGTGGAATGGCTGCGCGAGCCGGCCAATCGCGCCAGCTGGCTTCCGAGAATTAGGGACGCCCTTGACGGCACGGCGTCGGCCCGCGATTCGTTCGCGGCGTTCTGCGCACATGCTGACTCCACACGAGCCAAGGCAATACTGCACTCTCTCGACACAGCTTCACTCTTGCTCGACATCGAGAGAATCATCGATGATCCGTCGATGCTCGAAAAGGGACTGGCTGAGGCGCTAGCCGAGCATGGTAAGTTCCCGATGTATGGTATGCCTACTCGCACCAGAACTCTGCTCACAAGGCCAATCGATTCTAAGGACGTCGGAACTGCGCGATTCGCCGAAATGGATCGAGACCTCGATGTCGCCATCCAGGAGTTCTCGCCGGGTAGGTATTTGGTCCAAGACAAGCGGAAGTACTTCACTGCGGGGTATGCCGGGGCGCTCGTGCCAAGTTGGGACCACACCAAGTTCAACGCGATGCCATCTGATTTGGGCGAGCGACGAGATATGGTTCAGTGTCCTGTCTGCGAGTCATGGTCAACGGCGCTCGATGCTGCCGAGCAATGCAGAGCGTGTGACGCTGTCATCGCACAGGCACCGGTGCACAGGTGCTTCGTGCCTCGCGGGTTCATCACCACCCTTGTCGCCAAACATGCAGAAGAGGACGGAGATGAGTCCTTCTCCAAGGCTAGCCGCGCGTCGATCGCAGAAGCAAATGTTGTAGCTGCGGACAGCATCCCCAATTCGAATCTCGGAATCGAGCTCAGCCGCCAGGCATGGGTCCATCGTCTCAATCGAGGTGAATTCAAGGACTCTAGTTGGACAGGCTTCAGTGCCCAGAAAGGGGCACTGCGAGTTCCCTACAGAAGCACGGGCCAACTCAAAACACTGTGGGCAAACGACGTTTGGATCGACGATCAGGTACTTGACCTTGATGTGGGTGAGGAATCGATCCAGAGACGCTTCAAGGGCAACGGTGAGGCGCAGCCGCCGTTCTACCTTGCCTCTCCCAAGATCACCGATTCACTGTCCCTGCTGATCGCGCATGTTCCTAGCGCCCTCTCGTTGCTTCGATCCCCGGATATGGGTGGCTCCATGCTTTTTTCCTCAGCGTTCAGAGCGGGGGCGTTGTCCGCCTGCTTCCTGATCGTCAATTATGCATCGAGGGCGCTTCTGGACATCGACCCGGAAGAAATTGAGGTATTGGAGCCTCGCGTACAACGCTTCAACGACGGGCGAGTTCTCCCAGTTCTGCAGATGGCCGACCAACTGGTGAATGGCTCTGGCTTGTGCGACGGGCTTTCCCAGCCAGGCCTTTCTGGCGAGCCGATCGTCCTGGAGATCATGCGAGAGATCGTGAGCAATCGCGCTCAATCACCCCTCGCTGAGTTGATGGCGTCGACACACCGTGAACGATGCTTCCAAGGGTGCTATAGGTGCCTGCATCGCTATGGCAACCAGCCGTACCATGGCTTGTTGGATTGGCGCCTGGGCCTTGACGTTATCCAGCTGATGCTTGACCCGAGCTACGTTGCAGGGCTTGATGGAAGCTTCTTGGCCCCTGGGATCGAGGATTGGCGCGACCAAGCGCTCAAGCTCGCGAAGGAGGCAGCCTTGCTGTTTGGTACGGAAGCCAGGATGGTGGGCGACATGCCGGTCATCGGGCTTGGAGGAAGCGGTGTAGCTGCTGTCTTGCATCCATTCTGGAACAAGGACTTGGCATTGGAGCGCAATCCAGCACTGGAAGCCCTGTATCTCGAAACAGCGTCCATGTCCTGGACGACCACGTTCGAGCTGTCTCGCCGCATGGGTGAGGTGATGTTCAGACTGAGAACTGGCAATGACTTGGGATAGGGCCTCGAACGTATCCCCGCGGATGGCTCTCCTCTCGGGCCCCCCATGCTTCAACGAGCTCATGACATGAACGAGGACCCCGCAAAAGCCGCTGCCGATCACCCTTCTACATCGCGCACATTGGTTCGCACGAAGCTGGCCTCACCGTCAGCCCTCGGGCTGCTTGAGCTGTGCCCGCTCGCCTACCTGATGCAAACCGAGGGGCTGCCCCGCAAGACTATCGGCCAACATCCCGCGGCATTGCTAGGCACGGCGGTCCATGCGGTCACGAGTTCCATGATCGCGACAGGCATTCCTGCTCCGCAGGACGTGATCGACACTGTCAAAAATGAGTTCTTGAAGATGGCAGGCGATCCTGCTCGCTCGGGCACATTAGCCCAATGGATTCTTCAGCGCTACGGTATTGAAGGGTTTGTTACGAGGCGACAACTGGTCGAACGCTCTGCCTACGTTATAGGCTTGGTATCTCGGCTACCCCACATTGCTACGGGTCGCCGTGCAAACAGCGCCTTTGACGGCAGAGTGCCGACTGGAAGCGAGAGGTGGCTCGAGAGCAAAAAATTGGGTGCCGCTGGAAAGGTCGACTTGATCCTGAGGACGCACCAAGGGGGCATAAGAATCGTCGACTTCAAGACAGGCAAAATCTACGAGGAAAATGGCCAGATAAAGCGAGCGTACATCCTCCAAATGGCAGTCTATGCTCGGATCGTACAAGACCTGGAGCCTGCAACCGATCTCGAACTGGAGCTCATTGGCAAGACAGACACTTGGAGTAGTCCTTTCAATCAAGAGCTTCGCGCTATGGCCGAGGCTGTCATCGCAAGCCTGCGGTTAAAACTTCCGCTCGGTCGCGAGGTACATGATGAACAAACAGCAGTCCTCGGCGAGCATTGCACCCGTTGTTCAAGCAGGCCGTCCTGCAGGGGCTACGGTGCCGAGCTTTCGAGGCAGACTCTCGCGAATCAAGTCACCTGGACTGGTGGCTCGCTGGACGTCTCAGGTCAGGTGACCGACATCCTCCTCGAGGCTGGGCTTGTCACCCTACGCTTCGAGGACGTGAGCGGTGCTCGCGCAAGGATCGTCGGCATCCCCGAGGTAATCGCCGAGGAAGCTGGCCTCGGTGTGGGGCGTGAATTCCACGCATACTCTTTGGGTACGTCGGAGGCAAACCGGGACGGTAGCTTCCCGAGAAACTTCTTCGTGGTTGACACGGCTTTGCCGGGAAGGAGCGCGTTCCAGGCGACCTTCACGGCGACGGGATGCGCCTTAACTTAATCGACTCGCCGCTAGACTCGCCAAACCAAGGTCCATTGCGATCGCCTGCTCGCGCTGCATGATGAATTCACTGAGTCTCTGGGCGAGAGCTTGTCGCCCGATCGAAAAATGCAGGGCGCGATGGCAATTTGGGCATACTGCGGCTACGTTCGACGCTTCGTCTGGACCGTCGTCGGCCAGACGGAGCATGTGATGGACTTCCAGATATGGAATTCCACTCGCGCTCGTAAAGGGAGCAACACCACCACAACATTCGCATGTCCCACCTGCCCGAAGTAGGGCGTAACGATGGACGGCGGCACTTCGTGCCCGGTACTCCACGACGGTCATGCGATTGGTCGTTGGTTCAGGGCGGCTGGATACAAGTGGTCGAAGCACGGCGAGCTCAATCGCGGAGTCGTCGACTGGAGGCCCTATCGCGGCCGGTTCCGCACACGAGTCCTCGGCTTCCACTAAAAGGAACCGCGCTAGCAGGTCCCCTTTCCTCGGCCCACTATCCGGCCTAAAGAAGTCCACGCCGGAAACGTTGAACGAGCCACGAAACGTGTACAGCTTCCCATATCCCTGCCGCGCAATCTCCATTGAAGTCGGTTCCCGAGTGGTGAACAGCAGGACCGACCGCTCCTGAGAGGCAAGCTTGGCGTTTGCGGCGTTCGTCAAGCTTTGATCGCCAGTACTTCCCTGGCCTATATAGATCCAGGAGCCGTCAGGCTGCTGACCATCGTCGTAGCCCACCTTCTTGCCATGCCGCCCACCGGACGTGCAGATAACGCAGCCAGGCTCGCGATTGCCCCAAATAATGCCGGTTTGTCCTTGTCGACTCCCTACGAATGCAAGGAGCTCAGAGCGAGGATATTCTTGACCTATGCCAAAAGGATGCATGCGACCAGCCCATTAGTTGGATTCGACCTTCGTCGCCTCGACGGTACGCTGTGTCCTTTTTGCATACAGTCGTGAATAGCGTCACATGACGCTACGCAATAATGGGCATGCACTGACGTTAATGCAAGAGATAACCAGCCGCCTATATCTAGAACCCATGAAGCTTGCGGTGCTTGGCGAGATATTTCCGCATTCCCTTTGTGATCTTTCTTGGGTTCGCGATCTTCATATCAGCCTTGAGTCCGAACGCTTGTTTCGTGCGTGGCGCCAGATCGGAGTCGATGAGCATCATGCCGTCGCTGGAGAACGATATTAGGCCCTGATCGAAGAGTCGGTCGAGAGGGGATGACAGCAGCAGGCCATTGTCAACGTCCGTTTTTTCCTTTGGCTCGGACCGTGCCCATGGGTAAATGTGCGATGCAATCAACAGTCCGGGGTGGCCGTCGCAATTGTGATCCGCAACGGCGCATTTGCCTTCCCAGTGCTGCTGCACTGGGTCACGGAACTTTCTGTGGTTTTTCCGCACCCAGATGAGGCGCTGCTCCATCATACCTTCCTGCGTAGGTGCCGCGGTACGCTTGCTCGCGGTCGTCCCCTTCTTGTGACTCGCCCTGTAAACCTTCACACGTGAGCCACCGCCCCCCCCGTTTCCGTAAAACTCCCCGTCCGAAACACGGTCGCGATCATGGATGCCAACACACTGAAATCGGTCAACTAGGAAACGATAGACCGGCCCATTCTGGCTAATTCCTGTCCACCGCGCGTCGTAGAAAAAACCACACCAAATTTCTCGGCGCTGCTTGTTGCCTGACACCTCCTCAACCGCCACAACCACCAGATCGTGCGGCTCCGTGAGTGCCGGCCAGTGTTCCGTGAAATTGCGCCGCAGCGCGGCTATGTTGTCCTCGCTGCGGTGCATCTTCTGCACTACCGCCGACGAGGCGTCAACGAATTCCCCTTGAAAAATCTCCTGAATCGACTTCATCATTATCTCGGTCGGCTCCTGTGCTTACTTGATGGCTGAATTGTCAGCAATTCGAACTGTTATGTCGAATGTCTCTTTCTGGCCAATGGCAGTCGATCGTCGACATCTTATAAGTCATCCGGTCGGAGCATCGTGCCGACCGCCTCTTAATCCAGATTATCCACCGCCGAGGCGGAGGAATGCTGAATGTTTCTGGAGCCAACGTGATGAAATATTCGCTGTAGACCAGACGATGCCGAACACTATCCCGGCCAATGGGTCGGGCTTGGCTTTCAAGACCTGGTCGCTTGATGAAGTAATGCGCGAAGTGCAAAAACGGAGTAATGCGCATGAGAGGGAGGCAGCGAAGCAGGTAATGGGCCGCCTACGAGACCATCTCGGAGAAGCTACGAACTTCCTCTCTCGCTTCAGCCGGTACAAGCCGGTGTACTTTTATTGCTCGCCGATTGATGGCTCACCCCGCTTGACCCTAACCCAGTTTTTAGTACCGATCTAAATTAGAGAAATCCGGCATGATTTCACCATATGGAATAGGAGCCAT
>NZ_JBYSYL010000022.1:0-23438 GCF_058783235.1 Achromobacter sp. FW305-C-28 | reverse complement strand
TTTTGCCGTGGTCAACGTGACCAATCGTACCCACGTTCACGTGCGGCTTGGTACGTTCAAACTTGCCTTTTGCCATGATCTCTATCCTTTAACTTTCAAGGAAACTTGGATTTCTGCCAGGACCGCCCGGATGGGCAGCCCCGACAAGGGTTATTTACTTGGCCCGAGCGGCGATGACTTCGTCAGCGACGTTCTTGGGGGCCTCGGAGTAATGCTTGAATTCCATCGTGTACGTGGCACGACCTTGCGTCAGCGAACGCAGGTTCGTGGCGTAACCGAACATCTCGGCCAGCGGAACTTCGGCCTTGATGGTCTTGCCGCCGCCAACCATGTCGTCCATGCCCTGAACCATGCCGCGACGCGAGGACAGATCGCCCATCACGGTGCCAGCGTAGTCTTCAGGCGTTTCGACTTCAACGGCCATCATCGGTTCCAGCAGCACGGGGCTGGCCTTGCGCAGACCTTCCTTGAATGCCATGGAGCCGGCCATCTTGAACGCGTTTTCGTTCGAGTCCACATCGTGGTACGAACCGAAGAACAGCGTGACCTTGACGTCGACGATCGGGTAGCCAGCCAGCACGCCCGAAGGCAGCGTTTCCTGGATGCCCTTGTCCACCGCGGGGATGTATTCGCGAGGAACCACACCGCCCTTGATGGCGTCCACGAATTCGTAGCCACCGCCAGGAGCCAACGGCTCGACCTTCAGAACCACGTGACCGTACTGACCACGACCGCCCGACTGCTTGACGAACTTGCCTTCAACTTCGTCGCAGGTCTTGCGGATGGTTTCACGGTAGGCCACCTGGGGCTTGCCGACGTTCGCTTCCACGCCAAATTCGCGCTTCATGCGGTCGACCAGAATTTCCAGGTGCAGCTCGCCCATGCCGGAAATGATGGTTTGGCCGGATTCTTCGTCGCTGCGCACGCGGAACGACGGATCTTCCTGAGCCAGACGCGACAGCGCCAGACCCATCTTTTCCTGGTCAGCCTTCGACTTGGGTTCAACAGCCTGCGAAATCACGGGCTCCGGGAACACCATGCGTTCGAGCAGGATGTGGGAGTCGATGTCGCACAGCGTTTCGCCGGTGGTCACGTCTTTCAGACCCACCACGGCGGCGATGTCGCCTGCCAACACTTCCTTGATTTCTTCGCGGTTGTTCGCGTGCATCTGCAGAATGCGGCCGATACGTTCCTTCTTGCCCTTGATGGGGTTGTAGACCGTATCGCCCGACTTCAGCACGCCCGAGTAAACGCGCACGAAGGTCAGCTGACCCACGAACGGATCGCTCATCAGCTTGAATGCCAGGGCCGAGAACTTCTCGCCGTCGTCAGCGTTACGCTGCACGGGATTGCCGTCGTCGTCCATGCCGTCGACCGGGGGAATGTCCACGGGCGAAGGCAGGTAGTCGATGACCGCGTCCAGCATGCGCTGCACGCCCTTGTTCTTGAAGGCGGTGCCGCACAGCATCGGCTGGATTTCACCAGCGATGGTGCGTTGACGGATGGCCAGGTTGATTTCGGCTTCGTCCAAGGAACCCGTTTCCAGGTACTTGTTCATCAGCTCTTCCGACGACTCAGCGGCGGCTTCAACCAGCTTTTCACGCCATTCGTTCGCGACGCCTTCCAGCTCGGCCGGAATGTCCTTGTAGTCGAACTTGGTGCCTTGGCTGGCTTCGTCCCAGATGATGGCCTTCATCTTGACCAGATCGACCACGCCTTGGAACGTGTCTTCGGCGCCGATGGGGATCACGATGGGCACGGGGTTCGCGCGCAGACGCGTCTTCAGCTGGTCATAGACCTTGAAGAAGTTCGCGCCGGTGCGGTCCATCTTGTTGACGAATGCCAGACGCGGCACGCCGTACTTGTTGGCTTGACGCCACACGGTTTCGGACTGGGGCTGAACACCGCCCACCGCGCAGTAGACCATGCAGGCACCGTCCAGGACGCGCATGGAACGCTCCACCTCGATGGTGAAGTCCACGTGGCCCGGGGTGTCGATGATGTTGATGCGGTGCTCGGGGTAGTTGCCGGCCATGCCACGCCAAAACGCCGTCGTAGCTGCCGACGTAATGGTGATGCCACGCTCTTGCTCTTGTTCCATCCAGTCCATGGTGGCTGCGCCATCATGCACTTCGCCAATCTTGTGATTGACGCCGGTGTAGAACAGGATACGTTCGGTCGTGGTGGTTTTCCCTGCATCGATGTGCGCAGAGATACCAATGTTGCGATAGCGCTCGATCGGGGTTTTGCGGGCCATGGTGGATTAGTCCTTAAATTACCAGCGGAAATGGCTGAAGGCCTTGTTGGCCTCTGCCATCTTGTGCGTGTCTTCGCGCTTCTTCATTGCGGCGCCACGACCTTCGGAGGCGTCGATCAGTTCGCCAGCAAGACGCAGATCCATCGACTTCTCGCCACGCTTCTTGGCGGCTTCACGGAGCCAACGCATAGCCAGGGCCAGGCGGCGCACAGGGCGCACTTCAACCGGCACTTGGTAGTTGGCACCGCCAACGCGGCGGCTCTTCACTTCGACGATCGGCTTGATGTTGTTGATCGCCAGGCTGAAAACTTCGATCGGCTCTTTGCCGGTCTTGGTTTGCACTTGCTCGAGGGCACCGTAAACGATGCGCTCGGCGACGGCCTTCTTGCCGTCCAGCATGACGACGTTCATGAACTTGGCGAGCTCGACGCTGCCGAACTTGGGATCGGGCAGGATCTCGCGCTTGGGTACTTCGCGACGACGGGGCATTGTTGCTTCCTTGTGTCTGTTCAGTTGAACCGTGTTTCATTACACGGCCATGGCCGCCCAATAGGACGACCCCTTACGTGCCGCGCACCTTCCCATACTCCGGACGGCGCGGTTGCACTTCCCTGATGGCGGATGGCCGCCACGCGGGGGCACTGCTGACTCGTTATTAAGCCTTCTTCGGGCGCTTGGCGCCGTACTTCGAGCGGGCTTGCTTACGATCCTTGACGCCTTGCAGGTCGAGGGAACCGCGCACGATGTGATAACGCACACCGGGCAAGTCCTTCACACGACCGCCACGCACCAGAACCACCGAGTGCTCTTGCAGGTTGTGGCCTTCACCGCCGATGTACGAAATGACTTCGTAACCGTTGGTCAGACGCACTTTGGCAACCTTGCGCAGAGCGGAGTTCGGCTTCTTGGGGGTGGTGGTGTACACGCGAGTGCACACGCCGCGGCGTTGCGGGCAGTTTTCGAGCGCGGGGCTCTTGCTTTTGATGATGCTGACTTCGCGCGGCTTGCGCACGAGTTGGCTAATGGTAGGCATGACCTTTGAAATCCCTTTTACGTACCACTGGTAAGTACTTACGTACTCGTCTCCTCAAGCAAAGAACTTTCGGAGAAGGCAGTTCGCGCAAAACCGCCTCAAACGTTCGTATACGTAAAAGAGCGGGCTTGCCAACAAACCATGACAAACGCACAAACCTGAGACCGTCAAATGGCAGCGTCGGTTGACGGGGGCTCGTGACGCACCCCTTTGGCCTTGGGCCGCCAAGTTCAGCTGTGCCATGCAGGTGATGCATGGCAAGGCATTGCTCGGGATTGGCCGGACCTGTCTTCCTGGCGCCTTGATACGCCAGTCGGTGGTATCAAACTTTGCGCGCGAATAAAGCAGTAAGCCCTTTAGCATAGCTTAGATCAGGGCGCACTGTCAAAATCTTTTGTAAGCGCCACGCGCAAGCGCGTTGCCGGCAAAAGACAGCGTGTTAGGCGCAGGTCGGACCCAGGTCGACAAAAATGGGGCCAAATTATCGCGGCAGAAGGCGATGCCCTGGGCAACGGTGCCGCCGCACGTGGCCAGCGGGCCGAATTGGCCGCGACAGGCGCGCGAACGTTGGGCCGGATCGCATGGAACCGGTAGTCCGATGGGCAGTGTACCCCTGCGCCAGGCAGCGCGGGCGGTTATTGGTCGGCGAACAGGTAACCGCTGCCGTAGACCGTGCGGATCGGCAACATCACACCCGCCAATTCCGCCTTGCGGCGCAGGCGGCTGACGATCACGTCGATGCTGCGCGAGCCGCTGGAACGTGCGCCCCCGCCTTCCACCCGCAGTTCATCGCCGAGCTCGTTACGGCCGACAGCCCGGCCCGCCACTTCCAGCAGAGACCGCACGATCAGGCGTTCATTGGCAGACAGCGAGATCGTGGCGCCCGATGGCGCCGCCAGCGTCCAGCCCTGATCGCGCAGCTCCCATTGGCCCATCACGGGTTCTTCCACCGTCGTGTTGTCCTGGCCGGCCGGCAGGCGGCGGGCCAGGGCCAGCAGGATGCAGGCAAGTTCTCGGGGATCTTGCGGCGGCGGCAGGCAGGCGTCGGCGCCACTCTGCAGGCAACGCAGGCGGGTATCCAGGGACAGATTGCTGCCCATCACCACGATACCCAGCGATGAAGACCCGTGCAGGCGGGCCACCAGGGCATAGCCGACTTCGCCAAGCGTGCCCACGTTCAGCACGACGGCGTCGTAGGTGCCATTGCTGAGCAGGCCAAACAGTTCCAGGGAAGTCGAGCAGCCACGGGCCGAAATCCCAGCTTGAAGCAGTGCGGACACAGCGGTGTTACGTGCAGCCTCGTCCGGCGACATCATCAGTACGCGCAATTGATTCATATGTTCTTTCCATCCCTTCGTCCCCCCAGTTCCCGGCAGACCGCGCCGGTTGACTGGACGGTAAGGACAGTTTGGCCCGTTGTTGTGCAACAACTCCAGTCAAGATTCGTTAACTTTGCAATGTTTGACAGTTCTTGGCACAACGTAGCCAAGAGTGACGCGACGCGAGTTATCATTCCATTACACAATTCCTTTCCCTTCTTGCAGTAGGGCGCCACAGGGCGCGCTTGCGCAGCCAACCTTCGCGAGACCACGTCTGATGAAAATCGCGTCGCTGGAAGACGACCTGGACCAGGCAAAACGCATCCAGCAAGTCCTGACTGCCGCCGGGTATACCTGCACCAGCTACCAACAAAGCCGCGACCTGCTTGCCGCGTTGCGCAACGAGACGTTCGACCTGGTGCTGCTGGACTGGCACCTGCCCGACATCGACGGCGATGATGTGGTGCGCTGGCTGCGTGCCAACATCGGCCCGCGCGTGCCGGTCATCTTCCTGACCAACCGGTCCAGCGAAGACGACCTGGTCGAAGGCCTGCGCGCCGGCGCTGACGATTACATCGTCAAGCCGCTGCGACCGCTGGAATTGCTGGCGCGTGTCGCCGCCCTGCTGCGCCGCAGCCAGATCGCCGAACCTGCCAACGAGACGTTCGATGTCGCGAACTACCGCATCGAACCCGCCCCCCGCACGATTTCGCTCAATGGTTCGCCGGTTGCGCTGGCGCCCAAGGAATTCGAACTCGCGCTGCTGTTCTTTCGCAATCTGGGCCGCCTCATGTCGCGCGACGTGTTGGCCGAGTGCGTCTGGAACCGTGAGATCCCCGCGACCTCCCGCACGCTGGACACGCACCTGTCCAATATCCGGCAAAAGCTGCAACTGCGTCCGGAACATGGCGTGCGCCTGAGCTCGTCGTATGCGCTCGGCTACCGGCTGGAATTGATCGGTCCGTCCGAAGACAGTCCGCCCCCCGCGCCCTAGCGCCTGGCGGGTATTACCTGGAGATTTGAAAGTCATGAGCCGCTGCCGCGCGCTTTCTTTGCTTGCCCTGCTTTCCGGCCTGCTGCTCGCCACTTCCTCGCATAGCCAACCCGCCGGCGCGCTGGGAGAAAACTTCATCTACCGCGTGCGCCAAGGCGACACGCTGATCAACATCGCATCGACCTACACGCGCAACCAGGCCAACTGGAGTCCGTTGCAGGCGCTGAACAGCGTCACCACGCCGGAGCGCCTGCCCATCGGCCTGGAGCTTCGCATACCGCTGTCGATGATTCCCGAGCGGCCAGCCGACGCGCGTGTCGTGCACGTCAGCGGCCAAGCCAACCTGAATGGCCAGGCGCTCAAGCCTGGCGCCAACGTGGCCGAAGGCAGCAAGGTCGTCACGGCGCCCAACGGCTTCGTCACGCTGGAACTGGCCGATGGCTCCAAGCTGACGCTGCCGGCCGATGGCGCCGTGGAACTGACCCGCCTGCGCCAATTCGAAGGCACCGACCTGACGGATTCCGTCATCCACGTCGAACGCGGCAGTGTCGAATCCACCGTCGCGCCGACCGGGCAAGGCGTGGGCCGCTTCGAAGTCCGCACACCCGTCGCCGTCACCGGCGTGCGCGGTACGCGGTTCCGCGTGCAAAGCAGCAGCCAGGGCGTGCATAGCGAAGTCCTGGAGGGCAGCGTGCGGCTGCAACCGCATGCGCCGGGCGAGGCGCCGGCACGGCCCGTCGCGGTGGCCAAGGGCTTTGGCGCGGCCATCGGTGCGAACGGCCAGGTGTCTGGCGTGCGGCCGCTGTTGGCCGCGCCGCAACTCGGTGAGCCGGTTCGAGCCGGCGGCGGCGCCTGGACCAGCGCGTTCGCCCCCGTGCCGGGTGCGCAGGGCTACCTGGTGCGCGTGTCGCGCGATGCCGACGGCACGCAGCCGGTATCGTCCAGGCAGTTCACCAATCCCGATATCCGTTTCAGCGCTCCCGGCCCCGGCACGTTCTACGTGTCGGTACGCGCTATCGACGAACTGGGCCTGGGCGGCGCGGATGCCACGGCCACCTTCACGGGCGTCAACCTGCTCATGACCAGTAGCGGCCTGGGCGTCGCCACCGGTAGCGGCGGATTCGTCACGTTGACCGAGTACTAGCCCCAATGGCGGACGCCACCGACCCCATCGACCAGACCTCGCGATCAGGGCTGTGGTTGACGGTGGTGCTGGCGCTGTTGGCGGCGTTGTTGGGTTCGTTCAACGGCCTGGGCCGGGTCGACCAGATTCTCTATGATCGCGCCGTCGCGCTGACCGGCCGCGACATGTCGCCGGATATCGTCATCGTGGCGATCGATGACACCAGCATCGAAGCGCTGGGTCGCTGGCCGTGGCGCCGCGCCGTTCACGCGGCATTGCTGGATCGCCTGCAAGGCGCACGTGCGGTCGGGTTGGACCTGATCTTTGCCGAACCCGACACCGTCCACCCTGGCGACGACGCGATCCTGGCCGACAGCATCCGGCGCAACGGCCACACCGTGCTGCCCGTGGTGCTGGATCGTTTGGTCTACCCGTCTTCCATCAGCACGCCCATTCCCATCCTGGCGCAGGCTGCGGCCGGCAGCGGCTTCATCAACGCCAGCATGGATGCCGACGGCGTGTTGCGATCAGCGGTGCTGACCGTCGGCTTTGCCGGTGAACACTGGCGCCACTTCGCCCTGAGCATGCTGGATGTCGGCGGGCAGGCGGCGCTGAGCGAGAACCTGCTGCGGCGCGCGCGGCCAGACGGCAGCATTCTGATCCCCTACGCAGGCCCCGCCGCGCATACGCGGGCGGTGTCCTATCTTTCCGTGTTGCGCGGCGATGTCCCCCCAGAGCAGCTGCGTGGCAAATACGTGCTGGTAGGCGCGTGGGCGACCGGCCTGGGCGATGCCTATACGACGCCGGTCTCGCACGAGGTCAGCGGCATGCCTGGCGTGGAGATCATCGCCAACCTCTTGCAAGCGGCCAACGACGACATCGCTTTTCAGCCGCCCGCCCCCTGGCTCAATGCGCTGTTTTCCGCCCTGCCCGTGCTGCTTGCCTGCCTTGCGCTGTGGCGGCTGTCGCCCAACCAGGCGTTGCTGGTCAACATCGCCTTGCTGATCGTCGTGCTGATTGCCAGCCTGCTGCTGCTGGGCCATAGCTACCTGTGGTTTGCGCCGACAGCCGCCTTGGTGGGTGTAGCGCTTTGCTATCCCCTGTGGAGCTGGCGCAGCCAGGAGGCCGCCTTGCGCTATATGGACAACGAGTTGCGCCGGCTGCAACGCGAGTACCCACCCGTCCTGAACGAAGCACGGGCGCAATTCAACGGCCCAACCGCGTCGCTCGAAAGCCGCGTCGGAGAATTGCGACGTGCCCTGGCGCGTGTGCGCAACCTGCGTCGATTCCTGGCCGACGGCCTGGATGGCATGCCCGACGCAACACTGGTGTTCGATCAAGAAGGCCGCATGCAATTTCGTAACCAGGCCGCGGTCATGTACTTCCAGCGGCTGGGCATGCGCCCCCCGCGCGTCGGCCATCCTGCCACGCACCTGCTTGAGAAGACCATCAGCGACGACTCGACACGTCAACGCGTCGCCCAAGTGCTGAGCGGCCAGGGCCCGGCGTCAGACCAATCCCCCTGGAGCGCAGACCTGGAAGTACGCGATCGCGCCGGCCGCGACCTGATCCTGAAATGTGCGCCGATCCATACCGCCGAAGGCAACTTCGCCGGTACGGTCGCCACGCTGACCGACATCTCCGGCATTCGTCACGCCGAACGCCAGCGCGAAGAAACCCTGCGCTTCATCTCGCACGACATGCGTGCACCGCAAAGCTCGATCCTGGCGCTGGTCGAGATGACGCAGGAAGTCGGCGCGGCGCCCGGCAAGGACGACACCTTGACGCGCATCGCGGCGCTGGCCAACCGCACGCTGCATCTGGTCGACGATTTCGTGCATCTCACGCGGGCGGAGTCGATGGCCATCAACGCGGTCGAACTGGACCTGGGCAGTCTCTTGCAGGACGGTGTGGATGAGTTCTGGGCGTCGGCGCACAAACGAGGCATCGAACTGGTCGTGCGCACGCCGCTACCGGCGGCGTATGTGCGAGGCGACCAGACTCTGCTGATGCGGGCGCTGTGCAATCTGATCGACAACGCCATCAAGTACAGCCCTGCGCAGACCCGCATCGAGTGCGGCATCGATGCCGCGCCTGGCTACTGGCGTGCGTCGGTGCGTGATCGCGGACAAGGCATTGCGCCACAGGACCTGGCGCGGCTGTTCGAACCGTTCGCACGGGTAGGCGTCGATACCAAGGCAGATGTGGGCGGGGCCGGACTGGGACTGGCGTTCGTGCGTACGGTGGCGCAGCGCCACGGCGGCGAGGTCGAAGTGACCAGCGAACTGGGCACGGGTTCGGTCTTCACACTGCAGTTGCCGATGGCGCCCGACGAAGCCCGGCCCGACTAGCAGCGGGCACGGCGGCACCACAGGCCGGCTGTCGCGCTACTGGAAAACGTGCGAGATGACCGTCGGTTTCCCCGCCTTGACCTCGAGCGTCGCTCGATAAGGCGGCAGGTCGGCATTGCGCAGCACCACCTGGTACTTGCCCGGAATCAGCCGCACTTCCTTCACCGGCGGACTGATGCCGCGCGCGATGCCGTTGATCCAGACCTCGCCCCAAGGGCGGATATCCAGGCGCACCTGGACCGGCACGGGTTTAGGCTTGGGCGTCTCGTCCTGGGCCGTGGCAGCCGGCGGTGCCAACTCGTGCGCAGGAGCCGCCCCGCCCTGTCCCGGGTCTGCGGGGGTCGGCGCGGAAGGCATGTTCTCGGGTGCCGCGCCGATCGGACCGGGTGCCGCGGGCGAAGCGCCAGCCGGTCCGGTCGCAGCAGGTGCTGATGCAGAGGGGCCAGGTGCGGCGCTCGGGGCTACCGTGCCTGGGGTCGCCGCTCCAGGCGTCGTCGATGCCGGGGCAAAGGGATCAGGACCCGGCGTGCCCGGATTGGCCGTGCCTGATTCGGCCCCGCGATAAGCCGCCACCGGCAGTTCCGGCGACAACGTTGACCCGCCCGGCGCCGGCGCGGGCTGGACGGCAGGCGGATTGGGCTGCACCACCTCGGAACGGGTGATCAGGGAATTGGTCGAGCCCATGCCGGTATGGACCCAGGCGTAGATCCCCCCGCCCATCAGCGCCACCAGCAATAGCAACGCCAGCAACGGCCGTCCGGCGCCGCGCGGCTTGCTGGCCGTCGCCAACACAGGTGCAGCCGGTGCTGCGGCCACTTCGGCCACCGTGGCCTCGTTGGCCGCCGGAGACGTTTCGGCGTAGGCCGAGATGTCCAGCATGGCAGCCAGTTCGGCCAGGGTCTGCGGCCGGTCTGCGGGCAGCATCGCCAAGCCTTGGTCGATCACGGCCAGAAAGGCCGGGGTGTACTTGGCCAGGCCCAACGATGCCAGCGGTTCGTAGCTGTCGGTGGCCCGGCGTTCGGGCGCCGGCGGCGGCCGCTGGCCGATGACCAGGGCGTGCATGACCGCACACAGTGCGTAGACGTCGGTCCAGGGGCCGCGCGGCCACTCGGCCGAATCGGTGTAGAGCTCGAACGGCGCAAATCCCGGTGCCGGCGTGACGCCGGCGCGGCGCGACCGCGGCATAGCCAGTTCGGGCAGCAAGTGCGCTCGGGCGCCTTCGTCCATGCCCACGGTATCCACGGAAATGTCGCCGCATATTTCACCCTGCGCGTGCAGGCCCATCAGCGACGGCAGCAAATCCGACAGCAAACGCTTGATGCGCGATTCCGGCACGCCCCCCGCCGCGCTGGCGGCGATAGCACTCAAAGGGCGCAAGGCGAGCGGCGCAGCCCCGGAAAACGGGCTACGCGGCGTATGCAGGCCGACGGATGAAGACATATTCAAAATACTGCGGAGACAGTCGCAAGATGGGTTCAGGGCTGATAAGCGGATATTATCCAATCCGTTACGCAAGGACATTGCCGAAAATGTCCGAGCGCATCAGGCTGTGGCACGATAGCGTATCGCCAAATTCCCTTGATTCGTTGAACGCCTATGAAAATTCGCCTCTTCGGCACCATGATTGGATTATCGGCTCTCTTGGCAGGCTGCGCCGGCCTGCCTTCGACCGCCCCTGAAAAGCCGCCCACGCCCGAAGCGTTGCAACAGTTGCAGGACGTCCGCGACCAGTACAGCGCCGGCCACTATGGCGAGGTCATCCGGCGGGTGGCCAAGTCCGACGAACTGGCCGCGTCCAGCAAGGCCGTGCGCATCGAAGCCTACAAACTCCAGGCCTTCAGCTACTGCGTCAGCCGTTATCCCCAGCTTTGCGAAGACAGCTTCGCCCGGATCCTGCAGCTGGACCCGAATTTCGAGCTGGCGGCCAACGAAGCCGGCCACCCCGCCTGGGGTCCCGCGTTCCAACGCGCCAAAGGCCAGGCGGCCAAGTAAGACGAAAACACCCCATTCGGGCGAAAAAAAGGCCGCTGATTCGCATCAGCGGCCTTTTTGCTTCTGGCCTCCCCCGCCAGGACGGCGCGGGGGATGTTCCGGACGCCTCGATTACTCGGCGGCGTCGTCGCTGCCCACGTCGAGCGACGGGGCATCGGCGTCCGAGCCCACCGTGACCGGCGAGTCTTCGAACGGGTTGGCCAGCTGGCGAGCGGCTTCGCGTTCCGCCGCCTCCAGTGCTTCCTTGTCGCGACGGGCGTGGTGGTACGCCAGGCCGGTACCCGCCGGAATCAGGCGGCCGACGATGACGTTTTCCTTCAGGCCACGCAGGTCGTCGCGCTTGCCCATGATGGCGGCTTCGGTCAGGACACGCGTGGTTTCCTGGAACGAAGCAGCCGAGATGAACGAGTCGGTCGACAGCGAGGCCTTCGTGATACCCAGCAGCACGTTGTCGTACGAAGCCGGACGCTTGTCTTCAGCGTTGACGCGGTCGTTCTCGTTCAACAGCTCGGAGCGCTCGACCTGCTCGCCCGGGATGAACTCGGTATCGCCCGCATCGACGATGTTCACACGGCGCAGCATCTGACGAACAATCACTTCGATGTGCTTGTCGTTGATCTTCACGCCCTGCAGACGGTAAACGTCCTGCACTTCGTCGACGATGTACGTCGCCAGCTTCTCGATGCCTTGCAGGCGCAGGATGTCGTGGGGATCGGCCGGGCCGTCCACGATCATTTCGCCCTTGTTCACCACCTGGCCGTCGTGCACCAGAACCTGCTTTTCCTTCGGAATCAGGAACTCGTGGCTCACGCCTTCCAGGTCGGTGATGACCAGACGCTGCTTGCCCTTGGTGTCCTTGCCGAACGAAACCGTACCGGTGACGTCGGCGAGCATGCCGGCATCCTTCGGCGAACGGGCTTCGAACAGTTCGGCCACACGCGGCAGACCGCCGGTAATGTCGCGGGTCTTTTGCGATTCTTGCGGAATACGCGCCAGAACTTCACCCACGGCAACCTGCTGGCCGTCGCGCACGGTAATCAGCGCGCCCACCGGGAACGAGATGTTCACCGAGTGATCGGTGCCGGCGATCTTGACGTCATCGCCGTTCTCGTTGGCCAGCTTGATCTGCGGACGCATGACGATCTTGCCGCCACGGGTCTTGGGCGTGATGACGACGAGCGTCGACAGGCCGGTGACTTCGTCCACCTGCTTGGCAACGGTCACGCCTTCTTCGATGTTCTCGAAGCGCACGGCGCCACCGTATTCCGACACGATCGGACGGGTAAGCGGGTCCCACGTAGCCAGGCGAGCGCCGGCCTTGACGGCTTCGCCATCGCCCACCAGCACGGTCGCGCCGTACGGGATCTTGTGGCGTTCGCGTTCGCGGCCGTTGTCGTCGAAAATCGCCAGTTCGCCCGAGCGCGAAATCGCAACGCGTTCGCCCTTGGCGTTGGTGACGTAGCGCATCGTGCTGGCAAAGCCGACCACGCCGCTGGACTTGGTTTCCACCGCGCTGGCCAGAGCCGAACGCGATGCCGCGCCACCGATGTGGAACGTACGCATCGTGAGCTGCGTGCCCGGTTCACCGATGGACTGGGCGGCGATAACGCCCACCGCTTCGCCCTGGTTGACCGGCGAGCCGCGGCCGAGGTCGCGGCCGTAGCAGTGCGCGCACAGACCGTGACGCGTTTCGCACGTCAGCGGGGTGCGGACCTTGACTTCGTCCACGCCGATGCGGTCGATCATGTCGACCATGTCTTCGTCCAGCAGGGTGCCGGCGGTGATGGCCGTTTCCTGCGTGTCCGGGTTGACGATGTCCACGGCAGCCACGCGGCCGAGGATACGGTCACGCAGCGGCTCGATGACTTCGCCGCCTTCCACCAGGGCCTTCATGTTGTAGCCCTGCGACGTACCGCAATCGTCCTCGGTGATCACCAAGTCTTGCGTCACGTCGACCAGACGACGGGTCAGGTAGCCCGAGTTTGCGGTCTTCAGTGCCGTATCGGCCAGACCCTTACGCGCACCGTGAGTGGAGATGAAGTACTGGAGTACGTTCAGGCCTTCACGGAAGTTGGCGGTAATGGGCGTTTCGATAATGGAACCGTCCGGCTTGGCCATCAGGCCGCGCATACCGGCCAGCTGGCGGATCTGGGCGGCCGAACCGCGGGCGCCCGAGTCAGCCATCATGTAGATGGAGTTGAACGATTCCTGGCGCACTTCTTCGCCGTGACGGTTGATCACGGGCTCGGTGGCCAGCTGTTCCATCATCGCCTTGCCGACCTTGTCGCCAGCCTTGCCCCAGATGTCCACCACGTTGTTGTAGCGTTCCTGGGACGTGACCAGACCCGACGAGTACTGCTTGTCGATTTCCTTCACTTCGCGGCTGGCTTCGGCCAGGATGCCTTCCTTGGCGGACGGGATCAGCATGTCGCCCATGGCGATGGAGATACCGCCGCGCGTGGCCAGGCGGAAGCCCGACTGCATCAGCTTGTCAGCGAAGATCACCGTGTCGCGCAGGCCGCAACGGCGGAACGACTGGTTGATCAGGCGCGAGATTTCCTTCTTCTTCAGCGCCTTGTTCAAGACGGTGAAGGGCAGGCCCTTGGGCAGGATCTCGGACAGCAGCGCGCGGCCGACCGTCGTTTCGTGACGGCGGATGACCGGTTGCCATTCGCCTGCTTCGTCGCGCTCGTGCTCTTTCAGACGCACGGTGATGCGGGTTTGCAGTTCGACTTCGCCGTTGTCGTAGGCACGCTGCACTTCAGCGACGTCGGTGAAGAAAATGCCTTCGCCCTTGCCGTTGATGCGCTCGCGCGTCGTGTAGTACAGACCCAGCACGATATCCTGGGACGGCACGATCGACGGTTCGCCGTTAGCCGGGAACAGCACGTTGTTCGAGGCCAGCATCAGCGTGCGCGCTTCGAGCTGGGCTTCCAGCGACAGCGGCACGTGGACGGCCATCTGGTCACCGTCGAAGTCGGCGTTGAACGCCGCGCAAACCAGCGGGTGCAGCTGGATGGCCTTGCCTTCGATCAGGACCGGTTCGAACGCCTGGATGCCCAAACGGTGCAGCGTGGGCGCACGGTTCAGCATGACCGGGTGTTCGCGGATGACTTCTTCCAGGATGTCCCAGACCACCGGTTCCTGGCTTTCCACCAGCTTCTTGGCAGCCTTGATGGTCGTGGCCAGGCCCATCATCTCCAGTCGATTGAAGATGAACGGCTTGAACAGTTCCAGGGCCATCAGCTTGGGCAGGCCGCACTGGTGCAGCTTGAGCTGCGGACCCACCACGATGACCGAGCGGCCCGAGTAGTCGACGCGCTTGCCCAGCAGGTTCTGACGGAAACGACCGCTCTTGCCCTTGATCATGTCGGCCAGGGACTTGAGCTGGCGCTTGTTGGCGCCGGTCATGGCCTTGCCGCGACGACCGTTGTCCAGCAGCGAGTCGACGGCTTCCTGCAGCATCCGCTTTTCGTTGCGCAGGATGATTTCCGGCGCCTTGAGCTCCAGCAGGCGCTTCAAGCGGTTGTTGCGGTTGATGACGCGGCGGTACAGGTCGTTCAGGTCGGAGGTCGCGAAGCGGCCGCCGTCCAGCGGCACCAGCGGACGCAGGTCCGGCGGCAGCACGGGCAGCACTTCCATGACCATCCACTCGGCCTTGATGCCCGACTTCTGGAAGCCTTCCAGCACCTTCAGGCGCTTGGAAATCTTCTTGATCTTGGCTTCCGAGCTGGTGGCCTTCAGTTCGCCGCGCAGCGTTTCCACTTCGCGGTCGATGTCGATGGTACGCAGCAGTTCGCGCACGGCTTCGGCGCCCATCAGAGCACGGAAGTCGTCGCCGTATTCTTCGGTCTTGGCGAGGAAATCGTCATCCGACATGATCTGGCCGCGCTTGAGCGGCGTCATGCCAGGTTCGATCACGCACCAGGCTTCGAAGTACAGGACGCGTTCGATGTCGCGCAGGGTCATGTCGAGCACCATGCCCAGACGCGACGGCAGGCTCTTCAGGAACCAGATGTGCGCGACGGGGCTGGCCAGCTCGATGTGGCCCATGCGTTCACGGCGAACCTTGGCAACGGTAACTTCGACGCCGCACTTTTCGCAGATCACGCCACGATGCTTCAGGCGCTTGTACTTGCCGCACAAGCACTCGTAGTCTTTGATCGGGCCAAAGATCTTGGAGCAGAACAGGCCGTCGCGCTCAGGCTTGAACGTGCGGTAGTTGATGGTCTCGGGCTTGCGAACTTCGCCGTAAGACCACGAACGGATCTTCTCGGGCGAGGCGATGCCGATCTTGATGGCATCGAATTGCTCGTCTTGCGAGACTTGCTTAAAGAGGTCGAGTAGCGCTTTCATTAGTTACGCTCCAAATCCATGTCCAGGGCCAACGAGCGGATTTCCTTGACCAGCACGTTGAACGATTCCGGCATGCCGGCGTCGATGACGTGGTCGCCCTTGACGATGTTTTCGTATACCTTGGTACGGCCGGTGATGTCGTCGGACTTCACCGTCAGCATTTCCTGCAGGGTGTAGGCGGCGCCGTATGCTTCCAGCGCCCACACTTCCATTTCCCCGAAACGCTGGCCGCCGAACTGCGCCTTGCCGCCCAGCGGCTGCTGGGTAACGAGCGAGTACGGACCGGTCGAACGCGCGTGCATCTTGTCGTCGACCAAGTGGTGCAGCTTCAGGTAGTGCATGTAGCCGACGGTGACGGGACGCTCGAACTTTTCGCCGGTGCGGCCGTCGTACAGCCACGCTTGCGTACGCGAAGGCGTCAGTGCCATGCGCTTGGCGACGTCGTCCGGATAGGCCAGCTCCAGCATCGTGGTGATTTCCTCTTCGGTCGCGCCGTCGAAGACGGGCGTCGCGAACGGCACGCCGTTCTTGAGGTTCTGGGCCATTTCCATGACTTCTTCGTCGGTCAGCTCGTCGATGCGTGCACCCGTACCGGTCGTGTTGTAGACCTTGTCCAGGTAGGCGCGGACGTTCTTGACCTGCGCAGTGCGCTCGTCGCGCAGCAGATCGGCAATGCGGTGGCCCACGCCCTTGGCAGCCCAGCCCAAGTGCACTTCCAGCACCTGGCCGACGTTCATCCGCGAGGGCACGCCCAGCGGGTTCAGAACGATGTCGGCCGGCGTGCCGTCAGCCATGTGCGGCATGTCTTCCACCGGGGTGATGCGCGAGACCACACCCTTGTTGCCGTGACGGCCTGCCATCTTGTCGCCAGGCTGCAGACGACGCTTCACGGCCAGGTAGACCTTGATCATCTTCAGCACGCCCGGGGGCAGCTCGTCGCCTTGCGTCAGCTTCTTGCGCTTCTCTTCGAAGGCCAGATCGAACTGGTGACGCTTCTGCTCGAGCGATTCCTTGGCCTGTTCCAGCACCACGGCATGCGGCTCGTCGGCCAGACGGATGTCGAACCACTGCCAGCGGTCCAGATCAGCCAGGTAAGCCTTGGTGATCGTGGCGCCCTTGGCCAGCTTGCGCGGGCCGCCGTTGACGGTCTTGTTGACCAGCATCTTTTCGATACGGTCGAACTGGTCGTTTTCAACGATGCGCAGCTGGTCGTTCAGGTCTTGGCGATAGCGGCGCAGTTCATCGTCGATGATGGACTGGGCGCGCTTGTCGCGCACGATGCCTTCACGCGTGAACACTTGCACGTCGATCACGGTGCCGGTCATGCCCGAAGGCACGCGCAGCGAGGTGTCCTTAACGTCGGACGCCTTTTCACCGAAGATGGCGCGCAGCAGCTTTTCTTCCGGCGTCAGCTGGGTTTCGCCCTTGGGCGTGACCTTGCCGACCAGCACGTCGTCGGCGCTGACTTCGGCGCCGATGTACGTGATGCCCGAATCGTCCAGGCGGTTCAGTTGCGTCTCAGCCAGGTTGCTGATGTCGCGCGTGATTTCCTCAGGGCCGAGCTTGGTGTCGCGAGCCACGACCGTCAGTTCCTCGATGTGCACCGAGGTGTAGCGATCGTCGGCAACAACCTTTTCGGAGATCAGGATCGAGTCTTCGAAGTTGTAGCCGTTCCAGGGCATGAACGCGATCAGCATGTTCTGACCCAGGGCGAGTTCGCCCAGGTCGGTCGATGCGCCGTCGGCCAGCACGTCACCCTTGGCGACCTTGTCGCCACGCTTGACGATAGGACGCTGGTTGATGTTCGTGTTCTGGTTGGAACGCGTGTACTTGATCAGGTTGTAGATATCGACACCGACTTCGCCGGCGACGTTTTCTTCGTCGTTCACGCGGATAACCACGCGTTCGGCGTCGACGTGGTCGACCAGGCCGCCACGCAGCGCTTGCACGGTGGTGCCCGAGTCAACGGCCACGGTGCGCTCGATACCCGTACCCACGACCGGCTTTTCCGGACGCAGGCAAGGCACGGCCTGGCGTTGCATGTTGGCGCCCATCAGTGCGCGGTTCGCGTCGTCGTGCTCCAGGAACGGAATCAGCGAGGCAGCAACCGACACGATCTGCGACGGGGCAACGTCCATATAGTGCACGTTGGCCGGAGCGGTCAGCATCGTTTCGCCGGCTTCACGGCAAGCGACCAGGTCGTCCACGAACTTGCCTTCTTCGTCGAGTGCGGCGTTAGCCTGCGCAATGACGTAGTGGCTTTCTTCGATGGCCGACAGGTAATCGATCTGCTCGCTGACGCGACCGTCGATGATCTTGCGGTAAGGCGTTTCCAGGAAGCCGTACTCGTTCAGGCGAGCGTACAGCGCCATGGAGTTGATCAGGCCGATGTTCGGGCCTTCCGGCGTTTCGATCGGGCACACGCGGCCGTAGTGGGTCGGGTGCACGTCGCGGACTTCGAAGCCGGCGCGCTCGCGGGTCAGACCGCCCGGGCCCAGTGCGGAAACACGACGCTTGTGCGTGATTTCCGACAGCGGGTTGGTCTGGTCCATGAACTGCGACAGCTGGCTCGAACCGAAGAACTCCTTGATGGCAGCCGAGATCGGCTTGGAGTTGATCAGGTCGTGCGGCATCAGGTTTTCGGTCTCGGCCTGGCCCAGACGTTCCTTGACGGCGCGTTCGACACGCACGAGGCCGGCGCGGAACTGGTTTTCGGCAAGTTCGCCCACGCAACGCACGCGGCGGTTGCCCAAGTGATCGATGTCATCGATCTGGCCACGGCCGTTACGCAGCTCGACGAGCACCTTGATGGTTTCAAGGATGTCTTCGTTGGTCAGCGTCATCGGGCCGGTGATGTCTTCACCACGACCCAGACGGCTGTTGACCTTCATGCGACCGACACGCGACAGATCGTACGTTTCTTCGCTGTAGAACAGGCGCTGGAACAGCGCTTCCACGGCTTCTTCGGTGGGCGGTTCGCCAGGACGCATCATGCGGTAGATGGCAACGCGCGCGGCCATCTGGTCGGCGGTTTCATCGGTGCGCAGCGTTTGCGAGATGTACGGGCCGCGGTCCAGGTCGTTCGTGTAGAGCGTCTGGATGTCGTGCACGTTGGCGGCGCGCAGGGCGCCCAGCACGCTTTCCGTGATCTCGTCGTTGGCGTTGGCGATGACTTCGCCGGTGTCCGCGTCAACGATGTTCTTGGCCAGCACGCGGCCGTACAGGAAGTCTTCCGGCACGGAGATGCGCTGGATGCCACCGGCAGCCAGGTCACGCAGATGCTTGGCGTTGATGCGCTTGTCTTTTTCGACAATCACCTTGCCCGAGCGGTCCGCGATGTCGAAACGGGCCATTTCGCCCTTCCAGCGTTCGGCCACGAATTCCATCATGGCGCCTTCGCTCTTCAACTCGAAGTTGTCGAAATCGAAGAAGTTGGCCAGGATGGATTCCGGCGTCATGCCGATGGCCTTGCACAGGATCGTGACAGGCATCTTGCGACGACGGTCGACACGGAAGAACAGGACGTCCTTGGGGTCGAATTCGAAGTCCAGCCACGAGCCGCGGTAAGGAATCACGCGGGCCGAGAACAGGAGCTTGCCCGAGCTGTGCGTCTTGCCGCGGTCGTGTTCGAAGAACACGCCCGGCGAGCGGTGCAGCTGGGACACGATGACACGCTCGGTGCCATTGATGACGAACGAACCGGTGCCGGTCATGAGCGGAATTTCGCCCATGTAGACTTCCTGTTCCTTCACTTCCTTGACGGTGGGCTTGCTGACTTCGCGGTCAAGCAGCACCAGGCGGACCTTGGCTCGCAGGGGCGAGGCATAGGTCAAGCCACGTTGCTGACATTCCTTGACATCGAACACCGGTTCGCCGAGCACATAGCTCACGAACTCCAAGCGCGCCATACCGTTGTGACTAACGATCGGGAAAATCGACGAAAACGCCGCCTGCAAACCGTCGGCTACGCGATCGGACGGGGCGGTATCCGCCTGCAGGAAAGTTAGGTAGGATTGAAGCTGTGTCGCCAACAGGAAGGGAACGTTTTGAACGTCTTCACGCTTGGCGAAGCTTTTGCGGATGCGCTTTTTTTCGGTGTACGAGTAAGGCATGAGCACTCCGACTCGAGGTTGCATGGGCCGTCAACCACGGCCCCAGGTGATACGACTCCAGGAAACCCCTCTGAAAGGGCATGTCCCCAGCAGGGGTTTCCTGGAAACGCAAAAGCCCGGGGACTGCAAACTGCGCTGTCCCCGGGCAAATTGACGCAGGTCTTACTTGACTTCGACCTTGGCGCCAGCTTCTTCCAGCTTCTTCTTGGCGGCTTCGGCGTCAGCCTTGGCCACAGCTTCCTTGACGGGCTTCGGAGCGCCGTCGACCAGGTCCTTGGCTTCCTTCAGACCCAGACCGGTCAGCTCGCGCACGGCCTTGATGACGCTAACCTTGTTGGCGCCAGCTTCGGTCAGAACGACGGTGAACTCGGTTTGCTCTTCAGCAGCGGCGGCAGCGCCACCAGCGGCGGGAGCAGCGACAGCGACAGCGGCGGCAGCAGCCGACACGCCGAACTTCTCTTCCATTTCCTTGATCAGCTCGGACAGCTCGAGCACGGTCATGCCAGCGATGGCGTCAAGGATTTCAGCTTTGTTAAGTGCCATTTTTCAGAACTCCAAAAATTTTGGTAATGCCAGGGTTTGGGTGTCGCTCGGTCGTTCAGCGAATTCCGTGAAGGCGGGCGATTAAGCCGCTGCCTTCTGGTCGCGCACGGCGGCGAGGCCACGGGCGAACTTGGTCGGAACTTCGTTGAGCGTACGCACGAATTGCGCGATGGGGGCTTGCATGGTGCCCAGCAGTTTCGACAGCAACTCTTCGCGCGAGGGCATGGTGGCCAGGGCCTTCACACCTTCTTGGTTCAGCAGGCTGTTGGGCAAAGCGCCCGCCTTGATGACCAGCTTGTCGTTGCTTTTCGCGAAACCTGCGAGGACCTTGGCCGCCGAAACCGGATCAGTGCTGATGCCATAGATCAGCGGACCGGTCAGTTGCTCAGCCAACGGCTCGAAAGCCGTGCCGGCAACAGCACGACGGGCCAGCGAGTTCTTCAGAACACGCAGATACACGCCCGATTCACGCGCAGTTTTGCGCAGTACGGTGACAGAGGCGACGTCCAGACCACGGTACTCGGCGATAACAATCGATTGCGCCTTGGCCACTTCGGCCGAGACTTCCTCGATTACCACCGCTTTCTCTTGACGATTGAGACTCACGGTTTGAACACTCCATCAAAAGACGCTTGGGGCCTGAGCCTTGCGCGTCAACCGAATGCGGCGCCTGGTCGAGTTCTTCGGGTAAAGAAATCTTCCTGGGGACGCCGTCTACGCTGGATCCGAACTATGCGAGCTTCGGGATTAAGCGGGGCAGCGGGGGAACTGCTTCAAGTGGAAGGAGAACCTTCGCACTGCCCTGCTCCAGCGGTCTTTGACAGCAACATCCGGAGGAATCCGGATGCAGCCCAAAGTACGTTTACTGCTGTTGGCTTAGTTGGAAGCCGACAGCGAGGCAATTTCCACGCGCGCACCGCCGCCCATCGTGGACGAAACGGCCAGCTTGCGCAGGTAAATGCCCTTGGACGCTGCGGGACGAGCCTTTTGCAGGGCGTCGACCAGAGCGGCCAGGTTGGTTTGCAGCTGTTCCACGCCGAACGACGCACGGCCGATCGTTGCGTGGATGATGCCGGCCTTGTCGGTACGGTACTGAACCTGACCGGCCTTGGCGTTCTTGACAGCGGTGGCGACGTCGGGCGTCACGGTGCCGACCTTCGGGTTCGGCATCAGGCCACGGGGACCCAGGATCTGGCCCAGGGCACCCACGACACGCATCGTGTCGGGCGAGGCGATGACGACGTCGAAGTCCATTTGACCGGCCTTGATCGCGTCAGCCAGGTCGTCCAGACCGACGATGTCGGCGCCGGCGGCCTTGGCGGCTTCAGCCTTGTCGCCTTGGGCGAACACGGCCACGCGGACCGACTTGCCGGTACCGGCGGGCAGCACGACCGAACCGCGGACCAGTTGGTCCGACTTCTTCGGGTCGATGCCGAGCTGCACGGCCACGTCAATGGATTCATTGAACTTGGCGACAGCGGTTTCCTTGACCAGGGTCAGGGCTTCGGCGACCGGGTACAGCTTGGTGCGGTCGATCTTTTGTGCAATGGCGGCGGCGCGCTTGGACAGTTTTGCCATGATTAGATCCCCTCAACCGTGATGCCCATGCTGCGGGCGCTGCCAGCGATCGTGCGGACGGCGGCGTCCAGATCAGCGGCGGTCAGATCGGGACCCTTGGCCTTGGCGATTTCTTCAGCCTGGGCGCGGGTCAGCGTGCCGACCTTGTCGGTATGCGGCTTGGCCGAACCCTTTTGCACACCGGCAGCCTTCTTGATGAGGACCGTCGCGGGCGGGGTCTTCATGATGAAGGTGAAGCTCTTGTCGGCGAAAGCGGTGATCACCACCGGAATCGGCAGACCAGGCTCCATGCCTTGGGTCTTGGCGTTGAACGCCTTGCAGAATTCCATGATGTTCAGGCCACGCTGACCCAGGGCCGGGCCAATCGGGGGGGAGGGGTTAGCCTTACCAGCCGGTACTTGCAGCTTGATAAAGCCGACGATCTTCTTCGCCATGCTTTGCTCCTTGCGGGTTATATCGCCCTAGCGCAAAGGCCAGGGCTCCCCGGGGTTTGAAATCAGGTCTTTTCGACCTGGCTGAAATCGAGTTCGACGGGCGTGGCACGACCGAAAATCGTGACCGACACGCGAACCTTGCTCTTTTCGTAGTTGACTTCTTCGACGTTGCCGTTGAAGTCCGCAAACGGACCTTCCTTGACCCGAACCATCTCGCCCACTTCGAACAGGATCTTGGGGCGGGGTTTCTCGACACCCTCTTCCATCTGGGAGAGGATCTTTTCGACTTCCTTTTCGGAAATCGGGGTCGGACGATTGCCCGAGCCGCCCAAAAAGCCGGTGACTCGGTTGGTGTTCTTGACCAAGTGCCACGTTTCGTCGGTCAGGTCCATTTCAACCAGGACGTAACCGGGGAAAATGCGGCGCTCGGTGATCGACTTCTGGCCACCCTTGACCTCGACGACTTCCTCGGAGGGCACAAGAATGCGGCCAAAAGACGTTTGCAGGCCCGCGCGCTCGATGCGCTCGTTCAGGGCCTTGTGTACGCTTTTTTCCATGCCGGAGTACACATGGACGACATACCAACGCTTACTCATTCGCCGTCCTTATTTCCAGCCCAACAGCAGGCCGTAGAGAATCCATTCGATGCCCTTGTCGAGCACCCACATGAAAATGCCCATGATCGCCACGAACGCGAAAACGATGCCCGTCATCTGGGTCGTTTCCTTGCGGGTGGGCCACGAGACACGCTTGACTTCGTTGTAGGACTCGCTGGCGAAGCTCAGGGTGCGGCGGCCGGGTTCGCTGAACCAGGCGATCGCAGCTGCGATCACGAGGCCGCCGACGAACACGCCGACACGTGCAGGCATCGGTTGCGCGCTAAGCACGGAAAACCCGACGATGCCAGCAATAACGACAAGAACCGCCAGCCCGAGCTTCACCCGGTCGGCGGTACTGGTTACGGTTTCTACGCTGGTATTAGACATATTGCGACGCGAGCCGCCGTGAATGCGTAACTCGCGATGATCTCCCGCGGGTTTATCCTGGCGGTGGCAGGGGCAGTAGGAATCGAACCTACAACCTTCGGTTTTGGAGACCGACGCTCTGCCAATTGAGCTATGCCCCTAAAACACTACACGTGCACTACATTTCAACCACTTTCCGCCCAAACCGTCTGCGTGACGGCTTGCGGAACCATACATAATACTACTTTTACAGCAAAGATGGATAGAGGGGCTTGAGAGCCCACTCTACCCATCCGGGTATTGCTTACTTCAGGATCTTGGCGACGACGCCGGCGCCGACGGTACGACCGCCTTCACGGATGGCGAAACGCAGACCTTCTT
>NZ_JBYSYL010000021.1:0-31126 GCF_058783235.1 Achromobacter sp. FW305-C-28 | reverse complement strand
CGTCACGGGTGTCGTGCATGACGACTATTGGGCTTCAGATTCCCTCGGGCGCATCGAGGTTGCCCACTCCGCATGCCACCCCCGCCAGGGGCTACGTGCGTCTTGGGTCGTTGCGCTGCTAGACCTGTGGTCAGGGATGGGGCTGCCGCTGCCCGCCGATGACGGCCGCACGGGCGGCCGCCAGCGGCTTACGCGGTGTCTTGGTTTGCTTGATGACGCTTGCGCGCTTTTCATCAGTTGCTTGCTTGGTGCCTTCCGCATTTTGGGGTGGGCGGTGATGGGCAGGGATTCTCGCCGAACAGCGCTTTTCTGAAGCGCCCGAACCCGTACCTACCAGTGCTCGTTTGCGGGGCCGCCGGTTCATCGCTCACACTCGCCACCGACCGCGCTTGTTTTTCTCTTCCCCCCACCCCGAGTCGCACTCCCCCCTTTTTTGCGACTCCCCTTCAATCGACCACCACCCATAAGCCAAAGAAGGCCGCCCGCGCGGCCGCTTTTGGCGTCCCCGCAAGATCTTCCATTGCCACCGGGGAGTTCCCCAAGAATGCCAAGCACGCTGTCCGCCCCGGCGGCGGTCAAGATGCCGCAGTGGAGCCCGCGGCGTTGGCGGTCTCCCGTGCGCGGGGCGTCGATGCGCCCGAGGGAATCTGAGGGGAGCCGAAGGCGGACGAAGATGACGAGGGGGAAGTCCGGAGCGAAGGCTCCGGACCGCAATCGTTGCCCCGCGCACGGGAGACCGCCAACGCCGCGGGCGGCCTCGAGAACAACAGCGTCCCAAAAACAAACAGCCTCCCGTTAAACTCCTCCCAAAAACCACAACAACATTGGAGAACAAACATGCGCATTTTGCTGGTCGAGGACAACCTTGACCTGGGCGATGCCGTGGAAAGCAAACTGCGCTCGGCCGGCCATAGCGTGCAGTGGGTGCGCAATGGGGTGGAGGCGTTGCGGTGGGGGTTGGACGAGACTTGGGATGCCTTGGTGCTCGACATCAACCTGCCTGGCAAAGATGGGTTTACCGTCATTCGGGAATTGCGGGCCGCCGGGCTCGAAGCGCCCGTGCTCGTCGTCACGGCGCGGTCCGAGATCGAAGACAAGATCGACATGCTGGACCTGGGGGCTGATGATTATCTCGTCAAGCCGTTTGACCTGCGCGAGCTGGAGGCGCGGCTGCGGGCCTTGCTGCGGCGGCCCGCGGGGCAGACCACCAGCGTCACCACCTATGGCAACCTGAGCCTGGATATGGCCAATCGACATGTCGTCTTGGCCGGGACGCCGCTGGAACTGGGGCGGCGTGAATTTCGGTTGTTGGAGATTCTGCTCGGAAAATTGGGGCAGACCGTGGCCAAGGAGCGGTTGATGAACCAGTTGTTCGACCTGGATGATGGGTCGCTCAATGCGCTGGAATTGCTGATTTCGCGGCTGCGCAAGAAATTGACGGGCGCGTCCATCGACATCGTCACCGTGCGGGGCGTGGGGTACCAGGCCCGCAGCCATGAGCCTTCCTGACAGCTTTTCGATTCGGCGGCGCGTCTTCACGCTGGGCGCCGTCCTGCTGGCCTGCGCCTTGCTGGGGCTGGTCTTCTTTTTGCGTGGCTATGCGCAGCGGGCCGCCGAGCAGGCGTTTGACCGGTTGCTGGCGGCGTCGGCGCTGACGATTGCAGGGTCGGTGCAGATCGAGGACAACGGCGTCACCGTTGAACCGCCGGTGTCATCCCTGGCCATGCTGTCGGGCAGCGAGCGGGTGTTCTATGAAGCCCGCACATCCAACGGCCGGCTCATCACCGGGTATGCGGACCTGGCGCCGGGGCTGCCGCTGGCGCAATCGGCCACGCCTGTCTTCACCTATCTGAGCTATCACGATGAACCCGTGCGCGTAGCGACGGTGGGCCGGCTGGTGTCGGCCAGCCAGCATGCGGGCTGGGTGACGGTGCGGGTGGCGGAAACGCTGGGGTCGCGTGAAGAACTGGCTGATGAGATATTGGGACGCAGCGTGTTGCCGCTGCTCGTGGTTTCGCTGGTGGCGCTGGGCCTCTTGTGGTTTGGGGTGCAGCGGGCCTTTGCGCCGCTGGCCGTGGTGGAGCGCGAGCTGCGGCGGCGGGCGCCCGATGACCTGGCGCCGCTGGTCACGCCCGTGCCCACCGAAGTGCGGCGGCTGGTCGAGGCGCTCAATGCGTTCATGCAGCGGCTGTCCGGGCTGATGGATACGCTGAACACGCTGGTCGCCGACGCGGCGCACCAGGTGCGCACGCCGCTGGCTTCGCTGCGGGCGCAGGCCGAGGTGGCGCTGGACGAAACCGATCCCAAGCGCCTGCACGAGCGCCTGGGGCGTATCCACCTGAACGCCATGCATGCCAGCCAGCTCATCAATCAGTTGCTGATGGACGCTACCATCACGCACCGGCTGGGCAAGGGGTCGCGCGCGCCGGTGGGCGTGGCCGAGACCATCAATGAAACGCGGCGTCGCATCGGGCCGCTGGAGGCCCAGCGGCTGCGCATCGAGATCGCCCCGCAGGTGCGACGGGCGCGCATCGCGGGCGATCGCGTGGCGTTGCGTGAAATGCTGCGCAATCTGGTGGACAACGCGCTGCGCTATGCGCCGGACGGCACCGTGGACATCCAGGCCACGCCCGTGGCGGGATTCCGGGTGGCGCTGACCGTGTCCGACCGCGGGCCGGGCATTGCCGATGACGAAAAGGATGCCGTGCAGCAGCGCTTCATACGCGGACGAACCGGCGAATCGCAGCCGGGTTCCGGCTTGGGCCTGGCCATCGTGCGATCCGTGGCGGTGGCGCATGGCGGGTCGCTGTGGTTGCAGGACCGCCCCGGCGGCGGCCTGTCGGCGCGGGTGATCCTGCCGCTGGCGCGCCAGCGCAGCGGGGCCGGCGGGCGCATGCTGGCCGGCTGGCTGGGCGCCGCGTTCGCGGCGGCCCTCTTGCTGGTGGCCGCCCCGGCCGACGTGCGGGCCGCCGACATTCCCGAGATCGTCACCCGCTATCCGGCGCCGCAGCCGTCGTCGCGCGTGCTGACCATCGCCGGGCCGACGGACACGCCCGTGGTGGCGCCGCTGATCCTGGGCTTTCAGGCGCAGCGGCCCGACGTCACCGTGGTGTACCGGGAGATGGGCAGCCGCGAACTGTACGAGGCGGCCATCGATAACCAGCTGAAGGACGTGGACGTGCTGATGAGCTCGGCCTCGGACCTGCAGATCCGTCTGGCCAACGACGGCTACGCGCAGCGCTACGCCTCGCCCTATGCGGCCAAGCTGCCGTCGTGGGCGGTATGGCGCAACGAGGTCTACGGCTTCACCTTCGAGCCGGCCGTGATCGTCTACAACCCCAAGCGCTACACCGAGGCCACCGTGCCGCGCTCGCGCCAGGACCTGCTGCGCACGCTGGAACACGACCACGCCCGGCTGCATGGACGCGTCGGCACCTACGATATCTCGCGCAGCAGCGTGGGCTACCTGATGGCCGAACAGGACGAGCTGGTGTCGTCGAATTTCTGGGGGCTGGCCAACGCCTTCGGCCAGGTCGGCGTGCGGCTGTCGGCCACCAGTGCGGAGCTGCTGGACGCGATCGAGAACGACGAGATGGACCTGGGCTACAACATCCTGGGGTCCTATGCGCTGTCGCGCCAAGCGGCGGGCAGCAAGATCGGCATCGTGTTTCCGCAGGACTACGTGCTGGTGTTGGCGCGTTCGGTGCTGATCGCTCGCAAGGCGCCCAATCCGGACCTGGGCCGCGCGCTGGTCGACTGGCTGCTGTCGCCGGCTGGACAGCAGGTGGCATCCAGCCACGCGGCGCTGGGCTCGATCATGGAAGACACGCCGGGGCGCTGGACCTCGGAAGCCGTGCTGGCACGCTCGCAGGGCATCGTGCAGCCCGTGGTGCTGTCGCCGGCGCTGCTGGTGGGGCTGGACCAGCGGCGCCATTCGCGCTTCGTGCAGAACTGGATCCGGCTGGTCACCGATACGCCGGAACGCCCCTAGGAAAGCCGGCGTGGCCTGAGGCCCTGCTGCGCCGCTGACCTTGTCCCCGATACCGGGATTACCCCTATCCCACCCTGCCCCCCATGACAGGACGACGACAGACGCCGGCCCCTAAGATGCGGGCGAACAGGCTTCGCGCCTGTCGATACTAATTCCAACGGAGACAAGACCCATGCTTGCCAAGTCCAGACTGGCGGCCGCCTGCGCCGCCGCATTCGCCATCGCTGCCGGCAGCGCCTACGCCCAATCCGTGCCCGCGGGCTACCCGGCCGATTACCAGAAGATTCTCGACGGCGCCAAGAAGGAAGGCAAGGTCGTGATTTATTCGACCACCGACACCAAGGCCGCCGGCCCCATCATCAAGGGCTTCGAAGCGCTGTACCCGGGCGTCAAGGTCGAATACAACGACATGAACAGCACCGAGCTGTACAACCGCTACATCAGCGAGCAGGCGGCGGGCGGCAGCAGCGGCGACATCGTCTGGAGCTCGTCGATGGACTCGGCCCTGAAGCTGGCTACCGACTACGCGCTGCAGTACAAGTCGCCCGAGATCGGCAAGCTGCCGGCCTGGGCCGTATGGAAGGACTCGGCCTACGGCACGACCTACGAGCCGGCCGTGTTCATCTACAACAAGCGCCTGATTCCGGCCAACGAAGTGCCGACCACGCACGGCGCCCTGGCCAAGCTGATCGCCAGCCAGCCGGACAAGTTCAAGAACAAGGTCACGACCTACGACATCGAGAAGTCGGCCGTGGGCTTCATGCTGGCCGTGCAGGACAAGGCCAACGACCCCAAGTACTTCGACACGCTCAAGGACATCGCCAAGGGCGGCCTGATCGTGCAGTCGTCCACCGGCACCATGATGGAACGCGTGTCGTCGGGTGAAAACCTGATCGGCTACAACATCCTGGGCTCGTACGCCGAAACCCGCGCCAAGACCGATCCGTCGCTGGGCGTGGCGTACCCGACCGACTACGCGCTGGTGCTGTCGCGCGTGGCGTTCATCAGCAAGAAGGCCAAGAACCGCAACGCCGCCAAGCTGTGGATGGACTACCTGCTGTCGCAGAAGGGCCAGGAAATCATGGCCAACCAGGCTGACCTGGCCTCGGTGCGCGACGACATCGAAGGCGACAACGATGTGGACGGCATGACCAAGAAGCTGGGCGCCTCGCTCAAGCCGATTCCGGTCAACGAGACGCTGCTGGACTACCTGGAGCAGAACAAGCGCCTGCAGTTCATCAAGGACTGGCGCGCTGCCGCAGGCAAGTAAGGCTGACGGCGCCACGGGGGCAACGCATCCGCCCCCGGCCGCCAGCACGCGGGAGGGCGGCATGCCCCCCACCCGCCGGCCGGACATTCACCTGCGGGTGAATGCCGGCGGGTGATCGCCAGCGGGCGCCCCCCGCGTCTATCGAATCAACAGGATTTCCCCATGCAGTCATTGCGCAGAAAATGGCAGTCCCTGCCGCGCGGCGTGGTGGTGCTGATCACAGCCTTGGCCATCTACGTGCCGCTGTCGTTCATCATCATCCAGAGCTTCCTGTCCGCGCCCTTCTTTTCGCCGTCCAAGGTCTTCAGCCTGGACGCGTTCCGCTTCATCTTCGCGGACCCTGATTTCTACAAGGCGCTGAAAAGCGGCTTCATCCTGGCCTTCGGGCTGGCCATCATCGCCATCCCCCTGGGCGGCATGCTGGCTTTCCTGATGATCCGCACCGACCTGCCCGGCCGACGCTGGATCGAGCCCCTGATCCTGGTGCCGGTGTTCGTGTCGCCGATGGTGCTGGGCTTTGGCTACGTGGTGGCGGCCGGCCCGGTCGGCTTCTTCTCGATCTGGGCGCAGAACATCCTGGGCTTCGTGCCCTGGAACGTGTATTCGCTGACCAGCATCGTCATCATCGCCGGCCTCACCCACGTGCCGCACGCCTACCTGTACATCTCGTCGGCCCTGCGCAGCATGGGTTCGGACGTGGAAGAAGCGGCCCGCGTCACCGGCGCCTCGCCGCTGCGCGTGATGGTGTCGGTGAGCCTGCCGATGGTGCGTCCGGCCATGCTGTACGCCACCGTGCTGCTGTTCTTCCTGGGCCTGGAAGTGTTCGGCCTGGTGCTGGTGCTGGGCGATCCGGAAGGCAACCTGGTACTGGCCACCTACCTGTACAAGCTGACCAACAAGCTCGGCATTCCGTCGTACCACCTGATGGCCGCCGTGGCCGTGGTGCTGATCTGCATGACGATTCCGCTGGTGATGCTGCAGCGCCGCCTGATGCGTACCGCCAACCGTTTCGTCACCGTCAAGGGCAAGGCTTCGCGCGCCCGTCCGCTGCCGCTGGGCAAGTGGCGCTGGGTCGCGGGCGGCGTGGTGGCGTTCTGGCTGCTGGTCACCATCGTGGTGCCGCTGATGGGCGTGCTGCTGCGCGCGTTCGTGTCCAACTGGGGCATGGGCGTGTCGCTGTTCGACGTGCTGTCGCTGGACGCCTTCCGCACCGTGTTCGCGCAGCCGAACCTGATGCGCGCCATCGTCAACTCGGTCGCCATCGGCGTGTTCGGCGGTGCGCTGGCCGTGATGTGCTACATGTTCGTGGGCCTGGCGATGCACCGCAAGCCGGACAACGTCACCCGCTTCATGGACTACAGCGTGCTGGTGCCGCGCGCGGTGCCCGGCCTGCTGGCGGGCCTGGCGTTCCTGTGGGTGTTCCTGTTCGTGCCGATGTGGCTGGACAACGCGCTGGATCCGGACCTGGGCGGCTGGCTGTCGGGCCTGCCGTTCGCCGAATGGCTGCGCGAGAACTTCATCGAATGGCTGCGAGCCATGCGCAGCACCATCTTCAGCGTGTGGCTGGCCTACACGGTGGTCTGGATGGCCTACGGCCTGCGCCTGATCTCGTCGACGCTGCTGCAGGTGGGGCCTGAACTGGAAGAGGCCGCCCGCAGCGCCGGCGCGCGCCGCGGCCAGGTCACCCGCCACGTCACCGTGCCGCTGGCCAAATATGGCCTGATCGGTTCGTGGTTGCTGATGTTCCTGATCTTCGAGCGCGAATACTCCACCGGCGTCTACCTGCTGTCGCCCGGCACCGAGACCATCGGGTCCATGCTGGTGTCGCTGTGGGCGTCCGGCGCCATCGACATCGTGGCCGCGCTTTCCTTCATCAATATCGTTCTGGTCGTGATCGGCCTGGGCATCGCCCTGCGATTCGGAGTCAAACTTCATGATTGAGCTTTCTGTAGAAGACCTGCACCTGGATTACGGCGACAACCCGGTGCTCAAGGGCGTGTCGATGCAACTGCGCCAAGGCGAAGTGGTGTCCCTGCTGGGCCCGTCGGGCAGCGGCAAGACCACGCTGCTGCGCGCCGTGGCCGGCCTGGAAGGCCCCAAGCGCGGCCGCATCACCATCGGCGACCGCGTGGTCTACGACGGCGGGGCCCGCAAGGAAATCCCGGCCGAAGAGCGCAACCTGGGCCTGGTGTTCCAGTCGTATGCGCTGTGGCCGCACAAGACCGTGTTCGAGAACGTGGCCTACCCGCTGAAGCTGCGCAAGGTGCCGTCCGCCGAAGTGCGCGAACGCGTGCAGGCCGTGCTGGACCAGCTGGGCCTGGGCAAGCTGGGCCAGCGCCATCCGCACGCGCTGTCCGGCGGCCAGCAGCAGCGCGTGGCCATCGGCCGGGCGTTGGTGTACAGCCCGCCCGTCATCCTGCTGGACGAGCCGCTGTCCAACCTGGATGCCAAGCTGCGCGAAGAGGCCCGCGCCTTCCTGCGCGAACTGATCATCCGCCTGGGGCTGTCGGCCTTGATGGTGACGCATGACCAGAGCGAAGCCATGGCCATTTCCGACCGCATCCTGCTGCTGAACAACGGCAAGATCGAGCAGCAAGGCACGCCGCAGGAAATGTACGGCTCGCCGTCCACGCTGTTCACCGCCGAGTTCATGGGCAGCAACAACCGGCTGGACGGCAAGGTCACGGAAGTGCGCGATGGCCGCACCCGCATCGAAGGCCACGGCTGGGCGCTGTGGGGCAAGGCTGGCGAGGGCGTGACCCAGGGCCAGGACGCCACCGCGGTGATCCGGGTCGAACAGGTCCGCCTGGCGGACGATCCCGATGGCAACCATCTGGACATGCCGCTTCTGACCAGCATGTACCTGGGCGACCGCTGGGAATACCTGTTCCGCACCCCGGACGCGGACCCGGCCAACACGCTGGCGCTGCGTGCCTACGGCCCCGAAGGCCGTGAGCCCGGGCCCTGCCGCCTGGCCCTGCCGGCCAGCAAGGTCTGGGTCTTCCCCCGGCCCTCGAAGTAAGCGCTACGGGCAGCCACAAGTGACGGCGGCGGGCGGACTGGCTCTACAATGCGTGCGTGCAACGCCTTGCTGATTCCCCCTCTCCGCTGAGCCGTCTGCTGTGGTGGCTGGGCGCCCCCGCCCAGCACTACCTGCGCATCGGCATCGCGATTTCGCTGTTGGTGCACGCCGGCGCCCTGGCGTGGCGCTTCGGTGCGCCCGCGCTGTCCCGCCCGCCCGCGACCAGCCTCGAAGTGGTGCTGCTGAACGCCCGCAGCGAAACGCCCCCCGATACCCCCCGGGCCCAGGCGCAAAACCAGATGAGCGGCGGCGGCAACGCCGAACGCGGCCTGTCCACCACCCCCCTGCCCCAGACCGGCGCGTCGGCCGAGACCATCGTGCTGGAAGCCATGCGCCGCCGCCAGGTGCAGCTGGAAGCCGAACAGGCCCGCCTGATGACCCAGCTGCGCGCGGCCGACAAGGCCGGCGCCGAGCGCCAGGCGGTCAACCCCTGGCCCGACGGCAACGAACGCGGCCAGGACGCCCAGGACCAGGCCAGCGTCATCCAGAACGCCCAGGTGGCCGCCCTGGCCGCCAAGGTGCAGCAATACAGCGCCGAACCCCGCAAGCAGTTCGTGGCGCCCTCGGCCGAGGCCTCGCGCTACGCCGCCTACCTGGACGCCTGGCGCACCCGCATCGAATCCGTCGGCACCCAGCATTACCCGGACGAAGCCCGCGGCCGCATCTATGGCTCGCTGCGCATCACCGTGTCGGTGCGCGCCGACGGCAGCATCGCGGCGGTCGACATCGACCAGCCCTCGCCCCACGCCGTGCTGAACCAGGCCGCCCGCCGCATCGTGCAGCTGGCCGCGCCCTTCCCGCCGTTCCCGCCCGACATCGCCCGCGACACCGACGTGCTGGTCATCACCCGCACCTGGCATTTCGTCAACGACACCCTGGAAACCGAAGCCCCATGACCGAGGCGCCCCCTCTTGCCCGCTACGCCGTCATCGGCAACCCCATCGCGCACAGCCGCTCGCCCCAGATCCACGCCCTGTTCTCGCAACAGACCGGCAAGCCGCTGACCTACGAGCGCCTGCTGGCGCCGGTGGACGGTTTCGGCGCCGCGGTGGCCGCCTTTGCCGCCGAGGGCGGGCTGGGCCTGAATGTAACGGTGCCGTTCAAGCAGGACGCCTACGCGCTGGCCTCGGGCCACCTGTCCAGCCGCGCCCGGCTGGCCGGAGCGGCCAACACCCTGTCGTGGCGCGACGGCGCCTGGCACGGCTGCAACACAGACGGCGTCGGCCTGGTGTCCGACCTGCTGCGCCTGGGCGTGCGCCTGACCGGCGCGTCCGTCCTGCTGGTGGGCGCCGGCGGCGCCGCCCGCGGGGTGCTGCAACCGCTGGCCCAGGCCGGCTGCGCCCGCATCCACATCGTCAACCGCACCGCCGCCCGGGCGCTGGAACTGGCCGAAGGCTGGCGCGAAACCGGCGCCGAACCCCAGACCCGCGTCACCGCCGGGGGCCTGGCCGACGCCGCCCTGCCCGGCGGCTGGAATTTGGTGGTCAACGCCACCGCCAGCGGCCTGCAGGACGCCGCCCCCGACCTGCCCGCCGGCCTGTACGCCGAGGGCGCGGCTGGCTACGACATGATGTACGGCGCCCAGCCCACCGCCTTCATGCGGCAGGCCCGCCAGGACGGCGCCGCCTTGACCGCCGACGGCCTGGGCATGCTGGTAGGCCAGGCGGCCGAGAGTTTCTTCATCTGGCACGGCGTGCGGCCCGACCCGACCCCCGTGCTGGCGGCGCTGCGCGAGGCGCTGATGGCGGGAAGCTGACCCGATGGCCGCCCGCGGCAAGAGCGGCAAGCGCCGCTCATGGTTCCGGATCATCACCGGCGTGCTGATGGCGCTGGTGTGCGCGGTGCTGCTGTACCAGTTCTGGCTGTTCGGGCTGGTGGTCTGGTACAAGTACCAGAACCCGGGCAGCAGCGCCGTGATGCGCGAGGAACTGGCCCGCCTGCAGGACGGCAATGTCGATTTCCGCCTGAAATATGAATGGGTGCCCTACGACAAGATCAACCGCAGCCTGAAGCTGGCGGTGGTGGCATCCGAAGACTCCAATTTCACCGAACATGACGGCGTCGAATGGGACGCCATTCGCAAGGCCTGGGAATACAACCAGAAGCAGGAAGAAGCCGGCCGCAGCAAGATGCGCGGCGGCTCGACCATCACCCAGCAACTGGCCAAGAACCTGTTCCTGTCCAGTTCCCGCAGCTACGTGCGCAAGGGCCAGGAACTGGTGCTGACCTACATGATCGAACACGTCATGACCAAGGAACGCATCCTGGAGCTGTACCTGAACGTGGCGGAATGGGGCGTGGGCGTCTTCGGCGCCCAGGCGGCGGCCAAGCACTATTTCAACGTGCCGGCGGCCAACCTGGGGGCCAGCCAGTCGGCCCGGCTGGCGGCCATGCTGCCCAACCCGCGCTTCTATGACAGCCACCGCAATTCCAACTACCTGAACTCCCGCGTTTACACCCTGACCCGCCGGATGCAGATGGTGGACATCCCCTGACACGAGAAACCGACTGATTTCCAAGGCTTGCACCCACCTTGAACGGCGGGATTTGTTAAGCTTTCACGTTTACGCGCTCACTCGTCCCTTTTCATGCGTACCGCACGTCGCTACCTGGCCCGCGAGATCTATCGCTCTTGTGCAGTGGTCCTTATGGCCCTGCTGGGCCTTTTCACGTTTTTCGCGCTGGTGGACGACCTGGACAACGTGGGCGACAAGTTCTCCATGCTGGCCTTGCTGTACATGCAGGCGCTGGCCATCCCCACCCGCCTGTACGACCTGCTGCCGATCGGCCTCCTGATCGGCGCGATCCTGGCGCTGGCGGGCCTCGCCCAACGTAACGAACTGGTCATCTTGCGGGTGTCGGGCGTCAGCGGCATGCGGCTGCTGCGCATGCTCTGGATCGTGACCATTCCGCTGATGATCGGCGCGGCCCTGCTGTCCGAATACGTCACGCCCTGGGCCGAAATCAAGTCTGGCGAAGCCAACCTGCAATTTCGCGGCCGCGCCGGCGGCGACCGCCTGAACAGCGGCTACTGGTTCAAGGAACCCACGGCCAACGGCGGCACCCGCATCATCAACATCGCTGAACTCAAGGGCGACGGCCAGGTCACGGGCGTGACGCTGTACGAGTTCAAGAAAGACCTGACGCTGTCGGTGCTGTCGACCGCCCCCACGGGCCTGTTCGCCCACGGCGACCTGGTGCTGAAAGACGTGGCCGAAACCCGCCTGGACGACGAGGCCGCCGAAGCGCTGGCCAACGCGCGCCCCCCGAAGAACCCCCCCGCCACGGTAGTGAAGGTGCCCGAACGCACGGTGGACACCACGCTCAGCGCCGAACGTCTGTTGGCCCGGGTGCTGACGCCCGAGCGCATGTCGATCGTGACGCTGCTCGATTATGTGGATTATTTGCGCAACAACCAGCTGCAATATGGTCGACAGGTTGTCGCGTTGTGGCGCAAACTGGCATATCCGTTCACGCTGCTGGTGATGATCACCATCGCGGCCCCCATCGGGCTGATGCAGACGCGCCGCGGCGGCGTGGGCGCCAAGGTCTTTATCGGCATCCTGCTGGGCGTGGGCTTTTTCATGCTGAACCAGCTGGCGTTGAACGTAGGCATGCTGGGCAAGTGGCCGCCCTGGCTGACGGCCCTGGGCCCGAATATCGGGGCCATGGCCTTGGCGCTGGGCGCCATGAGCTACATGGAATACCGCCACACCATTACCCGTATCGTCCAACAACGTTGGCCCTGGAGTAAGAGTCCCGCATGAACAGCAGTATCTGGATGATCGGCGACGTGCAAGGTTGCTGCTCGCCGCTGGATCGCTTGCTGTCCCATCCCGAACTGGTCGGCGACCCGAAGTCGCGCTTCTGGTTCGCCGGGGATCTGGTCAACCGCGGCCCGCAGTCGCTGGCAACGCTGCGCCGCATCATCGACCTGGGCGACCGTGCCACAGTGGTGCTGGGCAACCATGACCTGCACCTGCTGGCAGCGGCCGCGGGCGTACGCAAGCCGTCAAAATCAGACACGCTCGACGAAATTCTTCGCGCGCCGGATTCGGCCGCGCTGATCGACTGGCTGCGCTCGCGCCCGCTGGCCCATTTCGAGCATGACCACCTGATGGTGCACGCAGGCACGCTGGCAAAATGGGACGTGGCCAAGACGCTGTCGCTGGCGGCCGAAGTGCAGGACGCGCTGCGCGGCCCGAACTGGCAGAAGGCGCTGCAAAAGATGTACGGCAACGAGCCATCGACCTGGAAGGAAGACCACAAGGGCGGCAAGCGGATGCGGGTGATCATCAACGCACTGACGCGCATCCGCCTGTGCACGCCAAACGGCCACATGGAGTTCGCCACAAAGGTAACGCCGGGCGCATGGCCGGCCGGGCTGGTACCGTGGTTCGATGTCCCTAACAGGGCGACGCGCAATATCACGACGGTATTCGGACATTGGTCTACGCTGGGGTTGATGCAGCGGCCGGATGTGATCTGCCTGGATACGGGTTGCGTATGGGGCGGGGCGTTGACGGCGTTGCGGTTGCAGGATCGGAAGCTGGTGCAAATCAAGTGTTCGCAGTTTCAGGATCCGATGTCTGAGTGACGCTTTGTCTGATTTTTGAGGGTGACTGACGGGGCTTTGTTGCTTGCTTGCTTGCTGCGCTGGGTTTTTTGCGCTGGTCAGTTCTTCGTAGGTAGCCCCTTGCGGCGGCGGCATGCGGAGTGGGCGCCCACGATTGCGGTCCGGAGCCTTCGCTCCGGACTGCCCTAGGCGGGCCCCCCCTTCGTCATCTTCGTCCCAGCCTGCGGCTGCTCCTTCAGATTCCCTCGGGCGCATCGAGGTTGCCCACTCCGCATGCCGCCGCCGCAAGGGGCTACGTGTGTCTGAGTTTGTCGCGCTGCTAGACCTGTGGTCAGGGTAGGAGATCTACAGGGTCGCCAAGCCGCGGCCGCGCGGGCGGCCACGTTTGGCATTTGTGTTGTTGACTGTGTTGCGGGTGCGCTTCGCGCGGGTGGAGAGTGGTTTGCTATTGGTCCGCACGTCGTGGGGGTGGGGCGGTGATGGGCGGCGCGGCAGACTCCTGCTTGCGCATGCTGACCGTCTCGCGCGCCGCCCATCAGGCGCTGCCCCGCATGCCACTGCCGCGAGGGACGACCCACGAAGAACAGCCCACCCGATCAACTGATCAACCGATCAAAGAATCAAAAGAATCAAAGCACAGCCCGAATTGCATCCCGAGCCTGATGCGACAGCTCCAACCGGGTAGGCAACGTCCCATCAGCATGCTTAGCCGCCAAAGCCGGCAAAAACACCACTTCCACTGACAACCCCGTAGACCCCATCACCTTCCAAAGATTAGCCACCAGCGTCTCCTCGCCCACAAATGCTGCGAAGCCGCTGCGTTCGCCGTCTTTCAGAAAGCGTAGGGCGACCGGTTGGATTTCGATGGCGGCCGACCTGGCCGGTTCGAACAGGCTGGCGTGGAAGGGGCGCAGGTCGAAGCCTTCGCTGGTGGTGCCTTCGGGGAAGAGGCCCACTGCGTCGCCCAGCTTGAAGCGGGCTTGCATCGACTCGCCCATTGCGTGGACTGCGTGGCGTTGGCCGCGTTCGATGAAGAGTGTGCCCGCGCCTGCCACCAGCCAGCCGATCACCGGCCAGCTGCGGATCTCGCTCTTGGCCACGAACGACGTCGCGCGGGCCGAGTTGAGTACGAAAATGTCGATCCAGGAGACATGGTTCGCCACCAGCAGCACCGGGCCTGTCATGCGCGGTTCGCCCTTGAAGACGACCCGCAGCCCACAGGCTGCCATCAGGCAGCGTGACCACGTGCGGTTCAGCCAGGCGCGCGACTTGGGACGCAGCAGCGGATACACCAGGCCCACGCACAGCAGGCCGAAGAGGATCAAAGGCACGACGAGAAAAAGCCGGAGGACAAAGCGCAGCAGCTTCAAGCAGGGGTCTCCCAGGCCGGGCTGCCACCCACCAGGGTGGCGCGGACACGACCGGGCAGCATCATACCCGCGAACGGCGTGTGGCGGCTGTGGCTTTGCAGCGCGGGCGGGGCCACCAGCCATTCGGCTTCCAGGTCCACCAGGCACAGGTCTGCCGGGGCGCCCACCGCCAGGTCGCCGCGGCCGGACTGCGATGGCGACAGGCCGCGCAGCACGGCCGCCGGGCCGGTCGTGACGCGGGCCAGCGCCTGCGGCAGCGGGATCCGGTTGTCGCGGGCCCATTTCAGCGTCAGTGACAGCAATAGTTCCAGCCCTGTGGCACCGGGCTGCGACAGCGGGAATGGCGCGGCCTTGCCGGCGGCGTCCACCGGCGTGTGGTCCGAGCACAGCGCCTCCACCAGTCCGTCGCGCAGGGCCGCCTGGATCGCCTCGCGGTCGCGTTGGCCCCGTAGCGGCGGCGTCAGGTGGAAATTCGTATCGAAATAGCCGATGTCCACATCCGTCAGCAGCAGGCTGTGGGCCGACACGTCGGCGCTGACCGGCAGGCCTTCGCGGCGCGCCGCGCGCAGTAGTTCAAGGCCCGCGGCGCTGGACAGGCGCGACAGATGCACACGAGCGCCCGTGGCGCGTTGCAGTTCGAAGATCGTCTGCAATGCCAATGTTTCAGCCTGCGGCGGCAGGCCTTGCAGGCCAAGGCGGTCGGCGTAGGCGCCAGCGGCCACCACTGCGCCCTGGGCCAGCCAGGGGTCTTGCGGGTGCAGCCATAGCGTCAGGCCCTGCCCGCTGGCGTAGCGCATGGCGCCCCACAGCACGCGGGTGTCGGCAATACCGGCGTTGCCTTGCGAAAACGCGATGGCGCCGGCCTGGGACAAGAGCGCCATCTCGGCCAGGGTATCGCCGCGCAGGCCGACTGTCAGGGCGCCCAGCGGCAGGATGCGGGGCTGGCCGGCCGGGGCCTGGCGCAGCAATGCGTCGAGCTTGGCGGGTTCGTCCAGCGGCGTGTCGGGCTGCGGCGGCAGGACCAGCGTGGTCACGCCTCCAGCCAGCGCGGCGCGCAGTTCGGCCGGGGCGAACTGCGGGTCGGATAGAGCGATGCGCGCCCCTGGCGCAAGAGGCTCGGGATGCGCTGGCGCAGCGGCCATCGCGGCCGCGCCATGGCTGGCCGCCGGATCCCGCAACACCCGGGCCGACAGATCCACCAGGCCGGGCAGCACGGCCAGGCTGGTGGCGTCCAGGCAGCGATCGGCTTGGAAGCCGTCCGGGGCCTGGCCGGCGGCGACGATGCGGCCGTCGGCGATGAAGAGGTCTTGCGGGCCGTCGTGGCCGCTGGCCGGGTCGATCACACGGCCGTGCGCGATGTGCAGTCTCATGACGCAGCCCCCAGGACGCTCAGCGCCGCCAGGCGCAGATGCTGTTCGGTGTCGGCCAGTTGCGCGTCGACGGCGGTCAGGCCGGCGGCCAGGTCGCCGTCGACTTCGATGCCGGGGGTCAAGCGGCCGGCGGGCAGCAGCAGCGCGTCGGGTTTGGCGGCCGCCAGGCGGGCCGAAGTCAGGCCGTAGAAGGCGGCGTATTCGCGGGCCGAGGGCAGCAGCGCGCCGCTCAAGGATTCGATATGCAGCGGCAGGACAATGACCACGTCGGCATCGGCCAGGCATTCCTGCAGCGTGGCGCAGGCACGCACGCCAAGCTGCGGCAGGCCGTCGGGCAGCAAGGTCCGCGGCGCGGCGGCGCGCACTTCGGGCACGCCCAGCGTGGTGAATGCGTGGATCAGGCTGCGGGCGACTGCGCTGTGGCGGATGTCGCCAATCAGGGCGACGGCCAGGTTGGTCAGGTCTTGCTTGGCGCGCAGCATCGCCGCCACCCGCGCCAGGGCGGGCAAGGGGTCGGCATGGATGCCGTCGCCGGCATTGAGAATGCGCAGGCCGGACGGCGCAGCCGCCGCCGCGCTGACGGCGGCGCCGCTGGCGCTGTGGCGTAGCACCAGGATGCCGGGAGGCAGGCCGGCGGCGGGCGCGGGGATATTCCCCGCAGGCAGGTCGTCATCCAGCGGGATCGGCCGCAAGCCCAGCCGCTGGCCAGCGGATGCATAGGCCCGGCGCAGCTCGGCGTCATCGGCAGGCACGCCGAGATACAACGGCAGGTCCAGAGGCGCGGCAGACGGTGCCGCGAGGGTTCCTGACGGATTGGCGAGTGTTGCGGTGCTGGCGTTGGCGACCGCCGCATCCTCCTGCGCAAACCCCGCGGCCGCGTCCAGCAGCCGTTCGACGTGGCGGCGCGGCAGCCCTTCCGTGGTGAGCAGGTGGATGAGTTCGCCGCGGCGGTCGAGTTGGGGATTGAGCATGGGCGGACCGGAGGGCGGGCGTCAGGGCGCCGGCAGTTTATCCAGGTAGCGTTGCAGGATGACGGCGGCGGCCATGGCGTCGTCGGCCTCGTGGGTGCCCAGCAGGCGCTGGGCTTCCATGCTGGATCCGCGTTCGTCGACCAGCTCGACGGTGACGCCGAAGCGGCCGTGCAGTTGGTTGGCGAAGCGGCGGCAGCGCGCGGTGGCGGGCTGTTCGCCGCCGTCGGCGTCCAGCGCCAGGCCGACCACCACGCGGTGCGGCTGCCATTCCGCGAGCAGCGCGGCGATGCGCGAGAAGCGCACGTCGCGGACCTCGCTGAAAATGATTTCGAGCGGCCGCGCGTGGCGCGTCAGCGTATTGCCGATGGCGATGCCAAGCTTTTTCTCGCCGAAATCGAAGCCAAGCAGGGTTTCTTCAGGCATGGCCCGCATCGCCGGCCAGCATCACGGGATCGATGCCCAGCAGCTTGAGGGCCGCGGGGTAGCGATCTTCGGGCGGCACGTCGAAGATGATGTGGTCGTCGGCGCCGACCGACAGCCAGGCGTTCTGGCCCATTTCGCTTTCGAGCTGGCCGGCGCCCCAGCCGGCGTAGCCCAGCGTGACCAACATGCGGGCGGGGCCGATGCCATCGGCCACGGCCTGCAGCACGTCGCGCGAAGTGGTCAGCGCCATGCCGCCCAGCTTGATGCTCGAGCTGTAGTCGCCGGCAGGCGCGTGCAGCACGAAGCCGCGGTCGGTCTGGACCGGGCCGCCAAAGAACACCAGCGTGTCCTTGACCGGGCCGATTTCCAGCGCCAGGTCGATGCGTTCGAACAGCGTGCCCAGCGTCAGGTCGGTGGGGCGGTTGATAACCAGGCCCAGCGCGCCGCGCTCGGTGTGTTCGCAGACGTAGATGACCGAACCCGCCAGGCTGCCTTCGACCATGCCGGGCATGGCGATCAGGAACTGGTTGGCGAAGTTGGCCGACTGGGTCTTGGGGTCTTCGTGGTGTTTTTCCGTCATGGCAACCCCTTTATTGGCGGAACGGGTCGATGTGACCGATCAGATTTCCATCAGCTCGAAGTCCTCTTTGCGGGCGCCGCATTCAGGACAGACCCAGTTCGGGGGCACATCTTCCCAGCGGGTGCCGGGTGCGATGCCTTCGTCGGGCAGGCCGGCTTCTTCGTCGTAGACCCAGCCACAAATCAGACACATCCAAGTACGCATAGTTCTCTCTTACATCAATTCCCCGCCGTCTTCCCCGTGATGGGGCAAAGGCGGAAGGCATCCATTAGAATGGGGACAATCTTACCGAAACCCAATAGGGGTTCCCCTGATTCACCGCAAATGAGTCACGGGGCGCCCTCACTCAAGCGCTGTCCACGTGGCCTCCGTTACTCCCCCTCTCGTTTTGGTCTTCGGCCCGCTCGACCCCTCGGGCGCCGACGGTTTGCCCGCGGACGCCGTTACCTGCGCCCGGCTGGGCTGTCATGGCCTGGCGGCCGTCACGGCGCTGACCGTGCAGGACACCGCCGGCATCGAAGAAATCCATCCCGTATCGCCCGACCTGCTGGACGACCAGGCGCGCTGCCTGCTCGAAGACATGTCCGTGCAGGCAATCAAGGTGGGCGGACTATACACCGCCGAAACGGCAAGCGTAGCCGCCCAGGTGGCCGCCGATTACAGCCAGGTGCCGCTGGTGCTGCACCTGGGCCAGCGCGCCCAGGTGCCGGCCGACGCCGCCGACGAGGACGACGCCGACGACCTGCTGGCCGCCACGCTGGAATTGGTGCTGCCGCAGACCGACCTGCTGGTCATCGAGCACCTGCGCCTGGCGCAGTGGCACGCCGACGGCGACATCGATATCGGGGACGCACCGTCGCCGATGCACGCCCTGGTCGCGGCCGGCGCCGAATGGGTGCTGGTGCTGGGCAGCCCGCAACGCCCTGGCCACTACGCCAACGTGCTGCTGGGCCCCAACGGCCAGACCACCACCCTGCCCTGGCAGGCGCCGCCCGACCGCAACGGCGATGCCGGCGGCCTGGCCGCCACCGCCATCACCGCCCTGCTGGCCCGCGGCCTGGAAATGCCCGAGGCCGTACGCCAGGGCCTGGCGCACGCCGATTCGGCGGTGGCTGCCAGCTTCCTGCCGGGCATGGGCCGGCGCATTCCCAACCGGATCCAACCGCAATGAAAGCCCTGCGTTTTCCCGCCGGCCTGTACGGCGTCACCCCCGAATGGGACGACACCGAGCGCCTGATGCGCGCGGTGCGCCAGGCCGCCGACGGCGGCATGCGGGCGCTGCAGCTGCGCCGCAAGAACGTGCCCGAAGCCGTACGCGCCGAGCAGGCGCGCGCCCTGGCGCCGCTGTGCCGCGAACTGGGCGTGGTGTTTCTCATCAATGACGACTGGCGCCTGGCGCTCGAGGTCGGCGCCGACGGCGCCCACGTCGGCCGCGACGACGACAGCCTGGCCCGCATCCGCGCCGAAGTCGGCCCCGACCTGATCCTGGGCGGCTCCAGCTACGACGACCTGGCCCGCGCCCGCGAACTGCTGGATGCCGGCGCCGACTACATTGCCTTCGGCGCGATGTTCGCCTCGCAGGTCAAACCCGACACGGTGCGTGCGCCCTTGTCGGTGCTGACCGAAGCCCGCGCGCTGGTCGAAGAACGCGACGCGCCCCGTCCGGCCGTGGTCGCCATCGGCGGCATCACGCCCGACAACGCGGCGCTGGTCGCTGCCGCCGGCGCCGATTCCATCGCCGTGATCACCGGCCTGTTCGAGGCGCCCGCCATCCGCGCCGCCGCGGCCGCCTGCTCGGCGCCTTACTCCGTTAACCGCAACCAGAAGCCTTGACCGCCATGTCCCGTAACGCTCAGCTTTTCGAACGCGCCTGCCGCAGCATTCCCGGCGGCGTCAATTCGCCCGTCCGCGCCTTCCGCTCCGTGGGCGGCACGCCGCGCTTCATCAAGCGCGCGCAAGGCCCGTACGTCTGGGACGCCGAAGACAAGCAGTACATCGACTACGTCGGTTCGTGGGGCCCGGCCATTCTGGGCCACTCGCACCCCGACGTGGTGCGTGCGGTGCAGGAAGCCGCCGTCAACGGCCTGTCGTTCGGCGCCCCCACCGAAGCCGAGATCGAACTGGCCGAAACGCTGATCGCCCGCCTGCCGTCGCTGGAACAGGTGCGCCTGGTCAGCTCGGGCACCGAGGCCACCATGACGGCCATCCGGCTGGCGCGCGGCGCCACCGGCCGCGCCAAGATCGTGAAATTCGAAGGCTGCTACCACGGCCATTCCGACAGCCTGCTGGTCAAGGCCGGCTCGGGCCTGCTGACGTTCGGCAACCCCAGCTCGGCCGGCGTGCCGCCCGAATTCGTCTCGCACACGCTGACCCTGGAATACAACAACCTGGACGCCGTGCGCGAAGCCTTCGCCCAGCACGGCGCCGACATCGCCTGCATCATCGTCGAGCCGATCGCCGGCAACATGAACCTGATCAAGCCCGCCCCCGGCTTCCTGGAAGGCCTGCGCGAGGTCTGCACGCAACACGGCGCGCTGCTGATTTTCGACGAAGTCATGACCGGTTTCCGCGTGGGTCCGCAGGGCGTGCAGGGGCTGTCGGGCGTCAAGCCCGACCTGACCACGCTGGCCAAGGTGATCGGCGGCGGCATGCCGGTGGGCGCCTTCGGCGGCAGCGCCGAGATCATGAAGCACATCGCCCCGCTGGGCGGCGTGTACCAGGCGGGCACGCTGTCGGGCAACCCGGTGGCCGTGGCCGCGGGCCTGGCCACGCTGCGCCTGATCGCCGCGCCGGGTTTCTACGAGAAGCTGTCGGCGCAGACCGCCAAGCTGGCCCAGGGCCTGCAGGAACGCGCCCGCGCCGCCGGCCTGGCCTTCTCGGCCGACTCGGTGGGCGGCATGTTCGGCATCTACTTCAGCGACACGGTGCCGGCTTCGTTCGCGGAAGTCTCGACCTGCGACACCGCGCGCTTCAACCGCTTCTTCCATGCCATGCTCGACCGCGGCGTGCATTTCGCGCCGTCGGCCTTCGAGGCCGGCTTCGTCTCGGCCACCCACGACGACGCCGTCATCCAGTCGACGCTGGACATCGCCGAAAAGGTCTTCGCCTCGATCTGAGGCCGGCGTAGCGGTGGCCGGAGTACGAGCTGCCGCCAGGCGGCACCCGCCGGACCGCCCCAGAGGGGCGATCCGGCAGCCCGCTCCCCCTCAGGGCGCCTTGTAGTGCTTGTACAGCGCCGTCACATCACGCACGTACTGCTGCGTTTCCGCATAGGGCGGCACGGCGTCGTACTTGCGCACCGCACCTTCACCCGCGTTGTAGGCCGCCAGTGCCAGGTCGAGCCGGCCGGGATACTGGTCGATCAGCCGGCGCAGCAGGCTGGAACCCGCCTTCACATTGGTTGCCGGGTCCACCAGCGCGCGTTCGATATCGTCGGACGCCAGCAGCGTGGCGGCCGTGGCCGGCATCAGCTGCATCAGGCCCAGCGCCCCCTTGGGCGAACGCGCGTCGCTGCGAAAGCCCGATTCCACCGCAATCACCGCGGTGATCAGCGCCTGGTCCACCCCTGAATCCTTGGCCGCCTGCGCGATCAGCCCGTCGTGCGCCGTGGACGGCGGCACCGGGCCCCAGCGCAGCACCCGGTTGCCCAGCGCCAGCACGCTGGCGCCGTCGCCGGCCCGCGGCTCGCAATCCAGACAGACCTTGATGCGGTTGCCGCGCAGCGCGGTGCGCACCTGGGCCCGCTTGTAGTACTTGGCGTAGCCGTTGGGCACCTTCATGGCGCGCCAGACGCCGAACGGGTCTTTGTAACGGTAGATCTCGTCGGCATGGGCCGCGCCAGCGGGTAGCAGCGCGGCCGCCATGCCGGCCAGGGCAATGGACAGCGCCAGGCCGGCTGCGCGCGCCCAGGCGGCGCCAGGCGCGGGGGGCAGGAAGCAGGAAAGGCGGAACATGGGGTGGGCGCTCCGGCGGCGTCCAGGGACGCGGAATCGAAGGCCTATGCTGAGCCGGCTGCGACGCTTTGTCGCTCGTGCCTATGTCCTAGGACCTGTCCGATCCGGCTGCCGGCCGACCTGTATCGCGTGCGTTACAGGTTCCCAGGCTGAAATAAGGGACGGCATTACAACTTTTGGTTGAGTTTCCCTGGCGCTACTAGGCAGTAGCCCAAGGTTCATGGGTTAACATATGTCGCAATATTTCGTTTAATTACTAAATGAATGAACTCGGCGTAAAGCGCCGGGCGGGAGAGGCGACAGATGGGCGCAGACCACACGCTCCAGCTAATGCTGGATGCCAATACCAATGTCCTGACGGCGGTGTACGTGCCGCCGCCCGCTCCCCACCCCGACGCCGCCGATAGCGGCTCGGCTGCGCCCGCCCAGGATGCCGAGGCCGCCGTGCAGCAAGGCGACACCGCCCTGGCCCCCGCCCCCACCCGCACCGATCTGCCCAGCTGGGATTCCCTGGCCGCGCTGGCCGCGGCCCAGGGCTGGTCCACCGAGGCGCTGGACAACCACGCCGTCATCACCTTCATCGACCTGTGCCGCGAGGCCACGGAACCCGTGGAGGCCCCGGTAGGCAAGGTGGTGGACGGCTCGTTCGATCTGGAAGTGGACGCCAGCTGCATGTCGGCCCTGGTGACCCTGCATCCGCCCAAGGGCGGCAAGCCGGTAGCGTTGGCCGTGCTGCGCCAGGCCGTGGCCGACCAGGGCATCGTGCATGGCGTGCTGGAACAGGAACTGGCCGACGCCGTGGAACGCGGCGGCAGCCAGACGGTGCTGATCGCCCAGGGCACGCCGCCCACCCGCGGCACCCCCACCCGTTTCGAAAGCCTGCTGGACCGGCTGAAGCCCCGCGCCCAGGAAATCGACGAACTCGCCCAGGTGGACTACCGCGACCTGGGCAGCCTCTTGCTGGTCACGGCCGGCACGCCGCTGATGCGGCGGGTGCCGCCCCTGCCGGGCATCGACGGCTGTGACGTGCTGGGCCAGCCGGTGCTGCCGGACGAACTGCCCGACACCCCGTTTTCCAAGGACATGTCCGGCGTCGAAGTCGACCCCGAAGACCCCAACCTGCTGCGCGCCAGCATCGCCGGATCGCCCAAGCTGATCCATCAGGGCGCCCAGGTCAATCCGGTGGTCGAGGTGGATGCCGTGGACCTGTCCACCGGCAACATCAATTTCGAAGGCTCGCTGCAGGTGCGTGGCGACATCAGCGCCACCATGGAAGTGCGCGTGACGGGCGACGTGGTCGTCAACGGCACCATGGAAGCCGCGCTGGTCGAGGCCGGCGGCAACGTCACGGTCAAGGGCGGCATCATCGGCATGGCCGAAGCCATGCAGGACAACCCCGGCGGTGGCGCCGGCGCCACCGCGCGCACCGCGCACATCGTCTGTGGCGGCGACCTGAAGGCCCGCTTCATCGCGAACTCGATCATCAGCGCCGGCCAGAACGTCGAGGTGGAACGCGAAATCCGCCAGAGCAGCATCGCTGCCGGCGGCAGTGTCAACGTGGGCGCGCCCAACAGCCAGCAGACGGCCATCACCGGCGGCCACACCCGCGCGCTGAAGTCGGTGCGCGCCGGCACCATCGGCTCGCCCGCCGGCGTGCCCACGCTGGTGCAGGCCGGGCTGGACCCGCACGCCGACATCAAGCGGTCGGCGCTGACGCGCAAGCGGCTGAAGATGAACGAGGAAAAGGCCAAGCTGGAACAACTGCTGCTGTTCCTGCACTCGCACCCCGAACGCGCCACCGGCGACGTGGTCGAGCGTGCCCGCAACACCCACACCAAGCTGGGCCGCGACCTGATCCAGCTGGACGAGGAAGAAGCCCAGCTGATCCGCGACCTGCAACCCCTGCATGAAGCCACCATCATCGCCGCGCGCCGCTTTTGCGGCGGCGCGAAGATTCAAGTGGGCAACAAGCAGCAGGAATTCCTGGAAGACCAGGTGGGCGGCAAGGCCGCGCTGGAGGAAGGCCAGATCGTCATTCGCTGACGACGGGCGGCGGCGTCTCGCCGGGCGCCGTGGGTGCCGGCGCTGGCCCGTGACAACGAACGCGGCGCACGGTCCGCAAGACCGCCGCGCCCGGATCAGGACACGCGCATCAGGGCGCCAACTGCTTGAACCAGGTGCGCGGCGAGATGCCGCGGTCCGGGCCCAGGATCGAAAAGCCGCCGTCCACCGGAATATCCACGCCGGTCATCCAGGACGCCGCATCCGAACAGGCGAAGCACACCACTGCTGCGATCTCCTCGCCCGAGCCCACCCGACCCAGCGGATGAAAATGCGCGCCCACGGCATCGGCGGCTGCACGCGAGCCGCCCGCCAGTTGCTCGACGGACGGCGACCAGGTCCAGGCGGGCGACACCGCCAGCACGCGGATGCCGGCGGGCGCCAGTTCAACCGCGAAATTCCTGGTGATCTGCAACAGCGCCGCCTTGGACGCCGGATACAGCGCGCGCCCGGCCGCGCCGAACTTGCCGCCGGTGCTGCCCAGGTTGATCACCGCGCCGCCGCGCGCCAACAGCGGCGCCACCATCTGCGTGAAAATCGCCGCCGACACCAGGTTGGTGTCCAGCGTGGCATGCCATTCTTCACGGGTCGATGCCAGGCCGCGGTCCGCGTACTGGCAGGCGTTGTTGACCAGGATGTCGACCCGGCCAAAGCGCGCCTGCGCTGCGTCCAGGCAGCGCTGGATCTGGCTGTCCTGGCCGATGTCGGTTTCGCAGAACAGCGCCGCCTCGCCCAGTTCAGCGGCCAGCGCCAGGCCGGCCTGCGCATTGCGCCCCACCAGCACCACGTTGGCGCCGGCCGCGGCCAGGGCGCGTGCGATGTCGGCGCCCAGGCCCTGCGTGCTGCCGGTAATGATGGCGGTCTTGCCGGCCAAGCCGGGAAAGCCTGAAAAGTCCATGGAAAATCCTTGATCAGTGGGGCGCCGCGGCCCAGCGCACAGCTTGCGCCACCGAGCCGGTCTGCGCAATCAGGCGCATGCTGGCCAGCGATGCATCGTGCACGGCCGGGTCGGCCGAGGCGCAGGCATCTTCGGCCACCATCACGTGAAAGCCAATATCGGCCGCATGCCGCACCGTGCCTTCCACCACGGAATGCGTGGCCACGCCCGCCACCACCAACCGGCGCGCGCCCAGCACCCGCAGCGTTTCTTCCAGCGGCGTGCCGTAGAACGCGCTGATGCGGGTGTGCTTGACCACGAACTCACGCGTGCTGCCTGCCAGCGGTTGCAGCCCCTCGTAGAAATCGCTGCCCCACTGCCCTTCGGCCACCGCGCCGATGCTGGCCACGTTGCGAAAGATATCGCAGTTGGGCAGCAGGTCGGCGTAGTCGGGCCGGAAGGCAATGCGCACGTGCACGATGGGCAGCCCCCGGGCGCGGGCGCTGTCCAGCAGCGTCGCAGCGCCGCGCAGCAGGCGCTGGCGCACGTCGCCGTCGGCATCCAGCCCGACGCGGATCTTGCCTTCCGGATGCAGCACGTCGTTCTGGTAGTGCAGCGCCAGCACCGCGGCATCAAGCGCGCTCACACGAATACCTCGAACACGTCGTGGGCGTCGTCGCAATTGACCAGGTCCACGCGCTTCATGCGGATGCGCCAGCTGTCGCCGTCGGCCGCCAGTTTGTGGGTGTAGCGCCCGGCCAGCTGGCGCGGCTGGCGCTTGCGCCATTCGGTCATTTGAAACGCCGAATGCACCACCAGATTTCCGCCCGTGTCCACGCCTTCGACCTGCACGCCGCCCACCAGCCGCACGCTACGCGTGGGCGGCTGCTGCGACCAGTTGCGCGGGTGCTCAAGGCGGCGGATGCGCACGTCGCGCAGCATGCGGTCTTCCCAGAACAGCGAGATGTGGTCGTAGGGACTGACCTGGCCCGGTTCGCGCGGCATCCAGTACATGCCGTCGTCGGTCCACAACGACTGCCAGTCGTCGTAGCGGCGCTCGTCCAGCAGGCGGGCCTCGCGGTACAGGAACTGGGCGATGCGGTGATAGGCCTCGGCCGGCACGTCGGCCGGCGCCAGTTGATCGGTCGAGACGTCGAATTCCAGATCTAGCAGCACGCGCCTTCTCCTTGGGCCGGCACCAGGTTTACCGGACCCGCCTCCATGTATTGTTTCCAGGCGCGGAACTGATTGCGCATCGGCAGTTCGCTGGTGCCGTTGACCGACACCATGCCGTCGGCGTCGCTGCGGTCGGTGCCGTGGTAGCGATGCATGCTGACCCATTCGCCGCCGCGCGTGGCGTTGCCTTCCTGGCAGCGGTTGTACAGCTCGATGTCGTCCGGCATGACGTTGGACGACGGCGAGTTGATCACGTTGGCATACAGCATGGCGCGCTTGAACACGCCGGCCGGCGCGCCCTTGCAACGGAAGGTCTGAATCTCGATCAGCGTGCGGTCGACGGCGATCGGGCGGATTACCCGGAACTGCTGGAACACGGTGTGGGGCGAGCCGCTGCCGTAGATCACCGTGTTGTGGCGGTTCATGCCCAGGATCTCGCGGGCGCGGTCCGGTCCGTAGGCCGCGGACAGCGTCTCGAAATGCTCGCGCGAGATCGGATCGCGCTCGGCCGCGCCCGGGTTGAAGATGCCTTCCATGTAGCCGTGGCCGTTGTCGTAGGCGCGCAGTTCCAGCTTTTCCCAGAACTCGTAGGGTTCGCCGTTGCCATCCATGATGTGCAGCTCGAACGGCATCTCGCCGATTTCCTTGGCCTCGTCGCGGGCCGCGGCGAACGACGATTCATGCGTCACGCGGGCATGCATGGTGTCGTGCAGGTTCTCGTAGAACACCTTCCAGTTGGACCGCTGCATCACGCGGAAGATGCCGCCGGCCACTTCCACCTCACCCACCGGCGAGCGGTCGCAGAGGTTGTCGATGGACGAGCGCGCACCGCCCAGGAAGTCTTCCAGCCCCTGGCCATCGCGCGCCTGGCTGGCAAACACGAAGCCGCGGTAGCTTTCCACGCGCGGCAGGCGCCGCATCGAAAAGCTGGGGTCGGTGGGGTCGTAGGACGTGCCTTCAAGCCCCTGCTTGAGCGGCACGCCCAGGTGGCTGCCGTCCAGCTTGAAGGTCCAGGCGTGATACGGGCAGCGGAAGAACTTGCCCACGCAGCCGTCGCCGTCGGCCACCACCTTGGCGCCCTTGTGCGGGCAGCGGTTGTACAGCACGTGCACGCGGCCATCGGTGGCGCGCACCATCAGCACGTCCTGGTCGCCCAGGCGGGTGGTGTGATAGTCGCCCGTCTTGGGCACCTGGCTTTCATGGCCCACGTAGACCCACGCGCGGCCGTAGATGCGCTGCATCTCCAGGTCGAAAATGGCCGGGTCGGTATACAGGCTGCGGTGCACGCTGTCGCCGCGCACCATCTGGCCCAATTGTTGATCGCTGTACGACATGGCGGTCTCCTACTTGTTCTCGCTGTCTTGCCAGCGCGCCATCAGCGTGTTGGACGGCAGCGTCTCGTCCAGCAGCTTCTTCGCGGTGTCACGGCCGGCTACCGGCAGGCCCTTGGGGTCCAGCACGCCAATCTGCACCAGCACGCTGGCCTGGTCCCAATAGATGTGTTCGTGGCAGAGCTTGTCGCCGCGGAACTTCACGATGGCCACCAGCGGAATCTCGACATACTTGCCCGTGGGCGGCACGCCCGGCAGCATCCAGTCGATCTCGGTGGTGTGGGTGAAGCAGAACAGCACTTCGTCCACGATCTGCGTGGCGCCCACGGTGCGCGACAGCGGCACCAGCCGGGTGTCCGGCGGATTGCTGTTGACGAAATGATGCTGATAGAAGCGCGACAACTCGCGGTAGCCCACGCCGCCCGTCATGGTGGGAATGTGATTGACGTAAGGCTCGGCCACCATCGTGGCCATGGTGGCGGCCACGTCGCGGGTGCCGAATTCATATTCGCAGTGCTTGTCCCACAGGGACGAATAGTCGAACTGCGGGCCGATCACGCGTTGCAGCGCGGCCATGCTGCGCTGGTGCGCCATCAGCGCCGACGGCTTGTCGTAGTGCGCACCGCCCGTGCGGGCAAAGGCGTGATCCATGCCGGGGTAGACGTACAGTTCGACGCCCGGCTTGCCGCCCAGCGCCTCGAGAATGCGCTGGCGCGCGGGCGGCGGACAGAAGCCGTCCTGCTCGGCGATGTGCAGCACCAGCCGGCCGCGCAGGTTCGCGGCTTCGTCCAGGCTGTCTTCGATGCCCACGCCGTAGTAGCCGATGGCCACGTCCGCATCGGTACGGCAGGCGGCCAGATAGGCCAGCTTGCCACCCAGGCAATAACCCAGCACGCCGGCGCCGCCCTGCTGCTCGGGCAGCGCCCGCAGCGTCGCCAGGGTCGAGGCGATGTCCTTGATGCCCAGGTCCACGTCGAAACGCTGGTACAGCTCGAAGGCGCGCGGCATGTCGGCGGGGCCATCGGTCAGCTGGATGCCGGGCTGCTGGCGCCAGAACAGATCGGGCGCCAGCACCACATAGCCTTCCTCGGCCAGGGCCTGCGCCGTGCGGCGCATGAAATCGTTGATGCCGAAGATTTCCTGGCACAGCACCAGGCCCGGTCCGTGGCCCGAGGCCGGCACGGCCAGGTAGGCGCCGAAAGACTGACCGTCGTGCGAGGCAATGGTGACCTCGCGGGTCGAGATAGTCGCTGTCATGCGTAAAGCTCCTTTGCGGTCGTTGCCGCGCCTACTTCATCTGGCAGGCGGCGGCGAACGGGTCCTGGTACTGCGTCAGCACCGTGCCCGACAACTTGTTGGCCAGCTTGCCGTCCGCGCCCTTCTCGATGGTGCGCAGGTAGTAGTTCTGGATGGGATATTGGTTGCGATTGAATTTGAAATCGCCGCGCACCGACTTGAAGTCGGCGCGGCGCAGCGCCGGACGCAGCGCATCGGCGCCGAGCTTGCCGCCGGTCTGGCGCACCGCGCTATCCAGCAGCATGGCCGCGTCGTAGCCCTGCGACGCGTATAGCGTGGGGCTGCGGTTGTAGGCCTTCTTGAAGTCGGCCACGAACTGGCGGTTGGCCGGATTGTCCAGATCCGCCGCCCACTGCGACGTATTGCGCAGGCCCTCGATCGGCGCGCCCACGGCGCCGATGGTGTCTTCATCGCCAGAGAAGCCCGGCGCCAGCAGCACGATGTCCTTGCCCAAACCCGCGCCGTTGAACTGCTTGATGAAATTCACGCCCATTCCGCCCGGCAGAAAGAAGAACACCGCATCGGGCTTGCTGGCGCGCAGCCGCGTGATTTCCACGCCATAGTCCAGCTGGCCCAGCTGGGTATAGATCTCTTCAGACAGGCCGCCCTTGTACAGGCGCTTGAACCCATTGAGCGACTCGCGTCCGCCCGGATAGTCCGGCGCAATCAGCGCCACGCGCTTGAAGCCCTGATCCGCGGCGTACTTGCCCATGGCGGCGGGAATGTCCTCGTTCTGCCAGGCCACTGCAAAGAAATTCGGATTACAGCCCACGCCCGCATAATTCTCGGGCCCGGTATTGGTGCTGAGATAGATCGTGCCCGACTGCAAAATGGCCGGCATCACCGGCAGCAGCACATTGGAAAACACGATCCCGGTCATGATGTCGACCTTGTCGCGCTTGAGCAGGCGCTCGACCGCCTGGCGGCCGGTGTCGGCCTTCTGCTGGTCATCGGCCACCACCACTTCGGCTGCCAGCCCGCCCAGCTTGCCGCCGGTATGTTGCAACGCAAGATTGAAGCCATCCCGGATTTCATTGCCCAGCGCCGCACCCGGCCCGGACAGCGTGGTCAACAGCCCGACCTTGATCTTTTCCTCGGCCGCCACCCCGGCCGCAGCCGTCATGCAAACCAGCGCCGCCAGCGCGCGCCGACCCCATTGTTTTCCATTCATGAGCCACCCCGTATGTGTCCGCCGACGCCGCCGGCGCGATGCTGACAGAATCCGTCTGCCGTCGGTTACCGCAAGCCGCCCTGAAAATCGCCAGCTTACGCGCCGCGGCGCCGCCTTCCAACAACCCCCAGAGTAGGCCCGCCCGCCCCGCCGCTCTATCCGATTCCGCCCACGCTTATCCGGGATTCACTTAATTCCCACGGCAGGCCGATTGCTTTACGCTGGTCGGCAATACGGGAGCGTTCCCGTCCCGGAGACTCCCATGCACGGCTGGTCCCGCATCGAGCTGGCGCCATTGCTCAAAAGGCGCGTGTTCAGTTCCACCCAGCCGGCGGAAACGCGCGAACGCGTGTCCGAAGCGCTGAAAGAACACCGCCTGACCTGGAAAGGCGGCCGCGTCGACGCCGAACTGAACCGGGGCCGTTTTGGCGCCCTGAGCGTCTGTACGCTGCGCTACGGCGCCGAAGTCCACATCGAACCCGACCGCCTGCAAGATTTCATGCTGGTCCAGGTCCCCCTGCACGGCCGCGCGCGCATCGAATGCGGGGCCGACAGTGTGGACACCCACCCCGACTGCGCGGCCGTCATCGCTCCGAACCGCGCCCTGAAGCTGCACTGGGAAGCGGGCTGCGAACAACTGCTGTTGAAGATCCCCCGTGGCAAACTGGAAACCATCGGCCGCCGCATCTTCGGCGACGCCGCCACCCGCCCCCTGGACTTCACCCCCGCGCTACGCCTGGACACCCCCATCGGCGCTGCCTGGCGCAGCATGGTCACCGGCCTGATCCACCTGCTCCCCACCCTGGACGACGGCGCCCCCAAGCCCCCCGCCGCCTGGCTGGAACACCTGGAAGACACGCTGGTGCTGCACCTGCTGTACAACCAGCCGAACACGTGGCAACGCGAAGCCGGCCAGACGCCCGCCCACCCCCGCCGCTTGGCGCAAGCCGAGTCGTACATGAAACGGCATCTGTCTGCTCCTCTGACACTGACAGAGATAGCCAAAGGCGCAGGCGCCAGCGCCAGCGCGCTGACACGGCTGTTCCAGGAACACCGTGGGACGACACCCATGCACGCCTTGAGAACGCTGCGGCTGGACGCAGCAAGAGAACGTCTGCTGGAAGGCTCCTGTACCAGCGTGACGGAAGTGGCGGTCTCTGTCGGAATCAGCCATCTAGGCAGATTCTCGGAGTACTACCGAGAACGTTTTGGCGAACTGCCACGGGAAACGCTACAGCGTCGAGGTTGAGGGTGTGCGTTGGCGTCTAGTGTTCTTCGTAGGTCGCCCGGCGCGGGGGTGGCTTGCGGAGTGGGCGCCCACGATTGCGGTGGCCATCGACAATAAAGTTCTGCGCTACGAATTCCAGATATATCAATCACTTGTGATTTTTCGTGCTTTGCGATCGACATTAAAGCCCTGCGCCTCGAGTTATTCCGACTGACATTAAAGTTCTGCGCTGGGTATGACCCGCCAGATTGCTCACCAGGCTGTGGTGGTAGTCGTAAGCACCCCTGTCAAGTAGGCACTGTCTGATAGACGGTCGGAGCGAGTGACCTCCTCCCCCGAAGTGGACAGTCTCAGGTTGGAGAAACCGGCAGGGTTTGGTCGGTAAAAAACTGACGCGCAA
>NZ_JBYSYL010000020.1:0-31228 GCF_058783235.1 Achromobacter sp. FW305-C-28 | reverse complement strand
TTCGGTGAACGGTTTACTGCGGCGCATGGATAACAACTTTTAAAACGCCTCGCCCACGAAAATACGGACAGGCTCACCGTGCCTGTGAGCACTGACCAGCTCCAGGTCCCGGCGTCCTTCTTCTTGACTTGGTAAACCCTAGCCCGTGTTGGCTCGGTCGCAGAATCTAGTTCTGCAACGTCCTGAACGGATTCAAAGAGGAGGAGGAAATCCGGTTCATTGGCCTTCTCCAACTCCACCATCCGGACGACAGCCCACCAGCGCGCAAAATCTACGCCCTTAGCTCCGTGCCCACCACCGGTCTCTGAGTACTTCGGATTGTTTGCGACGGACAAAAGCTCCGTCGCACCTCTGATTCCGCTCAATGCCCCCTCCTAAATCGGCTTCGTTTACGTGGTGGAGTTCTTTGACGCGCCGCCTATCATCGTGGATCAATAGATTTATGTAAAGTCTTGCAACATCCGGCCTCGTTATAAACCACGATGCTGGATCTAGAAATGTAGGAGGAAAGAGGCATGAAAGACGATTCAGATCCGTCGTACGCCAAAGAACTCGCCGAGATGGAAGCCTGGGACAGGATGCTCTGGCTTGCTCGGGCCTACTTGGAGGCAAGCGAGGTGTTGTGCCACGCGATGGTCGATGGAGGATTCTCATCTCAGTACTCGTCGAGCCGAGTCGTCCTTCATATAGCTCGCCAGGGTATTGAGCTCTTTCTGAAAGGAGCCATCGCCGCTCATGGCGGGGCGCCTGAACACCTTGGCCACAACCTCAAGAAGCTGTACAGAGAATACCGACGCCTTTACCCAGAGCTTAGGTACCATTTTGAGGTGCCGTGCCAGTTTTTGGTGTCCCTGAACGAGGAGCTGTTTCCTGAAGATGCCGACGCATTCCATGGAGTATTGGACCAGCGCCATCGGTACGCGACAGATAGAAAGGGTGTTTCGTTCGCTATGCCGGAGACTTTCGACCCGGTGACAATGAAAGAGACGCTTAGCGAACTTCGCCGCATATCCCAAGTTATCGAGTGGGTCGAGTTACGTCCTTATCTAAAGGCAGTGCTCGGGAAGCGCGGGAGTTGACGCACGACTTCAGGTGTCTGTGCCCCAAGATATGGGTAAACAAATGCCCGGTTCTGGCCTGACGCGGTCGTTCGCGGGATTATTAAAAGGCCGCTTCTGGCCGGAAGCGGCCAGTGACCACAGGACCCCGGGCCTTTCATACAAGGCACGGTCTTCTTCTCTTACAACTCCCAACGTATCGCCGGGTGCTCGAGACGTCCGTGTCTCCTTCCCAATGCCCGTACGGGCATATCCCAAATCTGCCAGCTTGGACTGTCGCGCTAATTCAATAGCGTTTACTGCAAAGTTCGCCTTTCTTCAGCCTGCAGGCCGTCCTTCCGCACAGAATAAGAGAAGATGCCTGCGCAATAGCAGGTGTTGCCCACCAAAGCCAAAAGGCGAACTTCAACAAAAAAGGCGAACTTTATTCCTGCTGCTCAGGGTATCCCCCAATCAAATTCCTCTTGCGGAAAATCAATAGCCTATAGGACACTTTGTGTCATAGCCGCATCCAAGCGGCGGACACAAGGGGAATGGCATGAAACGCAAGATCATGGCGGCCGCGCTGGCGTTGGCCGCGGGGCTGGGCAGCGCGGCGCAGGCGGCATTTCCGGATCATCCGGTCCGGCTGGTGGTGCCTTTCGGGGCCGGCGGCATCACGGATATCGTGGCGCGGCAGGTGGGCAAGGGCATGGGCGATGCGCTGGGCCAGAGCGTGGTGGTGGAAAACCGGCCAGGCGCGGGCGGGGTGATCGCCGCGCAGGTGGCCGCCACGGCGGCGCCTGACGGGTATACGATTTTCATGGGCACGGTGGGCACGCAGGTGGTGAACCCGCTGATCTACGCCAAGCTCAGCTACGACCCGGACAAGTTCGTGCCGGTGGGGCTGGTCTCCGGGTCGCCCTATCTGCTGGCGGTGCGTGGCGATCTGCCGGCCGCGAATTTCGGCGAGTTCGTGGCGTATGCCAAGGCGCATCCGGCCAAGCTGAATTTCGGGTCTGCGGGCACGGCCAGTTCGCCGCACCTGGGGCTGGAATTGCTGAAGCTGACCGCGGGCGTGGATATCGTGCACGTGCCGTTCAAGAGCGGCAGCGAAGCGGTCAATGCGGCCATCGGCGGGCAGGTGGATGTGGTGATGGACGCCAGCCCGGTGATCATGCCGCACGCGGCATCGGGCAAGCTGCGGGCGCTGGCGGTGGCGTCGGACCAGCGCTTGCCGTCGGCGCCGCAGGTGCCGTCGTCCAGCGAGGCCGGCGATGCCGCCTTGCAGATCAGTTCGTGGAATGCGTTTTTTGCGCCCGCGGGCACGCCGCCCGCGGTGCTGGAAAAGTTGAACGCGGCGCTGCGCCAGACACTGGCATCGCCCGACCTGAAGGCGCGCCTGGCGGCGCAGGGCACGCAGCTGTACACCGGCGCGCCTGACGAATACGCGCGTTTCATCGTGGCCGAGAAGGCGAAGTGGGCCGAGATCGTGAAGCGCGCCGACATCAAGATGGATTGACGATGGCAACGTCCGAGACGAACCCGATGATGCCGCAAACAGAGACTACGCCGATGAACACGGTGAACGAGACGACCCCGGCCTTGCATCCGCTGGCCGGCAAACCCCTGGAACTGGCCGACACGCTGCGCTCGGGCAACGCCTGGAAGATCCGGCTGGCCTGCGGTTTCATGGGCCTGGCACTGACGCGCCGCACTTTCGACATCGTGCAGGGCGACCTGGAAACCGAGGCCTTTGGCCGCATCAACCCGTGGCGCCAGGTGCCGGCGCTGCTGACGCCGGAAGGCGAGTGGCTGGCCGAGTCGCAGGCGATCCTGTGGTATCTGGGGCGCGGCACGCCCTGGCTGCCGGAAGGCCGGCTGGAACAGGCGCAGGTGGCCAGCTGGCTGAGTTTCGAGCAGACCCAGCACATGCACGCGTACGCCCAGCCGCGGCTGTTGATCCATCTGCGCCGGACGGCGCGGGTGGACGACCCGGCCATGGTGCAGTGGCGCACCATCGGCCTGCGCGCGGCGGCCTGGATGGACGCGCACCTGGCGGGCCGCCCATTCCTGGTGGGCGATGCGCCGACCATCGCCGACATTGCGCTATACCCCTATACCAGCATGGCGGACGAGGGCGGCTACGACCTGTCCGCCTTTACCCATATCAGTGCCTGGCTGGCGCGCATGCGCGCCTTGCCGGGCTTTACGCCGTTGTTGGAAACGGCATAGAAAGGAGTCGAGATGGCCGATACGATGCACTTGGGCAAGGACGAATTGATACAGCGGGCGCAGGCCGATATGCAGCGCAAGCTGGATACGCCGGACTGGACGCTGCGCGAACGCCTGGCGCTGACCTGCCGCATTCTGTTCGACGGCGGGCACGATTCGGGCCTGGCGGGCCAGATCACGGCGCGCGCGCCGGAGCCCAACCGTTATTACACGCAGCGCTTGGGCCTGGGCTTTGACGAGATCACGGCGGGCAACCTGCTGGTGGTGGACGAAGACCTGCAGGTGCAGGAAGGCGGCGGCATGCCGAACCCGGCCAACCGCTTTCATTCATGGATCTACCGGGCGCGGCCGGACGTGAACTGCATCATCCACACGCACCCGCTGCATGCCGCGTCGCTGTCGATGCTGGAAGTGCCGCTGGAAGTCTCGCACATGGACAACTGCCCGCTGTATGGCGATGTGGCGTTCCTGAAAGACTGGCCGGGCGTGCCGGTGGGCAACGAAGAAGGCGTGATCATCTCGGGCGCGCTGGGCGACAAGCGCGCGATTCTGCTGTCGCACCACGGCATGCTGGTGGCGGCGGGCACGGTAGAAGAGGCCTGCGTGCTGGCATTGCAGTTCGAGCGCGCCGCGCGCATGCAGCTGCTGGCGATGGCGGCGGGCAAGATCCAGCCGATTCCGCCGGCGCTGGGCCACGAGGCGCACGACTGGATCCTGACGCCCAAGCGTTCGCAGGTGGGTTTTGCGTATTACGCGCGGCGGGCGCTGCGCCAGCATCCCGACGTGCTGGGCTGAAACTCGACGAAGCCGTCGGTTTAGGGCATGCTTACCGGTCGTTACCGTGCCCTTTTCCGCCCATGATCGACCTGCCTCACCGTCTGCGCACGTTGCGTCGCCAGCAGTCCCTGTCCCTGGAACAGCTGGGCGAGCGCACGGGCCTGACCAAAAGTTATCTCTCCAAGCTCGAACGCGGGCTGAGCGAGCCGTCGATTTCGACCGTGCTGCGCCTGGCCGAAGCCTACGGCGTGGGGGTGTCGCAATTGGTGGGCGGGGGCGACGGCGAAGCGCAGGACGAGGTCGTGAGCCTGGTGCGCGTGGCCGACCGCGAGGTCCTGCAACGCCGTGGCCTGGGTAGCGAATACCACTACGAGTCGCTGGCCGGGCGCCGCAAGGTCAAGGCCATGGAGCCCTTCCTGGTGCATCCGCCGCGCGAATTCCCTGATGCCTCGGCGGTGTTTCCGCACCCGGGCGAGGAATTCCTGCTGGTGCTCAAGGGCGCCATCGAGGTGCAGGTGGGCGAACGCGAGTTCCGCCTGGATGCCGGCGATTCGCTCTATTTCGATTCCGAACTGCCGCATCGCATGCGCACGGTCAGCCGCGGCGCGGCCGAAGTGCTGGTGGTGGCGGCGCATTGATTTCCAAGGAAAGCGCTTTGAAGCACGATCAATCGCGGCTGGTCCGCATCGATGCCGGCCCCATGAAGAACCCGGTGCCGGGCAAGCCCAAGCGGCCGATTTCCGGCGATGCCGCGTTTCGCACCGTGACGGCCTTTGAAGGCAACGCGGGCCGCGCCGAAGCCGGCGTGTGGGAAAGCACTGCGGGCAGCTTCCAGTCCAACACCACGGGCTACATCGAATTCGGCTACATCGTCGAAGGCGCGGCACGCCTGGTCGACCCGGACGGCACGGTGCATGCGCTGACCGTGGGCGAGGCCTTCGTGATGCCGGAAGGCTATACCGGCCGCTGGGAAGTGGATACGTTCGTCAAGAAGATCTATTTCATCAGCCGCACGGCGTAAGGTCTGGCTACGGCGGCGTCGGCCGCTGCGGATACGCCGACGTGCCGAAGGTATTGCCCATGCGGTTGCCGATGGTGGCCGGCGTGGGCAGGCCCATCTGGTTGGGCGGCTTTTGCGTGATGGCCTCGGACCCCAGCGTGGCCGGCGGCTTGGGCGCGGCGTCGGGCGCCATCTTCTGGTTCAGGCAGTCATACGACAGCGCGCGGTAGCCGTTGACCTCGGTGTCGATGCAGGCGCCGGGGGCGGGCTTGGGCGGGGTTGCCGTGGACGCGGCGGGCGCCACGGGCTGCGGCTGCGCCGGGGCTTGGGCCCAGGCCGCCAGGGGCGGGGCCGCCAGCGCCGCCAGCAACAGCAGGCAGGCGCGATTCGGAATCAGGCTGAATGGGCGCATGCGGGTTCCTTGGAAAAGGCCCGGCGGCCAGTTGCCGCCATGCATTCAGTATAGGGACGGATAACGCCGCGCAGGTGACGTTTGCGTGGCGGCGGGACGGCGCGCGTGTGTGGCGTGTCACGATTACGTCATTCTCGCACCCTAGCATGGCGCCTTTCGCATCGAGGCGGACGCGCGGGCGTTCGCGGTAACGGCCATGCCTGGCAATTTTCCTACGTGTAGTCGTCGATGACCCTGGCCTGTCCGGCAGACGGGGGCTGGATTCGGCGTGCCTGCCTGGCGCTGGGGCTGTGCGCCCTGGCCGGCGCGGGCGCGGCGCAGACGCCGCCGCGCGAGATCGCGTTTGCCATCGCCGCGCAGCCGCTGGACCAGGCGCTGGCGCAATACAGCCTGGCCAGCGGTTTGACGGTGCTGGTGGATAGCGCGTTGACGGCCGGACGCGAGGCGCCCGCGGTGGTGGGCACCTATACGCCGGGCGATGCCTTGCGCCGGCTGCTGGCCGGTTCGCCGCTGGCGATCCGCTACGCCAGCCCGCATTCCTTTACGGTGGTGGCGGCGCCGCGCGAGACGGTGCCGGCCCGGCCGGCCAGCGCGGCGCGGCTGCGCGACACGCCGTACGCGGCGGCCTTGCAGGGCGCGCTCAAGCGTGCGCTGTGCAAGGGGCAGGGCGCCGAGCCGGGCGCCTACCGGGCGCTGGTCAAGCTGTGGTTCGACAAGGCCTGGCGCGTCAATCAGGTGGACTGGGTGGCCGATACCGGTTCGGCGCCGCTGAACCGGCGGCTGGAAGCGGCGCTGCGCGGGGTGACGGCCGGGCCGCTGCCTGCCGGCATGGCACAGCCGGTGACGGTACTGTTGCAGCCGGCCAGCGCGGACGACTGCGGCGCGCTGCGAGGAGACGGCCGTGCGGGATGACAAGCCGTCCGGTTCGCTGCGCGCGCTGTTCCTCGAGCGCTACAACGATTTTCGCAGCCAGCTCAAGCGCCGCCTGGGGTCCGAGGACCTGGCGCACGACGCCATGCAGGAAGCCTTTCTGAAGGTCAACGACATGCCGCCGGGCGGGTCGATCCAGCAGCCGGCGGCGTACCTGTTCCGGGTGGCGTTGAACATTGCCGAAGACCAGCGGCGGCGCGATTCGCGGTTGCTGACAGGGGTAGAGATTGCCGAGCTGATCGGCGGCACCGACGAGGCCGAAGACCCCGCGCGCATTGCGCAGGGGCGCAGCCAGATCGACGCCTTTCGCCGCGCGCTGCGGCAGTTGCCCGAACGCACGCAGCAGATGCTGATGGCGGCGCGGGTGCATGAGCTGCCGCATGCCGAGATCGCCAAGCGCTACGGGGTGTCGGAACGCATTGTGTCCAAGGAACTCAAGCGCGCGCTGGAGCATTGCGGCAAGGTGCTGGAGGCGGAAGCCGAGCCGGTGACGCAACCGTCGGGCGCGCAGAAACCGCTGCCACGACAATCTGCCCACCCGTCGGCAGTACAAAAGGAAGGACCTCCATGGGAAACACCGCCATGGCGCTGATGATGATGATGCCCGGCCGCCGCAAGCGCGGCCCAACGCCTGCGGACGCCGCGCGGCAGTGGCTGCTGACGCTGACCTCGGGCCGCGCCACGCAGGACGACGCCGAGGCGTTTCGCGCCTGGTTGGGTGCCGATCCGCGCCACGAGGCCGCGTTCGCCGAGCAAAAGCGCCTGTGGCAGGGGCTGGGCCCGGCGGTGCAGGAAGAAATCGCCGCGGCTGCCGCGCGCCGTCCCCGCGTGACGGGCCGCCGGGCGTTCCTGGGCGGGGCGCTGGCGGCGTCGGCTGCCTATCTGGCCTGGCGTCCGCCGCTGGGCTTGTGGCCGGGGCTGGACGAGCTGGGCGCCGACTACCGCACGGCAACGGGTGAACAGCGCCGGGTGGCGCTGGGCGATGCGCTGGAGTTTGAGATGAACACGCAGACCCGGATCAACGTGCGGTCCGGGCCGCGCGACGGCGCAGTGATCGAACTGGCGGCGGGCGAGGCGGAAGTTCGCGTGGGCAGCGAGGCGATCCAGGCGGCGCGCAGCGAACAGGTGATTGCCGGCGCCGGCCGCATCACCACGCGCCAGGCCGTGTTCAACCTGCGCTACCTGGATGGCGCGGCCAACCTGTGCTGCCTGTCCGGCACCTTGCAGCTGGCGCATGCGCAGGGCAACTTTGATCTCGCCGCGGGCCAGGAACTGCGCTACGACGACGCGCGCGTGCTGCCGCCGGCCAAGGTCGATACCGAGGCGGTGACGGCCTGGCGGCGCGGCTGGCTGGTGTTTGACCGGGTGCCGCTGGCCGACGTGGTGGACGAGATCAACCGCTACCGCCGTGGCCGCCTGGTGCTGCTGAACAAGCAGCTGGCCCAGCGCCGGGTGCAGGCGCGCTTTTCACTGGCGCAGGTGGCGGACGCGGAACAGTTGATCCGCGACGCCTATGGCGCCGAGGTGACCCGGCTGCCGGGCGGGGTGGTGCTGCTGTCGTGATTCCATGAATTATTTATGACAGGGTTCCGGTCGGCATTTTTCCATCCGTCTGTCTTGTTCTAGGTGGCGAACACTCGCGATTGGAATAAGGAAGGACGATCATGCAGGCACGGATGGCGCAACGGGACGGCAAGGCAATCATGGCGCGCGCAGCAAGGCGTGGCCGTCCGCAATGGCGTCCGACGCCGCTGGCGCAGGCCGTTGCCGCGCTGCTGATCGCCGGCAGCTGGAGCAGCACCGCCCAGGCCCAGGCGCGGGCCTTCAGCCCGGGCTGGTTCGCCGACAAGAATGCCGTACAGTCGACCGCGCAGCGCACCGGCCGCATGCCGGACGGCAGCCTGGCAGGCATTGGCAATGGTGCGCGCCAGCAGGCCGAATCGCGCCAGCAGCTGCAGCGGTCGCTGGACAACCTGAACCGCACGGCGGCCGCCGTGGCGGCGCAGCAGGCGGCGCAGGCGGCTGCCCGTGCCGCCGCCGCCGCCAACGGCGCCGGCGTGCCCGACGGCCTGGTCGAAGGCGGCCTGTGGGAAGCGCGCGGCGCGCTGGCCAAATGGGAAGGCGCCAAAGCTGCCAAGCCCAGCGAGGAAGGCGGCCGCCAGGTCGTCACCATCGAACAGACGCAATCGCGCGCCGTCCTGAACTGGGACACCTTCAACGTCGGGCGCAATACCACGGTGCAGTTCAAGCAGGGCGCGGACGACGCGGTGCTGAACCGGGTGGTGGGCGCCGGCGCCAGACCCAGCCAGATACAGGGTGCCATCAAGGCCGACGGCACGGTGCTGGTGGTGAACCAGAACGGCGTGATCTTCACCGGCACCAGCCAGGTCAACGCGCGCAACCTGGTGGCGGCTGCGGCCACGATCACCGACGCACAGTTCAAGACCAAAGGCCTGTACGTCGACAACGGCGCGCAGCCGACCTTCTCGGACGCGCTGGGCGGCATCGAGGTGCAGGCCGGCGCGCGCTTGCAGACCGCGGCGCCCGGCACGTCCACCACGGGCGGCGGCTATGTGCTGCTGCTGGGCAAGACGGCGGCCAACGCCGGCACGATCGACACGCCGTCCGGGCAGGCGCTGCTGGCGGCGGGCGACAGCTTCGTCATCAAGCGCGGGCAGGGCACGTCGGGCAACCTGGTGTCCACCACCCGGGGCAATGAAGTGACGCCGGCCGGCACGCCCGGCCGCGTCGAGAACACGGGTCTGATCCAGGCAGCGCTGGGCGATGTGACGCTGACCGGCGGCGATGTCGCCCAGCGCGGCGTGCTGCTGTCGAGCACGTCGGTGGATACGCGCGGCACGCTGCACCTGACCGCGACGGGCGTGGAGGGCCGCGTGACGGTGGCCGAGTACAGCACCACGGCCATCCTGCTGGACCGCAGCGGCGCGCAGGCGCTGGACAGCCAGCGCGACGGCCTGCGCGTGCCGCCTGCGGCGCAGAGCGATACGCCGATGTTGGCGGCGGGCGCCGACCGGCGTGAACTGTCGCGGGTGGAAATCAGCAGTTCGGGCACGGTGGATTTCGCGGCCGGCTCGATCACGCTGGCCACCGGCGGGCAGATCGCGGTGCAGGCGGCCAAGCGCAGCCTGCTGCGCGAGGGCGCGGTGCTGGACGTGGCGGGCGCCGTGGGCGTGCCCGTGGCGATGGAAAACAACAACCTCAAGATCAACGTCCAGGGCAACGAGCAACGCGACGCGCCGGTCAACCGGGAAAGCGGCAAGCTCAACAGCAAGGACGTCTGGGTGGACGTGCGTGACCTGGTGCGGGTGCCGGCCGGTACCAATGGCTACGCGACGGATCGCTGGTACACGGCCGGGGGCCTGCTGGAAGTGAGCGGCTACCTGGGCACGCAGGGGCATGGCGTCAACGAGTGGATGGCGCAGGGCGGCAACGTTGAATTCACGGGCGGCGACGTGGTGACGCGCGCCGGTTCGCAGATCAACCTGTCGGGCGGCACGCTGGATGTGCAGGACGGCATGATCCGCCAGAGCTGGCTGCGCGGCGTGGACGGCCGGCTGTACGAGGTGACGCGCGCGCCGGGCGACCTGGCCTATACCGGGCTGTACCAGGGCTACGAGGCCAGCAGCCAGCGCTGGGGCCAGACGCGCTATTTCTACAACCCGCTGATTGCGCCGCAAGAACGCTTCGAGACCGGCTACACCGTGGGCCGCGACGCGGGCCGTCTCGTGATCGGCACGCGCAGCGCCGTGCTGGAAGGCGAGCTGATCGGCACGACGTTCCAGGGCGATCGCCAGAATGCCGCCGCGCAGGCCGGCCTGGATGGCTACCAGCAATCGCAGCGGGCCGTGGCGCGCGGCGCGCAACTGGTGGTGGGCACGTACACGCCTTACTACGAGAAGCGCACCGGTGCGCTGCAATACGCGTTGGGACGTGGCGACGGCACGGTCAACCAGGTGGTGCTGTCCGATCGCGTCGACGCGATCGCGGCCGGGCTGGACCTGGCCACGGCGTTGCCCGATGACCGCGCTGGCAAGCTGCTGCTCGATACCACCCGGCTCAATGGCTTTGGGCTGGGCGCCATCAAGATCGCCGCGGGCGCTGTCGCGGTGCAGTCGGACCTGGCCGTGGGGCCGGGGGGCGACATCACGCTGTTCGCGAACAACGTCAACGTGGACGCCGCGCTGACGGCCAACGCCGGCAGCCTCCGGCTGGGCAATGTGCTGAACCAGGTCTCGTCCAGCGGCCTGGCGGATACGATCGCGGGCGTGGCCACTGCCGACGACCGGCTGACGCTGGGTGCGCGGGCGCGCCTGGATACGTCGGGCCTGTGGGCCAACCTGGCGTTGGCGCCGGGCCAGACGGGCGCGCTGCCCTACCTGAACGGCGGCACGGTGTCGCTGCGCAGCAACCGCGATATCGACCTGCAGGCCGGCAGCGTGATTGACGTGGGGTCGGGCGCCGCGCTGCGCGCCAAGGGCAAGCTGACCGGCGGCAAGGGCGGCAGTGCGGCGGTGGAAGCGGTGCCCGGCGGTGCGGCAGGCGGCGGGCGCGTGGTGCTGGATGCCGCGCTGCGCGGCTATGGGGTGGATGGCGGGGGCACGCTGGCGGTGACGGCGGGCAAGGTGGTGCTGGGCGACCGGCCGGCCGATGCCGGCGATGATGTGCTGGCGCTGGCGGCGCCGTTCTTCCAGCAGGGCTTTTCGCGTTACGAGATCACCGGCAGCGGCGGCGCGTCTGTCGCCGACAATGCGCGCATCGACGTGACGATGCCGGTCTACCGGCCGGTGGCCGACGCGGCCGGCCTGGCGACCGGCACGCCAACGGGCGTCGCCCTGGAAACCTGGCTGCCGCCCGTCTACCTGCACAACCCCGTGGCGGGCACGGTGACGCGGCGGCGCGGCGCCAGCCTGTCGCTGCAAAGCGGACGTACCGTGGCGCTGCCCGGAGCGGACGCCGATGCGGCGCTGACGATTGGCCAAGGCGCGCAGGTCGCGGTGGATCCGGGCCAGGCCATCCAGTTGCGCGGCGCGGGTCAGATCACGGTGCTGGGCGCGCTGACGGCGGCCGGCGGCAAGATCGATATCCGCCAACTGCGCCTGGGCGACATCGACGTGGCCGAGTCCATCGAGACGGCCGCGGGCCAGGTGCACAACCGTTCGATCTGGATTGGCGAACAGGCGGTGCTGAACGTGGCCGGCCGCGCCGAGACCGGCGTGGACACGCAAGGCCGCCGCTATGGCGTGGCCGATGCGGGCGGCGTGATCGTGATCGGCGGCGAGCTCAATCACGACCGCGCCACGGCCACCTCGTCCGACGCCTATGTGGTGATACGCCCGGGCGCCGTGCTGGATGCGTCGGGGGCGAGCGCGGTGGTGGACGTGAACGGCGTGGGACCGGTGCCGCTGGACCGCAGCGGCGGCCGCATCGCGCTCAGTTCCTACAACGGCCTGTTCCTGGACGGCACCTTCATCGCGCGGGCCGGCGGCGTCACCGCGGCAGGCGGCGCGCTGGACATCGCGCTGGAAACGCCGCTGTACCGTTCGCAGGGCGACAATCCGTCCAACCCGGCCGTGCAGGTGCCGCGCGAAATGGTGCTGGCGGCCGGCGGCGGCAAACCGTTGGCCACTGACCTGAAACCGGGCGAAGGCGCCGACGCGTTGCGCTATGGCCAGACCCGCCTGGATATCGCCCGCTTGCTGGCGGGGGGCGGCTTTGACCAACTGGGGCTGCTGGCCAACGGCCTGATGTCGTTTGATGGCGCCGTGGACATCGCGGTGGCGCAAAGCCTGCGCCTGTATGCGGGCGCCTTCTCGCTGGCACCAGACGCGGCCACCACGACCCGCGTCAATCTGGCGGCGTCGCAGGTGCGGCTCTCGGGCCCCGGCAAGTACTACTCGACCAACGGCGTGATCCGGCCGCGCGTGCTGTTCGGCGATGCGCCGTCGGTAGCGGCGGGCGCGTTCACCGTGCAGGCCACCGACTTGCTGGAAGTGGGCAACAGCCTGTCTTTCGGCACCCAGGGCACCATCAACCGCCCGGTGGGCGGCTTGCTGGCGGTGACGCGCACGGGCTTTGACCGAGTCACGCTGGCCAGCGGCGGCGACCTGCGCTTCCTGGCTCGCAACGACGATGAGCCGCGCACGCGGCTCTGGACCCGCGGCGACCTGGACCTGGTCGCCGCGCAGCTGTATCCGGTGACGGGTGCCGAGGCCGAGGTATTGGCCGGCTATACACGCAACCCGATCTCGAATGCCAATGTGTTCGACCCGACCCGCACGCTGCGGGTCGGACGCGCCGGCGGCGCCGATGCGCCGCTGCCGGCGGTGCCGTATTCGGCGTTCGGCTCGCTGCGGCTGGCGGCGGCCACGGTGGTGCAGGGCGGCGTGGTGCGCGCGCCGCTGGGCGCCATCGTGCTGGGCGACGTCAGCGAAACCGTGGGGACGCGGCACCTGACGCTGTTGCCGGGCAGCGTTACGTCGGTCAGCGGCGCCGGGCTGCTGATGCCCTATGGCGGCACCACCGACGGCGTGGCGTACAAGTTCAAGGGCGCGGACGTGTCGCTGGTGGGGGCGGGCGGCGCCATTGGCGCGGGCAGCGGGGCGTCGCTGCGCACGGGCATCACGCTGGGCTTTCGCGACATGGACCTGTTGGCCGGTTCGGTGCTGGACCTGTCGGGTGGCGGTGAACTGACCGGCGCCGGCTTTGTGTCGGGCCGCGGCGGCTCGATCGATGCGCGCTATGCGCCGCTGGTGCGCAACAACCCCCAGGGAGGTTTCACGTTGCCGGGGCTGGCGGGCAACCCCGTCTACGCCATCGTGCCCGGGTCACAGCCGAACTACGCGCCGGTAGGCGGCGAAGCCGGCGCATCCCAGTCGGCGCTGGGGCAGCGCATCACGATCGGGGCGGGCGTGCCGGGCCTGCCAGCCGGCACCTATACGTTGATGCCGTCCACCTACGCCTTGCTGCCCGGCGCGTTCCGGGTCGAACTCAATACCGGCGCGGCGGCGGGCGCCGCCATGGCGCCGGCGCAGATGCGCAACCAGTCGTGGGCGGCCAGCGGCCGATTGTCGGTGGCGGGTACCCAGGTGGCCGACAGCCTGGCAACCCAGGTGATCCTGACCCCGGCCAATGTGCTGCGCACCTATTCGCAATACAACGAGACCAGCTACGCCAGCTTCGTGCGTGCCGATGCGGCCACGCGCGGCGTGCCGCGCGCGATGCTGCCGGCCGATGCCCGCACCTTGCGCCTGGCGATCCACCGCGGCTCGGAAGACGGGCAGACGTTGCGCGTCGAAGGCCTGGCTGACTTCAAGCCGGCGGCCGGCGGCTTTGGCGGCGCGGCGGCTGTGGGCGGCAGTTTCGGCATGGAAATCCTGGCCGCGGGCCAGGCGCCCACGGCGGGCTACGATGGCGCTTCGGTGCACGCGGATGCCCTGGCGGCGCTGGGCGCGAACCGCCTGGTGATCGGCGCGTTGCCGGTGGTGCAATATGGCCAGGGCGGGCGTTTCTATACCTTCCAGGGCAATGCCACCGACGTGTTGATACGTGCCGGCGCGCAGTTGGCCGCGCCGGAAGTGCTGGTGTCGGCGCGGACGATCGAGATCGAGGCGGGCGCGGGCATCTCGACGCTGGGCCGGGGCGCGCCGTCTGCCGACTCGACCCACGGCTACGCGTTCGAACCGGGCAGTGTCGGGCTGTTGGCCGTGTCCAATGGCCGCCTGGACATGTTGGCCCCGGCGGGCACCGGCACGGGCTCGATCCGTATCGGCACCTGCGCGGCGCAAGCCTGCCAGGGCGTGACGCGGCTGTATTCCGAAGGCACCATCGCCGCCGCCACCAACGGCACTTTCGACCTGGGTGATCAGGTGCTGTACGGCACCCGCAATTTGACGCTGGCGGTCGCTGCGGTGAACGCGGGCACGGCCGACGCGCTGGCGCAGGCTGCGGCGCGCGGCGTGCTGCCGGGCGGGCTGACGCTGAACCAGAGGATTCTGGGGCGGTTGCTGCGCGGCGACACCAGCACGGGTGCGCCGGCGCTGGAAAAGCTGACGCTGACGGCGCGCGAGTCGATGAATTTCTACGGCACGGTGGCGTTGGACACGCGCGACCCGGTCACCGGCAAATACAGCCTGGCCACGCTGGCGCTGGGTACGCCGGCCCTTTACGGGTATGGCGCGGCGGGCGACGAGGCCAGCATCCGCACGCAGAACCTGGTCTGGAACGGCGCCACGCAAGCGCCCGGCGCGGTGGCGGCGGGCGGGGCGGGCACCGGACAGGGCGCGTTGCGCATCGACGCCGAACGCATCGAATTCGGCTACGGCCAGGGCACCCAGCCCAGCGGCCTGGACGACAACGCCCGCCTGGCGCTGGGCTTTGCCGGGGTGACGCTGAACGCCAGCGACCGCATCACGTCCAACCATCGCGGCAGCCTGGCGGTGTACGCCTCGCAGGGCGCCTACGTCAGTGGCAGCGGTTATACCTACAGCGGCGGCAACCTGACGCTGAATACGCCGCTCGTGACCGGCGCGGCCGGTTCGGTGAACCGCATCACGGCGGGCGGCGACGTGCGGCTGCTGGCCGCCGCTGGCGCGCAGCCGGCCTCGGTGCAGGACCTGGGCGCCGAGTTGAGCCTGGCAGGCGCCTCGGTGCGCGTAGACGGCACGATCGTGCTGCCCAGCGGCAAGCTCACGCTGCAAGGGCGCGACGGCGTGCTGCTGACCGGCGCGTCGCAACTGGACCTGAGTGGCCGCGCCATCGCCTTCAATGACGTGCTGCGCTACAGCTGGGGCGGCGACCTGATCCTGGAAAGCAGCCAGGGCGGCATCCGCCAGGACGCCGGCGCGCTGATCGACCTGTCGGCCGTGGAAAACAACGCCGGCAGCCTGCGCGCGGTGGCGCTGGCGGCGGCCGATGGCCAGGTGGCCTTGCTGGGCCGCATCGTGGGCTCGGCCTCGGGCCGTTACGACGCAGGCGGCACCGCGGTGCCGTATCGCGCGGGCAGCGTGGATGTGCGCGCCCAGCGGCTGGGCGACCCGGCCGCCTTGAATGCCGATTTCGACGCGCTCAACCAGCGCCTGAACGACGGCGGCGTGTTCGGTGCGCGCGGCTTCCAGATCAAGCAGGGCAGCCTGACGGTGGGCGACACGCTGCGCGCCAATGACATCAATCTGTCCATCGACGGCGGCAGCCTGACGGTGGCGGGCCGGGTGGACGCCAGCGGCGAACGCGTGGGCCGCATCCGCCTGGCGGCGCGTGACGGCCTGACGCTCGCGGCGGGTTCGGTGCTGGATGCCCATGGCACGGTGCTGCGGGTGGACAGCTACGGCAAGATCATCGACGCGCCCAACCGCGCGGTGGTGGAACTGAATTCCGGCCAGGGCGTGTTGACGCTGGCCGGCGGCGCCCGCATCGACCTGCGCCACGGCACCGCCGCCACGCCTGGCACGGCGGCCGGGCAGCACGATGGCGCGTCACGCGGCACGCTGGAACTGCTGGCGCCGCGTATCGACGCGGCGGGCAATGCCGGCATGAACGGCGGCGGGGCGCCCGGCAGCGCCGCCACGTATGGCGACATCGCCATCGACGCGCGCGGCCCGATTGCGATTGATGGCGCCCGGTCCATCACGCTGACCGCCATGCAGCGCTACGACGATGCCGACGTGGGCAACCCCGCCGACCGCATCGGCGGGCGCACCTACCAGATCATCAACCAGGCCTACCTGCAAGCCAAGCATGGCGACAGCCTCGGCTTCATGACCGACGCGCTGGCCAACGCCGCCCTGATGAACGGCAAGCTGGCGGGCCTGAACAACGCCACCTACCGCGACGCCTTTCACCTGCGCCCCGGCGTGGAAATCATCAGCAAGACGGCGGACGGCGACCTGGTGGTGCAGGGCGACCTGGACCTGTCGGGTTATCGCTACGCCAGCGTCAACCCGCGCACGCCGTACACGTCGGTGTACGGCTCGGGTGAAGCAGGCGCGCTGACGCTGCGGGCCAAGGGCAACCTGGATGTCTATGGCAGCATCAACGACGGCTTCGCGCCGCCGGCCACTACGCCGGACGACGAGCATGGCTGGATCCTCACGCCCGGCGCGCAGCCGTTCGGTGGCGACGTGGTGCTGCCGCGCGGCGGCGTCCAGCTTGCCGACGGCACCGAGTTCCCCGGTGGCAGGACGCTGAACTACCCCTTGCCGCTGAAGGCCGTGAAGCTGGCGGCGGGCACCCGGCTGCCGGTCGAGGCCGTGCTGGACCAGGCGCTGCCGCTGGCCGCCGGCACGGTGCTGTCCGGCGATGTGCGCGACGCGTCCAACCAATTGCTGTACACCGCTGGCTCGGTGCTCAAGCAGGCGGTGGACCTGCCGGCGGGCACGCGCCTGGGCGCGGGCACGCTGCTGACCGACGGCACGTCGCTGCGCGCCTTCACCTGGCCGGCCAACGTAGCGCTGCCCAATCTCTACACCACGCAGGGTTACGAGGCCAACGTGTTGCTGATGGAAGGCACCATCACGCTGCAGCAGGGTGCGTTGATTCCGTCGCAGACCAAGCTGGTGTTCCCGGCCGGCACCGACTACGTGGAACTGCGTCCCGGCACGTCGGTGGACCAGCGGCGCAACTGGGCCGTGGCCCAGATGCTGCCGGCGGGCAGCCAGTCGTGGTCCGTGCAGCTGGTGGCCGGCGCCGACCTGGACGCGGCCGATCCGCGGCGGGTGCTGACCGGCCCGGGCGCCGGCAAGCTGACGCTGGCCGACACCCACTACAACGCCAGCCTGGTGCAGGGCGGCGGCTGGGTCTGGGGCCCGGATGCCGATCAGTCGGGCTTTGAACCCGGCGCCCCGGTGCCCGACGACATGGCCTGGCTGTGCGACATCGTCGAAGGCTTGTGCGAACGCGGCGATTCCAGCGCGGTATCGGTCACGCCGCACACGCAGAATTTCAGCGTGCTGCGCACCGGCACGGGCGACCTGGAGCTGGCCGCGGGCGGCGATATCAACCTGATGTCAGCCTATGGCGTGTACACCGCCGGCACGCCGTCGGCCAACGTGGCGCCGGCCTACCAGTTGCCGCGCGGCCGCTTCGGCGCTACGGTGCTGGGCGACGATTTTGCAAGCACCTACGAGCCCTTCGTCACCGCCGGGTCGGGCTATCAGGCCTGGTATCCGGAAGCGGGCGGCAACCTCGGCCTGTACGCGGGCGGCTCGTTGCGGGGCGATGTCTGGGGCAAGACCGTGATTCCCACCTACGACGGCCGTGGCATCGAGCCCAGCGTCGGCGTCGGCAACTGGCTGTGGCGCCAGGGCACGGGCAGCGCCAATGGCGGCGACACGCCGACCGCCTGGTGGATCAACTTCGGCAGTTACACCCGCGCGTCCGCGGACTTCAAGGACCCCACGCCGCTGCTGGTGGGCTTTACGGGCTTTGGCGCGCTGGGCGGCGGCAACGTCAGCGTGCGCACCGATGGCGACGCCGGCAATATCGAGGCGCGCGGCTCGCTGGCCAACCCGCGCAGCCAGGGGCTGGTCGTGGCGGTAGGCAGCACCGGGCGGATCGGCGCGGACGGCACGATGACGCTGACGGGCGGCGGCGATATCGACGTGCGCATCGGCGGCGCACTGAATCCGACGCAAAGCGCGCGCGGCCAGGTGTCGTCCACGTCCGGTCCCAAGCCCTACTATGGCGGCCCCGCCATCGACCTGCAGGGCGCGCTGATCAACCTGCGCGGCAATGTGCAGTTCGCGGGCGGCGCCATCGGCGGGTTGGACCTGCAATATGGCAATAACGCCAGCCTGCAGGACGCCAAGGAAAGCCGCGGCTACGACCCCTATGCGTCGACGCAGGCCAGTGCCACGGGCGGCCTGGCGCTGATTCCGGGCGATGCCGTGATCCGGCTGGATACGCGCGGCGACCTGGTGGTGGGCGGCGCGGGCGATCCGGGCCGGGTGGCGTTGCAGAACAGCACGCCGTTCCGGCTGCGCGACGGCACGCCCATTGCAGGCGGCGGCTACAGCTGGTTCTCGATGTGGACGGCGAACACCGCCATTGAATTGTCCAGCGCGGGCGGCAACCTGACGCCCAGCCGGCAGACTTCGCACAGCGCGCAGGGCCTGTCTTTGCAGGTCGGGCGCAACACGTCCGCGTCGGATGCGCGCTACCTGTATCCGTCGATCCTGCGCGCCACGGCGTATGACGGCAGCATCTATGCGGGCGTGTCGGCCGGTTACCTCAATACCGAAGACACTGGCCTGCCGTATTCGCTGACCCTGGCGCCGGGCGCGCGCGGCCAGCTTGAACTGCTGGCGGGCAATTCGATCTACGCGGGCGGTTACGCCATCAACCGTTCGGGGGCGGACCCGGCCAGTGTGGCCAATGTGCTGGCGCCGGCCTTCGCCGGCTACACCTCGCAGGGCACCAGCACGGCCGCGCTCAACAACCAGGGCGTCAACGGCATCGCCGGCGCTCGCAACTCGCACTTCCCGCTGTTCTATTTCGATGCCCCTACGGCCAGCGCCGCCGCATCCGATCAAGTCACGCGTCTATACGCCCGCGACGGCGACATCGTGGGGCTGCGCAGCGGCGAGGCCATCGCGCTCATCGCAGGCCCCAACCAGGGGCAGGTCTGGTACGAAGCCGCGGGCCCGGTCTGGATGATGGCCGGCCGCGACATCGTGGCCTCGGGCACCGACAGCGGTGTGCAGCAGTTGGTGCCGTCGACCAACGGTTATATGTTCGCGCTCGGCGTCACCAACTCGGCGACCTCGTCCGGCAACCTGTTCGTGCACGGCGATGCGCACGACGTGTCGCGCGTGTCGGCGGGCCGCGACATTCTCTACAGTTCGTTCCAGGTGGCCGGCCCCGGCACCCTTGAAGTGGCGGCCGGCCGCCACGTGCTGATGGCCGACCGCGCGTCGATCACCAGCCTGGGGCCGGTGCTGCCGGGCGATCGCCGTCCGGGCGCATCGATCGCCGTGCTGGCGGGTGTGGGCGCGAGCGGTCCGGACTACGCGGGCTTCCTGGCGCGCTACCTGGACCCGTCGCGCCAGGCCGACGCCAGCCGTCCGCTGGCGGACCAGGGGCTGGCGTTCAAGACCTACGAGGCCGAACTGCTGCTGTGGCTGACGCAGCGCTACGGCTTTGCCGGCAGTGGCGACGACGCACGGGCGTATTTCAGCGCGCTGCCGGCCGAACAGCAGCGCATCTTCGCGCGGCAGGTGTATTTCGCCGAGCTGCGGGCTGGCGGACGCGAATACAACGACAAGGCCAGCCCGCGCCAGGGCAGCTACCTGCGCGGCCGCCAGGCCATCGCGGCGCTGTTTCCCGAGACGGCGCCGGGCGCCTGGCAGGGCGACCTGACGCTGTACGGCGCGGCCGGCATCCGCAGCAGCTTCGGCGGCGACATCCAGTTGCTCACGCCTGGCGGCCAGCAGGTGTTCGGCGTGGAAGGCGCGGCGCCGCCCGCCAGCGCCGGCATCATCACGCAGGGTCAGGGCGACATCCAGCTGTATGCGCAGGGCAGCATCCTGCTGGGCCAGAGCCGGGTCATGACGACCTTTGGCGGCGGCATCACCGCGTGGTCGGCGCAAGGCGACATCAACGCCGGGCGCGGCTCGAAGACGACGGTGCTGTACACCCCGCCCAAGCGGGTCTACGACGCGGTCGGCAACGTCACGCTGTCGCCCAACGCGCCGGCCACCGGCGCGGGCATCGCCACCCTGGCGCCGCTGCCGGAAGTGCCGGCGGGCGACGTGGACCTGTACGCGCCGCTGGGCACCATCGACGCGGGCGAGGCCGGCATCCGGGTATCGGGCAACGTCAACATCGCCGCCTTGCAGGTGGTGAACGCCGCCAACATCCAGGCCCAGGGCGAAAGCCGCGGGGTGCCGGTGACGGCGGCGGTGAACACCGGGGCGATGTCGTCGGCCAGCGCGGCGGCGACCTCGGCGGTGGGCGCCGCGCAGGAATCGGCGCAGCGCGCCCAGAACCAGGCGCGTCAGAACCAGCCGTCGGTGATCAATGTGCAGATCCTGGGGTATGGCGAGGAACCGGTGGCCGGCGCCGCCGTTTCGCCGTCCGGCCCATCGGCGGCCGCCCCGCACTACGACGCCGCCAGCGCCGTGCAGGTGCTGGGCGCCGGCACGCTGGATGACAGCGAGATGCGTGCCTTGACCGCGCAGGAAAGGAGCAAGCTGGCGATGTAGGGGGGGCGACGGGACGGCGGCCGTGACCGCTGTCCGCGGCGGACGGCCGCCCGGCGCCTTTGACGGCCGGGCGTGAAAGACCGTCGGTCTGTCATGCGGGCGTCACATGAACCCCAGGCGAAAAGCGCATCAGGGTCCGGCAAAAGCCGGGCCCTGATTCATTTCTGCGCACCTTTTCCCTGGGGCGGCGCTGTTTCATGAAATTTTTCTTACAACGCGCAGTCCGTGCGGTCCCGGAACGTCTAGTAACAAGCAGAAGCTGTGGACGCGGGTATGCGGGCAGAAAACCGTAACGGGAATGTCGCAAGCGCACTGCACGGTAGCGGCCGGTGCCAGACCGGTTATCACACAAGGAACTGAGTGCATCGCTATGCATGATTTCGAGAGCAGGGTCGGCGCGCTGCGCGCCATGATGCGACGGGCGCCGGGAGCGATGGTGCTGGCGCTGGCCGCGGGCGCGGCCTGGGCGCAGCCGGCGCCGGCCGCGGACAGCAACGCGCGCCGCGTCAACATCAACGAATACATCGTGCGCGGCAACACCGTACTGGATGCGCGCGACATCGAAAAGGCCGTCTACCCCTACCTGGGACCGGACCGCACGCTGGCCGACATCGAATCGGCGCGCGAGGCCTTGCAGACCATCTACCAGGAACGCGGCTACCAGTCGGTGTACGTGGACCTGCCCGAGCAACAGGTGGCCGACGGCATCGTGTTCCTGCAAGTGGCCGAGACCAAGGTGGGCCGGGTGCGCGTGGTGGGCGCCAAGCACTATTCGCCGCTGACGATCCGCGACGAAGTGCCCGCGCTGCAGGAAGGCGCCGTGCCCAACTTCAACCAGGCGCAGGCCCAGCTGACCGACCTGAACAAGGGCGCCAGCCGCCAGGTGGTGCCGCTGGTCAAGGAAGGCCGCGTGCCCGGCACGATGGACGTGGACCTGAAGGTCGAGGACAAGAACCCCTGGCACGCCAGCCTGGGCCTGAACAACGACTACAGCGCCGACACGACGCGCCTGCGCAGCACGGCCTCGCTGGGCTACGACAACCTGTGGCAGCTGGGCCATTCGGTCAGCCTGACCTTCTTTACCGCGCCCCAGGAAACCGACAACGCCAAGGTCTGGTCCGGCTCGTATTCGATGCCGCTGGACAAGCAGTGGAGCCTGCAGTTCACCGGCTACAAGAGCGACAGCAACGTCGCCACCATCGGCGGCACCAACGTGCTGGGCAAGGGCTATTCGTTCGGCATGAGCGCCATCTACACGCTGGCGCCGCAGGGCGATTGGGTCAACTCGCTGTCGGCCGGGCTGGACTACAAGAAGTTCGACGAAACCACGCGTTTCGGCGACAACGAAGACCGCATTCCCCTGAAGTACGTGCCGTTCACGTTCTCGTACAACGGCTACCGCTATTCCGAATCGTCGCAAAGCAGCCTGGGCCTGTCGGTCGTGGGCGCCAGCCGTTCGTTCTTCGGCATGGGCAGCGACTGGAAGGCATTCGACGACAAGCGCTATCGCGCCAGCCCCAGCTTCGCGCTGCTGCGCGGCGACGGCACCCACACGCAGAACCTGTTCGGCGACTGGCAACTGGGCCTGCGCGCAGGCTTCCAGCTGTCGTCCGGCGCGCTGGTGTCCAACGAACAGTTCTCGGCCGGCGGCAGCACCAGCGTGCGCGGCTACCTGGCCGCCGAACGCACCGGCGACGACGGCTTCCTGGGCTCGGTCGAGTGGCGCACGCCGTCGCTGGCCCGCTGGCTGGGCAGCAATGTCAATGAATGGCGCTTCTATGCTTTTGCCGACGCCGCCACGCTGCGCCTGCGCGACCCGTTGCCCGAGCAGGATTCCAGCTACTCGCTGGCCAGCGTCGGCCTGGGCACGCGCCTGCAGGTGCTGGACTGGCTGTCCGGCTCGCTGGACTGGGGCTATCCGCTCAAAGACGGCCCCAACACCAAGAAACACGATCCCCGCCTGAACTTCAGCGTACGCGCCAGCTTCTGAGCGCTCGCGAAACCGTATTTACCCCGGAGTCTTGACCATGCAACGCTTATTGATGCTCCTGTTGACCGTGCTGGCCGGCGTCTTGCCGTCCGCCGCCCATGCCTGGTGGCAGCCTGACTGGCAGTACCGCAAGCAGATCACCGTCGACAGCACGCCGCAGGGCGCGCCGCTGGGCGGCGCCGCGGGCCGCACGCCGCTGCTGGTGCGCCTGCACACCGGCAACTTCTCGTTCGACGGCATCAACGAAAAGGGCGCCGACATCCGCTTCGTGGCGGGCGACGACCAGACCGTGCTGAACCACCAGCTGGAAGCCTTCGACCCGCTGCTGGGCATGGCGCTGGTGTGGGTGGACCTGCCCGAGCTGGCCGACGGCCAGCGCCAGGACATCTGGATGTACTACGGCAACCAGAAGGCCCCGGCGTCCGCCAATGGCCAACTGACGTTCGACCCCAACTACACACTGGTCTACCACTTCGACGGCGCTGCCGGCGCCCCGCCGCGCGACACCACCGGCAACAGCAACAATGCCCAGACGCCGATGGCCGCTGCCGTCGATGGCGTGATCGGCCGCGCCGCGCAGTTCACGGGCGGCGCCCCGCTGATGCTGCCCGCCAGCCCGTCGCTGGCCGTGCCGGCCGCCGGCGCCTTCACCTTCAGCGCCTGGGTGCGCGCCGACCAACCGGCCGGCGAACAGCTGGTCTATGCCCGCCGCGATGCCGGCAACGCGCTCTTGATCGGTATCAACCAGGGCGTGCCTTTCGTGGAAGTGAACGGCCAGCGCAGCCAGCCCGGCCAGTCGCTGACCCCGGCCGCCTGGCAGCACCTGGCCGTAACGGCCGACGGCAGCCGCGTCACGCTGTATGTGAATGGCCGCGCCACGTCCTCGCTGGCCGCCAGCCTGCCGCCGCTGAACACGCCCGCCGCCCTGGGCGGCGACGTGCCGGCTCCGGCCGTGGCCGTGGCGCCTGCCGCTGCTGAAGGCGCCGCCGCCAACCCGGCTGCCGACGCTGCACCCGCTGCCGCCCCGCACGTTTACGCACCGTTTGTCGGCGCCATCGACGAAGTGCGCCTGTCGCGCGTGGCCCGACCGGCCGCGCTGATCCTGGCCGACGCGCTGTCGCAGGGTTCGGAATCGCGCCTGGTGGCCTACGGCACCGACGAAGAACAATCGGGCTTCGGCTTCGGCGGCCTGGGCTTCCTGCTCAAGGCCGTGCCGATCGACGCCTGGGTCATCATCGCCATCCTGGTGCTGATGATGGTGCAGTCGTGGATCATCATGATCCGAAAGAGTCGCAACGTGGCCCGCGTGGCGCGTGCCAACGAGCAGTTCCGCGAGTCCTTCGCCAAGGTCGGCCAGCGCCTGGAACTGCTGGCCGACGACAAGAACCTGGCCACCCGCCTGGAACACGCGTCGCTGTGGCGTCTGTACCGCGTGGCCATCAACGAAATCCGCACCCGTCGCGAGCAGGGCGCCGACACCAGCGCGATCTCGGCCGCCACCATCGAAGCCATCCGCGCCTCGCTGGACGCCGTGCGCACCAAGGAAAACCAGCTGCTGGGCGCCAAGCTCGGCGTGCTGTCCAACGCCATCGCCGGCGGCCCTTACATCGGGCTGCTGGGCACGGTGCTGGGCATCATGGTGGTGTTCCTGGGCACGGCCATGGCCGGTGACGTGAACATCAACGCCATCGCCCCGGGCATGGCCGCCGCGCTGCTGGCCACCGCCATGGGCCTGTTCGTCGCCATCCCCGCCCTGTTTGGCTACAACCGCCTGGTCTCGCGCAACAAGGAAGTCAGCGCCGACATGCGCGTGTTCGTCGATGAATTCGTGACGCGCCTGGCCGAAGTGCATGGCGAGACCCAGGCCCAGGAAGCCGCCCACCACAGCGCCGCGCGCGCGCCCGCCGCCCGCCCCGCCGTGCGCGAGCCGCAGCCCGCCGAAGCGTAAGGAGACGACCCCATGGCTTCCGTATCCGCTTCCCAGGACGACGATGATGACGCACCCGTCGACGGCATCAACATCACGCCGCTGGTCGACGTGCTGATGGTCGTGCTGGTCATGTTCATCCTGACCGCCACGGCGCAGATCGCCGGCATCAAGGTGAACCTGCCCAAGGCCAGCTCGTCCATCGCGCTGTCGCAGCCCAAGACCAAGGCCATTTCCGTCAACGACGCCGGCCAGGTATTCCTGGACGCCTACCCGGTCACCCTGCCCGAGCTGGAAGACCGGCTGCGCACGGAGAAAGCGCTGAACCCCGATTTTCCGGTGATCGTGCGCGGCGACGCCGCCGTGCAATACCAGAAGGTCGTGGAAGTGCTGGATCTGCTGCGCCGCCTGGAACTGGCCCAGGTCGGGTTGGTCACGGGCAAGCCGAGATAGGGGCCGAGGCTACCGCCATGCCGCAACACGCATCCGATACCTCGCGCACCCCGCACCCCGCGCTTCGCTGGCTCAAGCTGGCGGCCGTGGCGGTGGTGTTGATCGCGGCCGCCTACGCGCTGTGGCGCTGGGCCAATGACATGGCCGGCGTGCGCCGCGACGCGCCCAAGGTCACCGCGATCATCCCGCTGCCCCCGCCGCCGCCGCCGCCGCCCGAACCGGAAAAGCCGCCCGAGCCCGAGCCGCCCAAGGAAGAGCCCGTGGCCACGCCCGAACCCGAGCCGCAGCCTACGCCCGAACCGCCCAAGCCGCAGGACGAGGCGCCGCCGCGCCCGGCCGACGACCTGGCCAACCCGATGCAGATCGACGGCGACGCCCAGGCGGGCAGCGACGCGTTCAACATCGGCGCGGGGCAGGGCAAGGGCATGGCGGGCGGTGGCGGCGGCCGCGCCGGCAACGCCACTTACAGCCAGTACCTCGCCTACGCGCTGCAGAAGATCCTGCGCGAAGACGAGCGCACGCGCAATCTGACCTTCCGCCTGCAGGCCAACATCTGGCTCACGGCCAGCGGCCAGATCACGCGGGTGGAACTGACCCGTTCCAGCGGCGATGCCGACGTCGATGCCCGCGTGGTGGCGGCGCTGCGCGCGGTGCCGGGCCTGGATGAACGTCCGCCGGCCTCGGCCAGCATGCCCATCCGCGCATCGCTGACCGGCCGCCGCCCCTCCTGAAGTGCTGAATTGAACCGATCCTGGAGTGCCAAGAGAATGAAGTTCCAAATGAACCGGTTGGCGGCAACGCTGGCCCTGGCCGCGGCGGGCGCCGCCGCGCTGCCGGCCCACGCCGCGCCCGCCCCGTCCGAGAACGCCACCATCAACCTGATCCGCCTGCTGGTGCAGCAGGGCGTGCTGAAGGCGGACCAGGCCGAAGCCCTGGTGGCCCAGGCCGAAGCCGAAGCGAAGGCCGCGCGCGCCGCGCCGCAGGACCGTGGCGGCGCCGCGGCCCAGCCTGGCGACGTGCGCGTGCCTTACATTCCGCAGACCGTGCGCGACCAGATCCGCGACGAGGTCAAGGCGGAAGTCATGGTGCAGGCCAAGGAAGAAAACTGGGCCCAGCCCAACACCTTCCCCGACTGGGTATCGCGCATCACCATCGACGGCGACGTGCGCGTGCGCGACGAATCGCGCCTGTACTCGGGCAACAACAGCAATGAAATCGTCGATTTCGCCAAGCTCAATGCGAAGGGTCCGTACGACCTGAACCGCAACACCAACAACAACTACCCGCCGATGCTGAACACGCGGGAAGACCGCCGCAACCAGCTGCGCATCCGCGCGCGGCTGGGCGTGCGGGCGGAAATCTCCGAGTCGTGGTCGGCCGGCATCCGCCTGGCCACCGGCAGCGACGACAGCCCGGTGTCCACGTCGCAGACGCTGGGCGGCGGCATGGGCAAGAAGGACATCTGGCTGGACCAGGCCTACCTGACCTACCGCCCGGCCAAGTGGGCCACGGTGACCGGCGGGCGCATCGCCAACCCGTTCGAATCCACCGACATGCTGTTCTCGAACGACCTGAACTTCGACGGCGTGGCCGCGATCTTCAAGCAGCCGCTGGAAGGCCGCGACGTGACCCTGTTCGGCACGCTGGGCGCGTTCTCGACCGAGTACGGCTCCAATGGCTGGAATTCGTCGTCGTTCTCGGAAGGCAAGAGCGAAGACAAGTGGCTGCTGGCCGCCCAGGCCGGCGCCGACTGGAAGATCAACCCGCAGAACAGCGTGCGCGGCGCGCTGGCCTACTACCACTTCGACAACATCGCGGGCAAGCGCTCCAGCGCCTGCTCGCCGTGGGCCGGCCAGGAAAACTGCGACACCGACTGGTCGCGTCCGGCCTTCATGCAGAAGGGCAACACGCTCTTCCTGCTGCGCAACATCACCGCCAACCCGCTGGATCCGGCCAACACGCCGCAGCCGCAATACGTGGGCCTGGCGTCCAAGTTCGACCTGCTGGACCTGAACCTGCGCTGGGACACGCGGGTGTTCAACGGCCTGGGCCTGCGCCTGAACGCCAACTACATCCGCAACCTGGCCTACAGCAAGAGCAAGATGGCCAGCCGCTCGCAAGGCAATATCGTCAACAACTTCGGCGACAACGGCGACGTGGAAAGCGGTCCCAACGCCTGGATGCTGCAGGCCACGCTGGGCCGTTCGTACGACATGAAGGAGAAGGGCGATTGGCTGGCCTTCGTGGGCTACAAGTACATCCAGCCCGACGCGCTGCCCGATGCCTTCAACGACTCGTCGTTCCACCAGGGCGGCACCAACGCGCGCGGCTACTACCTCGGCGGCAGCTACGCCTTCGACAAGAACGTGTACGGCGTCCTGCGCTGGATGAGCACCCGCGAAGTCTACGGCGCGCCGCTGTCCATCGACACGATGCAGTTCGAGATCAACGCCAGGTTCTGAGGCCATGGACATGCACATCGTATGGGATGAATCCCGCCAACCCCAGGCGTTGGGCCGCGGCCGGCGGTTGGCCGCCGCCGTGGCCCTGTGCGCGGCGGGCCTGAGCCTGACCGGCCCGGCGCAGGCAGAAACCATGGAAGAGCGCCTGCGCACCCAATTGCGCAGCACCACCCAGCAACTGCAGCAGCTGCAAAGCGAACAGGCCCAGGTCAACGCCGCCAAGGCCGCGGCCGAGGCCCAGCGCGATGCCGCCCAGAAAGAGCTGGAAGCGCTGCGCGGCCAGCTCGCCAAGACCAAGGGCCAGGCTGACAAGCTGGCCGAGCAGCAGGGCGCCGTCATGGAAAGCGCGCAGGCGCAAGTGGCGGCCAGCCATGCCCAGCTGGGCAAGTTCAAGGGCGCCTACGACGAGCTGCTGGCGCTGTCGCGCGCCAAGGAAACCGAGCGCGTGGCCCTGGCCCGCACGCTGGCGCAGCGCGACGAGCAGGTCAAGACCTGCGTCACCAAGAACCGCGAGATGTACGAGGCCGGCAAGGAAATCCTGAACGCCTACGAACGCATCAGCACCGGCGGCATCCTGGCCATGAAGCAGCCCTTTGCCGGCAGCGCCCGCGTCAAGTTCGAGGAACAGGCGCAGGAATACGGCGACAAGCTGTATGACGCGCAGGTGTCGGCGGCCCCGGCCGCCGCTGCCGCCCCGGCCGCCCAACCCTGATTTTCAAGACCTGTCTTCATTTCTTCATCTAGGAAAACTGTAATGACCGACTCCAGCCTGATTCTCGACGTGAACGCCGAACGCCTGCAGGAACTGCTGCAATCCGCCGGCTACCGCGTCACCGTGTCCGAGCAGAACGGCATGGTGCAACTGCTCAGCGCCAGCCAGGGCGTGGGCTTCGCCGTGCGCCTGGGCAACCCGGCCGCCGAAGACGGCCACGTCCTGGACTACACGCTGAGCTGCGCGCTGCGCGTGCAGGGCGAGCTGCCCGCCGGCCTGGCCGAGCGCTGGAACGTGGAAAAGCGCTTCGCCCGCCTGACGGTGCAAGGCGCCTTCCTGGTGCTGGAACTGGACGTGATCCTGGCCGGCGGCGTGTCCGAGAACTACCTGCGCGCCACCGCCGAACTGTGGGACCGCCTGTTGCAGGAATTCCTGCTGTTCCTGCGCGCCAACGCCACCAGCCCGGCGACCGAGGCACCTGCACCGCAGGAAGAAGCCGTCGCCGAGGCGGCGAACTGATCCATCCGCCGGGCCGGCGCCCGGCGGCGGGGGCGATGACCCCAACCACCGGCCGCCGTTCCGCGTGAATGGCGCATTCAAGCAAGCGAGGTTTCGACCATGACTATTCTTTCCGACAAGCCCACCCGGTTGCGCGTCACCGCCGCCGTGCTGTTGATCGCAGTGCTGGCCGGCGCCGTGGCGCTGATGCGCGGCAATCCAGCCCAAAGCAGCGAAGCCGCGCCCGCCAAGGTCGCCGCGGCCGACCCCGCCAAACCTGCCGCCGTGCCGGCCAAGGCAGCCAGCCCTGCCGCCGCGCAGGCCCCCGCCGTTGCCACGCTGGGCGCCGTGCAGGTCGACCGCGACGAGCTGGTGCGCCAGCTGCTAGCCATGCCGCCCGAGGCCCGCGCCCAGTTGCAGGGCAACCGCGCCGGGCTGGACCAATGGCTGCGCGCGCGCCTGGCCGAAAAGGCCCTGGTCGAACAGGCCCGCGCCCAGGGCTGGCAAGACAAGCCCGAACTCAAGCGCGCCTTCCAGGCCGCGCAGGAACGCATCGTGCTGCAGACCTACCTGGACTCCGTCAGCCGCGCGCCCGACGGCTATCCGGCCGACGCCGACCTGCAAGCCGCCTACGAACGGGCCAAGCCGCAGCTGGCACAGCCGGCCATGTACCGCGTCAGCCAGATCTTCCTGCCCGCCGCGCTGGGCGACAACGACGCCGTGGCCAGCGCCCGCAAGCAGGCGCTGGACCTGGTCAAGCGGGCCCAGGCGCCCAAGGCCGATTTCGCCGCGCTGGCCAAGACCTATTCGCAGGACACGACCACCCGCGCCCAGGGCGGCGACATCGGCTACGTGCCGCTGGCGCAGCTGACGCCGGAAATGCGTCCGGCCATCGAGCAGTTGAAGGCCGGCGAGGTCTCGGCGCCGGTGCAGTCGGCGGCGGGTTTCCACATCCTGAAGGTGGTCGATCTGCGCGCGGCCAGCGTCACGCCGTTCGAGCAGGTCAAGGAAGAATTGCGCGCCGCGTTGCGCAGCCAACGCCAGGAACTGGCGGCACGGGCTTACCTGGAGGGGTTGCTCAATGCAGGAACCGTCAGCATTGATGGCGCGGCCCTCAATGCCGCCTTCGAACAAAGCGCGTCCGCCGCGCAAGCCCAGCCCGCCCTCGCGGCCCGCGCGCCCTGACGGCGACGGCGTCGCCGCCTTGCTGGACGCGCGGCTGGACCTGGCCCTGGGCCAGGCCGGGCCGCCGGCCAGCCTGCAATGCGCCCCGGCGCTGCTGCAGTCGCTGCGCACCACGTTTGCCGGTGAGCTGCTGCACTGGCTGGCGCTGGTGCCGCAGGTCGAGGCCGGCCGCGCGCGCGATCCGCTGCGCGACCACAGTCTGGACCTGGCGGACCTGCGCGTGCTGTACCGGGCGCTGCGGGTGGCCTGGCTGGCCGAGCTGGTGTTCGGCGGCGCGGACGGCGCGCGGCGCTGGCTGTGCAGCCCCAAGCGCCGGCTGCACGGCCGGGTGCCGATGCTGCTGTGCCAGCATGGGCGCTACGCCGCCATGATCGAGCAATGGCTGATCAACATCGACGAAGGAAACGGCCCATGACCGCGCTTTGGTGTTTGATCGACGAAGGAAACGGCCCATGAAGCTGCCCCGGCGCTCTATTGAAGGACTCGGCTGATGACGCCGCTTTGGCGCTTGAGCAACAGCCAGGACCTGCTGCCGCGCGCTCGCCCCGCCGGCCGCTGGCATGGCGCGGGGGCCGCGGTGGTGGTGCTGGATGCCTCCCCCGCGGCCGCGGTATTCGCCCGCCTGGCGCAAGCCGAGGTCGCGCATCCTCGCGCCTTGCCGCGCAATTACTTTCTGCTGGAAGTACGGGTGCCGCCGCAATCGGTGGCCGACCCGCGCCCGCCCAGCGCGTGGCAGACCGACTTGCAGGCGTCTCGCGCCTTCGGCAACGCCTGGCTGGCCGAGGGTGACGCACTGCTGCTGAAAGTGCCGTCCGCTGCCGGCGGCTCCCAGTACCTGCTCAACGCCGACCACCCGCAACTGGCGCAATGCCAGATCGTCTCGTCGGTGGCGTACCCGTTCGCGCCCCATCTGACGGGCATCGACGGCGCGGTGCTGGATGGGGCGGGATGGCTGGCGTCGGCGCGGGATTGATCGGTGCGGGGTTGATTGCAGTGAGGGAGGCGGCACGGATGAGGCGCCCGGTACGCGCGTAACCGGTTCGTCGGCGGGCCGCGCGTTATGCGCGGCAAGCGCAAAGGTCAAAGGTCAATCTTCTTTGGGTCCGATTTCCGTCGGTTCCACCAGGTTTTTAAAAAAATCAGAATATTCCAATGTTTCATCCGATTCGGACTGCGTAGCGTAAGCGAGCTGCAATTTCCGGATCGGTGCTTTTGGCTTTGTCGATAGTCCGCGGGGTATAGGCGGGTTGCGTGTCGGCAGTCCTGGCAACGGTTGTGGTCTCACCCCTTGCCGAGTCTTGCCCGCCATGTCGACGATACGCCGCACGATTGCCTGGTTGTTGGTCTTTGCGCAGATCTGGACGCCCGTCCTGGCGCAGACCTTGCCGATTTCG
>NZ_JBYSYL010000019.1:0-106561 GCF_058783235.1 Achromobacter sp. FW305-C-28 | reverse complement strand
CTCCTTCCCATCCCGAACAGGACAGTGAAACGCCTTTGCGCCGATGATAGTGGACGGACGTCTGTGAAAGTAGGTCAGCGTCAGGCAGTTATTCAAAAGAAAACCCCACAGGCTCGCGCCTGTGGGGTTTTTGTTTTGGGCGGTAGTGGACGCGTCAATGCGATCCCGCCGCTATTGGATTTTGTTGAATCGACTTGATGCGATTACGCACCGGGTGGCGTCAACGCGATCCCGGAAGTCGAATCAACGCGATCCCGTGTCCGGCAGTTGGCGTCGCAGGGCAATGAAGAACAGTTCGGATTGCAGGCGTTCGCTTTGGATCTGTGCGGCGACCTTGGCAGCGATGGCGGGGTCTGCCGGCGCCAAGGGGCGGCCGGTGGACTGGGCCAGGACCTGGGCGTTGCAGGCGCGCTCGAGGAAGAAAAGATCGTCGTAGGCGTAGTCCAGCCGTTCGCCGCAGACGACGACGCCGTGATTGCCCAGGAAGGCGATGTCGGCGCCCTGCATGGCGTGGGCGATGCGTTCGCCTTCGCTGGCGTCCAGGGCCAGGCCGTTGTAGTCGGCGTCGACGGCGATGCGGCCATGAAAGCGCATGGCGTTCTGGGACAGGGTGGTGTCGAGCGTGCGATCGGCCGTGAGCGTCAAGGCCGTGGCGTAGGGCATGTGGGTATGCAGCACACAGGCCTTGCCGGCGATGCGGTGAATGGCGGCATGAATGAACATGGCCGTGGGTTCGACTTCATGGCGGCCTGCCAATTTGTGGCCATGGGCGTCGACCAGCACGATGTCGTCGGCCTGGACTTCGTTCCACATCAGCCCGCGGGGATTCAAGAGGAAATGATCGGGATCGCCGGGCAGCGCGACGCTGAAATGGTTGCACACGCCTTCGCCGAGCCCATGGGAGGCGGCGGCACGCAGCGCCAGGGCCAGGTCGGCGCGCAAGGCAGCGACATGTTCGGCATGGAAGAGTGCGTCGGGGAAGTGAGGATCTTTGTTCATTGGGCTACCCAGCGTGGATGTCCAGGTTGACGGTTGGAATAGGGCGAATGGCTTGATCACCGTAGCGGATTGGCATTGCCTGCCGAGACGCGCTACGGCTGATCAACCGGCGATACAGGTTTTCGGTTTTGCAAGCCTGGCAGAGAAGATCTGGCGTATCTCTGATTGCTCAGCCTATATGCTGCCTGGAATGCTGCCTGACAGCCAGTCTCAAAGCCAAGCTCAACGCCGGTCTCAAAGCCGGTCTCAAAGCCAGGTTCAAAGCCAGGTTCAAAGCCATGTTCGAGTGCAGCCACACAGGCTGCCCTGGCGTCACCCGCTTTACAGCCAGCCTGCCTGTCGGAAGAGGGCCGGAACCTTGTCCAAGGTGGAGACGGTGGCGTCGGGACGGTAGTCCGGCAAGGGTTGGCGGCCGGTGCCGCGGTCGATCCAGACACAGCGAAAGCCGATGTCGCGGGCCGCAGCGTGATCCAGGTGCGGGCTGGCGCAGATGTGCACGACCTCGTCGGGGGTGACGCCCAGGCTGTCGTGGGCGTGGGCGAAGATCTTGCGTGATGGCTTGTAGGCGCCGGCTTGTTCGGCGGTGATGACGCGGTCGATATGGCCGCCGAGCTGTGCGACGTTGCCGGCGATGATGGCGTCGTCGGTGTTGGAAATGATGCAGAGCTTGAAGCCGGCTTGTTTCAGGACCGCCAACGTGTCGACGACCTCGGGAAACGGCGGCATGGCGGAGATGCTGCCGGTCAGCAGGCTGGCGTCTTCGGGGCGGTAGGACAGTTGCAGGTCGTGCATGGTCAGCCGCAGGGATTCCCGGGTGACGTCGGCGAAGCTCATGTGGGGAGGCGTGCGCTCGAGCCGGTGCTCATGTTCGTCGTAGACGCTGAGGAATTGGGCTGGTGTGGGCGTGTGTGCTTGTTGGCCGCCGGCCAGGATACGGGCTACCGCGGCCTGCAGGCCTTCGTCCCATTGGATCAGGGTGCCATAGCAGTCGAAGGTAAGCCATTGCGGGAGGGGAAGGTGGTCCAGGGGCATGAGAAGTCCTTCTTCTATAAGCGGTTGGAGAATTCGTACCAGCTTAGAGTGGCTCACCGTGAGATGTAAAATTAATAATAAAACTCTTGTTAGTGATTAAATAGATATCCAAGGCTTGCGTCCGACGATTGCGATTCCGCGCCTGATCGCGACTCCGGATTCTGAAGTGTGGGGGGTGGCGCCAGGCGAGCGGGGCGGGGCCGAAGCGGGCAGGGCGGTGCGCAAGCCAAGCCCGGCACATCCCTGCGCGAAGCCAAGCGCGGACATGCAAGCCGAGTCAAGTCTAGCGAAGCTAAGCCTGGCGAAGCTAAGCCTGGCCTAGCCAAGTCAACCCAAGCGGAGCCGAGCCAAGTCACCAAGCGGAGCCGAGCCAAGCCAAGCCGGGTCAAATCGAACGAAGCCGCGCCAAGCTGAGCCAAGTACAAGCTGAGCCAAGTACAAGCCGAGCCAAGTCAAGCCGAGCCAAGTCAAGCCGAGCCAAGTCAAGCCGAGCCAAGTCAAGCCAAGCCAAGCCAAAGCCCTACCCGGGCCATGCTCGCGGGTCTCTTGAAGCCTCAAATTTCCCGCATTTCAACCTTATAGACAGATGACGGACCCTTCATGCTTGATCTCGAACTTCTCAGGACGCTCGTCTGCGTAGCGGATGAGGGCAGCTTTACGCGGGCCGCCGGCAGGGTCCATCGTACGCAATCGACCGTCAGCCAGCAGGTGCGCAAGCTGGAGCAGACGGTGGGCAAGACTTTGCTGCTGCGCGACCGTACCGGCAACCAGGTGGCGGCGACCGAGGATGGCCAACTGATGCTGGCCTACGCGCGCAAGCTGCTGGCGATGGCGGATGAGGCCGAACTGGTGTTGTCGGCGCCTCGACGGGCGCAGGTCATCCGGTTGGGCGTGCCGGAAGATTTTGATGTGTCGCGGCTGACGACGTTGCTGGCGGGATTTGCCGCCAGCCATCCGGATATACGCCTGGAGACGGGCAGCGGTATGAGCACCGACCTGAAGGCCAGGCTGGCCGCGGGCGAGCTGGACCTGGCGTTGATCAAACGCGAACCGGGCGACGGCGCGAGCCTGGCGGCTTGGCCGGAACGGTTGGTGTGGGTGGGCGACAAGCGCTTGTTGCAGGGGCAGGATGCCGTGCCGCTGGTGTTGTTTCCGCAGGGCTGCATCTATCGCAAGCGCATGGTCTACGCGCTGGAAAGCGCGGGGCGGCCATGGCGCGCGGCCTATCACAGCCAAAGCCTGGCGGGCGTGCAGGCGGCGGTGGCGGCGGGGTTGGGCGTATCGTTGTTGCCAGCCTTTGCCTGTTTGCCCGAACACGGGGTGCTGGGCGTGGAGCAGGGCTTGGCCGAGGCGCCGCCGACGGAATTGGCGATCGTGGGCGACCTGCGGGCCGCGTCCGAGGCGCAGGCCAGCCTGGTGGCGGTACTGAAGGAGGCGGTGGGCGCGGATGCGGCGCCGCCGCCGCGGCGGCCTGTGTCCGCTTAGGCTTTGTCGGCGTTGGGTCAGCGCCCGGCGTCAGCTCGGGTTGTGATCGACGTGGAACCCCTGCGCGGTATCAGCTTGGATAGTGGTTGACCTGGAATCCGCGTCCGGTATCTGCCTGGATCACTGTCGACGTCGTACTCGCGCCCGGCGTCAACTCAGGTCGCCATCGACGTAATACCAGCGTCCGGACTCGCGCACGAAACGGCTGACTTCATGCAGGCGGCTGGCGCGTCCGGCCAGGCGGCTGCGGGCGACGAATTCGACGGTGACGTGGTCGGCGTCCTGATCGCGGGCTTGCTTGACCGTCAGCCCCAGCCATTTCAGGCCGGGCGGGTTGGGTTCGAGCGAGGCCGGACGGGTGCTGGGGTGCCAGGTCTCCAGCAGATAAGGCAGCTTGTCCAGGACGAAGGCACTGTAGCGCGAACGCATCAGGTCTTGTGCGGTCGGGGCTTGCAAGGCTTGCGGGCCTTCGTGCCAGCGGCCGCAGCAAGCGGCGTAGGATTTCGCGGAGCCACAGGGGCAGGCGGCGGGATTGAGCATCAGGTGCTAGGCCAGCAGGTCGTTGTATTCAGGATGGCGGCGCATGTAGACGGCGGCGTAGGAGCAGCTGGGGCGCACTTTCAAGCCTTGAGCGCGGGCGCTGTCTAGCGCGACGCGGGTGAGTTCGGCGGCGATGCCGCGGCCGCCGACTTCGCTGGGAACGCCCGTGTGGGTGATGGTCATCACGCCGTCTTGCAGGTGGTAGTCCAGCACGCACAGAACACCGTCTACGGTGGTCGTGTAGCGGGAATGCGCGGTGTCGTGGGTCACGGAAATCATGGGAGAGAATCCTGTGCTTGAGGGGCCAGCGTGGCCGGATGATTCATAGGATACCAGCGGCGCGGCGCGCTTCCGATCGCGTGCCGGCTCGCCAGAACCGCCACGCAACCTGAATGCTGAGATCGCTGCCGTCGCGCGGGAAGCCATGAACGGTGCATGGGCTGCCGTCATGCGAGACGGCACCATTTCCGCGATAGCCCCGATGTACGGGAAGGTATCAACGCTGCATGTGCCCGCCATCGTGCGAGGCGGCGGTGTTGCGGGATATTCCGCAGCGTGTGGGAGATCGACGCCACGTCGACCTCAATCCGGGCAGGACTGCTCAGCGCTGCAGGACCTTGAGCAGTGCCGTGAGTTGCGCGTCGCGGGTCTGGACCAGGTCGGCGATGTTGCGTGAGCCGGCTTCTGCGTTGACGCCTTCGATCAGCCGGCGTTGCAGTTCGGGGGTGACGTCCGGGGTGCCCAGGTCGTCCCACCAGGTCTGCACGGGGCCGAGCAGGTGGTCCATGAAGTGCGCCAAGCCGCCGGCGCCGCCGCCCAGGTTGAAGGTCATGTGCGGGCCGAACAGGGCCCAGCGCAATCCCGGACCTTGCGAGACGGCGGCATCGATGTCGGCGACGCTGGCGACGTTTTCGGCGGCCAGGTGGATGGCCTCGCGCCACAGGGCGGCCTGCAGGCGGTTGGCGATGTGGCCGGGCACTTCCTTGTTCAGGCGGATGGGGTGCTTGCCCAGTTGGCGGTAGAAGGCGATGCAGCGGTCGATGGTGTCGGCCGAGGTCTGTTCGCCGCCCACGACTTCGACGAGCGGGATGAGGTGGGGCGGATTGAAGGGATGGCCGATGACGAAACGCCCGGCGTGGCGGCAGCGCGCTTGCAGGCGAGTCATGATGAGGCCCGATGAGCTGGATGCGACGATGACGTGAGGCGGCAGGATGGCGTCGATGCGGGCGAACAGGTCGGTCTTGAAGTCTTCGCGTTCGGGCGCGTTTTCCTGGACGAAATCGACACGCTGCAGGGCGCTGGTCAGGTCGGGCTCGAAGCGCAACGCGTCGGGATTGGCGCCGGCGTTGACGCGGCCGAGTTCGGTCAGCACGGGCCAGGCGGCGGCGACGCGGGCGCGTGTCTGGGATTCGGCGTCGGCGGCGGGGTCGCTGACCACGACGTCCAGGCCGTGCGCCAGGAACAGCGCGGCCCAGCTGGCGCCGATGGTGCCCGCGCCGACGATGGCGACGCGGCGGATGGCGGGATGAGAGGACGAGTCGGTCATGCGGCGCTCCGGAAGCAGGTCGGGGAAGGGCTATTGTGAAGCAAAGGCGGCGGTGTTGCCACGCGGCGCGGCGAACGGCAAGATGGGGGCTCCTGACATGGACTGGAACGGTGGATGGACGATTCTCGATCGGGCGCGCAGCCGGCAGTGCCTTATTTTTGCCAGTGGGAATCCGCGCATCTGGCGGGCGAGATCATCCGCAAGACGCTGCGCCTGGAGGAAGACCCCGCGTGGCGCGGTTCAGGGGCCAACAGCGTGGAGGAGTACGCGCGCTGGGCCAGCCACGTCTGTGGCATGGCCTGTCTGAAGATGGTGCTGGCCGCGCGTACCGGCAAGGTTCATCCGACGCTGGAGCTGGCGCGCCGCAGCCTGCCTTATGGCGCATATACGGACGTGGATGGCCACATCAAGGGGCTGATCTACGCGCCGTTCGTGCGTTTCGTGGCGGAGGACTTCGGCCTGGAGGCCGACGTGCGGGTGGGCGTGCGCGCCGCGGAACTGCCGGCGCTGATGGCGAGGGCCGAGTACTTCATGGCCTCGGTGCATCCGTGGATACGCTGGCCGGAGCGCGAACCGCCGGCCAAGGGCGGGCACCTGGTGCTGGTGACGCGGGCGACGGCGGATGGCGTGACCTTTCACAACCCGTCTGGTGAACCGGGTGTGCAGGCGGATGCCACGGTGCCGCTGCACGTGTTCGATACGTTCTTCGCGGGTCGGGGTGTGGCGATCCTGCCGCAAGGCGGCCGGCCCGGGCAGGACGCCTGACGCGCGGCCGCGCACGGAGAACCGATCCGAGCCGCGACGCAATCAGGCGCAACGCGTGGTTGCCGCCGATCAGGCGTTGCGGGCGCGGCGCAGATGCGTCCAGACCAGCATCGCGGCGACCAGATAGGCGGCGGCGATGATGCTGTAGGCGGCGGGCAGGCTGGCGTGCCAGTCGGGCAAGAGATGCAGCACGGTGCCCATGAGCGCCACGCCGACCAGGGCGCCTGATTGGCGGTTGGCATTCAAGGCGGCCGCGGCGCTGTTGGCATGGTGCTTGCCGGACACTTGCATGACGACGCTGGTCATCGCGGGGACCGCGATGCCCACGCCCAGGTTGGCCAGGGCGACCACGATGGCAAAGGGCCAGTAGGCAATGTCCGGTGAAAACGCGGCGAGGCCGACTGCGCTCATGAGGGTGGCGAGCGAGATGCCGCCCAGCAGCGAGGCCGACACATTCCAGCGCGCTGACACGCGACCCGAGATCAGGTTGCCGATCGAGAACACGGCCAGCATGGGCACGAGCTGGATGCCGGTCTGCAAGGCGTCGGCGCCGCGGGCGTGCTGCAGGAACAGGCTCAGCAGGAACAACTGGCCGTACGACGCAAGGTTGATCAGGAAGCCGACGCCGTTGGCCGCGGCGAATTGCGAGGTCTGGAACAGGGCACGCGGGATGATCGGTTCGGCGTGACGCCGTTCGCGACGCACCAGCAGGACGGTGGTTGCGGCGCACAGGGCAACGGCGGCCAGGATGGGCGTCGACGACCAGCCGTAGGCGTTGCCCTGGATCAGTACGAAGCACAGCGAGGACAAGGCGATGACGCCCAGCAGATGGCTGAGCGGATTGAGCGCGCGCGGCCGGCGCGGGGCGGCCTGGATGCGGCGCCGCGCCAGCCACAGGCCGGCCAGACCCAGCGGCAGGTTGATGAGGAAGATGCCGCGCCAGCCGAACTGGTGGATCAGCACGCCGCCGAGCAGGGGGCCGGCCGCGCCCGCGACGGCCACGATGGCCGACCAGGCGGCCAACATGCGGTTGCGCACGTGTTCGTCTTCGTAGGCATGGGTCAGCAGGCTGAGCGAGCTGGGCATGAACAGGGCCGCACCCAGGCCTTGCAGCATGCGGGCGGCGATAAGCAGGTCGCCGTTGGGGGCGATGCCACAGAGCAGCGAGGCCAGCGTGAAGACGCCCAGGCCGGCCAGGTAGATGGTCTTGGCGCCGTAGCGATCGGCCAGCGCGCCGGCCACCAGCAAAAGGGCGGCGAAGGTCAGGGTGTAGCCGTCGACGATCCAGACCAGGTCGGTGAGCGGCACGGTGAATTGCAGCGCGATGCTGGGCAAGGCGACGTTGACGACGGTGACGTCCAGCATGGCCATGACGAAGCCGATGGCCAGGGTGACCAGCGGCAACAGGCCCGTGGTGGCGGGCCGCAGGGCGGGCTCCGGGACGGGGGGAGTGACAGGAGCGGTGGGGCAGGCGGTGCGCATTGCAGACATTCCGGGGGGACTTTCCGAGGTGCAAAGCTTAGGAGGTTTGGCTGATGCAAAAAAGAGGAATAATTGCTTTATAGTGATGCAAAAATGCATCTATCGATGATCCGGGCGCTGTCATGGTTTTGTCGTTCAGCGCCCTGCCTGGCCGGCCTGTGCAGGCATCCCGTCCCTGAAACACGCCGCGACGGCGGCCCAAGGAGCTGACCCATGGATTGGGACAACGCGCGGATATTCCTGGCCATCTATCGCAACGGCACGCTGCGCGGCGCGGCGGCGTTGCTGCAGATCGACCAGGCCACCGCCGGCCGACGGCTGGCGGCGCTGGAAACCTCGTTGGACGCCCGTTTGTTCCTGCGCACGCCCAGCGGCTACGTGCCGACGGCGGCCGGCGAGCAGGCCTTTGCGGCGGCCGAGCGCATGGAGCAGGCGGCCGACCAGCTGCAGCGGCAGATGCAGGGGCTGGACCATCGATTGTCGGGGGTGGTGCGGGTGGCGACGTCGGAGACGGTCGCCAGCTACTTCATCATGGAGGCCATTCGCCGGCTGCACACGCAGCACCCGGACATCCGCATCGCGCTGTCGACGTCGATCCAGTTGAGCAACCTGACGCGGCGCGAGGCGGACCTGGCGATCCGCAATATCAAGCCGGACAATCCGGACTTGATCCAGCGCCACCTGGCGCGCAAGGAAGTCGGACTGTACGCGTCCAAGGCCTATCTCAAGGCGCATGGCGAGCCCAAGCCCGGCACGGCGTTCGCGGGCCATACGTTGGTGACTTACCAGCAGTCGGTGCTGCCCGGCTGGTCCGATACGTTCTGCGGCGAGCCGACCGGCAACGGCCATATCGCCATGGAGCTCAATTCCGGCCTGATGATCATCGAGGCCGTGGCGGCGGGGCTGGGCATCGGCGAACTGCCGGTGCACATGGCGCCGCAGTATCCGGATCTGGTGCGCATCTGGCCGAACCGCAGCGAACCCTACGACCTGTGGCTGGTGATGCACGGCGACCTTAACCGCACGGCGCGGGTTCGGGCCGTGGCGGACGCGATCATCGAGGTGTTCGAGGACGACTGAGACGGACTGCAATGCCGTGCTGCGCCAGTGTCAGCACCGGGCCTGCCCGGGTTGTGGCGGCGCGCGGCAGGCGCTAAGGTTTACCGTCCGGCGGCCGTGCGCCGCCGCAACGTCTTCCCTGACCTGGAACAAGGAGTTGCGTGTGTCCGAGCTTTGGCGTTTGTCCGCAGTTGAACTGGCCGCGCGTATCCGCCGGCGCGAGGTGTCCGCGGTCCAGGCCGCGCAAAGCGCGCTGGAGCGGTTGCAAGCGGTGAATCCGGCCATCAACGCGGTGGTCGATTACCGCCCCGAAGACACGCTGGCTCAAGCGGCCCAGGTGGACGAAGCTCTGGCGCGCGGCGAGGCGCCCGGCCTGTTGGCAGGCGTGCCGGTGACGGTCAAGGTCAACGTGGATCAGGTGGGCTTTGCCACCACCAACGGCGTGACGCTGCAGAAGGACCTGATCGCGGCCGTCAACAACCCGGTGGTGGACAATCTGCGCCGCGCCGGTGCGGTGATCGTGGGCCGCACCAACACGCCCGCTTTCTCATTGCGCTGGTTCACCAGCAATCAGCTGCACGGCCATACCCTGAATCCGCGCAATCCGGCATTGACTCCTGGTGGCTCTTCCGGCGGCGCGGCGTCGGCGGTGGCCGCGGGCATCGGCCACCTGGCGCATGGCACGGATATCGCGGGGTCGATCCGTTACCCGGCCTATGCCTGCGGCGTGCATGGCCTGCGACCTTCGCTGGGGCGGGTGCCGGCGTACAACGCCGCGCTGCCCGAGCGCACCATTGGCGGGCAGATCACCGCGGTGTCGGGGCCTTTGGGACGCACCATTGCCGATGTGCGCTTGGGGCTGGCCGCGATGGCGGCGCCCGATCCGCGCGATCCCTGGTGGGTGCCGGCGCCGCTGACGGGGCCGGACGTGCCGCGCCGTGCGGCGTTGTGCCTGAACCCGGATGGCATGCAGACCGAACCCGCCGTGGTGAAGGCCTTGCAGGAGGCCGCCCGACGCCTGAGCGAGGCGGGCTGGTCGGTGGACACGCTCGATGCGGTGCCGCCCTTGCAGGAAGCGGCGGACCTGCAGATCCGCATGTGGATGGCCGATGGCTACGAGGGCATGGTCGAGGCCGCCCGCAGGGAAGGCGATGCCGGGGCGATTGCGGCGTTGGCGGGCCAGCGCGAGCGTGCGGCCGGCATGGACCTGGCGCAGTTTTCGGCCATCCTGACGCGCCGCGCGACATTGACGCGTCTTTGGGAACTGTTCCTGGCCGATTATCCGGTGCTGCTGTTGCCGGTGTCTGCGGAATTGCCGTTTGCCGACAACCTGGACCTGCAAGGCGACGCGGCGTATGACCGCGTGTGGCGCGCGCAGATGACGCAGATCGGGCTGCCGTTCATGGGCTTGCCCGGCCTGACCGTGGCCATGGGCAGCGCGGGCGACAGCCCGGTGGGCGTGCAGGTGGTGGCGGGACGCTACCGCGAGGACCTGTGCCTGGCGGCAGGCGAAGCGATTGAAGCGGCCGGGCCGCCGGTCGACATCGCGCAGCCGCGTCCGCGCTGAGCGTGTGATGGGGGGCGGGCACGACGCCCGTGGCGCTGTCTGGCAGGTCCCGGCATCCGGGGCCTTGCCGTTTCTGGCGTTGTCAGGCGGCTGCCGCTTGGCGCCATTCGGCGCGCAGCAGGCCCATCATGCCGGTATCCCAGCGCACGTTGCCTGCCTGCGTGGACGAACGCCGCACGCCTTCGAACGTGAAACCCAGGGCCTGGTAGAGGTGGATGGCGCGTTCGTTGAAGGTGTAGACGTTGAGTTCCAGGCGCTCGATGCCCGGGGTGCGGAAGGCTTCGTCGATCAGCAGCGTCACCATGGGGCGGCCCAGCCCCTGGCCACGTTGGTCGGGGGCGATTACGACGCGGCCCAGGCGGGCGTTGCCGTCGCGCCAATCGTAGGCCAGCTGCGCATGGCCCACGGGGGCGCCATCGCGGCAGACCATCCAGCAGCGCCGCGAGGGTGGCTGCGTTTCACCTTCCCGCAACATGATGTCCAGGTCGGCCGGTGTGATCGGGTAAGAAACGTGTGACCCGCCCCATTGCACGACGTCGGGCAGGCTCGTGAACCAGCTGGCCAGGCGGGTGTAGTCGGACGGAGTGAACGGGCGCAGGGTCAGCATGGAAGTCCTGAAGTCGGGATGCGAGTGAAACGCCGGGGGAAATCAGGGAGCCGTGAACCGCAATGTCATGACGCCGAGATCGCCATAGGCGATGTCGATGTCGCGGTTGGCGGGAACGTCCAGGAAGCCTGCATACGAGCCCGTGATGACGTGCTGGCCCGCTTGCAGGCCCAGCCCTTGCTCGCGCAGGAAGTTCGCCAGCCAGTACAGCCCTGCCTTGGGATGGTCGTTGGGGTGGATGCCGGCGTGCTGTTCGACTTCGGCGCCGTCCACCGACAGGGTGAGCGTCATGGTGGCGGGGGCGTCATCGGGCGATGCCAGGCGCGGACCCAGCACCAGGCCGCCGTTGAACATGTGGTCGGCCAGCAGTTCGGGCAGGCTGGCGTGTTCGGGGGCGGCGTAGCGGCAGCCCAGCACTTCCAGCGCCAGCCGTGCACCGCCGATGGCGGCGTCGATCTCGGCGTGGCTGTAGGGTTCGCTGCGGGCAGGCAGGTCGCGCGCCAGTTCGAACGCGATTTCGGGTTCGATGCGCACGACCGGCGTGCGGCTGGCGATGGTACCGGCCTGCGCCACCGTCGAGGCGTAGATGGGGGCGACCACGGTTTTTTCGGGCGAGGGCAGCGCGCTTTTCCAGGCGGCGATGGCGTCCTGCCGGGTTTGCAGCAGCAACCGGGCCGTGCATTGCTGCACGGCGAGGGCCTGGCCCACGGTTTGCGGCCGGCAGGCCGCGGGCAGGCGCGGGCCGGCCACGCCGGATTCGCGCGCGGCGATCAGGGCGCGCGCGGCGTCGGCGCAGCCGGGATAGTCTTCGATCTGGAGATGCATGCGGGTCAGGCTCCCAGGTAGAGCAGGGTCCACAGCACGATCATGGCGATCAGGCCCAGCCAGCACGATCCCCAGAAGCCGACGATGGGCCATTTCAGGGCCAACGGCGTTTTCTTGGGATCCACATGAGGGAGCAGGTCGTTGGCGTTGCCGATGAGCCAGAAGCGGGTGCCCGGAAACATCAGGCGGAAAAAATAGTCCAGCATGATCGCGGCCTGGATGGCCAGCGGATAGGCCTTGAACGGGCGGTGCTGCAGGTAGGGGTGCTTGAGTACGGCGTTGATCTCTTTGCTTTTGACGAAGAACAACCAGATGCCGCAGAGCGAGCAGGTGATGAAGCACAGCACGAAAAGGCTGAAGGCCATGGCCATGGCGGGTGAATGCATGGAAATTCCGACAAATGCGCGGCGCCGCCGCAAGGTCAAAGAGAAGGGTTAGCCGCGGGTCTGGCCTTCGCCGGTCAGTACCCACTTGAGGGTGGTCAGGCCTTCCAGGCCGACCGGACCGCGGGCATGCAGGCGGTTGGTCGAGATGCCGATTTCAGCGCCCAGGCCGTATTCGAAGCCGTCGGCAAAGCAGGTCGGCAGGTTGACGTAGACCGAGCTGGAATCGACTTCGCGCTGGAAGCGCTGGGCCGAGGACAGGTCTTCGGTGACGATCGCGTCGGTGTGGCCGGAACCCCAGCGGGCGATGTGCTCGATGGCGTCATCGAGCGAGTCGACGATGCGCACCGCCAGGATCGGGCCCAGGTATTCGGTGCCCCAGTCTTCGTCGGTGGCCGGCTTGGCGTGGGGCAGTAGTGCCAGCGTGCGCGGGCAGCCGCGCAGTTCGACGCCGTGTTCGGTCAGGGCCGCCGCCAGGCGCGGCAGGATCGACACCGCGGCCACCGCGTCGACCAGCAACGTTTCCATTGCGCCGCAGATGCCGTAGCGGTAGGTCTTGGCATTGAAGGCGATGGCGTGGGCCTTGTCGGGGTCGGCGGCCGCGTCGATGTAGATGTGGCAGTTGCCGTCCAGGTGCTTGATGAGCGGCACGCGGGCTTCCTGCGCCAGCCGGGCGATGAGGCCCTTGCCGCCGCGCGGCACGATGACGTCGATGTGTTCGGTCATGGTGATGAGCTTGCCCACCGCGGCGCGGTCGGCCGTGGCGACGACCTGCACCGCATCTTGCGGCAGGCCGGCGGCGGCCAGGCCCAGCTGCACGATGCGGCCCAGGGCCACGTTGGAATGCAGGGCTTCGCTGCCGCCGCGCAGGATGGCGGCGTTGCCCGACTTCAGGCACAGCGCCGCGGCGTCGATGGTGACGTTGGGGCGGGACTCGTAAATGATGCCGATCACGCCCAGCGGCACGCGCATCTGGGCCACGCGCATGCCGTTCGGGCGGACGGTGGTGGCGGTGACGCTGCCGATGGGGTCAGGCAGGGCGGCGATCTGGCGCAGGCCCTCGGCCATGTGCGCCAAGGTCTTTTCCGACAGGGTCAGGCGGTCGAGCAGGGCGGCTTCCAGGCCATTGGCGCGCGCGGCGGCGACATCCTTGGCGTTGGCGGCCAGCAGTTCGTCCTGGTTGGCGGCCAGCGCGTCGGCCATGGCCAGCAAGGCCTGGTTCTTGGCAGCGCTGTTGGCGCGCATCATGGCGCGGGAGGCCCGGCGTGCGTTCTCGCCCAGGGTCAGCATGGCTTGTTCGATGGAAGACGAGGACATGACGGCGTCGTTCATAGTGTTGGGGCGGTAGGGAGACCGCCAGCGGAATAGGGATAGTTTATCCGGCCGGGCGGCCGGAGGGGACGAGTGGGGCGGCTAGGCCGCCTTCACGGTCGGCCGCCGGCAGCGGCCACGCGCAGGGCCAGGCGGGTCATTTCTTCCCAGGGGTCGGATAGCCGCCCGGGGACGGACAGCCCCTTGATGAGACGGTCGACTTCATGGGCGTGCTGCACGGCGGCGGGCCAGACGGCGGGATGCACCCGCCCCAGCGCTTGCAGCGCCAGCCGTTCATGGGCACCGAAGATACGCAGGCGGCGCATCAGGCCGTTGGCATCCTGGCCCAGGTTGCGGGCTTCGGCCACCCGCGCCAAGAGGCGGATTTCTTCGCCCACCGCCCACAGCACCAGGGGCAGGGCTTCGCCTTCAGCGCGCAGGCCGTCGATCATGCGGATGGTGCGGGCGACGTCGCCCGCGAGCATGGCGTCGCGCAGGCCGAATACGTCATAGCGGGCGACGTTGAGCACGGCGCGTTCGACGTCTTCGGCGGCCAGTTGGCCTTCCGGGTAGAGCAGGCCGAGCTTCTGGATTTCCTGGTGGGCCGCCAGCAGGTTGCCTTCGACCTTGTCGGCCATCCATTGCAGGGTGGCGTTGTCGGCCCGCTGGTTCTGGCGGGCCAGGCGCATGCCGACCCAGGCAGGCAGGCGGGTGCGTTCGATGTTGGCGATGTCGACCATCATGCCGCCGCGGCCCAGGGCCTGGACCCAGCGGCTTTCGCGGGTGGCCTTGTCCAGGCGCGGCAGGGCGATGAGGACGAGCGTATCGGGGTTGTCCGCCTGTTTCTCGGCCTGTTCGGCCAGGCGGGCAAGCGTGTCGGCGCCCGTCTTGCCGGGCTTGCCGGTGGGGATCTTGATTTCCAGGATGCGGCGGTCGCCGAACAGGGACACGCTTTGCGTGGCGGCAGTGACCGAGCTCCAGTCGCTGCGCGCGTCCATCACCATCGACAGACGGTCGGTGTAGCCGGCGTTGCGGCCGGCGGCGCGCAGGGCGTCGACGGTTTCGGTGACCAGGAGCGGCTCGTCGCCGGATACCGTGTACAGCGGGGCCAGGCGGTTGCCCGCCCGCTGCAGGTGATCAGCCAGCCGATCCGCGTCCAGGACTTGTGCCATCGGTCAGCGCAGGTTGGCCGGATCGGTGGTGGACGGCGTCTGCCACGGGGCCGGGGTGCTGCGTTGTGCCGGCGCAGTGGGATCGTACAGCGGGATTTCGCCGTCTTCGCCGCGCTGTTCGCGGGTGTCGAACGCCTTGCGCACTTCGGGGGCGGTCATGCGGCGCAGCAGGCGCGCCACGAGATCGCGTTGCATGGCGTTGTACAGGGTTTCGATCTGGCCTTGCTTGGCCTGGACGATCTGGTCGTCGTAGGGCATTTCGCGGTAGATCGACAGTGTGGTGTCCGGGATCAGAGCGCGGCCCTTGTCGTCGATCAGACGGAAGGTGTAGTTGATGCCGAGTTCGTATTCCTCGACGCGGCCCTGGGCATTGAGCGATACCTCGCGCAGCGTGCGGTCATTGGCGACCTGCTGCAGGATGGCCTGCGCTTCCTTGGGCGTGGCGACCAGCTTGGTGTCGGGCGAGGCCGCGCGCAGCGCGCGGCGCACGTCGGCGCCAAACAGGGTGTTGTCGGGAATGCCGATATACAGCGTATCGAACGGCAGAGGCGTGACGCCCCGCAGCGTGAAGCCGCAGGCCGTCAGCAGCATGAACAGCGCCAGGCAGGCGCCGCGCAGCAGCCATGATTGGCGGGGGGAGTGCGTTTGTTGCCCGGCGAAGTACATGCTTGACCTCATCAGCCTACGACGTTGACCAGTTTGCCCGGGACCACGATAACCCGCTTGGGCGGGCGGCCTTCCAGGTAGCGGGCGACTTCTTCCTGGGCGGCGGCGAGCTGTTCGATCTCTTCCTTGGCGGCCTTGGCGGCCACGCGGATCGAGCCGCGCAGCTTGCCGTTGACCTGCAGCATCAGTTCGATTTCGTCCGCCACCAGCGCGGCTTCGTCGACGTGCGGCCACGGCGCATCGAGCAGGTCGCCCAGCTCTTTGGCGTAGCCCAGGTCTTGCCACAGGTGCCAGGTGATGTGCGGCACCACCGGGTACAGCACGCGCAGCAGCACACCCAGCGTTTCCGTGTAGGCGGCGTCGGCGTGGGCGCCTTCGGGCAGCTTGGCGTCGTCGATGGCGTTCAGCATCTTCATGCACGCGGAGACGACGGTGTTGTACTGGATGCGCTGGTAGTCGTAGTCGGCCTGCTTGAGCAGGTTGTAGACCTCGCGGCGCAGATCCTTCACCGGGGCGGGGGCGTCGGCCCAGTTGGCGCCGGCCGCCAGGCCGCGGGCGACCGTGTCGCGTTGCGCGTAGCTGATGGACCACAGGCGGCGCAGGAAGCGGTTCGAGCCTTCGACGCCGGAATCGGACCACTCGAGCGTCTGCTCTGGCGGGCTGGCGAACATGACGAACAGGCGCGCGGTGTCCGCGCCCAGCGTGTCGATCAGCGATTGCGGATCGACGCCGTTGTTCTTGGACTTGGACATGGTGCCCACGCCGCCATAGGTGATGTCAGAGCCGTCGGACTTGAGCTTGGCGCCGGTGATGGCGCCACGGGCGTCATAGACGTTTTCGACTTCTTCGGGCCAGAAGTATTCGATGCCGCCCTGGGCGTTCTTGCGCGAGTAGATGTGGTTCAGCACCATGCCCTGGCACAGCAGCTTGGTGAAGGGCTCGTCGAAATTGAGCAGGCCCATGTCACGCATGACCTTGGTCCAGAAGCGGGCGTACAGCAGGTGCAGGACCGCGTGCTCGATGCCGCCGATGTATTGATCCATCGGCATCCAGTAGTCGTTGCGCGCATCGACCATGGCGGTGTTGTTGCCCGGCGACGTGTAGCGCATGAAGTACCAGGACGAGTCCACGAAGGTGTCCATCGTGTCCGTTTCGCGGCGTGCGGGCTTGCCGCAGCTGGGGCAGGCGCAGGACAGGAAGGCTTCGTTCTTGGTCAGCGGGTTGCCGCTGCCATCGGGGATCAGGTCGTCGGGCAACACGACCGGCAGGTCTTTTTCAGGGACCGGCACCGGGCCGCAATCGGCGCAGTGGATGATGGGGATCGGGGTGCCCCAGTAGCGCTGTCGCGAGATGCCCCAGTCGCGCAGGCGCCAGGTGGTCTGCTTTTCGCCCAGGCCTTGCGCGGCCAGGTCGACGGCGATGGCGTCCACGGCTTCTTTGTGCGACAGGCCGTCGTACTTGCCGGAATTTATCGTGCGGCCGGTTTGCTTGTCGCCGTACCATTCCTGCCAGCCATCGGTGGAATAGGCCTTGCCGGCCACGTCCACGACCTGGCGGATCGGCAGGTTGTATTTCTTGGCGAAGGCGAAGTCGCGTTCGTCGTGGGCGGGCACGCCCATGACGGCGCCGTCGCCGTAGGTGATCAGCACGTAGTTGCCGACCCAGACTTCGATTGCGTCGCCGGTGACCGGGTGGGTCACGGTCAGACCGGTGGGCATGCCTTCTTTTTCGCGCGTGGCCAGCTCGGCTTCGGTGGTGCCGCCCAGCTTGCATTGCTCGATGAAGGCGGCCAGGGCCGGGTTGGACTGCGCGGCGTGCGTGGCCAGGGGGTGTTCGGGCGCCACGGCGCAGAAGGTCACGCCCATGATGGTGTCGGCGCGGGTGGTGAAGACGTACAGCTTGCCGTCCTGGATCAACTGGCCGTCCTGGCCGGCGATCTGGTGCGGGAAGGCAAAGCGCAGGCCTTCGGACTTGCCGATCCAGTTTTCCTGCATCAGGCGCACGCGCTCGGGCCAGCCGGGCAGGTCGTTCTGGACGGCGCCGAGCAGTTCGTCGGCGTAGTCGGTGATGCGCAGGTAGTAACCGGGGATCTCGCGCTTTTCAACCGGTGCGCCCGAGCGCCAGCCGCGGCCGTCGATGACCTGTTCGTTGGCCAGCACGGTCTGGTCGACCGGGTCCCAGTTGACGACCTGGGTCTTGCGATAGGCGACGCCCTTTTCGAGCATCTTCAGGAACAGCCACTGGTTCCATTTGTAGTATTCGGGGTCGCAGGCGCACATTTCGCGCGACCAGTCGATCGCCAGGCCCATCGACTTCATCTGCTTCTTCATATAAGCGATGTTGTCGTAGGTCCACTTGGCGGGCGGCACCTTGGACTTGATGGCGGCGTTCTCGGCCGGCATGCCGAAGGCGTCCCAGCCCATCGGCATCAGGACGTTGTAGCCCCGCATGCGCAACTGGCGGGCCATCATGTCGTTGATGGTGTAGTTGCGCACGTGGCCCATGTGTAGCTTGCCGCTGGGGTAGGGCAGCATCGAGCAGGCGTAGAACTTCGGCTTCTCGGAGCCGTCCGGGTTCTTCGCGTGTTCTTGGACCAGATAGGCGTCGCGGGCCTGCCAGTCTTGGTGGGCGGCCGCTTCGACGGTAGTGGGGAGGTAACGTTCCTGCATGGGCTCGTGCGCGATGGCGAAAAAGGGTGAGCCGCCCTCGCGCACGGGGCGCGGGGGCGGTCAAAACCCCTGATTATAGGAGGTGCTAGGCGCGGATAGGGGACGGGGCCGTTTCCGGGATGCGGGCACTGGCCGCCAGCATGCCATACGCCAGGGTTATGGCCCCGAGAACGGCGCCCGCGGTGACCACGCCGGGCCAGCCAAAATGGGAGTACAGCCAGGACGATACCAGCGATCCGGTGGCCCCGCCGATGAAATAGCTGGTCATGTAGCCGGCCGTCAGGCGGCTGCGGGCTTCGGGGCGCAGGCGGTACAGCGAACTGGTGTTGGTGACGTGGACGCCCTGGATCGCCAGGTCCTGGATCAGGATGCCGGCCAGCAGGGCGATCACCGAGGCCTGGCCGAAGGCCATCAGGCCCCAGGACGCCAAGAGAAGCAGCAGGCCGACCCGGGTGGCCTGGTTGCCCAGGCCGCGGTCGGCCAGCCGGCCGAAGCGGTTGGCGGCATAGGCGCCGGCAGCCCCGGCCAGACCGAACAGCCCGATCGTGGTGTTGTTGAACTGGTAGGGCGGGCTGGACAGCAGGAAAGTCAGGGGCGTCCAGAGCATGCTGAAGGCGGCGAACAGCAGAAAGCCCAGCATCGAACGGCCGCGGAACAGGGGTTCTTCGGCGTACATGCGAAAGATCGAGCCCAGCAGCTGCGGGTAGCTCATGCCGGCCTGGGCCTGGTGGCGCGGCAGCACCTTCCAGAGCGCGCAGGACATGCCCAGCATCATGATGGCGGCTACCCAGTAGACGGTGCGCCAGCTGCCCAGGTCGGCCAGCGCCCCGGCGACGGTACGGGCCAGCAGGATGCCCAGCAGCAGCCCGCTCATGACGGTGCCCACGGCCTTGCCCCGCTCGTGCGGCGCGGCCAGCGTGGCCGCGAACGGCACCAGGATCTGCGCCACCACCGACAGCATGCCGGTGATGGCGGTGCCCAGCATCAGCGTCAGGATGTCGGGGGCGAAGGCGGAAACCAGCAGCCCGCCGGCCGACAGGAAGCTCATCAGCACGATCAGGCCGCGCCGCTCGAACATGTCGCCCAGGGGCACCAGCAATAGCAGGCCGACCGCGTAGCTGAGCTGCGCGGTCATGACGATGCTGCCGGCCGCAGCGGTGGACAGCGAGAACTGCTGGCTGATGGTGTGCAGCAGCGGCTGCGCGTAATAGTTGCTGGCGACGGCCAGGCCGGTGGCGACCGACATCAGCAGGATGACAGGTGCGGTAAGCGGGGCGGGCTGGGCGGTGCGGGAGGCGGAGTTCATGCGGAGCAATGCGTGGATGAAGATCCGGGCAAGCGGGGCCCGGTGGAAAAGCGCCGGTTCAGACGCCGACGCCGCCAGGGGTTTCCTGGTCGTGCGGGATCAACAGTTTTTTCAGCAGGCCGGCCATCTGGCGACGTTCGGCCGCGGTCAGCGGCGCGAGCAGGGCGTCGAGTTCGCGCAGGTAGTCCTTGAGCACCAGCTTGATGACGCGCAGGCCTTCGGCGGTGAGCGCCACGATGACGCCGCGGCGGTCTTCGGGGTTGGGTGTGCGCGCCAGGAGGCCGGCCTGTTCCAGGCGGTCCAGGCGGTTGGTCATGGCGCCGGAGGTCAGGAGCAGCGCGTCCACCAGCTTCTGCGGATTCATCGCATGGGGCGCACCGGTGCGGTACAGCGTGGCCAGCACGTCGAATTCGCCCTGGTGCAGGTTGTAGCGCTTGAAGGCGCGGTTCACGTCGCGCACCGCGAAGGCGTTGAAACGGAACACGCGGCTGACGACGCTCATGGGGGCGGTGTCCAGGTTGGGGCATTCCTGGCCCCATTGCGACAGCACCAGATCGACCAGATCGTTCATGATGGCTTGACGTAAAGTTTCTTAACGTAAAGATAAATTCTAACAGCTTGGCGTTGAGTCATGCAAAGCGCCCCGCGCCAAAAAGAAAGGGCCCGCCCCTTGCGGAGCAGGCCCTTTCCGGCTTGACCGGATACTCGCGCGAGAATTACTGCGCGGCGTCCTTCAGCTTCTTGAGCGGGCGAACCTTCACCTTGACCGAAGCCGGCTTGGCGGGGAACCAGCGCTCTTCACCGGTGAACGGATCCTTGCCGAAGCGCTTGGCCTTGGCGGGAACCTTCTGCACGGCAACCTTGAACAGGCCGGGCAGCGTGAATTCGCCAGCGCCCTTCTTGTCCACGGAGCTCAGCACCGAGGTTTCCAGGCTGGCCAGGACGGCCTTGACCGACTTGGCTTCAACGCCGGACTGCTCGACGATGTAGGCGATCAGCTGGGTCTTGTTCAGAGCAGCCTTGATAGCCTTGGGGGCGGCAGCAACCTTCTTGGCGGCAACGACCTTCTTGGCTGCCGGCTTCACTGCGGGTTTGGCGGCGGTAGCCTTCTTTGCGGGCGCCTTGACGGCGGGCTTGGTGACTTTCTTGGCAGGAGCTTTTGCTTTCGTGGCCATGGTCAAAATCCGTATGTTGAGGACATTGGGGCAGCGCGCGCCGAATATCGGCGTTTGACGCTACGCGCCCGATGATAGCGGAACCTCGGCGGTTTTTGCGCCTTTCTACAGGCCTTTCGATCAATGTTTGTTGTTTTCCACGCAGAAAAACCCTTTCTGCAAGGGGCCGCGCAAAATGTCGTGACAATCGCAGCGATTTTTTCAGTGCCGCGCGACATGCGAAAAGTGCTTGATTGAAGGGGTTTTGAACCATCCGGGCGCGACGTGTTCCAATGCATCGCGACGCGCATCGGCAGGAGTGGGCGGCGGCCTGGTGGTTGCCGTCTGCCGGCCACCCTGCGCGTCATCCCCACCCCGCATGGAAGTGAAGCAGCTATATGTTGATGAAGAAGTTGGCGGCGAGCCTGCTCGTTGCGACCGCGTGTATTTCAGGCGCCATGGCGCAATCGATGCCCCCGCCGGTCCTGTCGGCCAAGGCCTGGCTGTTGTTGGATGAGACCAGCGGGCAGGTGATCGCCTCGCAAGGCGCCAACACCCGGATCGAGCCGGCGTCGCTGACCAAGATCATGACGGCGTACGTGGTGTTCGGCGCGCTGCACGACAAGGAAATCTCGCCCGACCAGAAGGTGACCATCTCGACGCGGGCCTGGAAGGTGCCGGCGGGCAGTTCGAAGATGTTCCTGGAACCCGGCTCGAAGGTGTCGGTGGACCTGCTGCTGCGCGGCCTGATGATCCAGTCGGGCAACGACGCGGCCATCGCGCTGGCCGAGGCGGTGTCGGGCAGCGTCGAGGCCTTCGTGGCCCGCATGAACGACACGGCCGTGAAACTGGGCCTGCACAACACGCATTTCGCCAGCCCGCACGGCCTGCCGGACCCGGGCACGTATTCCACGGTCAGCGACCTGTCGATCCTGGCCACGCGATTCATCCGCGACTATCCCGAGCTGTACAAGTCCTACGATTCGGCCAAGACGTTTACGTATAACAATATTACCCAGCCCAACCGCAATCGCCTGTTGTGGCTGGACCCCAGCGTCGATGGCCTGAAGACCGGCCATACCGAGGCGGCGGGCTATTGCATCGTGGCCACCGCGCGGCGTCCCAATGGCACGGACCCGCGGCGCCTGGTGACGGTGGTGGTGGGCACGGCCTCGGACAAGCTGCGTACGCAGGAAAGCCGCGAGCTGCTGGAATGGGGCTTCCAGGGCTTCAAGACCGTCAAGCTGTACGCCAAGGGCCAGCCGGTGGCGACGCCCGAAGTCTGGAAGGGCCAGGCCGACACGCTGAAGGCGGGTTTTGTGCGCGATGCCTACGTGACGGTGCCGGCGGGCGCCAAGGTCGAGCCGGTCTGGACGCCGCAAGACCCGCTGGTGGCGCCCATCGCGGCGCAGGCCACGGTGGGCGCTCTGCGCGTGATGGTCGACGGCAAGCCGGCCATGCAGTTTCCGGTGGTGGCGCTGGAGCCCGTGGCCGAGGCCGGGTTCGTCGGCCGCACCTGGGATTCCATCCGCCTGTGGTGGCGCGGCTAGCGGCAATATCGAAGAGCGGGCGGGGCATTTAGTGTAAAAAATGCCTTGGCCGGGGCATTGTGCGCCGGATCTTCAGGTTGCCCCCCCATGTCCCGCAACGCCCGATTTCGCCAGCAACTGCAGCATGCCACCCTGATGCACGCCATGTCGGCGCACAATCCCTTGTCGGCCAGGCTGGCGGCCGACGCAGGATTCGACGCGATCTGGGGCAGCGGCTTCGAACTGTCGGCCAGCTATGCGGTGCCGGACGCCAACATCCTGTCGGCCGGCCAGCATCTGGACATGATGCGGGCCATCGCCACCGTCGTCGATATCCCCGTCATTGCGGACATCGACACGGGGTTCGGCAACGCCATCAACGTGGCCTACGCCGTGCCGCAATACGAAGCGGCGGGCGTATCGGCCGTGGTGATGGAAGACAAGACCTTTCCCAAGGACACCAGCCTGCGTGCCGACGGCCGCCAGGAACTGGTGCGTACGGAAGAATTCCAGGGCAAGATCGAAGCGGCCTGCGCCGCGCGCCGCGACCCGGATTTCTGCGTCATCGCGCGCACCGAGGCGCTGATCGCCGGCCTGGGCCAGGTCGAGGCCCTGGCGCGCGCCGCCGCTTATGAAGCCGCCGGCGCCGACGCCATCCTGATTCATTCCAAGCAGACCACGCCCGACGAAGTGCTGGCCTTCATCGCGGCCTGGCAGGGCCGGGTGCCGCTGGTGCTGGTGCCCACTGCCTACCCGCAACTGCGCGAGGCCGACATCCAGGCGCTGGGCAAAGTCGGGCTGGTGATCTACGGCAATCATGCGATCCGCGCGGCCGTGGGGGCGATGCGCGACGTGTTCGCCCGCATCCGGCACGATGGCGGCATCCATGCCGTGGACGCGGCGTTGCCGACGGTGCGCGATATCATCGCCCTTCAAGGCGACGCGGGCATGCGCGAGCTGGAACGCAAGTTCCTGCGTTGAGCGCGTTGCCATTCGAAGAAAAACCAGGGGTCGGGCAATGGGGGCGGTAGGACGCAGGGCGTGGCTGACGCGCATGTTTGGCGATTGGGTGCCGGAAGTGGGCGCCATGACGCTGCGCGCGGACCTGGCCGCCGGCCTGCTGGGCGCCTTGCTGGTGCTGCCGCAGGGCGTGGCGTTTGCCACGCTGGCGGGATTGCCGCCGCAATACGGCCTGTATTCGGCCATCGTTCCCTGTATTGTCGCGGCGCTGTTCGGCTCCAGCCGCCACGTCATGTCCGGTCCCACCAACGCGAATTCACTGGCGCTGTTCGCGGTGCTGACGCCGCTGGCGGCGGCGGGCAGCCCCGGCTATATCGAACTGGCCTTGGCCGTGACGGTACTGGTCGGGCTGATGCAATGGCTGGTGGGCGCCTTGCGCCTGGGCTCGCTGGCCCATTTCATATCACCGTCGGCGCTGTTCGGTTTCACCAGCGGTGCGGCCCTGCTGATCGCCGTACATGCGCTGAAAGATGCGCTGGGCCTGCCGGCGCCTGCTTCGCACGGGGCGGGCACGCTGCTGGCCAGCGTGGGGGCCAACGCCGATCAGATCCAGCTTGGCGCGGTGCTGGTGACGGCCGTGACGCTGGCTGCCGCGCTGCTGGTCAAGCGCTGGGACAAGCGCAAGCCCTACATGCTGGCGGGCCTGGCAGCGGGGGCGCTGGTTGCGGCCGCCTTCAACGCATTGACCGCGCAGCACGGCGCGGCGCCGGTGCCGGTGCTGGGCGACCTGGCGCAGCCCTGGCCGCCATTCCATGTGCCCAGCGTCGATTGGCGCGCGCTGCCCGACCTGCTCAGCCTGGCGTTTGCGTTGACCATCGTGGCCCTGGCGCAGTCGATTTCCATCGCCAAGGCGGTGGCTGCGCGCTCGGGCCAGCGCATCGACGCCAACCGTGAATTCGTCGGGCAGGGGCTGTCGAACGTGGTGGGGGGATTCTTTTCCTGTTACCTGTCCTGCGGCTCGTTGAACCGGTCGATTCCCAACTTCGAGGCGGGCGCCCGCACGCCGCTGGCCTCGGTGTTTTCGGCCTTGCTGTTGATGGCGCTGGTGGCGCTGACCGGGCCTTTGCTGGCGCAGATTCCGCATGCGGCCATTGCCGGCCTGCTGTTGTTGGTGGCCTGGACTTTGCTGGACGTGCCGCGCTGGCGGCAGTTGATCCGCACGCAGCCGGGTGAAAGCGCGATTGCCGCGGCCACGTTGGCCGCCACCATCACGATTCGCATGGAAGTGGCGATCTTGCTGGGCACCGTGCTGTCGCTGATGGTGTATCTGCATCGCACTTCGCGGCCGGCGATGCGCACGATGGGCTTTGATTCGCGCGGTTTGGACCGCCGCTTCGTGGTGCTGGAGGCGCCGCGCAATGGCACGAGGGATGCGCCGCCCGATACGCTGCCGGAATGCCCGCAGCTCAAGCTGCTGCGCATGGAAGGATCGGTCTATTTCGGCGCCGCCGCACATGTGGCGCAGCGCTTGCAGGAATTGCGCGCGGGTCCGGATGCGCCACGGCATCTGCTGGTGATGGCCAAGAGCATGAACTTCATCGACCTGGCCGGCGCCCAGGTCTGGGAAGACGAGCTGGCAGCACGCCGCGCCATGGGCGGCGACCTGTATTTCCATCGGCCGCGGCCCGAAGTGCTGGCCATGTGGCGCCGCACGGGCTTTCTGGACAGGCTGGGCGCGGACCACGTGTTTCCCGACAAGGCCACGGCGCTGCACACCATCTACGCCAAGCTGAATCGCGGCATCTGCGCAGGCTGCCAGGTCAAGGTGTTCTGGGAATGCCAGCCGGACAGCCCGCAGTCTGGCGGTTGAGCGCAGGCGCGCTTCAAGGGTGCGGCGATTCGGTACCCAGGTAGGCGGCCTTGACCCGTTCGTCGGCCGCGATGGCGGCGGGCGGGCCTTCGGCCAGCAGACTGCCGCGCACCAGCACCGCGATGCGGTCGGCGTGCTTGAAGACGACATCCAGGCTGTGTTCGGTGAACAGCACCGCCATGCGTTGGGTATCGGCCAGTTCGCGTGTCAGGCGCATCAGCGCATGGCGTTCGTTGGTGGCCATGCCGGCGGTGGGTTCGTCCATCAGCAGCAGGCGTGGCCGGTGCGCCAGCGCCATCGCCAGTTCCACCCGCTTGACCTCGCCGTAGGCCAGCACGCCGCAGGGTGTGGCGGCCTGATCGGCCATCTGCACCTGCGCCAGCAGGGCGCGGGCTTCGTCGATGGCGTGCGCTGCGGCGCGGCGCCAGGGCCGGAACAGCAGGCGGTCGCGCGACAGCAGCGCGGTCTGCACGTTTTCCAGCACGGTCATCGAACGGAAGGTGGCGGCGGTTTGAAATGTGCGGCCCACGCCCAGCCGGCAGATCCGGCCGGCCGCCAGGCCCACCAGTTCGTGGCCGTCCAGGCGCACGGACCCGGCATCGGGGCGCAATTGGCCGCCCAGCGCATTGAAGCAGGTGGACTTGCCGGCGCCGTTCGGGCCGATCAGCGCCAGCATCTGGCCGGCGTCCAGGTCGAACGAGACATCGGCCAGCGCGTCGATGCCGCCGAACGATTTGCGCAGGTGGCGCACCTGGAGCAGGGGGCCACTCATGCCGATCTCCGTCGCAGGCGCCGGGCCGCGCCGGCCAGGCCTTCGGGAAAGAGCATGACCAGCGCCAGGATGGCCAGGCCAAGCACGGCGTGCCAGTACTCGGTGCTGCGGGCCGCCACGTCTTGCAGCCAGGTGTAGGCCGCCGCGCCGACCAATGGGCCGGCCAGCGTCTGCAGGCCACCCAGCAGCACCATCACCAGACCATCGACCGAGCGGCTGACGCTGAGCGCATCGGGGGCGATGCTGCCCTTCGAGAACGCATACAGCGAGCCCGCCAGCCCCGCCGCCAGCGAGGCCGCGACAAAGCCCGCCCATTGGATGCGGCGCGTATCCATGCCCAGCGCCTCGGCTCGCAAGGCGGAATCGCGCACGCCGCGCAGGGCGTAGCCCAGCGGCGCAAACGCCAGCCGCCGCAACCACCAGACGCCCAGCACGCACAGCGCCAGCGTCACGTAATAGAAGCCCGGCCCTTGCGCCAGCCAGCGCGACGGCCACAGGCCGATCAGGCCGTTGCTGCCGCCGGTCACGTCGTCCCATTGGTAGGCCGTTGCCCACAGGATCTGCGCCACCGCCAGGGTCAGCATGGCCAGGTACACGCCCGACAGGCGCACGCAGAACCAGCCGAACAGCAGCGCGCCCAGCGCGGCCGCGAAGGGGCCCAGCAACAGCGCGGCTTCCATCGGCAGCGCTGCCATTTTCAGGAGCAGCGCCGCGCCGTAGGCACCCAGGCCGAACCAGGCGGCGTGGCCGAAGGTGGTCATGCCGGCCAGCCCGGTCAGGAAATGCAGGCTGGCCGCGAACAGGGCGGCGATCAGCACCTCGGTCAAGAGGATGCCCAGGTAGGGCCACTGTGCAGCCGCCAGCGGCGCCAGCACCAACAGCGCCAGCAGCGCGCCATAGGCCAGCCGCACGCGGCGCCCCGCGGGGGCAATGGGCGGCTCGGCGGCCGGGGCTAGCGACGAGGGCGCGGGCGGCTTGCCGAGCAGGCCCCAGGGGCGCGCCACCAGCACCACCGCCATGACGGCGAATTCGGCCAGCAGAGTCAGCTTGGACAGGTTGAAGGCCCATGGTCCGATCTGCACCTGGCCGATGAAGACGAACACGGCCTTGACGCAGCAGATCAGCAGCGCCGCCAGGAAGGCGCCGGGAATCGAGCCCAGCCCGCCCACCACCACGACGACGAAGGCGCTGGCGATGATTTCCAGGTCCAGCCCCAGTGTGGCGGGCACGCGCGGCGCGGCCAGTGCCCCGCCCAGCCCGGCCAGGAAGGCGCCCAGGGTGAAGGCGGACGTGAACAGCCAGGCCTGGTTGACGCCCAGCGCGGCCAGCATGTCGCGGTTTTCGGCCGCGGCGCGCAGCAGGCGGCCCCAGCGGGTGCGCATCAGCAGCAGCCACAGCAGGCCCAGCACCACGGGGCCGGCGGCGATCAGCAGCAGGTCGTATTGGGGAAAGCGGCGGCCCAGGATGTCGACGGCGCCCGCCAGGCCCGGCGCGCGTGCCGAGAACAGGTCTTCAGGCCCCCACAGCGCCAGCGCGGCGTCGCCGATGACCAGCACCAGGGCGAAGGTCGCCAGCAGCTGGAACAGTTCGGGGGCGCGGTACAGACGCTTGAGCACCAGCAGTTCGGCGGCCGCGCCGACCAGGCCGGTGGCCAGCGCCGCCAGCAGCAGGCCGGCCCAGTAGCCCGGGCCGTCGCCGAAATAGCGGGTGAAGGTCCACGCCAGGTACACGCCCAGCATGTAGAACGAGCCGTGCGCGAAATTCACCACCCGCGTGACGCCGAAGATCAGCGACAGGCCGGCGGCCACCAGGAACAATGCGCTGGCGTCGGCCAGGCCGTTGAGCAGCTGCGACAGCAGCCCGGACAGGCTCATCGGGGCCGGCGCGTCAGTGGGCCGGGCGCATTTTGCGCACTTGTTCGTCCTGCGGCTGCAGGCGGGCGCCGTCGATGTAGGCGAAGTCCTTCATGATGCCCTTGCCGTCTTCCACGGCGGTGACGCCGACGTACACGCCCATGGTCGACTGGTGGTCGATCTTGCGGTACTGGATGGGGCCGTAGGGGGTGTCCACTTTCAGGCCGGCGAAGGCGTCGACCAGCTTTTCGGTGTCGACCTGGCCCGCGGCCTTCAGGCCCTGGGCGATCGACATGAGCGAGGCGTAGCCGACCACCGAGCCGACCTTGGGCGTTTCGTTGTAGCGCTTGCGGTAGGCCTCGACGAAGGTCTTGTTGGCCGGGGTGTCGATGGCGTACCAGGGGTAGCCGGTGACGATCCAGCCGGTGGGCGTGTCGGCGCCCAGGGGGTCCAGGTATTCGGGTTCGCCGGACAGCACCGAGACCACGGCGCGGTTCTCGAACAGGCCGCGGGTGTTGCCTTCGCGCACGAAGCGCGTCAGGTCGGCGGCGAACAGCACGTTGAAGATCGCGTCCGGCTTGGCGTCGGCCAGCGCCTGCACCACGGCGCCCGCGTCCACCTTGCCCAGCGGCACGGCCTGTTCGGCGACGAATTCGACGTCGGACTGGAACGACTTCATCATGGCCTTGAAGGTGGCCACGGCGGACTGTCCGTATTCGTAGTTGGGGTAGACGATGGCCCAGCGCTTCTTGCGCAGCGCCAGCGCCTTGGGCGCCAGGGCGGCCACGTGCATCCAGGTGGATGGCCGCAGGCGGTAGGTGTAGCGGTTGCCTTCCTGCCAGGTGATCTTGTCCGTCAGCGGTTCGGCGGCCAGGAAGAACACCTGCTGCTGCTTGGCGAAGTCGGTCAGGGCCAATCCGGTGTTGGACAAAAAGCCGCCAAACAGCAGGTCCACCTTTTCGCGCGCCAGCAGTTCTTGCGCCGCGCGCACCGAGTCGCCCGGATTGCCGTTGTCGTCGCGCGAGATCACTTCCAGCTTGCGGCCCAGCACGCCGCCTGCCGCGTTGACCTCTTCCACGGCCAGCTGCCAACCCTTTTTGTAGGGGCCCAGGAAGGCTGGGATGGCCTTGTAGCTGTTGATCTCGCCGATGCGGATCGGCGGTTCCGTGTCTTTGGCGGACGCGACCGGAGTCAGCGCCAGGGCCAGGAGCGCGGGGGCAAGCGCGCGGCGCAGCAGGGTCAGGCAGGGACGGAGCATGGCGGGTATCGCAGGCTGGAGGGCTTGAATGAAGCCGCGCTGGGCAGGGTGACGATGGCCGGCGCGGGGTCGGTTTCGGCCCAATTGAAGCATGGGCGACGCCGCTCGCCAAGGAAAACGGGCCATCCTGGGAAAAACGCCAAGGGGGCGCCGCGCCAGGCGCCAATGAAAAAGGCCCTGCGATGCAGGGCCTTTTCGACTTACGGAATACCGGCTGAATTACTTCAGCTTGGTTTCCTTGTAGTCCACGTGCTTGCGAGCGACCGGATCAAATTTCTTGATCAGCATCTTCTCGGGCATGTTGCGCTTGTTCTTGGTGGTCGTGTAGAAATGACCCGTGCCGGCAGTCGACTCGAGCTTGATCTTTTCGCGGATACCTTTGGCCATGTCGTGCTCCTAGTATGTCAAATTGGCGGGGGGCCGATTAGGCCAGTTCGCCGCGGGCACGCATGTCGGCCAGCACGGCGTCGATGCCGTTCTTGTCGATCGTGCGAATGGCCTTGGCCGAGACGCGCAGACGCACCCAGCGGTTTTCGCTTTCAACCCAGAACCGGCGCGATTGCAGGTTGGGCAGGAAGCGACGCTTGGTCTTGTTGTTCGCGTGCGAAACATTGTTGCCCACCATCGGGCCTTTGCCGGTCACTTGGCATACGCGTGCCATGGATGCACCTCTTTATGTCGTTCTTGCGCGCATCGCCGGGGGGGTAGACAGGGTTTCAGCCGCCGGGCTGTGAACGCTGCATGTTGCAGCATTCTGCCGGCCACCCAGTCTTAGTGGATGAGGGGGAATCTGGAAAACCGGGTTTTCGCCCGGTGCCTGGGATTCCGCCCAGTGCTTATACCCGCTGCCTGCCATCCGCCTGCACAAAACGCGGTTTGGGGGTCAGAGTGTTGAACTACAAAGCATAGTAGTCCAGCACGGGAAACTTCATGTGAAGACGTAGATTCTAATACGAAAAAGCCAAACAAATCAAGCGGTAGGGCTAGGCGGTGTGCGATTGCGCCACGCGGCCGGAAATCCAGGACAGGCAGGCGCAGGTCGCCAGGGTGGTGGTCAGGGGCAGCGCGCTGTCGGTCTGCCAGGCGCTGACGGCAAAACCCGCCAGGGCGCCGCAGGATAGTTGAAGCGTCCCCAAAAGCGCCGATGCGGCGCCCAGGCGCTTGCCCTGGTCCGACAGCGCCAGCGCCGCCGAATTGGGATTGACGAAGCCCTGGCTGCCCATGTAGCAGATCAGGCAGGTCATCAGCAGCGGCAGCGTCATCCAGCCGACCAGGGTCAGGCCGACCGCGGCCAGGCTGGCCGCGGCCAGCGTGGTCAGGGCGCGGCGCTGCAATTGGCGCGGGGTGTGGGTGCGCAGCAAGCGCGCGCTGATCTGCGAGCAGATGATGAGCGACAGGGCGTTGGTGCCGAACAGCAGGCCGTAGTACTTGGGATCGACACCGTAGAGTTCGATGAAGACGCGCGGCGAGCCGATGATGTAGGCGAACATGCCGGCCTGGCCAAAGCCGCCGGCCAGGCTGTGCGACATGAAGCCGCGGTGGGCGAACAGCGCCCGGTAGTTATGCAGAATGGTCTGCCAGCGCAGCGGCACCACGCGTTCGGGCGCCAGCGATTCCTTCATGATCAGGGTCACGGCGGTCATCAGCATGGCGCCGCCGGCCAGCATGACCCAGAACAGGCTGCGCCAGCTGGTGATGGCCAGCAGTTGGCCGCCCGCCAGGGGCGCCAGGATGGGAGCCAGGCCCATGATGAGCATCAGCAGCGACATCGCGCGCGCGGCTTCGTGGGTTTCGTAGTGGTCGCGAATGACCGCGCGCGGGATGACGATGCCGGCCGCGCCGCCCATCGCCTGCACCACGCGCCAGCCGGTCAGCGCTTCGACCGAGCCGGCCAGGGCGCAACCCAGTGACGCAATCATGAACAGCGCCAGGCCCACCATCAGCGGCGGCTTGCGGCCAAAGCGGTCGGCCATCGGGCCGTAGAACACCTGCGCCAGCGCCAGGCCGATCAGGTAGGTGGCGAGCGTGCGTTCGACGTCGCCGCGCGGCACCCCCAGGTTCGCCGCGATCGTGGGGAACGCCGGCAGGTACATGTCGATGGCGAAGGGGCCGATAGCCGTCAGGGCGCCCATGAGAATGAGCCAGCCCGGCAGGGAGCCGCGGGATGAGAGTGTTGGGGGCATGTGGATCGCGAAGGGTCGCGCGGGGAACACGGAGCGAGGGACAGGGTGCGTCGGGCTTTATTGCACGATTTGCGCCAAGCCAATGACTGTATCACGGGGCACCTTACACGCAAATTGCAACAGATTTCCGATACAGTTCGACGTGTCCGTACGTATTTCAGAGGAGATGCTGTGAGTCCTTTGTTGTCTGTTGTGGAACGCAAGCTCCAGGCCTTGCCCGTGACTGTTCAGCTGGTGCTGCCCGACGGCACCGTGGTGGGGCCGCCGGACCCGCAGGTCCGGTTCGTCACGCATGACAAGACGGCGCTGGCCCATCTGGCCGAAGGCGCGGTGGGCGTGCTGGGGCAGGATTACGTCGAAGGCCGCATCGATATCGAAGGTTCGATGCGCGACGTGATGGCGGCGGCATCGGCGATGCTGCCGGGGTCGCCGGTGGATGCGGCGCGCGGCGGCTGGCTGACGGAGCTGGTGCGCAAGGTGATGTCGGTGTGGCGCCATTCGGTCGAGCGCGACGCCCGCCAGATCGAATTCCACTACGATCTTTCCGACGATTTCTACGCCTTGTGGCTGGACCCGCGCCGGGTCTATTCCTGCGCCTACTACCGCACGGCGGACATGAACCTGGCCCAGGCGCAAGAGGCCAAGCTCGACCACATCTGCCGCAAGCTGCGCCTGCAGCCGGGCGAGCGCTTCCTGGATGTGGGCGCCGGCTGGGGCGGGCTGCTGCTGTGGGCCGCTGAACATTACGGCGTGGATGCCACGGGCATCACGCTGTCGCGCAACCAGCACGCCCACGTCACCAAGCTGATCCAGGACAAGGGCCTGTCGGGCCGGGTGCGGATGGAACTGCTGGACTACCGCAAGCTGGACGAGGCGGTGCCGTTCGACAAGATTGCGTCGGTGGGCATGTTCGAGCACGTTGGCCGGGCCCAGCTGGAAGGCTATTTCGCCAAGCTGCGCCGCCTGCTCAAGCCGGGCGGGCTGATCATGAACCATGGCATCACCGCGGCCGGCGTCTACAACGCCGAACTGGGCAACGGCATGGGCGAGTTCATCGAAAAGTACATCTTCCCGGGCGGCGAACTGACGCACATCAGCGTGGTCATGGAAGCCATGACCAACGGCGGACTGGAGGAGGTGGACGTGGAAAACCTGCGGCCGCACTACGCCCGCACGCTGTGGGCCTGGAGCGATGCGCTGGAAGCGCGCCTGCCCGAGGCCGCGCAGATCCTGAGCGGCGAGCAGGGCGCGCGTTCGCTGCGGGCCTACCGGCTGTACCTGGCCGGCTGCGCCATGGCGTTCGAGCATGGGTGGATCGCGCTGCACCAGATACTGGGCCAGCCGCCAGCGGGCGGACGGTCTGACGAACTGGACAACCCCGTCGATCTGGCCTACCCGTGGCGGCGCGACTATATGTACCGCAGCGAGGACGGACAAAAGGCCTGAACCGCCGGTGTCGGGGCGGCGTCCGGGCCGCGATCCGTTGGCTTTCGGGGGCCGGATTCGATCCTGTTCTCGATCGAATCCGGCCCGATTTGAAGGCTGATTTGATGCTGAATATGAGCTGAATAGGACGTGTTTTGGGCGCGATCCGAGCGCGATTCAGGCGCAATTCCAGCCCGGATTTGCCCCTTAAATGTATTTATACGAACAAAACATTAACTAAATGTATCGGCATTTTCGGCAGGCGATTCCCCAGGGAAAATCGAGGAATCGCCTCTTGGGAATCCGGGTTGTCCCGCACGTTTTTGGGCCGGAATGTATCCGTTTCATTCAGGCTTGGGGTTGGGTCGTGCGTCAATTTCGTTTAAGATGCTGCCTTCTTCTTTCAGTTTGTTCACTTTCTGTGGGTTCTCGAAAACTTAGTTTTTGAGACTCCTGTCTTGCAAGACCCCGCACCCTGCGGATCCTCTTGTTGCTAGTGTCGGTTTGTATTGGCGGTTCTGCCCGTCTTCCGCACAACCCCCTTAGCTCCATGGCACGGCTGGTTTTCGCGCCGCCGTGTCCCTGAACCTATGGAGGCAAAAGCCAATGCGTTTCACCCCCGTCAAGACCCTGGCCGCCGCGGCCGTCTTGCTCGCCTTTGCTGGCACGGCCCAAGCCGCCGATGCCCCGCAATGCGAACTCAAGCGTCCGATCAACTTCGGCGCCATGAACTGGGAATCCAACCTGGTTCTGGTCGATGTTGAACGATTCATCATGGAAAAGGGCTACGGCTGCAAAACCGAAACCCTGCCCACCGAGACCTTGCCCGCCCTGGCCGCGCTCGAGCGCGGCGACCTGGATATCAATACCGAGATCTGGCTGAACAGCGTTGCCGAACCCTGGGAGCGCGCTGAAAAGACCGGCCGCGTCAAGCGGGTCGGCGATCTCTACATGGGCGGCGAGGCCTGGTACATCCCCCGCTACACGGCCGAGCGCCTGCCCGAACTGAAGTCCGCGGCCGACCTGCCCAAGTTCAAGGACAAGTTCAAGGACCCCGAGGAACCCGGCAAGGGCCGTTTCTACGGCTGCCCGGCGGGCTGGGGCTGCGAAGTCGCCAGCACCAACCTGTTCCATGCCTTGAAGCTGGATGATTCGTTCACGCTGTACTCGCCCGGCACGGGCGCGGCGCAGAAGGCGGCCCTGATGTCGGCCTACAAGCGCAAGCAGAACGTGGTGTTCTATTACTGGTCGCCCACGCCGCTGGTGGGCGCGATGGACCTGGTCAAACTGGACCTGCCGCCCTACGACGCCGAAAAGCACAAGTGCCTGACGTCGCCCAAGTGCGCCAAGCCCGAGCCCAGCGCCTATCCCGACAACCCCGTCTTCACGGCCGTGAATACCAAGTTCTCGCAGGAAGCGCCGGTGCTGACCGAATTCCTGTCCAAGGTCTCGGTGCCGCTGCCCGTGATGACGGAAACCCTGGCCCACATGGAAGAGTCCGGTGACGACGCTGCCGCCGTGGCCAAGTGGTTCCTGAAGACCAAGCCCGACGTCTGGAACAAATGGGTTCCCGCTGACGTCGCCGGGCGCGTGCAAAGCGCGCTGTAACCGCCCGCCGCCATCCTCGGCGGCGCAGCCGCCCGGGCATCCTCCGCCCGGGCGCGCCGCCAGTTGGACTTTTTCCCCTTGGGATGCCCCCAAGGGGAAAAAGCCCTTCGGCCGGCACAGGGCCCGCATGCGCGGGCAATGCGCAGGAGCATTTTCTCCTGCGCCAGCGGCGCGCCCTTGCGGCGTACGCGCTGAAATGGAGTCGAAAGCATGTTTCCTGAAATTATTCCTGCCCGCCAAGTGCGGGGAGCCATCGACGGTTTCGTCGATCATCTCGTCACCAACTACGCCGACACGCTGGAAACGCTGTCGCAGCCCGTGCTGCACGCGCTGGTCTGGCTGGAGCAGCTGCTGCGCAGCTCGCCCTGGTGGGCCGTCGTGGCCGTCACCGTCGTCATCGCCTGGCTGGTCAGCCGCCGTATCGTGCTGAGCCTGGCCATGGGCGCGCTGCTGTGCGTCATCGGCGTGCTGGGCCTGTGGGACGCCGGCATGCAGACGCTGGCGCTGATGATCATGGCGGCCGGCCTGTCGGTCGTGATCGGCATTCCGCTGGGCGTGCTGATGGCGCGCGTGAACTGGCTGCGTTCGATCATGCTGCCGGTGCTGGACGTGATGCAGACCATGCCCAGTTTCGTGTATCTGATCCCCGTGGTGATGTTGTTCGGCCTGGGCAAGATTCCCGCCATCATCGCCACCGTGATCTACGCCGTGCCGCCGCTGATCCGCCTGACCGACCTGGGCATCCGCCTGGTCGACCGCGAAGTGCTGGAAGCCTCGCGCGCCTTCGGTGCCAATCCACGCCAGCAGCTGTTCGGCGTGCAGTTGCCGCTGGCCCTGCCCAACATCATGGCCGGCATCAACCAGACCACGATGATGGCGCTGTCCATGGTGGTGATCGCCTCGATGATCGGCGCGCGCGGCCTGGGCTATGAAGTCTTGCTGGGTATCAACCGTCTGGAGGTGGGCCGCGGCCTGCTGGCCGGACTGGGCATCGTGGTGCTGGCCGTGCTGTTCGACCGGATCACGCAATCGTATGGACAGCGCATGCGCATGGGAGGCCAGCGATGAGCAAGATCGAAGTCAAGAACATCTACAAGATTTTTGGACCGCATCCGAAGAAGTGGCTGAAGGCCGCCCAGGACGGCATGACCAAGGAAGCGCTGCTGGCCGAAAGCGGCCACACGCTGGGCCTGCGCGACATCAGCCTGTCGATCGACGAAGGCAGCATCTACGTCATCATGGGCCTGTCGGGCTCGGGAAAGTCGACGCTGATCCGCCACTTCAATCGCCTGATCGAGCCCAGCGCGGGCCACATCCTGGTCGATGGCGTGGACGTGGTGAGCCTGAACAAGCGCGACCTGGAAACCTTCCGCCAGAAGAAGATGAGCATGGTGTTCCAGCGCTTCGGCCTGTTCCCGCACCGCACCGTGCTGGACAACGCCGCGTACGGCCTGACCGTGCAGGGCGTGGGCCGCGCCGAACGCGAAAAGCGCGCTCGCGAATGGCTGGACCAGGTGGGTCTGTCGGGCTTCGAGCAGCAGTATCCGCATCAATTGTCGGGCGGCATGCAGCAACGGGTGGGCCTGGCGCGCGCGCTGGCCACCGATGCCGAAATCCTGCTGATGGACGAAGCCTTCTCGGCGCTGGACCCGCTGATCCGCCGCGAGATGCAGGACCAGCTGCTGCAGCTGCAATCCAAGCTGAACAAGACCATCGTCTTCATCACGCATGACCTGGACGAGGCCCTGCGCCTGGGCAACCGCATCGCCATCCTGAAAGATGGCGAACTGGTGCAGGAAGGCACGCCGGAAGACATTCTGCTGAACCCGGCCAACGATTACGTGCAGTCGTTCCTGCAGGACGTGAACCGCACCAAGGTGCTGAACGCGACCCACGCGGTGAACCCGGCGCGCCTGACGCTGACCATGCGTTCGCGTCCCGCGCACGCCGTGGATCGCATGCGCGCCTTGAACTATGAATACGCGCCGGTGCTGGACGGCAAGCGCCTGGCCGGCGTGCTGACGCTGGTGGCGGCTGAACAGGCCGTGCGCGAAGGCGGGCGCGACGTGTCGCGCTTTGTCGAGGACCTGGCTTCGGTGCCGGCCACGGCCGGCCTGGGAGAGGTGCTGGCGCAACTGGTGCACAGCGACCAGCCGGTGGCGGTGACGGGCGAGAACGACGAGTTCCTGGGCATGCTGTCGCGCAAGAAGGTGGTGGAACTGGTGACGCCGGTGCTGGCGGAATCGTCCACCGAGGCGGCGGCAGGCGACGCAGCGCAAGCCAGTGGCACGGGTCAACCCGGGGCGGGCGAACCGGCTTCGGGCCAGCCCGTGGCAGGCGAGGGCGCGGCCAACGCTGCGCCGGCTGCCGACGGCACGCCCGCCAAGGCTGAGCTGGAAGGCCAGCCCCAGCCGGCCAAGCGGGGCGAAGCCGCCTGAAGGCGTGGCGGCCGGCGATCCGGCGGCCGGCGACCCGCGGCCGCTTGCCGCGCGCCAGGGCTTGCCCTGGCGCCGGCTCCGGATATGATGGCTGGCCGGCACGGAACGCCGGTTCGTCCCTATTCGGAATATCGGAACCCGTCATGCCTATTTTGAATGTCCAGATCATGCAGGGCCACTCGGCCGCCCAGAAGACCGCCTTGCTGAAGGCGGCCTCGCAGGCGGTGGTGGATAGCATTGCCGCGCCGCTGGCCAGCGTGCGCATCGTCTTGCAGGAAGTGCCGGCCGAACACGTGATCGTGGCCGGCGAGATCGGCCGCGCCATGGCCCGCGTGGACGCCGCGCTGATCGAAGGGCGCGACGAGGCCAAGAAATCCGCCCTGATCGCGGCGCTGAACCAGGCCGTGTGCGACAGCATCGGCATTTCGGGTGAAGACGTGCGCGTGCTGATCCGCGACGTGCCCAAGACCGACATGGGCGTGGCCAACGGCCTGAGCGCCAAGGCCGCCGGCCGCTAAGGCCCAGGGCGCCGGTCCGGGCAGGCCCCGGCGCGGCGGTATCTTGCCGGGCGTTTGCGCCCGGCCCGATCGCCCGCCATTGCCCAGCGCTTCAATCCAGCTTGACGCCGGCCTCCTTGATGACCGCGCCCCAGCGCTGGATCTCGCTCTTGATGTAGGCGCCGTATTCCCCGGGCGTCGACCCCAGGGCCTGCGCGCCCTGTACCTTCAACTGCTTCTGCATCTGTTCCGACTGCAACGCGCGCCGGATTTCGGCGTTGAGTTTCTGCACCACCGCGTCCGGCGTGCCGGCTGGCACTACCACGCCTTGCCAGGCCCCCATCTCGAACCCGGGCGCCACCGTTTCCGCCACCGTGGGCACGTCGGGCAGTTGCTCGCTGCGCGTGCGGCTGGTGACGGCCAGTGCCCGCAGCTTGCCTTCGCGGATGAAGCCCAGCGAATCATTCAACGTATTGGTCATCAACTGCACCTGGCCGCCGACCAGGTCGGTCATGGCCGGCGCGCTGCCGCGGTACGGCACGTGCACGGCATCGATCTGCAGCGAACGTAGCAGCAGCAGGGCGCCCAGGTGCGTGACGTTGCCCGCGCCCGCCGATCCATAGGACAGCTTGCCCGGATGCCGGCGCGCGTAGTCCACGAAGCCTTGCGCATCCTTGGCGGGCACCGACGGGTGCACCAGCAACACCAGCGGAATCACGGCGGTGGACGAAACCGGCGTGAAATCCTTGACCGGATCGAATGCCAGCGAGCGGTACAGGTTGGGGCTGAGCGCGATCGACGAGGTGTTGTACAGCACCGTGTAGCCGTCGGGCTTGGCGGCGGCCGCGTACTGCATGCCGATGTTGCCGTTGGCGTCGCCCTTGTTTTCCACCACCACGGTCTGGCCCAGTTGGTCGGTCAACTGCTTGGCCAGCACCCGCGCGACCAGGTCGGTGGGGCCGCCGGGCGGGAAGGGCACCACCATCGTGATGGGACGTTCGGGCCAGGCGGCCTGGGCGGCGGGGGCGCCGGCCAGCGCCAGGACGGCCAGCAAGGCCGCGCGCAATGCGTGCTTCATGGTTGTCTCCTTGTGCTTTTCTTGGGATGAGGCCGTTGCCTGCGGCATACCGCGTGGCGGGGCCTCTGCGCGGCAGTGTCCTCTGGGTGGGGCGCTTGTCCGCTGGGTGCCGGAAAAATGGGCGTTTCAGTCCGGCTTCCGATCCGGCCGGCCCGCCAGCATGCGCGTGGCGGTGTAGGTCATGACGGCCTTGCCGTGCTGGTTATAGACATCGATGGTGGACGAGACGACTGCTCGATTGTGTTGCGAGGTCGGGCGCACGCCGGTCACTTCGATCTCGGCCCAGACGGTGTCGCCGGCCACGACCGGCGCCAGCATCTTCTTGTGCACTTCCAGCAGTGCCAGCCCGGTGCCCTGCACCATGCCCTGCATGATCAGGCCTTCGATCAGGCCGTAGGTCAGCGCGCCGGGCGCGGGGCGGCCCTGGATGGCGCCGTGCGCATAGGTGGCGTCGATGAAGATCGTTTCCAGCATGCCGGTGACGCTGATGAAGTTGACGATGTCGGTTTCGGTGACGGTGCGGCGGAAAGTGCGAAAGCGCTGGCCGACGGTCAGGTCCTGCCAGTAGAAGCCCTGGCCGAGCTGGGCGGGGGCGTTGCGGTCTGCGGTCATGCGGGATCCTTGAAGGAAACGGAAGGGGTCTCGGCCTGCTGTGCCGCGCCGCTGTGCAGCAGGGCGTTGATGCCGGCGTCGTCCAGGCCGGCCTGGCGCAGCACGTCACGGGTGTGCTCGCCCAGCCGCGGCGGCATGGCGGGGGGCACCTCTGAACGTTGCAGCCGCACGGGGTTGCGGGTGAAGCGATAGCCGCTGCCGGATTCGCTTTGCAGCGGCTGAAAAAAATCCACGCTGCGCAGGTGCGGATCGTTTTCCAGGTCTTCCAGGCGGTTGACGGGGGCGGCGGGAATTTCCAGTTGTTCGCACAGCGCCAGCCAATGGGCCGTGGGGTGCGCGGCAACGATGCCGGCCAGCAGTTCGTACAGGGTTTCGATGTGGCGGGTGCGCGAGGTGATGTCGGCAAAGCGCGGGTCGTCTGCCAGGTCAGGGTGGCCGGTGGCGACAAACAGGTTGCGCCAATGGGCGTCGGTGTAGGGCATCAGGCAGACGTCGCCGTCGGCCGTGCGGCAGGGCTTGCGCCAGGGAGTCAGCACGCGCGGATAGCCGGGGTGGCCGTCGGGCGTATCGGCCAGGTGGCGGCCGTAGTAATGCTCGACCAGCACGTAGGACGCCATGGTCTCGAACATGGGCACTTCCAGCTGCTGGCCCAGGCCGGTGCGTTCGCGCTGGAACAGCGCGGCCAGGATGGCGTGCGCGGCAACCAGGCCGCAGGTCTTGTCGGCGGCCACCGTGGGCAGGTAGCGCGGCGTGCCGGTCTGGCGGTTGGCCAGGTCGGCAAAGCCCGCCAGGCCCTGGATGATGTCGTCGTAGGCGGGCCGGCCGTCGTAGGCGCCGCCCGCGCCAAAGCCGTACAGGCCCGCATACACCAGCCGCGGATTGCGGGCGCACAGCGTGGCCGGGTCCAGGCCCAGCGCGGCCATCTTGGCCGGCCGCATGCTGTGCATCAGCACGTCGGCCCGGTCTACCAGCGTCAGCAGGGCCTGGCGCGCGGCGTCCTGCTTCAGGTCCAGCACCACGCTGCGCTTGTTGCGGTTCAGGCCCAGGAAAATGGCGGCCAGCCCGGGTTCCTGCGCGGGGCCGGTGCGGCGAGTGGAATCGCCACCGGGCGCCTCCACCTTGATGACGTCGGCGCCGTAGTCGGCCAGGATCTGCGAAGCGTACGGACCGAACACGACCGACGTCAGGTCCAGCACGCGCACGCCGCCCAGCGCGGCGGCGTGGGCAAGGGAGGGGGAAGGGGAGGTCATGGCGGGAATCCTATCGGCGTGGCGTATACGCGTCTAATATGGCTTCGGTATTGCTTGATATGGAATCCGTTATGGCTATCGATCTACGGCAGTTGCGCCAGTTCGTCACCATTGCCGAACTGGGTAGCTACCGCCGCGCCGCCGACGCGCTGCACATCGCGCAGCCCGCGCTGTCGGTGTCGATCCAGAAACTCGAACACGCGGTGGGCGTGCCGCTGCTGGTGCGCGGTGCCAAGGGCGTGACGCTGACGCCCGCGGGCGATGCCCTGATGGCCGATGCCCGCCGCGCGCTGTTCCACACCGACCAGGCGCGCCAGGCCGCGCGCCGCGTGGCGCTGGGCGAGTGGGGCACGTTGCGCCTGGGCTTTGTCGGGTCGGCCACCTACATGCTGCTGCCGCGCTGCCTGCCGGCGTTTCGCGCGCAATATCCCGACGTGCAGCTGGAATTGCGCGAAGACAGCACGGTGGGGTTGGCGGCGATGCTGCGCGCCAATGAGATCGACGCCGGCCTGGTGCGCGGCCCGCTGGCCGAGGGCACGGCGCTGGAATCCTGGGTGGTCGAGCGCGACGACCTGATTCTGGCGGTGCCGGCAGGGCATCCGCTGGCGGGCGGCGGGCCGGTAGACCTGGCCCGCGCGCGCGGTGAGAGCTTCGTGACGTATGCGCCGGCCAAGGTGCCGGGGCTGCACGGCGTGACGCAGGCGCTGTGCCGCAAGGCCGGCTTTTCACCGCATATCAGCCAGGAGGCGATCCAGGTGCAGACGCTGGTCAGCCTGGTGGCCAGCGGCATGGGCCTGGCGCTGGTGCCGGGCGTGACGCGGGCCTATTCCACGCCGCACGTGGCGTTCGTGGCGCTGACGGATACGGAGGCGCGCAATGCGTTGTCGCTGTCGCTGGTGACGCATCGGGGCACGTCGTGCGCGTCGGTGCTGCGGTTGCGCGACAGCATGCTGGGGCAGGGCGCGTAAGACGTCAGGCTGCTTCCTTGTCGAACAGGGCTTCACGCAGGAACGGCAGCGCATCCAGGCCGCTGGCCAGGGCTTGCGTGCCGATACGCTCGTGCCAGTACGACTCGGTGCCTGCCGCGAGGCGCCATTCGCGCAACCGCCGCGTATACAGCTGCAGGTCGCATTCGTCGGTGATGCCGATGGCGCCGTGCACCGCATGCGCGATGTCGGCCACCCGCGCGACCGCCTGGCTGGCGCGGGCCTTGCCCAATGCGGCCAGTAGCGGCTGCGGCAGGCCGCAGCGGGCAAGGCCCTGGAAGGCCAGTTGCGCCGCCATGCGCGCCGCCCAGACCTGCTCGGCCATGATACTGATCTGCTGTTGCACGGCCTGGAAGCGGCCGATGGGTTTGCCGAACTGGCTGCGCGTGTTGGCGTAGTCCAGCGTCATCGCCAATACCCGGTCCATGGCGCCGGCGATCAAACCGGCACAGGCCGTGGCCGTCAGGGTTTCCAATGCGGGCAGGCCGGCGGGCGCGTCGATGCGTTCGCCGTCGTCCAGCGACCAGCGCGCGGGGGCGGCCAGGCAGCCATGCACGCCGTCGGTGGCGATCGCGGCCCGGGCCACCGGCAAGAGCCAGGCCTGGCCGTCGATACGCGCCAGCACCGCATCGGCGCTGCGTACCCAGGGCACCTGGACGCCGGTGACGCGACGGCCTTGCAAGGTCCAGCCATGCGGCGCCAGCGCGATCGAACCACGGGATTGCGTGGCGCCCGCTTGCGCCAGCCAGGCGCGCGCCAGCATCGTGTCGACGATGGGGTAGGGGCACAGGTGACGACCGGCGGCGGTGGCCAGCGGCAGTGCATCGGCCAGCATCAACCCCGCGCCGCCCTGCGCCTCGGGTACCAGCGCATCGGCAAAGCCGGCGGCCTCGCAGGCCTGCCAGGCGGCGATGGGCGGCTGGCCCAGTTCGGCGCGGCGGATCAGGTCGGGGGTGCTGGTCTGGGCGAACAGGCGTTCGGCCGCATCGCCAAAAAGGGAATCCATGGGGTGTCCTTATCGAAGGCCGAGGCCGCGCGCGATGATGCCGCGCAGGATTTCGCGGGTGCCGCCGCGCAGCGAAAACGTGGGGGCGGCCTGCTCCAGGTAGGCCAGCGTGCGCACGAGCGGCGCGGGGGGCGGGCGGTCGGGGCGCCGGCCCAGCGCGTCGGCGATGAGGCGTGGAATGTCCTGTTCCAGCTCGGTGCCCAGGTCCTTCACCAGCGCCGCTTCGATGGCGGGGCTTTGGCCCGCGGCCAGCTTGCCCGCCACGGCCAGCGACATCGCGCGCAGCACCGCCATCTGCGACAGCACGGACCCCAGCAGCGCGGCGTCGGGGCTGTCCGTGCGGTCCTCGCCGCGGCAGTGCGCCAGCCAACATTGCAGCAGCGCGATGCTGGAATACAGACGTTCGGGTCCGCTGCGTTCGAACGCCAGTTCGGCGTTGACCTGGGCCCAGCCCGCGCCTTCCTCGCCGATCAGCGCGTCGGGCGCCAGTTCGACGTTGTCGAAGAACACTTCCGAGAAATGCGCATCGCCGGCCAGATCACGGATGGGGCGGATGGTGATGCCTGGCAATGACAGGTCGATGATGGCCTGCGACAGGCCCTGGTGCCGATCTTCCGACGTGCCGGACGTGCGCACCAGCGCGATCATGTAGTGCGAGCGGTGCGCGTTGGTGGTCCAGACCTTGCTGCCGTTCAGCCGCCAGCCGCCGGGCACCGGTTCGGCCCGGGAGCGGATGCTGGCCAGGTCCGAGCCCGAGCCGGGTTCGCTCATGCCGATGCAGAAAAAGGCCTCGGCGCGGCAGATGCGCGGCAGGTAGAAGGCTTTCTGGGCCGTCGTGCCCAGCTTGAGAATCAGCGGCGCGCTCTGGCGGTCCGCGATCCAGTGCGCCGATACCGGTGCGCCCGCACCCAGCAGTTCTTCAGACAGCACGAAGCGTGCGAAATGGCCGCGCGCTGCGCCACCATATTCGCGCGGCAGGGTCAGGCCCAGCCAGCCGCGTTCGGCCAGCTGGCGGCTGAAGCTGGCGTCATACCCCATCCATGAGCGGGCCCGCTGGTCCGGCGCCAGGCCGTCCAGGGCCTCGGCCAGGAAAGCGCGGACCTCGGTGCGCAGCGCTTCGTCTTGCGGGGGAATGGCGGTCAGGTCCAGCGTATCGATCATGGGGCGGGGTCCGGGTCGGGCGGGCGCCGGGCAGGCGCGGCGAGAGGCCACTATCCGCGAGCGGCGCGAGGCGTGTCCAATATTTTTTTCCGGGCGGGCGATATGAATCAGCGATCGCTGGATGTCTGTCCGATAATCGATCGGCGGGGCCGGCGGTGCCCGGTAAGGCCCCCGGGCGCGCGGGTATGATGGAACGCATTACAAGGAGGAAACACCATGAATGAAGTCATCGTCGCGTCTGCCGTCCGTACCGCCATCGGCGATTTCGGCGGGGCGCTCAAAGACGTGCCGCCCTGCGACCTGGGCGCCACCGTCATCCGCGCGGCGCTCGAGCGCGCCGGCGTCTCGGGCGACGAAATCGGCCACGTTGCCGTGGGCCACGTCATCAATACCGAACCGCGCGACATGTACCTGTCGCGCGTGGCGGCCATGAACGCCGGCATCGCCAAGGAAACGCCGGCCTTCAACGTCAACCGCTTGTGCGGCTCGGGCCTGCAGGCCATCGTGTCGGCAGCGCAGACCATCCTGCTGGGCGACGCCGAGATCGCCATCGGCGCCGGCGCCGAAAGCATGAGCCGCGCGCCATACATCGCGCCGGCCCAGCGCTGGGGCGCGCGCATGGGCGACAGTGTCATGCAGGACATGATGACCGGCGCGCTGTCGGATCCCTTCGGCCGCATGCACATGGGCGTCACCGCCGAGAACGTGGCCGCCAAGTTCGGCATCAGCCGCCAGGACCAGGACGCGCTGGCCGCAGAATCGCACCGCCGCGCCGCCGCCGCCATCGAGGCCGGCTATTTCCGCGACCAGATCGTGCCGGTGGTGCAAAAGACGCGCAAGGGCGAAGTCGTGTTCGACACCGATGAACACGTGCGCCGCGACGTCACCGCCGACAGCCTGGCGGGCCTGAAGCCGGTGTTCCAGAAAGAAAACGGCACCGTCACGGCCGGCAATGCGTCGGGCCTGAACGACGGCGCCGGCGCCCTGGTGCTCATGAACGCATCCGTCGCGGCCAAGCGCGGCATCAAGCCGTTGGCGCGCCTGGTGGCCTACGCCCATGCCGGCGTGGACCCCAACATCATGGGCATCGGCCCGGTGCCGGCCACGCAGGCCGCGCTCAAGCGCGCCGGCCTGACGGTCGACCAACTGGACGTCATCGAAGCCAACGAGGCCTTCGCCGCGCAAGCCTGCGCCGTGAGCCGCGAGCTGAAGCTGGACCCGGCCAAGGTCAACCCCAACGGCAGTGGCATCGGCCTGGGCCACCCCATCGGCGCCACCGGTGCGATCATCACCGTCAAGGCGCTGCACGAGCTGCAACGGGTGCAGGGCCGCTACGCGCTGGTCACCATGTGCATCGGCGGCGGCCAGGGCATCGCCGCGATCTTCGAGCGCATCTGATCGCGCGGCGGGCGGGGCCGGCCCCATCCGCCGGCCCTACAATCGCGCCATGTACAAATCCAAATTCCCCTCTGAACTGGACCAGCCGACCCTGTCCGAAGTGGACGGCGTGCGCTATCTGCACTTCAACACCGAATGGGTCCAGGGCGCCATGCGCATCAAGAACCCGTCGGAACTGGTGCTGGAATACACCAGCCAGATGCTGGCCTGGCTGCTGTTTCTGGAACCCCCCAAGGAAGACGCCATCGGCCTGTTCGGCCTGGGCGCGGGGTCGCTGGCGCGCTTCTGCGTCAAGCACACGCGCAGTCCCTTGCTGGCAGTGGAATGGAACCCGCGCGTGACCGCCGCCTGCCATATGTTCTTCCGCCTGCCCGGCGAAAACCGGCTCAAGGTCGAACACGACGATGCCGCCGTCTGGGCGGCCGACCCCGCCAATGCCGGCCGCTGCCCGGTGCTGATGGTGGACTTGTACGACGCGTCCGCCGCCGGTCCGGTGCGCGACAGCGTCAAGTTCTACCGCGACTGCCGCCGGGTGCTGGGCGATGTCGGCGTGGTGGCGGTGAACCTGTTCGGCCGCCACGAAAGCTTCGGCAAGAACATCGACAACCTGTCCAAGGCCTTTGACGACCGCATCGTGCTGCTGCCTGAAATCGACGCCGGCAACCAGATCGTGCTGGCGTTTTCCGGCCCGCGCCTGGCGATCACGCCGGCCGAGCTGCTGGCGCGCGCCGAGGTGGTCGAATCCAAGTACGGCCTGCCGGCCCGCCGCTGGGCGCGGTCGTTGACCCGCCACGTGGTCGACGGGATTCTGCACTTCTGATTCCCCCGAAAGTCCCTGCCCGCCCGCGCGTTCTGTCGTGGCGGGTTAGGGCAAATCCTTAGCTGTCCGGCTAGCCGGAATTCGATCGCCAGGGATATGATGGGCTTATTCATAATTATGAATTACGGCGCATTGCGGCCGTCAGCCCATGACCCAACCCATCGTCCGGCAAGCCCTGTACCTGGAAGTCGCGGATCGCCTGCGGGGCATGATCCACGCCCGCGCGCTCAGCAACGGTGAATGGATCGACGAGCTGCGACTGGCCGGCGAACTTGGCATTTCCCGCACGCCGCTGCGCGAGGCGCTGAAGGTGCTGGCCACCGAAGGCCTGGTGCGGCTGGAGCCGCGCCGCGGCTGCTTTGTCAATGAACTGTCCCCGCAAGACCTCGAAGACATCTTTCCGCTGATGGCCATGCTGGAAGGCCGCTGCGCCTTCGAAGCCGCGCGCAAGGCCACCGATGCGCAACTGGCGGCGCTGGCGCCGCTGCACGAGGCGCTGGCCGGCCATGCCGCCGCCGGCCGCATCGACGCCTACTACCAGACCAACTACCTGATTCACGAGGCCGTGCAGGCGCTGGCCGGCAACCAGTGGCTGGTGGACATGGTGGGCAACCTGCGCAAGGTGCTGAGCCTGTCGCGCCACCGCAGCCTGGCCTGGCCAGGCCGCATCCAGGAATCCTGCGGCGAGCACCTGGCCATCTTCGAGGCCCTGCGTGCTCGCGATGGCGAACGCGCGGAAGCGCTGGCCCGCCACCACCTGATGCGCCAACTTGAAGTGCTGCGCGCCCTGGCCGCCGACGATCCGCAGGACACGCCGTTTTCCGACCTTCCCGTTGCTGAGGAACCCGCCCATGAACGCACCCGCCAATCTCGCGCCCGCGCGCGGCGCACGCACGCCTGAGCCCGAACCCGACACCGTGGAGTCGGCCGCCAACGAGGCCGGCAGCCTGATCACGCGCCTGGGGCGCCTGTGGGAACGCGGCCGCCTGCCCAGCGAATCCGAAGTGCGGCGCCTGTTCGAGGCGCGCCTGACCGACGTGGCCGCCAACAAGCTGGCGCGGCGCTGGTGCGAGCAATACGCTGCGGCCGACGGCAAGGACCGCCGCCTGATGCTGGCCGCGCTGGCGCAGGTGCGCGGCAGTTTCGCGGGCGAGGCCGGCGAAGGCGTGCGCCTGTTCAAGCGTTTCAATGCGCAGCCGCTGGGGCTGCGCTTCCTGGTGGAATTGCGCGCCGACATGCTGCGCTGGCGCAAGCAGGTGGCGGGCATCCAGGCGCTGGACAAAGACCTGGAAGGCCTGCTGTCGGCCTGGTTCGACGTGGGCCTGCTGGAACTGCGCCCGCTGACCTGGGATTCGCCCGCCTCGCTGCTGGAAAAACTGATCATCTACGAGGCCGTGCACGAGATCAAATCGTGGGACGACCTGCGCCACCGGGTTGCGCCCGACCGCCGCTGCTATGCCTATTTCCATCCGCAGATGCCGGGCGTGCCGCTGATCTTCGTCGAAGTCGCCTTTGCCGGCCAGATGGCCGACAACGTGCAGGTGCTGCTGGACAGCGATGCGCCCAGCCAGGACCTGGACAAGGCGCGCTGGGCGATCTTCTATTCCATCTCGAATACGCAGCCGGGCTTGAAGGGCATCAGCTTCGGCAACTTCCTGCTCAAGCGCGTGGTCGAGCAGTTGCTGCAAGAGCTGCCCAAGCTCAAGTCGTTCGCGACCTTGTCGCCGATTCCCGGTTTTGCCGACTGGCTGGGCAAGCTGGACGCCGACGCGGTCGAGGCCATCGTGCGCGAAGACAAGGCGCGGGCCAAGGCGCGCCAGCGTGCCGGCGTGCCCGATGGCCAGCGCTGGGTGGCCCGGCTGGCGCGCGCCGCGCAGGCGAAAAAGACGCCCGACGTGGTCAAGCGCGCCGCCTTCCGGCTGGCCGCGCACTACCTGCAATCCATGAAGAACGGCCTGCCGGTGGACGCGGTGGCGCGCTTTCACCTGGGCAACGGCGCGCGCATCGAACGCCTGAACTGGGCAGCCGATACCTCGGCCAAGGGGCTCAAGCAGTCGTGCGCGCTGATGGTCAACTACCTGTACGACCTGGATGAGCTCGACGACAACCTGGCGCGGCTGCACGATGGCAAGCCCCAGGTCAGCCGCAGCGTGGGGCGCGTGGCCTGACGGCCGCGCCGCCCGGCAATAAATACAGAAGAGCGCGGGCCTGTGCCATGCCGGCAGGCTCGCAGACAAACTCGGGAGGGGACATGACAGACGACGTGGCCGGCCGTGTGCTGTTGCAGCGCGAAGGCCATCTGGCCTGGGTGACGCTATCGCACCCGGGCCGCCTGAACGCGATCACCGTGGCCATGTGGCACGAGCTGCGCGATGTGTTCACGCGCATCGCGCAGGACGACGCGCTGCGCTGCGTGGTGGTCCGCGGCGAGGGCGGCAATTTCGCCGCGGGCGCCGACATCCGCGAATTTCCGGTCGAACGCGCCGACGCCGCGGGCGTGCAGCGCTATCACCGCGAGGTGCTGGCGCCCGCGCTGCGGGCGGTGGCTGAATGCCCGCAGCCGGTGGTGGCCCAGATCGACGGCGTGTGCGTGGGCGGCGGGCTGGAAATCGCCAGCCAGTGCGACCTGCGCATCGCGGGGGAATCCGCCCGCTTCGGCGTGCCGATCAATCGGCTGGGCTTTCCCATGGCGCCCGATGAAATGCGCGGCCTGCTGGCGCTGGCGGGACGCGCGGCCACGCTAGCCATCCTGCTGGAAGGCCGCGTGTTCGGCGCCGCCGAGGCCCGCGACCTGGGCCTTTTGACCCGCATCGTGGCCGATGCCGACGTGGCCGCCCAGGTGCGCCGCAGCGCCGAGCGCATCGCCCAGGGCGCGCCGCTGGCCGCCCGCATCAACAAGCGCCTGTCCGCCCGGCTGGCCCGTGGCGGCGCCTTGACCGAAGACGAATACCAGGATTATTTCTCCTACGCCGACAGCCGCGACCACAAGGAAGGCGTGCGCGCCTTCCTGGCTGGCGTAGACCCTCTTTTTTCCGGAGATTGAATACGGTGAGCAACGCCAACCTATACGCTGTGCTGCAAGGCGGATTTCCCGCCAACCGCAAGCAGGTCGCGCTGGAGACGCCCGACCTTGCCTACACCTGGGACGACATCGACCGGGCCACCGCCTGCCTGGCCAACCTGCTCAGCTCGCTCAAGCTGCCCGAGGGCGCGCGGGTGGCGGTGCAGGTCGAGAAATCGCCCGAGGCCCTGCTGCTGTACCTGGCCACGCTGCGCGCGGGGCTGGTGTACCTGCCGCTGAATACCGCCTATCGCGAAGCCGAGATCGAGTACTTCCTGGGCAATGCCGAACCCGCCGTGGTGGTGTGCGCCAGCAAGAACCGCGACTGGGTGCAACGCGCCGCCGACAAGGCCGGCTGCGCCCATGTTTATACGCTGGACGAAGACCGCAGCGGCACGCTGCTGGATGCCGCGGGCGGTTTGTCACAGACCTTCAAGACCGTGGCGCGCAAGCCGGATGACCTGGCTGCCATTCTGTACACGTCGGGCACCACCGGCCGCAGCAAGGGCGCGATGCTGTCGCACGGCAACCTGGCGTCCAACGCGCAGGTGCTGCACAAATATTGGGGTTGGCGTTCGGACGACGTGCTGCTGCACATGCTGCCGATCTTCCACGTGCATGGCCTGTTCGTGGCGTCGCACGGCGCCTTGCTGGCCGGCGCCAAGATGATCTGGCTGCCCAAGCTGGATGCCGATCTGGCGCTGCGCTACCTGCCGCAAAGCACTGTGATGATGGGTGTGCCCACGTATTACGTGCGGCTATTGGCCGACAAGCGTTTCAACCGTGAACTGTGCGCCAACATGCGCCTGTTCATCTCGGGGTCGGCGCCGCTGCTGGCCGAGACCTTTGCCGATTTCGCGCAGCGCAGCGGCCACGCCATTCTCGAACGCTACGGCATGAGCGAAACCGTGATGCTGACCTCCAACCCCTACGATCCGGCCGATGGCGAACGCCTGGCGGGCACCGTGGGCCGAGCCTTGCCGGGCGTGCAGGTGCGGGTGGTGGACGATGCCGGCATTGCGCTGGCGCCGGGCGAGATCGGCAACGTGCAGGTGCGCGGACCCAATGTGTTCTCGGGCTACTGGCGCATGCCGGAAAAGACGCGCGAGGAATTCACCGCGGACGGCTGGTTCAAGACGGGCGACGTCGGCCGCTGGGGCGGCGAATCCGCGGGCCGCGACGTGCCGGCCGATTACCTGTCGATCGTGGGCCGCAGCAAGGACCTGATCATTTCCGGCGGCTTCAACGTCTACCCCAAGGAAATCGAAACCCTGATCGACGACATGCCGGGCGTGGCCGAATCGGCCGTGATCGGCGTGCCACACGCGGACTTCGGCGAAGCGGTGGTGGCGGTGGTGGTGCCCAAGGAAGGCGTGTCGCTGGACGCGGCCGCGATGCAGGCCGAACTGAAGGCGCGCATCGCCAATTTCAAGGTGCCCAAGCGCCTGCACATCGTGGACCAATTGCCCCGCAACACGATGGGCAAGGTGCAAAAGAACGTGCTGCGCGAAACCTATCAAACGCTGTAGCGCCGCGACACCGTGCCGGTCCCTGGGGACCGGCATTTTTTCAAGGAGCCCGATCAACACGCCAGTCCACCCTATCCCCGCAATACCCTGGCAGCACCCGATCCAGAAAACACAAGAGACGAGACGCGGGAAACGCGCCGTCCCCACGCTGCAGCAAGAGGAGACAATATGAAATACCGCATACTCGCCACGGCCTTGCTGGCCACGGCGGCCGCAGGGTTTGGCGGCGCCGCCGGCGCCGCATCCTGGCCGGAACGGCCCATCACGCTCATCGTGCCTTTTCCCGCAGGCGGCGGCACGGATACCTTTGCCCGCCCGCTGGCCCAGCAGCTCACCCTGCAGATGGGGCAGTCTGTCGTCATCGACAACAAGGGCGGGGCGGGCGGCACCGTCGGCGCGGGCGTGGCGGCCAAGGCCCGGCCCGATGGCTACACGTTCTTCATGGGCGGCGCGCACCACGCGCTGGCGCCGTCGCTGTACAAGAGCCTGAACTACAACATCCAGAAAGACTTCGTGCCGGTCGCGCTGGTGGCGCAGCCGCCGCAGGTGGTCGTCATCAACGCCACCAAGCTGCCGGTCAAGACGGTGCAGGAATTCGTCGACTATGCCAAGAAGCATCCGGGCGAGATCAACTTCGGCACGGCCGGCAAGGGCAGCACGCACCATCTGGCCGGTGAATTGTTCGCCATGCAGACCGGCATCAAGCTGGTGGATGTGCCCTACCAGGGCGCCGGCCCCATGCTGACCGCGCTGATCGGCGGCCAGGTGGACCTGGCCTTCGACGGGCTGGGATCTTCGTCGGGCCACATCCGCTCGGGCACCATCAAGCCGCTGGCGGTGGCCGCCGACAAGCGCTCGCCGTCGTTGCCCGACGTGCCCACCGCGGCCGAGGCCGGTGTGCCGAACTACGTGGTGTCGACCTGGTACGCGATCTGGGCGCCCGCCGGCACCCCGCCCGAGGCCGTGGACCGCATGACGGCCGAAATCACCAAGGCCCTGAACGCGCCCAAGATCAAGGAAACCTGGGAAAGCAACGGCTCGTCGGTGCCGACGCTGACGGGCGCCGAGTTCGGCAAGTTCGTCGACAGCGAAGTCTCGCGCTGGGCCAAGGTGGTCAGCGATTCGGGGGTGAAGCTGGATTGATGCATGCCGCGGGCCGCGTGGCGGCCCGCGGGTAGCGACTGCCGCCTCAGCGCCAGTCGCTGGCCAGGCTGAGCTTGGCCAACTGGTCACGCGTGAGCGTCAGGCTGGCCGCCTTCACCAATTCATCCAGTTGCGCCAGCGACGTGGCGCTGACGATCGGCGAGGTGATGCCCGGCTGCGCGATCTGCCAGGCCAGCGCGGCCTGCGCGGGCGTGCAGCCGGCGTCTTCGGCGACTTCGTCCAGCGCCTTCAGGATGCGGTAGCCGCGGTCGTTCAGGTAGGTGTCGACGATCTTCTTGCCGCGCGCGCTTTTGCCGACGTCGGCCGGGCTGCGGTATTTGCCGCTGAGAAAGCCGCTGGCCAGCGCGTAGTAGTTGATGGTGCCCATGTCCTGCGCTTTCACCAGGGCCTGCAAGCCGGCCTCGAAAGGCTCGCGGCTATATAGGTTGTATTCGGGCTGGATGCTTTCGTAGCGCGGCAGGTTGTGCCGTTCGGCTGCGATCAGCGCTTCGGACAGGCGCACTGGCGTGTAGTTGGACGCACCGATGGCGCGCACCTTGCCGGCCGCGATCAGCTTGGCGTATTCACCCAGCGTATCGGTCAGCGGGGTATCGGGGTCGTCCTTGTGCGACTGGTACAGATCGACGTGGTCGGTCTGCAGCCGCGCCAGCGACGCATCGATCGATCGCCGGATGTAGGCCGGCGCCAGGCCCTTGGCGTCCGGGCCCATTTCCATGCCGACCTTGGTGGCGATCAGGACCTGGTCGCGCTTGCCCGAGCGCTTGAGCCATTTGCCGATCAGGGCTTCGGATTCGCCGCCCTGGTTGCCGGGGACCCAGCGCGAATACACGTCGGCCGTGTCGATGAAGTTCAGGCCCGCGTCAACCAGGGCGTCCAGCAGCGAGAACGTGCCGGCCTCGTCGACGGTCCAGCCGAAGACGTTGCCGCCGAAAGTCAGGGGAGGGATCTGCAGGCCGGAACGGCCCAGTGCGCGTTTGATCATGGTAAGGCCTTTGGGTGGCGCCAATCAGGTGCCGCGACGACGATGTCGCGGATGTCGTGTCGCGCGGGGGCGGCGCTTTTAGTATATTGGCGCCGCTCGCCCCGGCATGGGGCAGGCGTGCTGCGCATGCACCATTTCAGGGATTCCCCCCAAGTTAATTTGTGTTGCGACACGTTAGACTATACGGCTTTACGGCTGGACCGGAACCGCAGGGAAGCCTGCGGAACAGCCGTAACAATGAACAAATACCAAGGGTTCAAGGAGCTTATCTATGCTGATCGGGAAAAAACATTTTCTGACGGTGGGCGCCATGGCGCTGGCGATGGCGATCGCCGCGCCCGTGTCGGCGCAGCAGAAGTCGGTGGCGGTTACCGCCATCGTCGAGCATCCGGCGCTGGATGCCGTGCGTGACGGGGTGCAGGACGCCCTGAAGGCCGCCGGCTACGAGCCGGGCAAGAACCTGAAGTGGCAGTACCAGAGCGCGCAGGGCAACAACGGCACCGCCGCCCAGATCGCCCGCAAGTTCGTCGGCGACAAGCCCGACGCCATCGTGGCCATCGCCACCCCGTCGGCCCAGGCCGTCGTGGCCGCCACCAAGGACGTGCCGGTGGTGTATTCCGCCGTGACCGATCCGGTTGCCGCCCAGCTCGTGTCCAGCATGGACGCCTCGGGCACCAACGTGACGGGCGTGTCGGATCTGCTGGCGCTGGACAAGCAGGTCGACCTGATCAAGAAGATCGTTCCCAACGCCAAGCGCGTCGGCATCGTCTACAACCCGGGCGAAGCCAACTCGGTCGTGGTGGTCAAGAAGCTGCAGGAAATCCTGCCCAAGTCGGGCATGAGCCTGGTCGAAGCCGCCGCCCCGCGTTCGGTCGACGTGGCGTCCGCCGCGCGCAGCCTGATCGGCAAGGTCGACGTCATCTATACCAACACCGACAACAACGTGGTCTCGGCCTACGAGTCGCTGGTGAAGGTCGGCAACGACGCGAAGATCCCCCTGATCGCCTCGGATACCGACAGCGTCAAGCGCGGCGGCATCGCCGCCCTGGGCATCAACTACCGCGACCTGGGCGTGCAGACGGGCAAGGTGGTGGTGCGCATCCTGAAGGGTGAAAAGCCCGGCGCCATCCCGTCCGAAACCATCAACAAGCTCGAGCTCTACGTGAACCCGGGCGCGGCCGCCAAGCAAGGCGTGACGCTGTCCGACGCGGTCATCAAGTCGGCCGCGGTGGTCGTGAAGTAAAGTATCGGCTGGTTCGCCCCGCTCGTGCCTACCCGGCGCGCGCGGGGTTTGTTTTATCTTGTTTTCTTGTTTGCCCGGCCGACAGGCGGGGTCCACAGGGCGGCAGCATCCACAAGGTGCGCGCGGCCCGGCGCGATGGCGTTGGTCTTGAACGGCATGTCGGCTTCTGGCTGCCACGCTGCGTTTTGCTCCCCCGGAGCGTCCATCAAGCAGCCCGCTTGCGGCCCTGGCCGCCAAGCCTGGCGACGCCTTGGCAGGAATCGAGAGAAAATCACGCGGCAAGAAACGTTTATTGCAAAAGCTCGGGTAAAACTGATGCCGAAACGCAAGAAGTTGGACGTTTCAAATCTCTAATATGCTCGTTCCTCACCTGATTGGATTTGACCCATGTCATTGTTCTCGTTGTTAGGCGCACTGGAGATCGGCCTGATCTTCAGCCTGGTGGCCTTGGGCGTGTTTATCTCCTTTCGCCTGCTGCGCTTCCCGGACCTGACCGTTGACGGCAGCTTTCCGCTGGGCGGCGCCGTCTGTGCCACGCTGATCGCCGCGGGCACCGACCCGTTCATCGCCACCATCGCGGCCACCTTTGCCGGCGCGGCCGCTGGCCTGGTCACCGGCTGGCTCAACGTCAAACTCAAGATCATGGATCTGCTCGCCAGTATCCTGATGATGATCGCGCTGTACTCCGTGAACCTGCGCATCATGGGCAAGCCCAACGTGCCGCTGATCACCGAACCCACCGTCTTCACGATCCTGCAGCCGGGCTGGCTGTCGGACTACGTGGCGCGGCCCCTGATCCTGGTGGTCATCGTGGTGCTGGCCAAGCTGGCGCTGGACTGGTTCTTCGCCACCCAGACGGGGCTGGCGGTACGTGCCACCGGCTCGAACGGCCGCATGGCCCGCGCCCAGGGCGTGAACACCGGCCGCATGATCCTGTTCGGCATGGCGCTGTCCAACGCGCTGGTCGCCATGGCTGGCGCGCTGTTCGCGCAGACCCAGGGCGGCTCCGACATTTCCATGGGCATCGGCACCATCGTCATCGGCCTGGCCGCCGTGATCGTGGGCGAAAGCATCCTGCCGTCGCGCAAGCTGGTGCTGGCCACGCTGGCCGTCATCATCGGCGCCATCGTCTACCGCTTCTTCATCGCGTTGGCCCTCAATAGCGATTTCATCGGCCTGAAGGCGCAAGACCTGAACCTCGTCACCGCGGTCCTGGTCACCATCGCCCTGGTCATCCCCATGCTCAAGCGCCGGTTCCTCGGCAAGAAGGGGCGCTGATATGCTGTCCGCAAAAGACCTCAAGATCACTTTCAACGCGGGCACGCCGATCGAAACGCGCGCGCTGCGCGGCCTGTCGCTGGACATTCCCGAAGGCCAGTTCGTTACCGTCATCGGTTCGAACGGCGCGGGCAAGTCCACCTTCCTGAACGCCGTGTCGGGCGACCTGCCGATCGATTCCGGCAAGATCGAAATCAATGGCGTGGACGTCACGCGCCAGCCCGTCTGGGCTCGCGCCGGCCGCGTGGCCCGGGTGTTCCAGGACCCCATGGCGGGCACCTGCGAAGACCTGACCATCGAAGAGAACATGGCGCTGGCGCAGCTGCGCGGCGCGCGCCGCGGCTACAGCCGGGCGGTCAAGGCCTCGATGAAGGACGGGTTCCGCGAACGCCTGGCCACGCTGGGCCTGGGCCTGGAAAGCCGCCTGGCCGACCGCATCGGCCTGCTGTCGGGCGGCCAGCGCCAGGCGGTGAGCCTGCTGATGGCCGCGCTGCAACCGTCGCGCATCCTGTTGCTGGACGAGCACACCGCCGCGCTCGACCCGCGCACCGCCGATTTCGTGCTGCAACTGACGGCCCGCATCGTGGCCGAGAACAAGCTGACCACCATGATGGTCACGCACAGCATGCGCCAGGCGCTGGACGTGGGCGACCGCACGGTGATGCTGCACCAGGGCCAGGTGGTGCTGGACGTGTCCGGCGACGAACGCCGCGGCATGGACGTGCCCGACCTGCTGGCCATGTTCGAGCGCGTGCGCGGCGAAAAGCTGTCTGACGACGCCTTGCTGCTCGGCTGAGTGTCGCGCCGATCCGGTCGGCAAAACGCCCGCTGCAAGCCTCGACCCGAGGCCCGCAGCGGGCGTTTTTCATGGCGGGCCGGTCAGGCCGCCAGGCCCCGCCAGGTCTTGATCAACAGCGTTTCGATGTCGTGCACCGGCAGGCCGGTGGCGCGTGCCACCGCGTCGCGGTAGGGCGGCATGTTGGTGCATTCCAGCACGATGTCGGTCAGGCCGGGCGCCCGCGCCGCCAGGCGGCTGGCGGCATCCACCACGTTGCGTTCGACCTCGGCCAGGTTCATCACGGGGCTGTTCTCCAGGATGCGCGCGTGCATTTCGCAGCCAGGCGCCAGCCCTTCGACGATGGCATTGGCGGGCACGGCAACCGCGTCCAGGATGCCGCGCGACAGCGACTGCGCATCGAAGGTGACGATGCCCACGCGCGTGAGGCCGCGGCACTGCAGGAGGCTGGACGTCACGACCGGCACGGGCACGGCGGCCTGCAGGGCCGACTGATACCTGGCCAGGAAGCCGCAACTGGTGGAGATCAACGCGGCGCCGTCGCGCGCCAGGCTCACGGCGGCATCGATGAAGGGCTGCAGGAAGGCCGGATCGGCCTCTTGCACGATCTTGCGCGGCGAGGCGTCCCGCACCGTGACAAAGCGCACCGGGACGCCGGCGCGTTCGTAGGTCTGGGCGTTGCCGACGTCCCCGGGCGGCCGCGGAAAGCGGGTGTCCAGCATCAGCACGCCTAGAAAGCCCGGGTTGTGCACGTGAGTGTCCTTGTTTTGTGAAGGCCTCAGATGAATCGGCCAGGCCGGAAGGCGGCGTGCTGCTGACCGCCGTTCTCGCCGGACATCAGTTCGCCCAGCATCTTGGCCGTTCCCGGGCCGGTGCTGAAACCGATGTGCTGGTGGCCCAGCGCCAGCCACAGGCCGGGGTGGCGCGGCGCCTGGCCGATCATCGGGCGGCTGTCGGGCAGGGTGGGGCGGCGGCCCAGCCAGGCTTGCGGATCGAGTCGCGCGCCCAGGTCCAGCGCTTCGCGGGCGCGGGCTTCCGCCAGGTCCAGTTGGTCCGGTCGAGCGGGGGCGTCGCAGTCGTCCAGTTCCACCCCAGTAGTCAGCCGCAGGCCGCGGGCCATGGGCGAGAGCACGTAGCCGCCGCCGGTGTCATAGACGGGCCGGCCCAGCGCCGGGCCGCTGCCGGGCGCGTAATGCATGTGATAGCCGCGTTCGAACGCCATCGGCAGGTCGATGCCGGTGGTCTTGAGCAAAGCCTTGGACCACGGGCCCAGCGCCAGCACCAGGGCCGGCGCCGTCAGCGCCTCGGACGCCTGGTCGCCCTGCACCGTCCAGTTTTGCCCGTCGCGACGGATGGCGGTGGCCCGCAGCGGCTTGAACGTGCCGCCCGACCGGCGGAACAGGTCGGCATAGGCCTGCACCACCGCCCGCGGGTCGTCCACGGAATACGAGCCCTGTATCCACAGGGCGCGGGCGAACATCGGGGCCAGGGCGGGTTCCAGCCGGGCCAGCTCGGCTGGGTCCAGCGCCTGCGTCGGCACCTGGTGGCGGGCATAGGCGGCGCGCGCCAGGGCGCTGCCTTGCCAGGCCGCTTCGCTGCGGAACAGGAAGATCCAGCCGGTATCGCGCAGGCGATGGCTGATGCCCGCTGCGGCCAGCAGGCGCTGGTGTTCGGGGGCGGACAGCCGGATCAGGCTGTCCAGGGCCGTGGCCGTTTCCTCGAACACCGAAGGCCGGGCGCGCCACAGGAAACCGGCGGCCCAGCCCAGGTTGCGGGCCAGGTAGCCGGGGCGATAGCGGAATTGAACCGTGTCGTTACGCAGCAGCCGGGGCAACTGGCGCCACAGGCCGGGATGGTTGAACGGCATGAGGGAACTGCGGGCCAGCACGCCGGCATTGCCATGCGAGGTCTCCAGCCCGGGGGCCTGGCGGTCGACCAGGGTGACATCCATGCCGCGGCGCTGCAGTTCCAGCGCACAGCAAACGCCGACCATGCCGGCGCCAAGCACAATGACTGGCTTTCCCATCGTTTTTATGAGGTCTCAGGCTAGGGTCAAGGGGACCCGCTGGCGATTGTAGGGCAGCCGGGGCGGCCTGCAAGCAGATCAGGCCGAGGCGTGGACGCTGGCGGCGCTAGCGGGGCGCACGACGATCAGGCCGCCGGCCGTTGCCCCAGAATCCGTCCGGCCGCCGTCACGCCCCACCACGCCGCTTCCTCGAAGACCGAATAGCCGGACAGGTCGGCGTGCGCGAACAGCACCGGGCCGTCCACGTCGCGCAGCGCCGCCAGGCCGGGGTTGGACAGGTAGCCGCAATAGGGCGAAGCCATGGCATGGCCGCGCACCGTGATCTCGAGCTGGCGCGCATGGCGCCAGAAGTCGTCGCCGTAGGCGGCCACCAGGTCGGCCGCCACCTCGTCGCGCAGGGCCTCGGGGCGGGCGCTGGCCAGCCATTGGCGCGTGGCCTGCGGCGTCTTGCCGCTGAGCGCGTCGTAGGCGGTGAAGACCGTGCGCGGCGACCGCGCCACCCGCAGCAACTGGTGCGTCGACACCACGTAGCCTAGCGCCTGGCCCTGGTAGACCACGTTGTCCCACGACAGCGGTTCGCCGGGCGCCTCGCGCGGATAGCCATCCATGACGAAGTTGGACACCAGCCAGGGCGCGTGCGGCGAGGCATGCACCGCCGGATCGTAGCCATAGGCGCGGATGTCCGGCAGCACGTGCTGGGCCACGAACAGCGGCATGGCGCAGACGGCGCGTCGCGCTTGCAGCGTGTAGACGGCCGGGGCGGGGCCGGACGCCAGGCAGTCGATCTGCGGGCCGGCGGGCGTTTCGCGCAGCCGCATGGCGGTGCCGGGCAACAGCCAGTTGCCGTGGCCCAGGCGGGCGCTGATGGCGTCGTGCAGGCGCTGTACCAGCGGCGCCAGGCCACCGGGCCAGGTCAGCACGGCGCCTTCGGCGGCATTGGCCGCATGGCCGTCGCGGCTGGCGAAATAATGCAGGCCGGCCCAGGCCGAGACCACGTCGTACTGGGCGCCGTAGTCGTCGCGGCAGCAGTAGTTCAGGTACCAGTGCAGGGCGGGCGAGGTATAGCCTTCGCGTTCCAGCCAGGCTTTGAAGGTCAGCGTGTCCAGCGCCCGCCAGGCCGGGTCGCGCGACGACAGGGCGATGGGAATGCAGAAGACCTTGCGGCCATCGTTGCCGACCTGCCCGTGCAGCGCATCCACCCGCGCCAAAAACTTGCGGTGCTGCTCGGCGTGGCCGTCGGGCAGCCCGGTCATGGGCAGCAGGCCGTCTTCCCAGTGGCCGCCGCGCAGCAGGCGTTCTTGCGGAGAATGCGCGAGGATGGCTTCGTCGTAATAGGGCCGCGCGGCGTAGGCATCGCGCTCGGCAATGCCGAAGTCGGCCAGCATCTCGCGCACGTGGGTGGACTGCATCGAGGGCAGCGGCAGGTAGTGTGCGCCCAGCGGATAGTCCAGCCCGTCGCGCACGCCGGCCGAGGCGTTGCCGCCGTATTCCGGGCCTTGCACCACCACGAAATCGGTGTAGCCCTCGCGCGCCAGTTTCCAGGCGCAGGACAGCCCGGCCACGCCGGACCCCAGGATCGCCACCTGGCTTTGGCGGGTGCTTGATGACGCCGGCAGCGCGGCGCCGTCGCGCAGTGCGTGGCCCGCCTGCATGCCGGGGTAGCGCACCTCGGGCGTGGTCTCGACGATGCGTGACCGGTAATAGCCCGCCGTGCCCGCCGCCGCCGCGGTGGCCGCGCCCAACAGGAAAGTGCGGCGGCGCATCAGCGGATGACCTTGCGCCAGTCCTCGTCGAAGTAGCGCACGAGCGATTGTTCGTTCAGGCGGTTCGGTGGCATGGCCAGCGCCGGCATGTCGGCGGGAAAGTGGAACAGCTCGCGCATCGTCGCCGGGTCCAGGTAGCGGGTGGGCACCGAAATCGTCGTGGGCGGCGTGTAGTCGCGCCGCTTGCCGGCCAGGATGAAGCCCCAGTCGCCGAACGACGGCACGTACGCGTGGTACGGCCAGGTGTTCAGGCCGGCTTCCTTCAGCGTGGCGTCCACGCTCCAGAATGAGCGCGGCGCGAAGTAGGGCGAGGTGGACTGGATGACCATGTAGCCGTTCTCGGCCAGGTGGCGCGCCATCAGGTGGTAGACGGGCACCGAATACAGCCGGCCCAGCCCGAAGTTGGACGGGTCGGGAAAGTCGACCACGATGTAGTCATAGACTTCGGCGTGGCTTTCCAGCCAGCGGCCCGCGTCGTCGTTGATGACGGTGACGCGCGGGTCCGTCAGCGAATTCTGGTTCAGCCGCGTCAGCGGTTCAGACCGCGAAAACAGGCCCGTCATGGCCGGGTCCAGGTCCACCAGCGTCACGTGCTCGACGTGCTTGAATTTCAGGATCTCGCGCACCGCCAGGCCGTCGCCGCCACCCAGCACCAGCACGTTGCGGGCCCACGGCAGCGCCTGCAGCCCCGGGATCACCAGCGACTCGTGATAGCGATGTTCGTCGCGCGACGAGAACTGCAGGTTGCCGTTGATGTACAGGCGCAGGTCGTCGTGCCAGCGGGTCACGATCAGGCGCTGGTAGGGCGTGGTCTCGGCATGCACCACGTCGTCGCCGTACAGGCCTTTCTCGGCCCAGCCGGTCATCTGGCCCGAGAATGCGAAACCCAGCGCCAACAGGCCCAGCACCACGCTGCCGCGAATGGCTTTCTCGGCCGGGCGGCGCACTTCGGCGCGAAACAGCCAGGTGGTCCAGAGCGCCACGCTGGCGTTCAGGATGCCGAACAGGAACCCCGTGCGCAGCAAGCCCAGCTTGGGCGCCAGCAGCAGCGGAAAGACCAGCGACACGGCCAGCGCGCCCAGGTAATCGAAAGTCAGCACGCGGCTGACGATTTCGCGAAATTCCGTCTTGCGCTGGTTGAAGACCCGCATCACCAGCGGGATTTCCATGCCCACCATCAAGCCAATGATGAAGACGCCGACATACAGCGCCGCGCGAAAGGGCGCGGACAGCCAGGCGAATACCAGGAACAGGACGGCGGCGGAAACGCCGCCCAGCAAGGCGACGGCCAGCTCGACGTCGATGAATCGATTCAAAACGTCGTCGTCTTTTACATATTTTGACAACCACGATCCGATGCCCATCGCGAACAGATAGCAGCCGATGACGGACGAGAATTGCAGGATGGAATCGCCCAGCAGATAGCTGGCCAGCGCGCTGCTGATGAGCTCGTAGCCCAAGCCGCACGAAGCGACGATCAATACCGACAGGATGAGAACGCGGTCGCGCATGGGGGTTCCGACTCAGAAAATGCGTTCGCAGTATATCGAAGCCGCCGTATATACTGCGCGCAATTAGGGCCTGAAGGGGGCGAATATGGGAGAAGCGATGCATCCGGCCGTGACCTATCTGATCTATATCGTCTCGGCACTGGTCATGCTTGGCGTTTTCACCGCGGTCTACACCACCGTGACGCGCTACAAGGAATTCGAACTGATCCGCGAAGGCAATATCGCCGCGGTGCTGTCCTACAGCGGCGCGCTGGTGGGCTTTTCCTTCACGCTTTGCTCCAGCATCGCCATCCACGCCAGTTTCGTCATGTTCGTGGTCTGGGGCGTGGCCGCCATGGCGGTGCAGCTGGTCGTCTATGCGGTCATGGCGCAGGCCATCCGCGGCCTGAACGAGGCCATCGAAGAAAACAACATCGCCATGGGCGGCCTGATCGGATCGATCTCGCTGGCCGCCGGCGTGGTCAACGCCGCCTGCCTGACCTGATCCGGCCGGGCGCGCTGATTCCGATCTGACACAGGAGAACTTGCCATGAGTCTCGGTTCATTTATTCGCAAGCAGTTTATCGACATCCTGCAATGGAACGAGGACGGCGACGGCGTGCTGGCCTGGCGTCATCCGATGCAGGATTTCGAAATCCAGTACGGCGCCAGCCTGACCGTGCGCGAATCGCAGATGGCGGTGTTCGTCAACGAAGGCAAGGTGGCCGACGTGTTCGGCCCCGGCATGTACAAGCTGACGACGCAGACGCTGCCGGTCCTGACGTACCTGAAGAACTGGGACAAGCTGTTCGAGTCGCCCTTCAAGTCGGACGTCATCTTCTTCAGCACCCGCCTGCAACTGGGCCGGCGCTGGGGTACGGCGCAGCCCGTGACGCTGCGCGACAGCGAATTCGGCATGGTGCGCCTGCGCGCCTTCGGGGTGTATTCGTACCAGATCACCGACCCGGCCAAGTTCTACCGCGAAATCAGCGGCACGCGCGACGTCTATACCGTCGACGACCTGGAACTGCAGCTGCGCAACATGGTGGTCGCCGCCATGACAACGGCGCTGGGCGGCTCGAAAGTGCCGTTCCTGGACATCGCCGGCAACCAGGGCCTGATGTCGCAAAGCATCAGCGAGCAACTGGCCCCGGTGTTCGACCGCTACGGCGTCAAGCTCGACAACTTCACCGTTGAAAACGTGTCGTTGCCCGAAGAATTGCAAAAGGCGCTGGATACCCGGATCTCGATGGGCATGGCCGGCGACCTGGGCAAGTTCACCCAGTACCAGACGGCCACCTCCATTCCGCTGGCGGCGCAGAACGAAGGCGGCATTGCCGGCATCGGCGCGGGCCTGGCGGCCGGTGCGGCGCTGGGCCAGACCATGGCGGCCGGGCTGGGCGTCGGGCAGGCCGCGGGCCAGGGCCAGCCGGCGCAGGCCGCAGCGGCGGCGGGCGCCGCGGCAGGCGCGACGGCCGGGGGCGACCCCGTGCAGCGCTTGCAGCAGCTCAAGGATTTGCTGGACAAGGGCCTGATCACGCCGGCCGACTACGACTCGGCCAAGGCCGAGGTGCTCAAGAAACTCACCAGCTGAGCGCCGAACGCCCATGCAGCAGGTCCTGTGTCCGCAATGCGGAGCGCCCGTCAAGTTCACGTCCACGGCGTCGGTCATGGCGGTGTGTGGCGCGTGCCGCAGCACGCTGCTCAAGGATGCCGAATCGGTCAAGCGCATCGGTGAAACCGCGGATGTGCTGGAAGACTACTCGCCGCTGTGCCTGGGCGCCGCCGGCCAGTTCGAAGGCAAGCGCTTCGACCTGATCGGCCGCATCCAGATGCGCTTTGAAGACGGCTTCTGGAACGAGTGGTACCTGTGGTTCGACGACGGTTCCGACGGCTGGCTGTCGGATGCGTCGGGGCAGTACGCCATTACCCGCCGCCGCAAGGTCAAGTCGACCCAGGGCATGCCGGCGTTCGCCGACATCTCGCCGGGCGATGAACTGAAGCTGGACGGCCAGCGTTTTTCGGCGTCGGACGTGCGCACCTGCCGCGCCGGCGGCGCACAGGGCGAACTGCCGTTCGTGCCGGGCGATGGCTGGGAAGCCAAGGTGGCCGACTACCGCAGCATCGATGCCTTCCTGACCCTGGATTTCTCCGATGGTCCCGAGCCCGAGCTGTACATCGGCAAGGCCTTCGACCTGGCGGGCATGCAGGCGGCCACGCTGCGCTCGAACGAGCAGGTCGAAGAAACCGCGGGGCGCTTCCGCGGCCAGATCAAGGCGCTGGACTGCCCCAATTGCGGCGCACCCATCAGCTTTGTCGCGGCCATGGCCACCCAGGTGGTGTGCCCGTCGTGTACGGCCACGGTCGACTGCGCGGGCGATACCGCCCAGGTCATCGCCAAGGCGCAGAAGCTCAAGACCATCAAGACCACGCTGGCGCTGGGCGCCACCGCCAAGATCGACGGCGTCGCCTTCACCCTGATCGGCCTGATGAAATGCGCCGACCCGGACCCCGAAGAGCCGTCCGACTGGATCGAATACCTGCTGTTCAATCCGGTCAAGGGCTTCATCTGGCTGGTGGAAACGGACGAAGGCTGGGAACGCGTGCAGGTCTGCGACACCTGGCCCAGCCGCAACAACGCCACCAGCGTGCGCTGGCGCAACAAGCTCTACCAGAAGCTGTACGACTACACCTCGCGGGTCGAGCTGGCGCTGGGCGCCTTCAACTGGCGCGTGAGGGTGGGCGACAGCATCCAGATCACCGACTACAAGGCCGGCAACCTCAAGCTGACCAGCGAACTGGGGCCTGCCGAACTGGGCTGGTCCGCGTCGGGGCCGGTGGCGCCTGCCCAGTTGGCTGAATGGTTCGGCAACCCCGAGCTGGCCAAGCAGAAAGCCATGCCGCGGGCGAGCACGCCGGGCGGCTATCGCAAGTGGGCCTGGTTCGCGACCATCGCCATGGGCTTCCTGAACCTGGGCAATATCTTCAACGGCCGCCTCCTGCCGATCGTGATCGGCCTGGCGTTTCTGTGGCTGCCGGCCAGCCTCGCGGACAAGATGTCCGCAAAGGACGACTAGCCGATGGGCAAGTTTCTCTATGCCATCTATGCCGTGATCGTGGTCATGGCCGCCACCGGCGCCAGCTCGCCAGGCGCCCGATTCACCAGCGGCGGCGGGGGCAGCAGCAGCGGCAGCAGCAGCAGTTGGGGCGGCGGTTCTTCCGGCAGCTCGGGCTGGTCGTCGGGCGGATCGCACAAGTGACGCCGCGCGATGCCACGCAGGTCGACCTGGTGCAGCCTGTCGCCGCGTCTGCAACTTCGCAGGTGAATCCGCATGGCACCCCGGGTGCCGCCTCGTGCGCCACCCCCTACGCCACGCCGGGCCGCCACATCCTGGCCGATTTCCGCGGCGTGGACGCCGGCCTGCTGGCAGACGTCGCCGCGCTGGAGCGCGAACTGGTTGCGGCCGCCCAGGCCGCCGGCGCCCAGGTGCTCAGCGCCCATTTCCACCATTTCGGCGCCGGCGCAGGCGTGACCGGCGTGGTCATGCTGAGCGAATCCCATATCAGCGTGCATTCCTGGCCCGAACACCAGTTCGCGGCGCTGGACATCTTCATGTGCGGTGCGGCCCGACCGGAACAGGCGCTGGAGCGCCTGCGCACGGCGCTGTCCCCCCTGACGGCGCGTGTCACCACCGTCGACCGCGGCTGAGCGTCCGCCACCGCCTTCATCCCGGGACGTTTGACCTGGCGCAAGCCCGTGCGGGACGCAAATTGACGAGCGTTATATACCTATATATATTTCGTTACCGATATTGATCTTGTCCGAGGAGAGTGCCATGTTCCGCAAACACCCGATCCTGGCCGTGTCGCTGGCCCTGGCCGCCGTCTGGGGGCCCAGCGCCCAGGCCGCCGACCTGGTGGTGTCCGCCGCTGCCAGCCTGACCAACGCGTTCAAGGAAGTGGCGCAGGCCTACGAAAAGGAACATGCCGGCACCAAGGTGGTCCTGAATTTCGGCGCCTCGGACGTGTTGCTGCAGCAGATCGTCAAGGGCGCGCCCGCCGACGTGTTCGCGTCCGCCGACCAGAAGGCCATGGACAAGGCCGTCGAGGAAAAGGCCGTCAAGCCCGAATCGCGGGTGGATTTCGCCGCCAACCAGATCGTGCTGATCGTGCCGACCGACAGCAAAGCCAACATCACCGCGCTGAAAGACCTGACGCGCGACGACGTCAAGCGCATCGCCTACGGCAACCCGGCGTCGGTGCCGGTGGGCCGCTACACGCAGGGTGCCTTGCAGGCCGCCGGCCTGTGGGATGCGGTGCAGGCCAAGAGCGTGCTGGCGCAGAACGTGCGCCAGAGCCTGGACTACGTATCGCGCGGCGAGGTGGATGCGGGCTTCGTGTTCGCCACCGACGCGGCCGTGATGCCGGACAAGGTCAAGGTCGCCGTGCGCGTGCCCTCGCAAACGCCGGTGACCTATCCTATTGCCGTCACCGCGCGCGACACCGCCGCCAAGGAAGCGCAAAGCTTCGTGGCCTACGTGATGTCGCCCGCCGGCCAGGAAATCCTGTCGCGCTACGGCTTCCAGAAGCCCTGAGGCCGCGCCGGGCTTGAATGTTGAATCTTGAATCGCAGGCGTCATGAGCGATCCAGTATGGGTGCCCCTGCTGCTTACCCTGAAAGTGGCAGGCTGGGCAACGCTGTTGGCAACCGTGGCCGGCACCGCGGCCGCCTATGGCTTGTCCCGCTGGCGCTGGCCGGGGCGGGACCTGCTGGACGCCATCCTGACGCTGCCGCTGGTGCTGCCGCCCACCGTGCTGGGCTATTACCTGCTGGTCTTGCTGGGCCGGCGCGGGGTGCTGGGCGAAAAGCTGGCGGCCTGGGGGATCGAACTCGTGTTCACCTGGCAGGGCGCCGTCATTGCCGCGTCGGTGGTGGCGTTTCCGCTGGTGTTCAAGTCGGCCCGCGCCGCGTTTGAAAACGTCGACGCGCAGCTGGAAAGCGCCGCCCGGGTGCTGGGCGTGTGCGAGGCCGGGGTGTTCTTCCGGGTCACGCTGCCGCTGGCTGCGCGCGGCATCGTCGCCGGTGTGCTGCTGGCGTTTGCCCGCGCCCTGGGCGAATTCGGCGCCACGCTGATGATCGCCGGCAACCTGCCGGGTCGTACCCAGACGCTGTCGGTGGCCATCTACGAAGCCGTGCAGGCGGGCGACGATGCCACGGCCAACTTCCTGGTGCTGGTCACGTCCATCACCTGCATCGTGGTGCTGCTGGCAGCAGGCAAACTGGTGCCGATCGGTTCCAGCCGCCGCAGCGGAGGCGCATGATGAGCGTCGACCTGCGGATCCGCAAGAACATGGTCTCGGGCGACCGGCATTTTTCGCTGGACGTGGCTTTTTCGTCGGCCTCCAAGCGCATCGCGCTGTTCGGGCCGTCGGGGGCGGGGAAAAGCCTGACGCTACGGGCGGTGGCCGGCCTGCTGCGGCCGGATGGCGGCCGCATCGTCGTCAATGGCCGGGTGCTGTTCGATACCGACGCGCGCATCAATGTGGCGCCGCAGGCCCGCAAGGTGGCCTACCTGTTCCAGGACTACGCGCTGTTTCCGCACCTGACGGTGGCCCAGAACATCGCCTTCGGCTCGCGCCGCGGCTGGCTCAACCCGCCCCGGCGCGCGGTGTCGGCCGAGGCGCGGCGCTGGGTCGACGCCTTTGAACTGGGCGCCATTGTGGGCAGCTATCCCAACGAGATATCGGGCGGCCAGAAGCAGCGGGTTGCGCTGGCGCGTGCGCTGATGCTCAAGCCGGATATCCTGCTGCTGGACGAGCCGTTTTCGGCGCTGGATTCGCAGCTGCGCGGCAAGATGCGCCAGGAATTGAACGCCTTGCAGCGTCAGCTGGACGTGCCGATGCTGCTGATCACCCACGATCCGGCCGACGTCGACGCCCTGGCCGACGAGGTGTTCGAAGTGCGCGAAGGCAAAGTGCGCCGGCGCGACGAGGACGTGGGCGTCTAGCCGCGAGCGGGCAGGGCGGCGGCGCGCTGCCGTTCATCGCCCGGCAGAGAAAAGCAGGCTCAGTCCAGCACGCCCAGGATCACGCTGGACGCCTTGAAGATGGCGACCGCCGGGGCGCCTTCGCCCAGCCCCAGGTCCTGCGCGCTTTCATTGGTGACGATCGCCACGAGCGTGGTGCCGCCTTCCAGGTCGATCAGGATTTCACTGTTGACCGCACCGGTGCGTACCGCCGCGATGGTGCCGGGCAACTGGTTGCGGGCCGACAGCCGCAGGCCGGGGCCGGGAGCGCCGACGATGACCGACGAGGCCTTCACCAGCGCCAGGGCTTCCTTGCCCGGCGCCAGTTCCAGTTCCTGGGTGCTTTCGCGGGTGATGGTGGCGGTGATGACCTGGCCGCCGGCGATGCGCAGCAGGATCTCGTCGTTGACGGCTCCGGTGCGCACTTCCATCACCGTGCCCATGAGTTTGTTGCGTGCGCTGGTCTTCAACATAAATCGCCTCATCAAGTCGATGTCGCCGCTGGCGGTCAGGCCGGCGCGCGCCAGGTTGTCCATGAATTTGCGGTGCTCGGTTTCCAGCGCCCGGAAGGTGGCGATCAGGCTGCGCGCCCGGTCGGTCAGGCGCGTGCCGCCGCCGCCCTTGCCGCCGGCCGCGCGCAGCACCAGCGGCTCGCCCGCCAGGTTGTTCATGGCGTCGATGGCGTCCCAGGCCCCCTTGTAGCTCATGCCCACCGCGCGGGCGGCGGCCGTGATCGAGCCGGTGGCGTCGATCTGGGCCAGCAGGTCTATGCGGTTCTTTCCGCCCCAGTTCTGGGCGCCGGAACGAAACCAAATCGAGCCGTCGAGTTCCAACATGGGGGTATCTTCTGGTCTGGGTATGGAATGAACCCCGAGTGTAATGGAGCCCGCGCCCGCCGCGGTTTGATCTCGATCCAATGAGAATGCTTCCTTGTTGAAACTTTATCCGCTTCGCGGCACTATGAATGCGCCTGACGCCTGTTGACACTTGGGCCTGCCTTCGCCGGCCCCTCTCTCGGAGATCGACATGAACGCGTTCAAAATGCTGGCCGTGGGTTCCCTGACGGGCTTGTTGGCGGCTTGCGCCTCGGGCCCCTCCGTCAAGGGCGATTACGATCACCAGGCCGATTTCGCCCAGTACCGCACCTTCGGCTACATGGCGCCCCTGGGCACCGACAAGGCCGGCTACAGCACCTTGCTGACCGAGCGGCTGAAAGACGCCACCCGCGGCCAGATGGAAATGCGCGGCTACGTCTACAGCGCGTCCAACCCCGACCTGCTGATCAATTTCAGCGGCAAGCTGCAGCAAAAGACCCAGGTCACCGAAGCCCCGCCGCCCATGCCCTACTACGGCTACCGCAGCGGCTTCTACGGCGGCTGGCCCGGCTATGGCTGGGGCGACACCGTCTACCAGTACACCGAGGGCACCCTCAACATCGACCTGGTCGACCCGCGCCGCAAGCAGCTGGTGTGGGAAGGCGTGGCCGTCGGCGAAGTCCAGAACCCCGAGATGGCGACGTCGGCGCAAAGCGTCGACAAGGCCGTCGCGCTGATTTTCGCCAAGTATCCGTTCCGGGCCGGCGTCGCCGCCCCGCAGTTGCCGGACAAGAGCAAGCCCTAGGGCTTGCCGCTATGACAAGGACCGCAGCATGAGTACACGTCGCAAGGCCTCGACCCCAGACACCGGCGCAACGCCGCCCTACGAAACCGTGGCCCTGGTCCTGCAGGGCGGGGGCGCCCTGGGGTCCTACCAGGCGGGGGTGTACCAGGGGCTGCACGAGGCGGGTATCCGGCCCAACTGGATTTCCGGTATTTCCATCGGGTCGATCAACGCGGCGATCATCGCCGGGTCACCCGAAGACGAGCGCATCGAGCGGCTGCGCGGCTTCTGGGAAAGCATCTGCCGGCCCACGGGGTTTGCCTCCGTGCCCTGGGGCGACACGCTGGCCGGCATGTTCGAAGGCATTCCGTTCGGCTTCGGCTCGCCGGCCATGAACGGCCAGCTGTCGGCGTTCCAGGCGCTGTTTTCGGGCCAGCCGGGCTTTTTCAAGCCGCGCTTTCCGCCGCCGTACTGGGTGCACGGCAAGGGGGCGGCGTCCACCAGCTTCTATGACACCACGCCCCTGGCCGCCACCTTGCGCGAGTATGTGGATTTCGACCTGCTCAACACCGGCAAGGTGCGCGCCAGCTTTGGCGTGGTCAATGTGCGCAGCGGCAACTTTGCCTATTTCGACAGCCAGAAGCACACGCTCGGCCCCGAGCACATCATGGCCTCGGGCGCTTTGCCGCCGGGCTTTCCGTCAGTGGAAATCGACGGCGAGCACTACTGGGACGGCGGCGTGGTGTCCAACACGCCGCTGGCACAGGTGCTCACCACCGACACCATGCGCGACACGCTGGCATTCCAGGTGGACCTCTGGCCTGCCCGGGGCGGGCTGCCCACGACGCTGGAAGAAGTGGCCGAGCGCCAGAAGGACATCCAGTATTCCAGCCGTACCCGCATGGTCACCGACCAGTTGCGGCGGGTGCTGAAGTTGCGCCATGGCCTGCAGCAGGTGCTGGACCGGCTGCCCGAAAAAGAGCGCAACGCGGCCGACCTGGCCGAGATCCGCAAGCTGGCCAACACCCCGGCCACCAACATCATCAACCTGATCTACGAGTCCAAGCACCGCGAACGCTTTTCCAAGGACTACGAATTCGGTACCGAGGCCATGCGCGAACACTGGGAGTCCGGCCTGGCCGACATCCGCAAGACGCTGGCCAAACCGGGCATCCTGGCGCGGCCCACGCAGGACAGCTGCTTCGTCGCGCACGACATCCACCGCAACGGTACGCACACCGCGTAGGGGCTTGTCTTGCGGTCACCCGCAATGTGGTTTGCCGCAAAAAAGGGCGAATTGGGGGCAATCTTCGTAGGATCAGTCTGATTCGCCTTTGGCCGAGCGGCACAGTGCCCTCAAGCCCGGTAGTCTTTCGGCAAGATCAGCAAAACCTTGTTCCGGAAGCGAGGCCCCGCTCCCCCGGGCGGTGGCCTGCCCGGTGGAGACTCCGGCATGACTGTTCCCGTTCCCCGTTCTTCCGTTCTTCCCTCTGCCTCGGCCATGACCGCCGGGGCGCCGCGGTCGCCCGCAGCCCGCAAGCGCCCGGTCGAACCCAAGCCTGATTCCGAGTCCATCGCCACCCCGCCCGCCTTCCCGTCAGACGGCTGGTGGAGCCTGGCCTACCGCGGCTGGACCCTGCTCACCCCCGGCGGCGCCCGCCTGGACCTGACCGAAGTCGAGCGCGCCTGCTTCCAGTGCCTGCTGCGCAATCCGCGCCGCGAGCTGCTGCGCGAAGAGCTCATGGCGCTGCGCCAGGGCACCAACCTGCGCACGCTCAACGTCGCCATCTGCCGGCTGCGCCGCAAAGTGCGACATCTCGATGCCCGCCTGCCCCTGCATACGGTGCATGGCGCGGGCTATGTATTTCTGGGCAATTTGCGAGAGGTATCCGACCTGTGATTCAAGCGTGGTAAATCCGCGCTCCGACTCTCCTGCCGTGCTGTGAAAATCAGTGATTTCCCCAATAACTGAGTTACATTAACGGGCTATTCACGTGTCACGCACGGCGCGCAGCGTTTTGTTTTGATCGCAGGCGGGTATTGCGGTCAAATACGGCGGTCGGATTCGGCCTTCGAAACCTGTGGCCGGCTTCGGCAACCAGACGCGGCGATACGCTATCGCCGTCACATTGTTGCGGTCGCTTGACGCGGTTAACTTCGCGGGGGTTTCAATGCGGTTTTCGCCTAAACGTGTCTCAGGTCTGGCTTTTTCCGGCGGCGTCCTCGCGCTGTTGTTGGTGGGTTGCGGCGAAAAGCCGCAAATGAACCCCGGCATGCCCCAGGTCAGCGTCATCACCGTGCAGCCGCAACGCACGCCCATCGTGGCTGAACTGCCTGGCCGCGTCGACGCGGTGCGCGACGCCCAGATCCGCTCGCGGGTCACCGGCATCGTCCAGAAGATCACCTTCGAGCAAGGCGGCGACGTCAAGGAAAACCAGCTGCTGTTCAAGATCGATCCGGCGCCCTACAAGGCCACCTACGATCAGGCCACCGCCCAGCTCAAGCAGGCGCAGGCCACCTTGTTCAGCGCCAAGGTGCTGGCCGACCGCTACGCCCCGCTGGTCAAGGCCAACGCCGTCAGCAAGCAGGAATACGACAACGCCGTGGCGTCCTATCGCCAGGCCGAAGCCAATGTGGCCGCCGCCAAGGCCGCCCAGGACAACGCGTCCATCAACCTGGGCTATACCGACGTCACCTCGCCCATCACGGGCCGCATCGGCAAGCCGCTGGTGACCGAAGGCGCCCTGGTCGACGCCACCCAGGCCACGCAGATGGCCACCGTGCAGCAGCTGGACCCGATCTACGTCGACTTCACCCAGTCCACCGCCGACCTCGCCAGCCTGCGCCGTGCATTCGCCAGCGGCAAGCTGCAGCAGGTGGGCAAGGATGCCGCGCGCGCCACCGTGGTGCTCGAAGACGGTTCCGAATACGACAAGCCCGGCAAGCTGCTGTTCACCGGCATCACGGTCGACCCGTCCACTGGCCAGGTCAACCTGCGCGCCGAGGTGCCCAACCCCGACGGCATTCTCCTGCCGGGCATGTACGTGCGCGTGCGGCTGGAGCAGGGCGTGGACGACCAGGCCCTGGTGGTGCCGCAGCAGGCGCTGCAACGCACCGCCGACGGCTCGCAAAGCCTGATGCTGGTCAAGGACAACAAGATCGAACAGTTGCCCGTCACGACCGGCGGCGCCATCAACAACAACTGGATCATCACCAGCGGCCTGAAGGCCGGCGACGTCGTCGTGGTCGAGGGCTTCCAGAAGATCCGTCCCGGCGCGCCGGTGCAGGCCAGCCCCTGGAGCAAGAATGGCGGCAAGCCCGCCGCGGGGGGACAGCCGCCCGCGCAGCCTGGGGCCAAGCCCGCTGAGCCGGGCGCCCAGCCAGCCCAGCCGGCCCCCCAGGACAAGGCCGCAGGCCAGCAGAAATCGTAAGCGGCCCGCAGCGCATCGCGCTGCGTTCCTCTTTAGTGAGCATCGCTTTAAGAGTCAGCCCACATGCCGCAATTTTTTATTGATCGACCAATTTTCGCCTGGGTAGTCGCCCTGTTCATCCTGCTTGCCGGGGTGCTGGCGATCCCGAACATGCCGGTGTCCCAGTACCCCGACGTGGCGCCTCCGGCCATCACCATCACCGCGACCTACCCGGGCGCGTCGGCCAAGGAAGTGGCCGAGTCGGTCACCAGTATCATCGAGGACAAGCTCAACGGCGCCAAGGGCCTGATCTACTACGAGTCGGTCAGCGATTCGTACGGCACCTCGACCATCACCGCCACCTTTGCCCCGGGCCGCGACCCTGACCTGGCTCAGGTCGACGTGCAGAACCGCGTGTCCAACGTGATCGCGCAGTTGCCCGCCGCCGTGCAGCAGCAGGGCCTGAAGTACGAGCAGACCAGTACCGGCTTCCTGATGATCGTCACGCTGTCGTCCACCGACGGCTCGCTGGACCAGACCGCACTGGCCGACTACATCACCCGCAACGTGCAGAACCCGGTGTCGCGCGTGGCCGGCGTGGGCCAGTTCCAGCTGTTCGCGGCGCCGCGCGCCATGCGCATCTGGGTCGATCCCGCCAAGCTGGTGGGTTTCAGCCTGAGCATGGCCGAGGTCAATCAGGCCATTTCGGCGCAGAACGTGCTGGTGTCCGGCGGCAGCATCGGCGCGCCGCCCAACCCCGAATCGCAGCGCATCACCGCCACCGTGGTGGCCAACGGCCAGCTCAGCACGGTCGACGGCTTCGGCAAGATCGTGCTGCGCGCCAACACCGATGGCTCCAAGGTGCTGCTGCGCGACGTCGCCCGCATCGAGGTCGGCGCCGACAACTACCAGTTCGGCGCCCGCCTGAACGGCAAGCCCACGGCGGCCTTCGCCATCGTGCTGTCGCCCGACGCCAACGCGCTGGCCACCGCTCAGGGCGTGCGCCAGCAGATGGACGAGCTGTCCAAGTACTTCCCCGGCAACATCACCTACGCCATCCCCTACGACACCGCGCCCTACGTCAAGGTCTCGATCGAGCAGGTGCTGCACACCCTGGCCGAAGCCATGGTGCTGGTGTTCCTGGTGATGTACCTGTTCCTGCAGAACGTGCGCTACACCCTGATCCCGGCGCTGGTCGTGCCGGTGGCCATGCTGGGGTCGTTCGCGGTCATGCTGGGGCTGGGATTCTCGATCAACGTGCTGACCATGTTCGCCATGGTGCTGGCCATCGGGATTCTGGTCGACGACGCCATCGTGGTGGTCGAGAACGTCGAACGGATCATGGCCACGGAAGGGTTACCCCCCAAAGAGGCCACCAAGAAAGCCATGCCGCAGATCAGCGGCGCCATCATCGGTATCACCCTGGTGCTGGTGACGGTGTTCCTGCCGCTGGCCTTCATGAGCGGGTCGGTGGGCGTGATCTACCGCCAGTTTTCGGTGGCCATGGCCGTGTCGATCTTCTTCTCGGCGCTCCTGGCCCTGACCTTCACGCCCGCATTGTGCGCGACCATCCTGAAGCCGGTGCCCAAGGGTCACCACAACGACAAGAAGGGCTTCTTTGGCTGGTTCAACCGCAAGTTCGACGCGACCACGCACGGTTACCAGAACTGGGTGTCCCGCATCCTGCACAAGGGAGGGCGCATGATGCTGGCCTTCCTGGTGCTGGTATTGCTGCTGGGCTGGCTGTACCTGCGCCTGCCGTCGTCGTTCCTGCCTGAAGAAGACCAGGGCTACGTCATCAGCAACATCGAGCTGCCTACCGGCGCGAGCGCCAACCGTACGGTCGAGGTCATCGAAGAGGTCGAAGCCTACTTCCGCGACATTCCTGCGGTGGAAAACATCATCACCGTGCAGGGCTTCAGCTTCAACGGCAACGGCCTGAACGCCGCGATCGCGTTCACCACGCTCAAGGACTTCAAGGACCGCAAGGGCAAGGGCGATTCCGCTGGCGCCATCGCATTCAATGCGTTCCAGAAGCAGCTCATGGGCGTGCACGACGCCATGGTGTTCACGCTGGTGCCGCCCGCGATCTCGTCGCTGGGCAACGCCACGGGCTTTGACCTGCGTTTGCAGGACCGCGGCTCGGCGGGTACCGACGCGCTGGCCGCGGCCACCGGCCAGCTGATGGGCATGGCCATGAAGAGCCCGGTGCTGTCGCAGGTGCGCATCACCGGCCTGTCGGCCGGCGCCCAGCTGACGCTGGACATCGACCGCGACAAGGCCGCCGCGCTGGGCGTGAACTTCGACGAGGCTGCCTCGCTGATTTCCACGGCAGTGGGTTCGGCTTATCTCAGCAAGTTCCCCAACCTGGGCCGGATGCAGAACATCTGGGTGCAGGCCGATGCGCCGTACCGCATGCAGCTGTCCGACGTGCTCAAGCTGAATGCCCGCAACGTGCAGGGCGGCATGGTGCCGCTGTCGACGTTCGTGTCGGCCAAGTGGTCGCAGGGCCCGGTGCAGGTGGTGCGCTACAACAGCTATGAATCCATGCGTATCGGCGGTAGCGCCGCGGCGGGTTACACCACCGGCCAGGCCATGGAAGAAATGCAGAAGCTGGTGGCGCAGTTGCCGCAGGGCTTCGGCTACGAATGGACCGGCTTGTCCTACCAGGAGCGCCAGGCCGGCAACCAGGCCCCGATCCTGATGGGCCTGTCGCTCCTGATCGTGTTCCTGGTGCTGGCCGCGCTGTACGAAAGCTGGGCGATTCCCATCTCGGTCATGCTGGTGGTGCCGCTGGGCATGCTGGGTGCGGTGGCGCTGGTCAGCGCGCTGGGCATGTCCAATGACGTGTACTTCCAGGTGGGCATGGTGACCGTGATCGGGCTGGCGGCCAAGAACGCCATTCTTATCGTGGAATTCGCCAAGGATCAGTACGCGCGCGGCATGGGTCTCTACGAGGCCGCGGTGGAAGCCGCGCGCCTGCGGTTCCGGCCGATCCTGATGACCTCCCTGGCGTTCATCCTGGGCGTGGTGCCGCTGGCCATGGCCACCGGCGCCGGCGCTGCCAGCCAACGCGCCGTGGGCTTGGGCGTGTTGGGCGGCATGCTGGCCGCCACGCCTTTCGCGGTGATCTTCGTGCCGACCTTCTTCGTGGTGGTGCTGGGTCTGTTCAAGACCAAGCCGCGCCTGTTGGGCGCCGAACTGCGCGCCTTCGAAGAAGAGCAGGCGGCCAAGAAGGCGGCGGCGGGGCAGACCCCGCCGGACGCGCCGCCCGCATCCCCGCAATCTCCCGCACACGGTGGCCAGGAGGGCAAGGAATGAGCGCCCTGATGTTCAAACAGACCGCCTTGTCCGCCTTCGTGGCGGTGGCGTTGGCCGGCTGCTCGCTGGCCCCCGACTACAAGCGTCCCGACGCGCCGGTGTCCGGCACCTTCCCGGACCAGCCCAAGGTGCAGTACGGTTCGTACGCCAACCCGATGACGCTGGGCACGCAGCCCGCCGATGCGGTGGCGCCGCAAACGGGTACGCCCGCGGCCGACCTGGGTTGGCGCGAGTTCTTCCGTGATGCGCGCCTGCAGCGCCTGATCGAACTGGCGCTGGTCAACAACCGCGACCTGCGCGTGGCCGTGCAGCGCGTCGAAGAAGCGCGTGCCCAATACGGCGTGCAGCGCGGCGCGCAGTGGCCCAGCATCGGCGCCGGCATTCAAGGCCAGCGTCAGCATCTGCCCCGCAACATGCGTCCGGGCGGCCCTGATTCCTCGTCGATCAGCAGTTCGTACCAGGCCGGCCTGGGCCTGACCACGTTCGAGATCGACCTGTTCGGCCGTCTGCGCAACCTGTCCGAAGCGGCGTACCAGCAATACCTGTCGACCGAACAGGCGCAGAAGACGACCCACATCACCCTGATCGGATCGGTGGCTGAGTCGTACTTCAACCTGCGCGCCGCCGAGGTCCAGCTGGAACTGACGCAGCGCACGCTGGCGTCGCGGCAAGAGTCCTACAACCTGGTCAAGCGCCGTTTCGACGGCGGCGTGGCGTCCGAACTTGACCTGAACCAGTCCAAGTCGCTGCTGGATACGGCCTCGGCCGACTTGGCGCAGCTGGCGCGCGCCAAGGCGCAGGCCATCAATGCGCTGGTGCTGGTGCTGGGCACGCCCTTGCCCGAAGACCTGCCGGCTCCGGCCGTGTTCGGCCGCGACCAACTGCTGGCCAGCGTGCCGGCCGGGCTGCCGTCCGACCTGCTGGAACGCCGGCCCGACATCCTGGCGGCCGAAAACCAGCTGCTGTCGGCCAACGCCAACATCGGCGCGGCGCGCGCGGCGTTCTTCCCGACCATTTCGCTGACCGGTCTGCTGGGCGTGTCGAGCCCGTCGCTGGATACGCTGTTCAAGGGCGGGCAGGGCTACTGGAGCTTCTCGCCGTCGATCACCACGCCGTTGTTTGCCGGCGGCAGCATCCGCGAAGGCCTGAACCTGGCGAAGGCACGCGACAATATCGCGGTGGCGCAGTACGAGCAGACCATCCAGCAGGCGTTCCGGGAAGTCTCGGACGCGCTGGCGGGCGAAGCCACCTATGGCGCGCAGCTGGACGCCCAGCGGGCGCTGCAGGATTCATCGGCCCGCACGCTGGAATTGTCGAACCTGCGCTATACCAATGGCATCGACAGCTTCCTGCAGGTGCAGACCGCGCAAGTGGACCTTTTCAATGCCCAGCTCGCGCTGGTGCAAACCGGCCTGGCCGCGCTGATCAACCGTGTGGAACTCTACAAGGCGTTGGGCGGCGGCTGGGAAGAAACGACGAAAGTGCAATGATAGAACTTGGTGTAAACATCGATCACGTCGCAACCCTGCGACAGCAGCGCCACACGATTTACCCCGATCCGGTAGCGGCGGCGCTGCGTGCCGAAGACGCCGGCGCCGACCTGATCACGCTGCATCTGCGCGAAGACCGCCGCCACATCCAGGATGCCGACGTCTACGCCATCCGGCCGCTCTTGCGCACCCGCATGAACCTGGAATGCGCGGTCACGGCCGAAATGCTCGAGATCGCGTGCGCGGTCAAACCCAGCGACGTCTGCCTGGTGCCTGAAAAGCGTACCGAGCTCACCACCGAGGGCGGGCTGGAAGTGGCGGGTGCGTTTGCCGCGGTATCGGACGCCGTGGGCTTGTTGGCCGAAGCGGGCATCCGGGTATCGCTGTTCATCGATCCGGACCCCGTGCAGATCGAAGCGGCCGCCCGCGCGGGCGCGCCGGTCATCGAACTGCACACCGGCGCCTACGCCGAAAGCGAAGGCGAGGCTGCCCAGGCCGAATTGCAGCGCATCCGCGTGGCGGTGGCCGAGGGCTTGCGCCACGGCCTGCGCGTCAATGCGGGCCATGGCCTGCATTACGGCAACGTCAAGCCGGTGGCGGCGCTGGACGGCATCTCCGAATTGAACATCGGCCACGCCATCGTGGGGCAGGCGGTGTTCGATGGCTGGGAAAAAGCGGTGCGCGACATGAAGGCCCTGATGGTGCAGGCGCGCCTGGAAGCGGTGCGCGGCCGTTGACCGCGGGCGGCCAATGGCCAATGGCCAGCGGCCGGCCGCCAACTGCTACTCTGTGGCTGTAACTCCCCGCTGTCATTCCCTTTAGACGCCGCAGCAATGTCCCAACCTGAATCCGCCCCCGTCGTCCCGCCGCCCGCCGCCATTGGCGGCATCGGCATGGACCTCTTGCGCATCGACCGGATCGAGCGCGCGCTGGCGCGCCATGGCGATCGCTTCGCCGAAAAGATCCTGGGCCCCGAGGAGCTGCTGAAGTTCCACGCGCGGCGGGCCCGCGATCCGGTGCGCGGGGTGCGATTCCTGGCCACCCGCTTTGCCGCCAAGGAAGCCTTTTCCAAGGCCGTGGGCCTGGGCATGCGCATGCCCATGACGTGGCGCCGGGTACAGACGCTGAACGCGCCGGGCGGGCGGCCGGTGCTGGTGATCGCCCCTGAACTGCTGGAATGGTACGTACAGCGCTTTGGCGCCGCGCACGTGTCCATTACCGATGAATCCGACATGGCCGCCGCCTACGTGGTGGTCGAACGCAAGCCCTGACCGCGCCGGCGGGTCTGCCAGACACATACAGAAGGACAAGCCGATGGCCAAGAAGAAATCCCGGGCGCTGCCGCCCGGTCCCGTGATGGTCGATGTGGCCGGCACCGTGCTGACCAAGGAAGAAAAGAAGCGCCTGCGCCACCCGCTGGTGGGCGGCGTGATCCTGTTCGCGCGCAATTTCGAAAACCGCCGCCAGCTGACCGAGCTGACCCGCCAGATCCACAAGGCGCGCAAAGAGCGCCTGCTCATCCTGGTCGACCACGAAGGCGGCCGGGTGCAGCGCTTTCGCGAAGACGGCTTCACCGCCTTGCCGGCCATGCGCGACCTGGGTGCCCTGTGGGACCGCGATCCCCTGACCGCCATGCGCCTGGCCACCGAAGCCGGCTACGTGCTGGCCGCCGAGCTGCGCGCCTGCGGCGTGGACATGAGCTTCACCCCGGTGCTGGACCTGGACTACGGCGTCAGCAAGGTGATCGGCAACCGCGCCTTTCACCATGACCCGCGCGTGGTCACGATGCTGTCGCGCGCGCTGATCCAGGGCCTGGCGCTGGCCGGCATGTCGGCCTGCGGCAAGCATTTCCCCGGGCACGGTTTCGTGGGGGCGGATTCGCACCACGAGATCCCCATCGATCCGCGTCCGCTCGAGCGCATCCTGAAGGACGACGCCGCACCGTACGCCTGGCTGGGCGATGCCGTGCTGCCGTCGGTGATGCCGGCCCACGTCATCTACCCCAAGGTCGACAAGCATCCCGCCGGCTTTTCCAGGCGCTGGGTGCAGGACATCCTGCGCACCCGCCTGGGCTATGACGGCGTGGTGTTCTCGGACGACCTGACCATGGAAGGCGCCTCGGTTGCCGGCGACATCCTGGCGCGTGCCAATGCCGCGCTGGGCGCCGGCTGCGACATGGTGCTGGTGTGCAACCGGCCCGACCTGGCCGACGAGCTGCTGGCCCGCCTGAAGGTCGACCACGCCCCCGAGTCCGTGGCCCGTATCCGCCGCCTGATGCCGCGTTTCGACGCGCTGGACTGGGACTCCCTGCAGGCGGAAAGCCGTTACCAGAATGCCCGACGACTTCAATCTCAAATCGTTCCTGGCTGACCTGCCGCATCTGCCGGGCGTGTACCGGCACCTGGATGCGGCTGGTGAGGTCATGTATGTCGGCAAGGCGCGCGACCTGAAAAAGCGCGTCTCGTCGTATTTCCAGAAGAACCTGGCCAGCCCGCGCATCGCCCAGATGGTGGCGAAGGTGGCCCGGCTGGAGGTCACGGTGACGCGCTCGGAAGCCGAAGCGCTGATCCTGGAAAACAACCTCATCAAGAGCCTGAAGCCGCGTTACAACATCCTGTTTCGCGACGACAAGTCCTATCCGTACCTGCTGATCACGGGCCACGACTGGCCCCGCATCGCCTATTACCGCGGCGCGACCAACAAGCGCGGCCAGTATTTCGGCCCGTTCCCCAACGCCTGGGCCGTGCGCGAAACCATCCAGATCCTGCAGAAGGTGTTCCGCCTGCGCACCTGCGAAGACACCGTTTTCGCCAACCGCTCGCGACCCTGTCTCTTGCACCAGATCGGCCGCTGTTCGGCGCCCTGTGTGGGCGCCATCGAGGCGCAGGACTACGCCTCTGACGTGCAGCGGGCGGTGCGCTTTCTGAATGGCGAAGCCAAGGAAGTGATGGGCGAAATCGAGGCCCGCATGCTGGAAGCCGCCGAAGCGCTGCGCTTCGAGGAAGCGGCCGCGCTACGCGACCAGATGGGCTCGCTGGCCCGCGTGCTGCACCAGCAGACCATGGAAAACGTCAGCGGCGAAGACACCGACATCGTCGCCATCGCCATTGCGGGCGGCAAGGTCTGCGTCAACCTGGCCATGGTGCGGGGCGGCCGCCACCTGGGCGACAAGCCGTTCTTTCCGACCCACGCCGAGGGCGAGGCCGCGCCGCAGGTGCTGGAAGCCTTCGTGGCGCAGCACTACACCGATAACGCGCTGCCGCCGGTGCTGGTCTGTTCGCACGCCTTGCCCGATGCCGGGCTGATCGACCTGCTGGTCGAGCAGGCGGGCGGGCGGCCGTCGCGCGTGCTGACCCGACCGCAAGGCACCCGCCGGGCCTGGCTGGAACAGGCGCAGAAAAACGCCGACATGGCGCTGGCCCGCGCCCTGACCGAGTCCGGCGCCCGCGCCGCGCGCACGCTGGCGCTGGCCGAAACGCTGGACCTGGACACCGACGAAACGGCGCTGGACGCCCTGCGCATCGAGTGCTTCGACATCAGCCACACCGCGGGCGAGGCCACCCAGGCATCCTGCGTGGTGTTCGAGCACCACGACATGCAGCCGTCGCTCTACCGCCGTTACAACATTGCCGGCATTACCCCGGGCGACGACTACGCCGCCATGCGCCAGGTGCTGACGCGGCGCTTTGCCAAGGTGGCCGACGGCGAGGCCCCGATGCCGGGCCTGGTGCTGATCGACGGCGGCAAGGGCCAGGTCGAGGTGGCGCGCAAGGTATTCGTGGAACTGGGGCTGGACATCCAGACCCTGGTGGGCGTGGCCAAGGGGGAAGGGCGCAAGGTCGGCCTGGAAACCCTGGTGTTCGCCGACGACCGCCCGCCGGTGGCGCTGGGCGGCGAATCCGCCGCGCTGATGCTCATCGCCCAGGTGCGCGACGAGGCCCACCGCTTTGCCATCACCGGCATGCGGGCGCGACGGGCCAAGACCCGCAACGTGTCGAGGCTGGAAGAAATCGAAGGCGTCGGCGCGCGCCGCCGGCAGCGTCTTTTGGCCCGGTTTGGCGGATTTTCGGGGGTGGCCTCGGCCAGTATCGAAGACTTGGCGTCGGTGGATGGCATTTCGGAAGAACTGGCCGAGCGGATCTATGAAGCCCTGCGCGGTTAGGATTCATCTGCCTGATGTAGCATACGAACACTATGCCAATTAACGTACCCATTATCCTGACCTGGCTGCGGATCGCCATGATTCCGCTGGTGGTCGGGCTGTTTTACCTGCCCGAAAGCTGGATGTCGGTGCCCGTACGCGATTCTTTTGCCGCCTGGGCCTTCATCATCGCCGCGCTGACCGACTGGTTCGACGGCTGGCTGGCGCGCCGCTGGAACCAGACGTCCGCGTTCGGGGCGTTCCTGGACCCGGTGGCCGACAAGCTGATGGTCTGCGCCGCCCTGATCGTGCTGCTGGACCTGAGCCGGGTCGATGCGTTCATTTCGCTGATCATCATCGGCCGTGAAATCACGATTTCCGCGCTGCGCGAATGGATGGCCAAGATCGGCGCCAGCGCCAGCGTGGCGGTGCACCGGCTGGGCAAGTTCAAGACGGCCGCCCAGATGGTGGCGATTCCTTGCCTGCTGTACAACCAGCCCATCCACGGCGTGTCCACCAAGATGCTGGGCGATGTGCTGATCATCGTGGCCGCGGTGCTGACGGTCTGGTCGATGCTGTATTACCTGCAGCGCGCCTGGCCCGCCATCCGCGAAAAGGCCCAGTAAGCCATTTACGCCGCGGCGGCCCGGCTCGCGCCCGGGGCCGCCGTTACATATAGAGCGATGCCGGCCGCCGCCGGTACGGCCACGCGCCGCATTCGCCAAAGGGACAACGGCCGGCCCGCCCGGACGTTGAGGAGACAACCCGCGAGCCGCCCCGAGGCGGCCGCTTATCGCCGCCCCGCGCGGCCCTGTGCCATGACTACCGCTGCAACCCCCCTGGGCTCCGATGCCGCCGTCCGCCGGCGCGACTGGCAGATCATCCTGCTCATCGGCGTGGCCCACGCCTCGTCTCACTTCTTTCAGCTGGTCCTGCCGTCCCTGTATGTGTCGCTGGGCAACGAGTTCGGCCTGGACTTCGCCCGCCTGGGGCTGCTGGTGTCCACCTTCTACGTGGTGTCCGGCATTGGCCAGGCCTCGTCCGGCTTCGTGGTGGACCGTATCGGCGCGCGTCCGGTGCTGTGGTTCGGGCTGACCTGCTTCGTGCTGTCGGGCCTGCTGATCGGGTCGGCCACCGGCTACCCCATGCTGATGACGGCGGCGGTGGTGGGCGGCATCGGCAATTCGGTGTTCCACCCGGCCGACTATTCCCTCATCAACCATCGCATCACGGCGCCGCGCCTGGGTCACGCCTTTTCGACCCACGGCCTGACGGGCAACCTGGGCTGGGCGCTTACGCCCGTGTTCATGACCACCATCACGCTGCTGGCCAACTGGCGCGTGGCAGCCTATAGCGCCGCCGGCCTGGTGGCGGTGGTGCTGCTGATGACGGTGGTGTGGCGCGGCCTGCTGGGCGGTGACGAACCCGCAGCCCAGGCGGAGACCCCGGACGCCAAGGCCGCGCGCGCCGCGCCCAAGCCGCAGGATGGCGTGCTGACCACGTTGGCCACGCTGCTGTCCAAGCCGGCGCTGTGGGGCGCCTTCCTGTTCTTTGCCTGCACGTCGATCGCCTTGTCGTCGGTGCAGAACTACACCATTCCGTTGCTGGGCCAGCTGTATGACCTGTCCAAGGTCGCGGCCAGCTCGGCGCTGTCCGGTTACATGGTGGCGTCGGCGGTGGGCATGGCAGCCGGGGGCTTCCTGGTGTCGGCCAACCCGCGCACCGAGCGCACCGTGATGGTGGCATTGATTCTGGCGGGCCTGACGCTGGTGGTGCTGGCCCTGGGCCTGGTGCCGGCGGTGCTGGCCGCCCCGGTGGTGGCGTTGGCCGGTTTCTGTTCGGGCGTGGCCGCGCCGTCTCGCGACATGCTGATCCGCAAGGTCACGCCCAAAGGGTCCACGGGGTCGGTCTACGGCCTGGTGTATTCGGGCATGGACGTGGGCTCGGCGCTGGGGCCGCTGGCCTTCGGCCTGCTGCTGGATGCGGGGTTGCGCCAGGGGCCGTGGATTGGCGCGGGCGTGGCGTTCACGGCGGCCGCCTTGCTGGCGCAGTGGATCGCGGTGCAGGCGCGCCGGGCGGATCCCGCCGCCGCGCCCGCCGCGGCGCGTTCCTGACGCGCACGGGCATTCGTTGCCAGAAAGCACAACGCCGCCCTCGGGCGGCGTTGTGCTTTCTGGCCGTACCGGTCAGGGCCGGTACCGTCAGGCACCGGCTTCGATGTGCGCAGCGATGGCGCGGCCGATGTCTTCGGTGCGCGCCTGGCCACCCAGGTCCGGCGTGCGGGGGCCGTCTTTCAGGCAGTGTTCGATGGCGGCCAGGATGGCGTCGTGGGCTTCCTGGCTGCCCAGGAACTGCAGCATCAACGCGCCCGACCAGATCATGGCGATGGGGTTGGCGATGCCCTTGCCGTAGATGTCGGGCGCGGACCCGTGCACCGGCTCGAACAGCGACGGGAACTTGCGTTCCGGGTTCAGGTTGGCCGACGGCGCGATGCCGATGGTGCCGGTGCAGGCCGGACCCAGGTCCGACAGGATGTCGCCGAACAGGTTGGACGCCACCACCACGTCAAAGCGCTGCGGCTGCAGCACGAAGCGCGCGGCCAGGATGTCGATGTGCTGCTTGTCGGTCTTGACGTCGGGGTAGTGCTGGCCCATGGCGTCGGCGCGCTCGTCCCACCAGGGCATGCTGATGGCGATGCCGTTGCTTTTGGTGGCCACCGTGAGTTGCTTGCGTTCGCGGCGGTTGGCCAGCTCGAAGGCGTAGCGCATCACGCGGTCGGTGCCGTGGCGCGTGAAGACCGATTCCTGGATGACGACTTCGCGATCGGTGCCTTCGAACAGGCGCCCGCCCAGGTTGGTGTATTCGCCTTCGGTGTTCTCGCGCACGATGAAGAAGTCGATGTCTCCGGCGCGCCGGCCGGCCAGCGGGCAGGCCACGCCGTCGAACAGCCGCACGTGGCGCAGGTTGATGTACTGGTCGAATTCGCGGCGGAACTTGAGCAGCGAGCCCCACAGCGACACGTGGTCAGGCACGGTGGCCGGCCAGCCCACCGCGCCGAAGAAGATCGCGTCGTAGCCTTGCAACTGCGCCTTCCAGTCGGGCGGCATCATGTCGCCGTGTTGCGCGTAGTACTCGCAGTTGGCCCAGGGAAAGGTATCGATCTGCAGGGCCAGGCCGAAACGGCGGGCGGCGGCCTCTACGGCGCGCAGGCCTTCGGGCAGGACTTCATTGCCGATGCCGTCGCCGGCGATGGCTGCGATTTTGTAGACGTGGGACATGGGTGGGAACCTGGAAAGGGTAGGGGAAGCAAGCCCGGCCGGCGCCGCGACAGGGCCGCCGCAACGGGAACCCGCTCATGGTAGGCGTCTGCACAGTCCATCTACAATGGGCTGTTCCGTGAAATGACTCTACACGAATCATGAATAATGACCTGCTGCCCGCCGATCTGCGGGTCTTCAATGCGGTGGTGCGCGCCTCCAGCTTTTCCAAGGCCGCCGAAGACCTGGGCATGTCGGCCGCCTACGTCACCAAGCGCATCCGCCTGCTGGAGGCAAGCCTGGGCACGCCGCTGTTTCACCGCACCACGCGGCGGGTGGTGGTGAGCGAGGCGGGCGAGCGCGTCTACCACTGGGCCCAGCGCATCCTGGACGACGTCGACCATCTGGTGGAGGAGGTCGGCACCACACGGCGCGAGCCGCGCGGGCTGCTGCGGGTGTGCAGCAGTTTCGGCTTCGGGCGGCGGGTGGTGGCGCCGGCGCTGTCGGCGTTCGTGTCGCGCCACCCCGCGGTACAGGTGCGCTTCGAGGTGTTCGACCGCCTGGTCGACGTGGCCGCCGAAGGCTACGACCTGGACGTGCGGGTGGGCGACGACATCGCGCCGCACGTCATCGCCCGCAAGCTGGCCACCAACCACCGCCTGCTGTGCGCCGCGCCGTCGTACCTGGCCGAGCGCGGCGAACCGCGCAAGCTGGCCGACCTGGCGGGGCACGATTGCCTGGTCATCAAGGAACGCGACCACCCCTTCGGCGTCTGGCGCATGCGCCGCGGCGACCAGGAACACACCGTCAAGGTGCGCGGCCCGCTGTCGGCCAACAATGGCGAGATGGTGGTGCAGTGGGCCGTGGACGGTCGCGGCATCATCCTGCGGTCGGCCTGGGACGTGGGCCCGCTGATCGCCGCGGGCAAACTGGTGCCGGTGCTGCCGCAGTACCGGCAGGAAGCCAACATCTGGGCCGTGTATCCGTCGCGCGTGAATGCCTCGGCCAAGGTGCGGGTGTGCGTGGATTTCCTGGAAGCGCATCTGCGCGAACAGGCGGTAGTGGATTGATCGCGAGCCAGTGATGCAGGGGTTGCGTCGGCGCGCTGCGTCGGCGCGTTGCGTCGGCGCGTTGCGTCGGCGCGTTGCGTCGGCGCGTTGCGTCGGCGCGTCGCGTCGGCGCCCGGCTCCGGCAGGCTGACCCAGCGCGCCTCACTGATCCGCTGCTTGCGCCAGATCAACGCCTGGCCGCCTGTCGCCACGCCCGCTTGACGCGCCTCAACCCCGTCCCCGGCCTGCTCCGATGTAATGACCTTGAAGAACACGGGGTTATTCAACAGGAGAAAAGCCATGAGCAAGAAGCACGCGATGCTGGCGGTGGGCGTCGTCATCGGATGGTGGGCCGGGCAGGCGGCGGGGGCGCCACGGCAGGAACCGATCCAGCCGATCGAGGCCGCGGTGGTCAAGGACCCCGCCAAGGTGGAACTGGGCAAGAAGCTGTTCTTCGATCCGCGCCTGTCGCGGTCCGGGGCGATTTCCTGTAATTCCTGCCACAACCTGGGCATGGGCGGGTCGGACAACCTGAAGGCGTCCATCGGCCACAAGTGGCAGCAGGGCTCGATCAATTCGCCCACGGTGCTCAATTCCAGCCTGAGCATCGCCCAGTTCTGGGACGGCCGCGCCAAGGATCTGCGCGAGCAGGCGGGCGGCCCCATCGCCAACCCGATGGAAATGGCCTCGACGCACGAGTTGGCGGTGCAGGTGCTCAATTCCATTCCGGGCTACCGCGCCGAATTCAAGCAGGTGTTCGGCACGGCGGACATCTCCATCGACGAGGTCACCGGCGCGTTGGCCGCGTTCGAGGAAACGCTGGTGACGCCCAATTCGCGCTTTGATCAATGGCTCAAGGGCGACGACAAGGCGCTGACGGTGCGCGAACTGGCCGGCTACACGCTGTTCAAGAACAGCGGCTGCGTGGCCTGCCACAACGGCGTGGCCGTGGGCGGCAATTCCTTCCAGAAAATGGGGCTGGTGGCGCCTTACCAGACCGACAACAAGGCCGAGGGCCGTGCGGCGGTGACGGGCAAGGATGCCGACCGCTTCAACTTCAAGGTGCCGACGCTGCGCAACGTGGCGCTGACGTATCCGTACTTTCATGACGGCGAGGCCGCCACGCTGACGCAGGCGGTGGACGTGATGGGCCGGCTGCAACTGGGCCGCACCTTCACCCCGGACGAGAACGCGCAGATCGTGGCGTTCTTGAAGACGCTGACGGGCGACCAGCCGGTGATTCAGTACCCGGTGCTGCCGCCGTCCGAAGATGCCACGCCCCGACCCGAGCCGTTCGTGAAGTAGGCGGCGGCGCTTACTGCCGGACGGTTCGCACGTCCGGCGGCGGCGCCGCTTCGAAGTTGCTGCGCCACGGGTTGATGTCCAGCCCGCCGCGCCGCGTGTAGCGGGCGTAGACCGTCAGCTGCTCGGGCGCGCAGGCGCGCATGATGTCGGTGAAGATGCGTTCCACGCAATGCTCGTGGAATTCAGCGTGCTGGCGGAACGAGATGACATAGCGCAGCAGCGCCTCGCGGTCGATCGGCGCGCCGCGGTAGCGGATCTGCACGCTGGCCCAGTCGGGCTGGCCGGTCACCGGGCAGTTGGACTTGAGCAGGCGCGAGCACAGGGTTTCGTCCACGTGATCGCCCGGACGGGTGCGCAGCAGTTCGGGTGCCGGCTCGTAGGTGTCTATCTCGATATCCAGCTTATCTATATAGATGCCGTCCAGCTCGCCCATGCGCAGCTCGGAAAAACGCTGCGGCAAGATGAAGTCCAGCCCCACCGGGGCGCCGGCGGCGGCGCTCAGGTCGCGTTCGAGCCGGCCGCGCAATGCGGCGGAATTGACCAGGCGGGTCTGGTTGAACGAGTTCAGGTAAAGCTTGAACGACTTGGATTCAATGATGTTGGGGCTGTCCGCCGGCACCGAGAAGGTGGCCATGGCGACGCGCGGCTTGCCCTTGGCGTCGAGCCACGACAGTTCATAGGCGTTCCACAGGTCCACGCCCTGGAAGGGCAGCGTACCGGCGGCCAGGTCCAGCGCCTGGCGATTGTGTGCGCGCGCGATGGGGAACAGCAGCGAGGGATCGTATTGCGAGGCGTAGGCCACGCTCTGGCCCAGCGGGCCGTGAGACAGCGTCATGGAAGGGGTCGTCGAAATGCTTGGGGATGACCGCATTGTAGGCGGTCGGGAACGGCGCATTTTTCACATCATGAAACGCTGGTCCCGGCATGTGAAAGTTCGTGCTGCGGCGCATCGCAGCGCCATTTCACAGATGACAATGTCGTTCCGCAATACGAAATGGCGTTTATAACTTATTGATTTTATTCAATAACATTTTTCATCTTATATAAGAGGCACGCTCACATTGCTCCGCAGCAGAGGCATAGACTTTGTCCAACGATTCACGCAATGCAAACCCAAGTTTTTTGTCTTTTCAGCCATAGACCAAGGAGCATGACCATGAGCCACCGCGAAACCGAAATCCGCAATCTGCAGAAAGACTGGGCCGAGAACAGCCGTTGGCAAGGCATCAAGCGCGACTATAGCGCCGAGGATGTCATCCGCCTGCGCGGCTCGATCGGCGTCGAGCACACCCTGGCCCGCCGCGGCGCGACCCGTCTGTGGGAACAGCTGCATAGCGAGCCTTTCGTGAATTCGCTGGGCGCCCTGACCGGCAACCAGGCCATGCAGCAGGTCAAGGCCGGCCTGAAGGCCATCTACCTGTCGGGCTGGCAAGTGGCGGGCGACGCCAACCTGGCCGGCGAGATGTACCCCGACCAGTCGCTGTACCCCGCCAACTCGGTGCCCCAGGTCGTGCGCCGCATCAACAACTCGCTGACCCGCTGCGACCAGATCCAGTGGATGGAAGGCAAGAACCCGGGCGACGAGGGCTACATCGATTTCTTCGCGCCCATCGTGGCCGATGCCGAAGCCGGTTTCGGCGGCGTGCTGAACGCGTTTGAACTGATGAAGGCCATGATCGAAGCCGGCGCGTCGGGCGTGCACTTCGAAGACCAGCTGGCCTCGGTGAAGAAGTGCGGCCACATGGGCGGCAAGGTGCTGGTGCCCACCCGCGAGGCCGTGGCCAAGCTGGTGTCGGCTCGCCTGGCGGCCGACGTGATGGGGACGCCCACCGTGCTGCTGGCCCGCACTGACGCCGATGCCGCCGATCTCGTGACCAGCGACGTCGATGAAAACGATCGTCCGTTCATCACTGGCGAGCGCACCGTGGAAGGCTTCTTCCGCACCAAGGCCGGCATCGACCAGGCGATTTCGCGGGGCCTGGCCTATGCGCCCTACGCCGACCTGATCTGGTGCGAAACGTCCACGCCGAACCTGGAATACGCCCGCAAGTTCGCGGACGCCATCCACAAGCAATTCCCGGGCAAGCTGCTGGCGTACAACTGCTCGCCGTCGTTCAACTGGAAGAAGAACCTGGACGACGCCACGATTGCCAAGTTCCAGCGCGAGCTGGGCGCCATGGGCTACAAGTTCCAGTTCATCACGCTGGCCGGCTTCCACGCGCTGAACTACGGCATGTTCGAGCTGGCCCACGGCTACGCCCGCCGCCAGATGAGCGCTTTCGTCGAATTGCAGCAAAAGGAATTCGCCGCTGCCGACCTGGGCTTCACCGCCGTGAAGCACCAGCGCGAAGTGGGCACCGGTTACTTCGACGCCGTCACGCAGACGATCGAAGGCGGGCAGTCGTCGACCACCGCGCTGACCGGTTCGACCGAAGAAGCCCAGTTCGACCACGGCAAGGTGCAGAAGGTCGCCTGAGCCTGACGGGATCAAGTTTGCAGTTGTAGTTGTAGTGCTGTTGTAGGGTGGATTCAGGGTGCCTTCGGGCACCCTTTTTTTTCGGCCAGATAGGCGCCGGGCGGCTGGCCCAGCACGCGGCGAAAGGCGGACGTGAAGGCGCTGGGGCTGGCGTAGCCCAGGTCCAGCGCGATGCGGGTCACAGGCTGCCCCTGGGTCAGGCGTTCGATCGCGGCCAGCAGGCAGGCCTGCTGGCGCCAGGCGGCGAAGCTCGCGCCCGTCTGCGCGCGAAACAGGCGGGTGAACGCGCGCCGGCTCATACCCGCCTGGCCGGCCACCGCATCCAGGCTGGTGCTGATGGTCGGAGCGGCGAACAGTTGACGGCAGGCGCGCGCCAGGCGCGGATCGGCGGGCAGCGGTGCACTCAGCGGCAGCGGCGCCATGGCGGCGATTTCCTCGGCCAACAGGGCCATCAGCTTGCCCGCGCGGCCGTCCAGGTCGTAGCGCGCGGGCAGGTCGATGGCGGCGTCCAGCAACTGGCGCAGCAGAGGCGACACGCCCAGTACGCAGCAATGCACGGGCAGCCCCAAGGCCTGGGCTGCCGGATCGGCCAGGAAGGTGTTCAGCATGGTTACCGGGCCGCCCATGGTCATTTCGTGGGCGATGCCGGCGGGCACCCAGCAGGCGCGCTGCGGCGGCACCAGCCAGCGGCCGTGAGGCGTGGCGACGCTGATCGCGCCGCGCGCGGCAAAGGCGAACTGGCCGCGCCGGTGGGCGTGCACGGGAAACGTCAGGCCCGCGGGGTAATCGCAGGCGGTCACGACCACATCGCGGGGGATGTCCTCGTAGGGATCGACCAGGGTGTTGCGCATGGCCCGGATTCTACAGTGATGGGCCTGGCATCGAAGGCGGGCCGAACGGGGGCGGCCTACGATGCCCAGGTCTTTGAAACCCAAGGCTGCCCGTCAGGGGCCGCGACCTCTGCTTGTGGAGTGTGAATGCCCAATACTTTTCACCGCGTGGGGCAAGGCCCCCATCCCGTCATCGTGCTGCATGGCTGGTTTGGCGACGCGCACGCATTCGAACCGATCGAGCCCTGGCTGTCGGGCGACGCCTTCAGCTATGTTTTCATGGACTACCGCGGCTACGGAGGCATGCGCAATGCCGCAGGCCGCTACCGCATCGATGAGATCGCTGCCGATACGCTGGCGCTGGCGGACGGGCTGGGGTTCGACCGGTTCAGCCTGGTGGGGCATTCGATGGGCGGCATGGCAATCGAGCGGGTGGCGGCGCTGGCGCCCGAGCGCGTGCGCGCGTTGGTGCCGGTGGCGCCAGTGCCTTGCGGCGGCGTCACGTTGGAGCCGGCCGCGCGCGCGTTGCTGGAGGGCGCGGCAGGCGATCTGGCCAAGCGCCGCGCCATCATCGACCGCAGCACCGGCGGGCGTCTGCCCGCGGCGTGGGTGCAGTGGAAGGCGGCGTATTCCGCCGAACATTCGTCAGCCCAGGCGTTTGCCGCCTATCTCGCGGCCTGGGCAGATACCGATTTCAGCGAATCGATCGACGGGCGACATCCGGTGTTGGCGCTGGTGGGCGAGCACGATCCGATGTTCAACGCGGCGCTGATGGCCGCGACCTATGCACGGCGCTATCCGCGCGCGGTGGTCCAGGTGCTGCAGAACGCGGGGCACTACCCGATGAATGAAACGCCGCTGGCCCTGGTGGCGGCCATCGAACGCTTCCTGCATGAGGTGGCGGCGGTTTGACAGGCGCGCGGGCCGGTAGACGTCAGGGATGGCGCAGGCGCTACTGGCGCGCGCCTTCCAGCAGCGCCTGCACCAGCCGGTTGTCCTGGTCCGTCTGCCGGCACACGAACGAGATCTGCCGGTACGGCGCGTCCTTGCCCAGCGGCAGTACGCGCACCGGATGCACCTCCAGCAGGTTGGGGCCGGGTTCTGGCAGGATGCACACGCCCAGGCCTTCGGACACCAGTGCCGTCAGCGCGGCCAGCGATTGCAGGTCGATGCGGCAGCGGGCATGCGGTGCGTGCTGCGCGACATAGCGCGCCGCCAGCCGGCCGCCGATGGTGGTCTTGTCAAAGCGAATCCATTCATAGTGTTCGAACAGGTCGGCCAGCGACTTCTCGCGTGAGTGGGGCGGGGCAATCAGCACCAGGCGTTCGCGAAACAGCGGCGTCCACGCCAGCCGGCGGGATCCGCCGGTTTCCGGCTGCGTGATGATCGCCGCGTCGATCTCGCCGGTCTTGAGCTTTTCGACCAGCTCGGTCGCGCGGCCGCGCACCAGCCGCACGTCCAGCTGCGGATAGCGCCCGCGCAGCACCCGCAGCAGCGGCGGCAGCAAGGTCACCTGCAAGGGCTCGATGGTGCCCAGCCGCACACGGCCTTCGACTTGGGGCGTGCTGCGTCGGCGCAGCTCGTCCAGCCGCGACAGGGCGTCCTGCAGCACCGCGTCGACTTCCGCGGCGAATGCATTGGGGCGGGCCTGCAACGCCGACCGGTCGAACAGGGGTTGGCCGAAGTATTCCTCGATCTGCTTCATCTGCAGGCTGACCGCGCTGGGGGACAGGTTCATGTCGGCCGCGCCGGCCGCGAAGCTGCCGCCGCGCAACACGGCATTGAGCGTGCGGAAAGATTCGATCTTCATGAGGAATCCTCACGTAGTGCGTTAAGAATCCTCGCTTTATATCACCAGGCGCCAGGCCTAGCATGGCATCGACCATAACAACACGGCTGGCGCCTGACTGCCGGACCGTGGACACGGAGACATGCCATGAAGAAGATCCTGGGCGGCCTGGCGGCCGCTTGCCTGGCCGGGCTGATGGCCGCGGGCGCCGCGGCCGCGCCGCCGGCCTTGCCGGCCACCATCACCATGGTGGTGCCCTTCCCGCCGGGCGGCAGCAACGATGTGTTTGCGCGGGTGCTGGCGGAAAAGCTGGGCGGGCGCGTGGGCGCCACGGTCATCGTCGAGAATCGCCCGGGCGCGGGCGGCGCCATCGGCGCCGAGTACGTGGCACGCGCGGCCAAGGACGGCTCGGTGCTGATGCTGTCGTCGTCGACGCTGACGACCAACGCGGCCGTGCAGACCAACCTGAAGTACGACGTGGCGCGCAGCTTCGCGCCGGTGGCGATGCTGGCGCGCAGCCCGATGGCGCTGGTGGTGGGACAGGATTCACCCTACCGGTCGGTGGCCGACCTGCTGGCCGCCGGCCGCCAGGAACCCGGCAAGCTCACCTACGGCAGCGCCGGGCTGGGCTCGGTCAACCAGATGGCCAGCGAAATCCTGGCGGGTGGCGAAAAGACGCGTTTCACGCACGTGCCCTACAAGGGCATGTCGCATGCGCTCAACGACCTGGCCGGCGGCCGGGTGGACTTCGTGATCGGCAGCTTTGCGTCGACCGCGGCGCTGCTCAAGGGCGGCAAGCTGCGTGTGCTGGCGGTGACCTCGCCGACGCGTTCGCCGTTCTTTCCGGACCTGCCCACCATCGCCGAAGGCCAGCCCGGCTATTCGGTCGAGTTGTGGTGGGGCGTGCTGGCGCCCGCGGGCACGCCCGCGCCGCTGGTCGAACGCCTGAACGCCGAGATTCGCGGCATCGTCAACGATCCGAAGATGCGCGCCATGTTCGCCGAAGAAAGCGCGGTGCCCGCCGAACTGACCGTAACGCAGTTTGCGGACCTGGTGCAGGCCGATGCGGCCCGCTGGAAGCAGGTGGCCGCCGACCGCAACATTGCCATCCAATGACCCGCAACCCCTGCCGCTGTTGAGAGTGCCCGCATGAGAAGCAAACTGTTTGTTCCGGGATCGCGTCCCGAGCTGTTCGCCAAGGCGCTGGCCGGACCGGCCGACGCGCTGTCGTTCGATCTGGAAGACGCCGTGGCCGCCGAGCGCAAGGCGGACGCGCGCGGCCATCTGGCCGCGCTGCTGGCATCGCCCGCCGCCGTGGCCAGCGCCAAGACGCTGATCGTGCGCGTGAATGCGCTGGATTCCGAGCATTTCCAGGCTGACGTGCAGGCCGTGGTACGTCCGGCGCTGCGCCTGGTGAACCTGCCCAAGGCCGAATCCGTGGCCCAGGTGCGGACCGCGGCCGACGCGATCGAACGGGCGCGCCTGGCCAACGGCGTGGCGCAGCCGGTGGGGTTGCTGTTGAACATCGAATCGCCGCGCGCCTTGCGCGATGCCGCCGCGCTGGCGGCGGCGCATCCCGCGGTGGCGGGCCTGCAATTGGGGTTGGGCGATCTGTTCGAACCGGCCGGCATTGACCGCCGCGAGCCGGCTGCGGTGCAGCAGGCGATGTTCGCGCTGCGGCTGGCGGCGGCCGAGGCGGGCGTGTTCGCCTACGACTCGGCGTTTGCCAATATCGAGGACGAAGCGGGCTTTCGGGACGAAGCCGAGCTGGCGCGCCGGCTCGGCTTCCTGGGCAAGAGCTGCATCCATCCGCGCCAGGTGCCGCTGGCCAACGCTGCCTTCCGGCCGACGGACGCCGAGATTGCCCACGCGCGGCGGGTGGTGCAGGCGGCCGGGCAGGCCGAGGCGCAAGGCGTTGCCGCCTTCGTGGTGGACGGCCGCATGATCGATGGCCCCTTCCTGCGCCGCGCCGAAAGCGTCGTGCGCCTGGCCGACACGCTGGAGGCGCGATGAGCGCCGCCGTGACGCCGCACGCAGCCGCAGGCCCGCTGGCCGGGGTGCGGGTATTGGACCTGAGCGCCTATATCGCCGGCCCCTACGGCTGCGCGCTGCTGGCCGACCAGGGCGCCGACGTGATCAAGATCGAGCCGCCCACGGGCGACAACCTGCGCAAGTATCCGTCGACGCTCGAAGCCGAAAGCCGCGCCTTCCTGGGCGTGAACCGCGGCAAGCGCGGGCTGGTGCTGGACTTGAAGCAGGATGCGGCGCGGGACGTGCTGCGCGCGCTGGTGGCGGGCGCCGACGTGCTGGTGCACAACTTCCGGCCCAGCGTGCCGGCGCGCCTGGGCATCGCCTACGAACAGCTGGCCGAGATCAATCCGCGGCTGATCTACTGCGCGGTGACCGGCTATGGCGAAAGCGGGCCGCTCAAGGACAAGGCGGGCTACGACCAGGTGCTGCAGACCATGACGGGCATGTGCGCCTTGCAGGGCCGCGCCGACGGCCCGCCTGAAGTGCTGTACGGGTCGGTGGTGGATTACTACGCGTCATCGATGGTGGCGGCGGGCGTGGCGTCGGCGTTGTTTGAACGCGAGCGCAGCGGCCGCGGTCAGTTCGTGGGCGTGTCGCTCTTGCGCAGCGCGCTCGCCTTGCAGTCGGCCCGCCTGGTGTGGGCCGAGGGCGAGCCGCGGGAAGTGGGGCGCGACATGCGTTCCGGCGGCATCACGGGCATCCATCCCACCGGCGACGGCTATCTGTATATCTCGGCCAACACGCCGCATTTCTGGCAGGCGCTGTGCGCCAAGACCGGCTTGCAGGCGCTGGCAACCGATGCCCGCTACGACTCGGTGCGCAAGCGCGCCCAATACCGCGATGAGATCGTGCCGCAGCTGCACCAGGCCTTGCAGGCGCGCAGCGCGCTGGAATGGGAGGCGCTGTTCGGCGAAGAGGTGCCTTGCGCCGCGGCGCGCGGGGTCGAAGACATGTTCGATTTTCCGCAGGTGCAGGCCGAGGGCATGATCTCGACCTTTGCGCATCCGGTGGTGGGCAGCTACCAGGGCTTTGCGCAGGCCATCAAGTACGGCCGCAGCCAGCCGGCCTTGCCGCGCGCGGCGCCGGCCTTTGGCGAACATAGCGACGACGTGCTGGCCGAGGCGGGTATCGATGCCGCGCAGGCGGCGCGGTTGAGGGCGGCCGGGGCGCTGGGGTAGCGGGGCGGGGTCAGGCCGGGTCGTCCAGCGCCGCCAGGCACGCGTCCAGCGGCGCGATCGTGCGCGCCAGCGCTTCCACGGCGGCGGCATCCACGCGGTCCAGCGGCGGAATTTCCGCCAGCACGCGCACGTTGCCGAAACGTTCGATGGCTTCGCGGTTGCCGGCCGACAGCGGCCCGCTCATCACCACGCCCAGCACCGGAATGGCCCGGCGGCGCAGCGCTTCCAGGCTGAGCAGGGTGTGATTGATGGTGCCCAGGCCGCTGCGCGCGGCCAGCACCACCGGCAGGCCCAGCCGCGCGATCAGGTCGATCATCATGTGACTGTCATCGATCGGCACGTACAGGCCGCCGGCGCCTTCGATGATGAGCGGGGCATCCGTGCGCGGCGGCACGATGGCGGTGGCGTCGATCTCCGCATCTTCCAGCGGCGCGGCGGCCCAGGGCGACAGCGGCGCCTGCAGCACGTAGGCGGGCAGGTGCTGGCGTTCGGGCGGCAATTGCGCCAGGCGCGCGACGGTGTCGGTATCGCCGGGTTCCTCGGCCACGCCGGTCTGCACGGGCTTCCAGTAGTCGGCATTCCAGGCGCGGGCCAGGATGGCCGACACCAGGGTCTTGCCGATGCCGGTGTCGGTGCCGGTCACGAATACGCCTTTGAGGCCGGAATCAGTTGGGTTTTTCCACATGCCATAGGCCAGGTGATACGTCACCGTGGCTCCTTGTTGGTTGAACTGCGCCAGCACCCGCCGCAGCGCGGCGGCGCCCAGCGGCGCCCGTCCGGGCGCGGGCGTGGTGGCGCCGATGCCCTTGAGCGCCTGCAGGAAATGCAGGCCGTCAGGATGTTGTTGTATCAGTCGTTCGCTGTGCACGCCACCGGCCAGATTGCCGCTGGCCGGACGGATGGCGTGGGCGGCGGGGTAGTGCGGTGTTGCCGCCGCCAGGCCGACGGCGCGGTGCGCCGCCCGCCATTCGGCGAAGGTGTCCGCGGCCAGCGTCGCCACGGCCAGGTGGCCGCCCGGCGCCAGCAGGGCGGCCAGCCGGCCCAGCCCCGCGTTCAGGTCGGTGAACCATTGCACCGCCAGGCTGGAGCAGATCAGGTCGTAGCCGCCGGGCAGGCCGTCGGGATGCTCGCCATCCAGCACCTGGTAGCGGGCGCGTCCGGGCAGCGCCGGGCCTTGCTGCGCGCGGGCCAGCATGGCGGGCGAGATGTCGGTGATGGTCCAGTCCGCCGGACCCAGCCGCGTGGCCAGCGCCTGCGTCAAGAGGCCCGTGCCGCAGCCGATTTCCAGGATGCGCGGATTGGGCGGCAGCGGCAGCCGCAGGATGTCGTTGGCCAGCCGTTCGGCCGTGATGCGTTGGGCGGGGGCGTGGGCGTCGTACTGGTCGGCGGCGGCGCCGAAGCGGTCGCCGATCCGGGTGTTGCGTGACGCCCGATTCATGCGGCGTTCGCCAGGCGGGCCAGGAAGGCGCGGATGTGCGTGGCGCACCAGTCGGCGTCGGTGACGGGCAGCAGGTGGCCGCCGCCCTCGCGCCAGTGGACGCCGTCGCCAAAGGTGGCCTGCGTCATCGGGGCGGGCACGATGGGGTCGGCGGCGCCCGCCAGCGCCAGACGCGGCACCGGCAGGGCGGCCAATGCCGTGCGCTGGTCTTCCTCGCGCAGCACTTGCAGGTCACGCGCCAGCGCTTCGACGTCGGGCGCACCGAACGCGCCGCCATCGCCGCAGCGCTGGCGAAAATCACGCAGCACCGCATCGGGATGCGTTGTCAGGCGGACCTGCATGCGGTCGAGCATGCGCGGCGGCACGCCCTGGGCGAAATCGGGCGCGGCGGCAAAGCGTGCGAAGCCGTTGATGGACACGAGCCCGATGCAATGGGGGGGCGTCGCGCGCAGCAGACGCAGCACGCCCAGGGAATGGCCGATGGCGACCACAGGCCCGTCCGGGCAGGGCGCGCGCGCGGGGCCGAAGTAACCGGCGTCGAAGGTAGCCTGGGGAAAATCATGCAGCGCGGCGGCCAGCGGCGCCCAGACCTCGGCGTCGAAGGCCCAGCCGTGCACGAACAGCAGGGTAGGCGCTTGCAAGGGAACGTTCTGCATCAGGCAAGCGCAGCGGCCAGGCCGGCGATCAGGCAGTCGATGTCGGCGTCGCGGTGCGCGGCGCTCAGGGCAATGCGCAGCCGGCTGGTGCCGGCAGGCACCGTGGGCGGGCGGATCGCCACGGCCAGCAGGCCGCGCTGTTCCAGGTTGGCGGCCAGCGCCAGCGCACGGGCGGCCTCGCCCACCATGGCGGGCACGATCTGGGTGGACGAGTCGGCGGTGTCCAGACCCTGGTCGCGCAAGGCCGCGCGCAGGCGGTCGCCCGATGCCACCAGGCGCGCCCGTTCGGCGTCCAGCGTGGGCACCAGGTCCAGTGCGGCGTCCATGGCGCCCAGCACGGCCGGCGGCAGTGCCGTCGTGTAGATGAAGCCCGAACACGCGTTGACCAGGTAGTCGCACAGCGCGCGCGAACCGGCGACGTAGGCGCCAAAGCCGCCCAGCGCCTTGCTGAACGTGCCCATCGCCAGATCGATGCGGCCGGGCGCCAGCCCCGCCAGGCCCATGCCGCGCGGGCCCAGCACGCCAGTGGCGTGGGCCTCGTCCAGATACACAAAGGCGTTGTAGCGGTCGGCCAGCGCGGCCAGGCGGGCCACGTCGGTGCGGTCGCCGTCCATGCTGAAGACGCTTTCGGTGACGATGAAGCGGACGGCGGGCGGCGCATCGGCTCCCGCCCGGGCGGCCAGCAGCGTTTCCAGGTGGTCCAGGTCGTTGTGGCGAAAACGGATCTGCTTGACGCCGGCCGCCTGGCAGCCGTGGTGCAGGCTGGCGTGGTTGAGCTTGTCGGCGTAGACCTGCACGTCGCCCTGGGCTTGCGCCGCGCGCAGCAGGGCGGGCAGCACGGCGGCGTTGGCCTGCCAGCCCGAGGCCAGGAGCAGCGCGGCTTCTGTCCCCTTCAAGCGTGCCAGCTTGGCCTCGACCTGTTCGTGCAGGTCCAGATTGCCGCACACCAGGCGTGACGCCTGGGCGCTGGCGCCGTGGCGGGCCGCCCATTCGCGTGACCGCTCGATCAGCAGGGGGTGCTTGGACAGGCCCAGGTAGTCGTTGCTGGAGAAGTTCAGCGCGGGCGCGCCGCCCATCTCGATGCGCCCGGCCGGCGCCGCGGTGGCGGTGCGCAACCGGCGGCGCACGTGGCGCGATTCGGCCTGCGCCAATTCGGAAGAAAACAGAGGATCCAGCTTAGACATGACGATTTCCCGCAGCGGCCGGCACCGGAGGGAAGGCCGGGCCAGGCCGTAGAATGCGAGCCATTGTAGTGGAGGTGAAACATGCAGACCCCCGATTGGGTGGCCCAGGGCCAGCCCCATATCTGGCTGCCCTATGCCCAGATGAAAACGGCCACGCCGCCCCTGCCGGTGGTGCGCAGCCGCGGCAGCCGGCTGGAACTGGCCGATGGCCGCGAGTTGATCGACGGCGTGGCGTCCTGGTGGACCGCCTGCCACGGTTACAACCACCCGCACATCGCCCAGGCGGTGCGGGCCCAGCTGGACGCCATGCCGCACGTCATGTTCGGCGGGCTGACCCACGAACCCGCTCTGACCCTGGCGCGGCGTCTGGCCGGCCTGCTTGGCCCGGGGCTGGACCGCGTGTTCTATACGGATTCGGGCTCGGTGGCGGTGGAAGTCGCCATGAAAATGGCCGTGCAGTTCTGGCTGAACCAGGGCGAACGCGGCCGCAGCCGCTTCCTGGCGTTCCGCGGCGGCTACCACGGCGACACGTTCGGCACCATGGCCGTGTGCGACCCGGACGAAGGCATGCACAGCCTGTTTCGCGGCATGCTGGCCGAACACGACATCGTCGACCTGCCGCGCACCGACGCGGCCATGGCCGACCTGGATGCCTTCCTGGAAACGCGCGGGCCGCAGCTGGCCGGCATGCTGGTCGAGCCGCTGGTGCAGGGCGCCGGCGGCATGGTGCTGCACGACCCCGAGGTGTTGCGGCGCCTGCGCACCCTGGCCGACCGCCACGGCCTGCTGCTGATCTTCGACGAGATCTTCACCGGCTTTGGCCGCACCGGCACGATGTTCGCCTTCGAGCAGGCCGGGATCAAACCCGACATCATCACCCTGTCCAAGGCGCTGACGGGCGGCACCCTGCCGCTGGCCGCCACCGTGGCCAGCCAGCGGGTGTTCGACGGTTTCTGGTCCGACGACCCCTCGCATGCCCTGATGCATGGCCCCACCTTCATGGGCAACGCGCTGGCCTGCGCGGCCGCCAACGCGTCGCTGGACCTGTTCGAGACCGAACCCCGGCTGGCCCAGGCGCAGGCCATCTCGGCGGCGCTGGCGACGGGCCTTGCGCGGTGCCGCGAGCTGGATTGGGTGCGCGACGTGCGGGTGCTGGGCGCCATCGGCGTGGTCGAGCTGGACGGCATCCAGGACCGCGAGGCCCTGAAACGCCGCCTGGTCGAGGCGGGCGTGTGGGTGCGCCCGTTCGGCAACGTGGTCTACCTGACGCCGGCCTTGACCATCGACGAGCAGGACCTGGACACCCTGATGCGGGCGGTGGTGGCGGTGCTGCGGGCGCGGCGGCCCTGACGGCCTGATCCCTTCGGGATCCGGCGCGGAGCTTGATCCACATCAAGGTGCAGGGCGCGTGCGCGGCCTACCATCGGTGCATGCGAGCAAAATCCATTTTCGCCGTGCCGGCGACCCTGTCTGACGACGAACGCCAGCAGCGCCGCCATGCGCTGGTGCGCCTGTCGCTGGCCTGGCTGGCGATGATGCAGGTGATGATGTTCGCCTGGCCCGGCTATCTGCGCCACGAAGGCATCCCCAAGGATGCGCTGGACACGCTGGACTGGGCGATCGTGCTGATGAACTGGGCCAGCCTGGCGCTGACCGTGCCCGTGGTGCTGTATTCCGCCTGGCCGATCTGGCGTCACGCGGGCGCCAACCTGCGGCAGGGGCGCGCCGGCATGGACGTGCCAGTCGCCCTGGGTATCGTCGCCGCCTTCATTCCCAGCGTCCACGCCACCTATACCGGGCGTGGCGAAGTCTATTTCGACTCGGTCACCATGTTCGTCGCGTTCCTCTTGACGGCGCGCTACCTGGAACTGTGCGCCCGCCAGTCGTTCGGCGGCGCCGCGGGCGGCCTGCGTCATGCGCGGGTCGAAACGCAGCGGCTGGCACTGGGCGCCGGCGCCGACCGCCTGGCCTCGCGCTTCGTCCTGGCGCAGGTGGCGCTGGCGCTGGGGGCGGGCGCGGTCTGGGCCTACATGGATCCGGCGCACAGCGTGCCCGTGATGGTGGCGTTGCTGGTGATGAGCTGTCCCTGTGCCATGTCGATGGCGGTGCCCACCGCCATGGCCTCGGCGCATGCCGCGCTGGCGGCCGACCCGGCCATGCCCGACGCGGCGCTGGACGCGCTGCTGGAACGCGCCCGCCGCAAGGCGCGCCAGAACCTGCATGGCTCGCTGGCCTGGCACCTGCTGATGACGCCGCTGGCGCTGGTCGGCTGGGTCACGCCCTGGCTGGCCGCGATCACCATGCTGGTGTCGTCGCTGGCGGTGGCCTATAACTCGTGGCGTCTGACGCGCCACGACGGCCGCGTGCGCGAAGCCGTCGACGGCGCGCTGGAAGCCGCGCCATGACCATTCTCTACCTGCTCTTGCCGTTGTCGCTGCTGTTCGTGTTCGCCATCGGCGTGTTCTTGTGGTGGGCCGTGTTCAACGGCCAGTACGACGACACCGACAGCGCAGGCGCGGCCATCCTGCGCGACGACGACAGCGGACCCGCGGCCCGCGGCTGAGCCGCCTGTCGCGTTCTTGCCGCGAGTTCCCCGGCGCCCTCTGCCGGGTTTGACGCATATCAACACCCGTTTGCGAGCGTCCCCCCATCATTGAAACCTGGAGCTATTTGTTTCTTTTAGGGGAAGGGTGATGAACGATTGCGCCGCAATCGCAAGCAAGGCCGATACCTTCAACTACAGGATCGTGAGGCAATTCGCGCTCATGACGGTGGTCTGGGGCATTGTCGGCATGGCTGTGGGCGTTTTTCTCGCCGCGCAGCTGATTTGGCCTCAGTTGAACTTCGATACCGCCTGGCTGAGCTACGGCCGCCTGCGTCCGTTGCACACCAACGCGGTGATCTTCGCCTTCGGCGGCAGCGCGCTGTTCGCGACCTCGTACTACGTCGTGCAGCGCACCTGTCAGACCCGCCTGTTCTGCGACCGGCTGGCCGCGTTCACCTTCTGGGGATGGCAGGCCGTGATCGTGGCCGCCGCCATCACCCTGCCGATGGGCTTTACCAGCAGCAAGGAATACGCCGAACTGGAATGGCCGATCGACATCCTGATCACGCTGGTCTGGGTGGCCTACGCCATCGTGTTCTTCGGCACCATCATCAAGCGCCGGTCCAAGCACATCTACGTGGCCAACTGGTTCTTCGGCTCGTACATCCTCACCATCGCCATCCTGCACATCTTCAACAACATCGAGATGCCGGTGACGCTGTGGAAGTCGTACTCCGCCTATTCGGGCGTGCAGGACGCGATGGTGCAATGGTGGTACGGCCACAACGCCGTGGGCTTTTTCCTGACCACCAGCTTCCTGGGCATGATGTATTACTTCGTGCCCAAGCAGGCCGGCCGCCCGATCTATTCGTACCGCCTGTCCATCGTCCACTTCTGGGCGCTGGCCTTCACGTACATGTGGGCCGGTCCGCACCATCTGCTGTATACCTCGCTGCCTGACTGGACCCAGTCGCTGGGCATGACGTTCTCGCTGATCCTGCTGGCGCCGTCGTGGGGCGGCATGATCAACGGCATCATGACGCTGCAAGGCGCCTGGTACAAGCTGCGCACCGATCCGATCCTGAAGTTCATGGTGACCGCGCTGTCGTTCTACGGCATGGCCACGTTCGAAGGCTCGATGATGTCGATCCGCACCGTGAACGCGCTGTCGCACTACACCGACTGGACCATCGGCCACGTGCACTCCGGCGCGCTTGGCTGGGTCGCGATGATCTCGTTCGGCTCGCTGTATTACCTGATCCCGCGCCTGTACGGCCGCGAAAAGATGTACAGCGTCAAGGCCATCGAACTGCACTTCTGGATCGCCACCATCGGCGTGGTGCTGTACATCGCCGCGATGTGGATCGCCGGGGTGCAGCAGGGCCTGATGTGGCGCGACACGGCCCCGGACGGCACGCTGGTCTACAGCTTCGTCGAAGAACTGAAGACGCGGGTGCCCTATTACCTGATCCGCTTGCTGGGCGGGGCGCTGTTCCTGTCGGGTGTCCTGGTCATGGCCTGGAACGTGTGGAAGACGGTGCGCGGCGCGCAGGCCGTCAACCCCGCGATTGCGCAAGACGATCCCCACGCCACCCGCGCACCGGCCATCGCCGCCGCCGCGCCGGCCACTGTTTGACGAGGACATCATGGCCAACAAGCAACAAGGCTTTTTTTCTCACCAGACGCTTGAGAAGAACATCGGCTGGATGATCATTGCCAGCATCCTGGTGGTGTCCTTCGCGGGCCTGGTCCAGATCGTACCGCTGTTCTTTCAGCACAGCACGACGCAGCCGGTGGCGGGGGTCGAACCCTACAGCGCGCTGCGCCTGATGGGCCGCGACGTCTACATCCGCGAAGGCTGTGTCGGCTGCCACTCGCAGCAGGTGCGCCTCCTGGCGGCCGAAGTGCAGCGCTACGGCTCGTATTCGCTGGCATCCGAATCGGTGTTCGATCACCCCTTCCTGTGGGGTTCCAAGCGCACCGGTCCCGACCTGGCGCGCGTGGGCGAGCGGTACTCCGATGATTGGCATCGCATCCACCTGCGCGACCCGCGCAAGGTGGTGCCCGAGTCCAACATGCCAGCCTACCCGTGGCTGCAGAAAACGGTGATCACCGGCCAGAACGTGGATCAGCGCATGCGCGCGCTGCGCGCCCTGGGCGTGCCGTACACGGACGAAGACATCGCCGCCGCGCCCAAGGCCATCGAAGGCAAGACCGAAGAGGACGCGCTGGTGGCCTACCTGCAAGGGCTGGGCGTGGGCGTACGCAAGGCGCAGCAAGCCAGGAAGGCGGAAGAGGCCAAGAAGGCCGAGGAAGCCAGGAAGGCGGCGCAACCCGCAGCCGTGCCGCCTGCCGCGCAATCGGCCGCTCCTGCCGCGGGTGCGGCTGCCACCGGAGGCTGACCATGGCATTCCTGAGCGCAATCGTCACCGCCATTTCGATGGCGACCTTTATCGGCATCGTCTGGTGGGCCTGCTCGCGCGGCCGCCAGCATGCCAACAGCGAATCGGCCCTGCTGCCGTTCGCGCTGCCCGATGAGTTCGGGCCGGCACAACAAGATGGAGCGGATCGGTCATGAGCGATTTCGTCAATGGCTTCTGGGGGTATTTCATCTCGATCGTCGCGGTGGGCGGCGTGGTCTGGTGCGTGTGGCTGCTGTATACGCAGCGCCGCTGGCTCAGCACCAAGCCGGCCAATGGCCAGGTGGAAGACACCGGCCACGTCTGGGACGGCGACCTGACCGAGCTGAACAACCCGGTGCCCGGCTGGTGGACCTGGATGTACCTGCTGGCCTGCGTATTCGCGCTGGGCTACCTGTTCTTCATGCCCGGCCTGGGTGAATACAAGGGCCAGCTGGGCTACAGCAGCGCCGACGAAGTGGCGCGCCAGCAGGCCAAAATGGCCGAAGCGGTGCGCCCCATCTACGCGCGTTTCGAGACCATGACGGTACCGCAGATCGCCGCCGACCCCGGCGCTCGTGAAATCGGCCAGCGCCTGTTCCTGAACACCTGCGCGCAATGCCACGGCTCGGACGCCAAGGGCGGCCCCAGCTTTCCCAACCTGACCGACGGCGACTGGCTGCACGGCGGCTCGCCCGAAGCCATCACGCAGACCATCACCAACGGCCGCATCGGCATGATGCCGCCCTGGAAGGCCGCCATCGACGCCAAGACCGCCGGCGACATCGCGCAATACGTGCGTTCGCTGTCGGGCCTGACCGCCGACCCGGTGCGCGTGTTCCGCGGCAAGCGCGAGTTCGCCAATTACTGCGTCGCCTGTCACGGCGTCGACGGCAAGGGCAACCAGGCGCTGGGCGCGCCCAACCTGACGGACGACGTCTGGCTGTACGGCAGTTCGGAAGCCACCATCGTCAAGACGATCCTGGACGGCCGCGACAACCGCATGCCGGCCCACGGCGACATCCTCAGCCCCGAGCAGATCAAGATCCTGACGGCCTGGGTCTGGGGGCTGTCCAACAAGCCGGACGCCGCGCCGGCGCAGCAGGCCGCGGCCAAGTAGGCGGCGCATAGGTGGGGGCGCTGCCTGCCGGCAGCCCTCATATCACATGGACTTACCGCACGGAGCAGCACATGGATGATGGGTCAACCGCAAGCGTCAGCAGTTCGCCTGGCGGCGACCCGCCACCCTGGCGGCCGCACACGCGACCGCCGCGGCCTGGCCAGGAAACGCTGGAGCAGACGCTGGCCGGCGTGCGCAGCAAGATCTATCCGCGGTCGGTCAGCGGCATCTTTGCCCGCTGGCGCATTGCATTCGTCTTTCTCACCCAGCTGATTTTCTACGGCCTGCCCTGGCTGCAATGGAACGGCCGCCAGGCCGTGCTGTTCGACCTGGGCGCGCGCAAGTTCTACCTGTTCGGCCTGGTGCTGTGGCCGCAGGACGTGGTGTACCTGGCCGTGCTGCTGGTCATCTCGGCGCTGGCGCTGTTCCTGTTCACCGCCGTGGCCGGGCGGCTGTTCTGCGGCTACGCCTGTCCGCAGACGGTCTACACCGAAATCTTCATGTGGATCGAACGCAAGATCGAAGGCGACCGCATTGCGCGCATTCGCCTGGATGAATCGCCCTGGTCCTGGCGCAAGGCCCGCATCAAGGTCACGAAGCACGCGCTGTGGATCGCGCTGGCCTGGTGGACGGGGTCGACCTTCATCGGCTATTTCGCGCCCATCCGCGAGCTGGGCCACGAACTGTTCACGCTGCAACTGGGCCCATGGCAATGGTTCTGGATGCTGTTCTACGGTTTTGCCACCTGGGGCAACGCGGGCTTCATGCGCGAGTCGGTGTGCAAGTACATGTGCCCCTATGCGCGCTTCCAGAGCGTGATGGTGGACCCGGACACGTTCGTGGTTACCTACGACAAGCGCCGCGGCGATCCGCGCGGCGGCCGCTCGCGCAAGATCGACCACAAGGCAGCGGGGCTGGGCGATTGCGTCGATTGCAGCCTGTGCGTGCAGGTATGCCCGACCGGCATCGACATTCGTGAAGGCCTGCAATACATGTGCATCGGCTGCGGCGCCTGTATCGACGCCTGCGAGCAGGTGATGGACAAGATGCAGTACCCATCGGGGCTGATCCGCTATACGTCGGAGCGCGCGATGCTGGACGGCCTGTCGACGCAAAGCGCGCGTTCGCACCTGCTGCGGCCGCGGGTGTTGATCTACGGCACGCTGATCCTGGGGCTGGCGGTGGCGTTCGTGGTGTCGCTGGCGCTGCGCAACCCGCTGCGCGTGGACGTGATCCGCGACCGCGGCGCGCTGGGCCGCGAGGTGGCCGGCGGCATGATCGAAAACGTGTACCGGCTGCAGATCATCAATACATCGGATTCACCGCTGCGGCTGCGTCTGTCGGCCGATGGCATGCCGGGGCTGGCGGTGCTGGCCGGGCAGAGCGGATCGGACGTGGTGGAGGTCGAGGCGGCGGCCAACAAGCTGGTGCCGATGGTGATCCGCGCGCCGGCGGGCGCCGAGCCGGGCGCGCATGCGATCACGTTGCGGGCCCGCGCGCACGATCAGGAGAATCGGTCGATCGAGACCGATGAAGCCGCCAGTTTCTATGTTCCCGATTGAATGCAGACCCCGCTGAACCCCGTTCCCGATTGGACTTTGACAAGGATGCCCACGATGAATACTGCCCATGTTGCCGCGCCGCTGACGGTCAAGCCCTGGTACCGGGAGCCCTGGCCCTGGTTCCTGATGGCGGGGCCTTTCCTGGCGGTGGTGGGGTGCGCGATCACGATCTATTTCGCCTACACGCAGTTCGGCAATCAGCCGATCGTGGAAGGGGTGGTCAAGCGCGGGCTGGTGATCGAACCGGCCGATCCAGCCGGCGCGGTCGCGGCGCCCGTGGCGCGTTGATGAATCCGGGAGGCACGCCATGGGCTTGAAGTCACTGATGTGGATACTGTGGCCGTCGTTCCTGGCGGCGGCGGTGGGCAGCGCGGTGGTGTTTGCCTTGATCGATCCGCTGGATGTGGCGGTGATGGGGTACGTGCCTTCGGGGCGGGTGGGGTTCTATACGGTGTCGTTCTTTTTGCTGTGGGCGATGGCGGGGGCGTCCAGTGCGTTGACGGCTTATCTGATGCCTCGGGTGGAGGAGGACGAGGATTTGTAGGGCGGTAGCTTGACACCGAGAGCCGCCGCCAGACAGGCTACGAGCAGCTCAATGGGATAGTGAGTCGCTCCGTTGCTGGTACTTATATGAGGCATGCGGTGTTGGGCCGCCTGGTCGTATAGGACTTAGTCCGAACTTTTTAGTTTTAGGTCGGGTTGGGCCAAAAATCAGAATATTCCAATGTTTCATCCGATTCGGACTGCGTAGCGTAAGCGGGCAATTTCCAGATCGGTGCTTTTGGCTTTGTCGATAGTCCGCGGGTTTTGGGCGGGCTGAAGGTCGGCTGTCCTGGCAACGGTTGTGGTTTCACCCCTTGCCGAGTCTTGCCCGATATGTCGACATTACGCCGCACGATTGCCTGGTTGTTGGTCTTCGCGCAGGTCTGGACGCCCGTCCTGGCGCAGACCTTGCCGATTTCGGTAGACCAGAGCGTCGGTGGGCAAAGGCCTGTGGTGGGCGTCGCCAATGGCGTGCCGGTGGTCAACATTGCGCCGCCGTCGGCCGATGGGGTGTCCAACAACCGGTTTACCCAGTTCAACGTCGGTCCGTCCGGCGTGGTGCTCAATAACAGCGGCGCGGCCAGCCAGACGCAAGTGGCGGGGCAGGT
>NZ_JBYSYL010000018.1:0-112581 GCF_058783235.1 Achromobacter sp. FW305-C-28 | reverse complement strand
TGTTCGGTGAACGGTTTACTGCGGCGCATGGATAACAACTTTTAAAACGCCTCGCCCACGAAAATACGGACAGGCTCGTCTGGCATCCACAGCCGGGCCGACCTTATCCAGCCTCACCCGCCGTTTACGACTGAGCGGGTTGCTGGAACCTCAATGGCTTGCGGTGCCATTCCCTGCCCTGTTTCGACGTGTGCAATCCTGCTGCGGTGACCCCGCACGCGAGCTCGTCCTACAAGCGAGCGTCTTTGCAGTCTGCACGAACGGTTTTGATTAATCTGCCTGGGTTGAATCAGAAATCGGAACGGCAGTGAAGCAGAATGAACTGACATCAAAGGATTCGTCACGCACATCCATCCAGGGTGGTCGCGCGTCCTCGTTTGGCTCTGGGGGGCACGGCGGCGATAATGCGCGAATGAATCGCCTGGCACACCTTGAAAAACGCGTAGCTGTCATCGACGGCCGGCTGGGTCGGATCGAGAGGGACGTCGACACACTTAAAGGCGACGTCATTGCCGTCAAGACCACACTCGCGAGCATTGACGCGAAGCTGGATATCGGAGGCATCCGCGCATCCGTCGAGAAGGCCCACACCGACACCTACAAGTGGATCGTGAGCATCATCGCGGTGATCGGCGCCATTTACTTCGGTCTGCAACGCATGCCGCCGGCGGCTTCTCCGTGGGTCTATTCGTATCCGCCCTCTCAGCAGCAAGCGATGCCAGCCCCTCTCGCCCCCGTCACGCCACCGCCTTCTCGGTAAAGCAGGGTCACTGGCCCGCTGTTGCCCCCCCCACAATCCCGCCCTTCCCGCAGACCGCCACTTTTCGTTCACCCCGTCTCACGGGCCCTGAACCGCCCTCCACATCCCCCGCCCCGGCCCGATACAATCACGGGCATGAATTCCGCAACACAACACTCCGCCGCCGACGCCCACGCGGGCCACACCCCCATGATGCAGCAATACCTCCGGCTCAAGTCGGAGGCAGGTCCGTTGCTGCTGTTCTACCGCATGGGCGACTTCTATGAAATGTTCTATGAAGACGCCGAACGCGGCGCGCGGCTGCTCAACCTCACGCTGACCAAGCGGGGTTCGTCCAACGGCACGCCCATCCCGATGGCGGGACTGCCGGTGCACGCGATGGAGCAGTACCTGGCGCGGTTGGTGGCGGCGGGCGAATCGGTCGCCATCTGCGAACAGATCGGCGATCCAGCTACCTCGAAAGGCCCGGTCGAGCGCCGCATCGTGCGCATCGTCACGCCCGGCACGCTGACCGACGACGCGCTGCTGCCGGCCAAGGCCGATCGTGCGCTGGCCGCGGTGTTCGTGTCCGGCAACGCGCGCGCCCCGCGCGCCGGGCTGGCATGGTTGAACCTGGCCAGCGGTGATTTCCGCGTGACCGAATGCGCGCCGGCGCAGCTGGAATCCGAGCTGCACCGCGTCGCCCCGGCCGAGATCGTCTGCGCCGACAGCGCGGAATTCGATTTCCCGTTCGAAGGCGCCCGGTCGCGCGTACCCGACTGGCATTTCGAAAGCGATGGCGCGCGTGCGCATCTGCTGGCGCATTTCAAGACCGACACGCTGGCCGGCTTCGACATCGAAGACATGCCCGCGGGCATCTGCGCCGCGGGCGCGCTGCTGCGCTACGCGGCCCGCACGCAATCGCAGGCGCTGGCCCACGTGCAGAGCCTGTCGGCCGAACGGCCTGGCCAGTTCGTGCTGCTGGACCCGGTGACGCGCCGCAACCTGGAATTGACGCAGACCCTGTCCGGCGAAGACGCGCCCACGCTGTTCTCGCTGCTGGATGGCTGCCGCACGCCGATGGGCAGCCGGCTGCTGCGCCGCTGGCTGCACCATCCGCTGCGTGAAAACGAGCAAGCCCACGCCCGTCAGCAAGCCATCTCGGCCCTCTTGGCCGGCCGCATGGACGTCGAGCAGACCTTCGGCTCGGCCGGCCTGCTCGAAGGCCTGCGCAGTGCGCTGAACGCGTTTCCCGATATCGAGCGTATCGCCGCGCGACTGGCGCTGCGCTCGGTGCGTCCGCGCGAACTGGCGAGCCTGCGCGATGCCCTGCAGGCCCTGCCGGCGCTGCGCGACCTGGTCGAGCCCATGGCCGACTCGCCGCGCCTGGGCCAACTGATCTCGCACCTGTCGGTCGACCCGGCGCTGGCCGCCCTGCTGGTGCGCGCCATCGCCGCCGAACCCGCGGTTGCCATCCGCGATGGCGGCGTGCTGGCCGCGGGCTTCGATGCCGAGCTCGACGAACTGCGCGGCCTGGCCGCCGACGGTGGCGACTTCCTGGTGCAACTGGAAGCGCGCGAACGCGAACGCACCGGCATCAGCAACCTGCGCGTGGAGTTCAACCGCGTGCACGGCTTCTATATCGAAGTCACCAAGGGCCAGACGGCCAAGGTGCCCGAAGACTACCGCCGCCGCCAGACGCTCAAGAACGCCGAACGCTATATCACCCCGGAACTCAAGACCTGGGAAGACAAGGTGCTGTCGGCGCAAGACCGTTCGCTGGCGCGCGAAAAATGGCTGTTCGAGCAATTGCTCGACGTGCTGGCCGAACACGTGCGACCGCTGTCCGATTGCGCCGGCGCACTGGCCGAACTGGACACGCTGGCCGCCTTGGCCGAACACGCGCGTCGCCACGACTGGATCGCACCTGAATTGTCCGAGCAGGCCGACATCGACATCGACGCGGGCCGCCACCCGGTGGTGGAACACGCGATTGAACGCTTCACGCCCAACGGCTGCCGGCTGGATCCGGCGCGCCGCATGCTGCTGATCACCGGCCCGAACATGGGCGGTAAATCGACCTACATGCGGCAGGTGGCGCTGATCGTGCTGCTGGCGCGCATTGGCAGCTTCGTGCCCGCCGCGCGCGCCCGCATCGGCAAGATCGACCGCATCTTCACCCGCATCGGCGCCGCCGACGACCTGGCCGGCGGACGTTCGACCTTCATGATGGAAATGACCGAAGCGGCTGCCATCCTGTCGGCCAGCACGCCCAACAGCCTGGTGCTGATGGACGAGATCGGCCGCGGCACGTCCACCTACGACGGCCTGGCGCTGGCTTGGGCGATTGCCTGCCGCCTGCTGGCGCACAACCGCGCCCTGACGCTGTTTGCCACCCACTACTTCGAACTGACGCGCCTGCCGGCCGAACAGCCGGCCTCGGCCAATGTGCACCTGGCCGCCGCCGAATCCGCGGGCGGCATCGTGTTCCTGCACGAAGTGCGCGAAGGCCCCGCCAGCCGCAGCTACGGGATCCAGGTGGCGCAGCGCGCGGGCGTGCCCGCCGCCGTGATCCGCCAGGCCACCCGCGAACTTGAACGCCTGGAAGCGCAAGGCGCGCCCACGCCGCAGCTGGGCCTGTTCTCGGCAGCCGCCGACGCCGACGCGCAGGCCTATGCCGACGCCGACCGCGCCGACGCCATCGAGGCCCTGGACAGCCTGCGCGACGAACTCGCCGGCATCGACCCCGACAGCCTGACCCCGCGCGAAGCGCTGGACGCCCTCTACCGCCTGAAAAAGCACCTGCAATGAACCTCGATCATCCCCTGCCGCTACTGGGCAACCAGAGCCCCAACGACTTCATGCGCCGCTACTGGCAGAAGAAGCCGCTCTTGATCCGCCAGGCCATTCCGGGCTTCAAGCCGCCCGTCACCATCGCAGCCATCAAGAAGCTGGCCCGCCGCGACGACGTCGAGTCGCGTCTGATCTGGCGCGAGAACGGTGAATGGCAGATGGAAAGCGGCCCCTTCGCCCGCCTGCCGAAAGACAACGAAGGCGACTGGACCCTGCTGGTGCAAAGCGTGGACCTGCACAGCGATGCCGCGGCCGAATTGATGCAGCAGTTCCGCTTCATTCCCGACGCGCGCCTGGACGACGTGATGATCAGCATCGCCAGCCACGGCGGCGGCGTGGGCCCGCACTTCGACAGCTACGACGTGTTCCTGCTGCAGGCCGCCGGTGAACGCGAATGGCGCTACGGGCGCCAGAAAGACCTGTCGCTGGAACCCGGCCTGCCGCTCAAGATCCTGAGCCGTTTCGAACCCGAGGCACAGGCCGTGCTCGCCCCCGGCGACATGCTGTACCTGCCGCCCCAGGCCGCGCACGACGGCATCGCCGCGGGCGATGGCTGCATGACCATCTCCATCGGTTTCCGCGCCCCCACGCAGGCCACGCTGGCCCGCGGCCTGCTAGAAGCTGCGGCCGACCAGGTCATGGCGCGCGTCGGCCTGCTGGGCGGACCTTATGGTGAACCGGCACTGCCCGGCCCCAAGCTGTCGGCCGTGTACCGCGACCCCGCCCAGGCCGCCGTCACGACGCCCGCGCAGGTGCCCGACGCGCTGGTCGAAGCGACCTTGGAAACCGTGCAGAAGCTGCGCTTTGACGACGCGTTGGCCTCGCGCTTTCTGGGCTGCTGGCTGACCGAGCCCAGCAACCTCAGCGTTTTCGATGCCCCTGAAGACCTGGACGTGGACCTGGAAGCAGACTGGCCCACTGCCGGCAAGCTGGTGCTGGACCGCCGCAGCCGCATGCTCTATCGCGGCAAGCAATTGTTCATCAACGGCGAAACCGCCATGACGCCGGCCTCGGCCGCGCTGTGCAAGCTGGCCGATGCGCGCAGCCTGGACTGCGCCGACCCCGCCTGCGCACGCCTGTCTGATGAAGCCCGCTCGTGCCTGGCAGATTGGCTGGATTCAGGGTGGATTCATTACGCGGCCTCGTAGTATCCAGACACCTATGCGTATCTGTGTTGCACAGAACGCAATGAGGTCTGTGCGCCGGGTCACATAAGGAAAGACATCACACGTGGCGGAAAGGTTTGTTGCCGTTGGGATGCGACCTTTTTAATTTTCACACTCGCATGGCTTACGCCTTCCTGTAGCCTGGGTTCTGGTTTCCCCTGACGGGGTTTCAAGAGTCGTCATCTACAGGAGTCCAAAAATGATGAGCAAAACCTTGATTATTGCGTCGGTGCTGGCGGTGTCGCTCAGCGCCTGCAACAAGAAGGAAGATGCCCCGGCGCCCGCGAACAACCCCACTCCGGGCGCGAGCAGCCCCGCGCCTTCCACCACGCCGCCGGCCACCTCGCCGGCTCCGGCCCCCACGCCCGGCACCACGCCTGGCGGCGGCTCGAACACCCCGGGCGGCTCGACCACGCCCGCATCGTAATTAGAGAAGAACCCCCGCTCTAGGTACGACAAAGCCCCGCAGCGATGCCGGGGCTTTTGTTTGTCTGCCAGGAATGGAAGCGACCAAAAGAAAAGGCCCCCGCAGGGGCCTTTGAACCGCGCAGGCGCTGCATCAGCGCCCGCGGTCGGCATCACATCTTGTCTTTCAGCACGCTCAAGAGACGCTGCGCGGTAGCGCTGCTGTCGCGTTCGCCCTTGGCGTCGAGTACCGTCACGTTGGTCTGGTCGCCGCTGGCGGTCAGGTGGATGCGGTACTGCGGCGCTTCGGCCTTCTTGTCGCCCGAGAACATGCGGCTGAAGAAGCCCGGCTGGTCGATCTTCTCGCCCGTGTCGGTGTCGAAGTAGCGCACGAAGTAGTCGCCGGCCGAACGGTCGCGATCGTCCACGGCGAAGCCGCCGCCGTCCAGCGCCACGCCGACACGGCGCCAGGCGCGGTCGAACGATTCGTTGACGACCAGCAGCGCGCCCTGGGCGCGGACGTCTTGTTGCACCGCCGGCTTTTGCGGCGCGGCTTCGGCCTGCTGCACCAGCTTGCGGGCGTTGTCGACGTCAGAGCCCAGGTAGACCATCATGCGCGCCAGCATGGCGGCGTTCAGGCCCGGGTCTTCCTTGCCGTTCTGCCACTGCACTTGCGAGCCGTCGCCGCCGACGCGCTTTTCGAGCATCTGGCGGTGGCTGACGTAGATTTCGGTGTGGCCGTTGACGCGTTCGACGCGGGTGCGGAATTTCTCGCGCTCGCCGCTATCCCAGGCCGACTCCAGCACCGCGCCCAGGGCTTGGCGCAGCCAGCTTTCCGGGATCTTGGCGCGGTTTTCCGCCCAGTCGGTTTCGATCAGGCCGGCGGCCGGGTTGTTGCTGGCGACCGTGAAGCCGTTTTCGGTCCAGAAGTCGACCAGGCGCGGGAAGACGTCTTCGGGGGCACGGTCGACGACCAGCCAACGCAGATCGCCGTCGCGCTCGACGCGCATGTCCTGACGGCCGGGCAGCACGTTGCTGGCCTTGGGGCTGCTGGCTTGCGCCTGGCCCTGTTGCTGGAACTGCGAGTACGTCGTCGAGCCGGAAGCGGGCGCGCGGTAGCGCGGATCGCTGGCGGCCTGGGTCAGGTCAGGCGGAATGCTCAAAGGCTCTCCACGCTGAGTGACGGCGCTCTTGTAGTTGACGGATTCTTCATTGCCCAGGAATTGGTTGACCTCGCTGCAGCCGGCCAACAACACCAGAGACATCAATGCCGACAGACCGGCATGACGCTTGTTCATACGTATCCTCACGATATTTAGAGCAGACCCGTTTCCTGGAGCACACGACGCACCGGTTCATGGTGCTGCGCCCCCAGTTCAACCAGCGGAAGCCGGTAGCCCAGTGCGGTGCGGCCCATTTCGGCCAACGCCCACTTGACGGGGATAGGATTGGCTTCAACGAACAAAGCCTTGTTCAGACGAGCCAGGTGTGCATTTAGTTCACGCACCTTGGGAACATTGCCCGCGAGCGCGGCCGCGCACAGATCGCGCATGAGCTTGGGCGCGACGTTGGCGGTAACGGAGATATTGCCGCGAGCGCCCAGCAGGATCAGGGCGGCGGCGGTGGGGTCATCGCCGCTGAAGACCTGGAAGCTGGCAGGCGCTTCGCGCAGCAGCAGGCCGCCGCGGGCGATGTCCCCGGTGGCGTCCTTGATGCCGATGATGCCCGGCACCTGAGCCAGGCGCAGAACCGTTTCGTTGCTCATGTCGGCAACGGTGCGGCCCGGCACGTTGTACAGGATGGTGGGCAGGTCCACGCTTTCCGCGATGGTGCGGAAGTGGCGGTACAGGCCTTCTTGCGAGGGCTTGTTGTAGTACGGAACCACGGACAGGCCCGCCTGCGCGCCCACCGCCTTGGCGTGACGGGTCAGGTGGATGGCTTCGTCGGTGGAGTTGGCGCCCACGCCGGCAATGACCGGGATGCGGCCGGCGGCATGTTCAACCGCCACGCGGATGAGTTCCGCGTGTTCTTCCATGGAGACCGTCGGCGACTCCCCGGTGGTGCCCACCACCACGAGCGCGTCGGTGCCTTCCTGGATGTGCCAGTCGATCAACGACCGGTAGGCAGCGTAGTCAAGGCTGCCATCGGGCTGCATCGGGGTGACGAGGGCCACCATGCTGCCCTGGAAATTAACGCCTGCGGCGGTTGCAGGGGATGCCATAAATGAAGGGCTCCAACGCCCCATGGCGGGATGCCTCAGGGCCAGAATCAATGAAACCGCTGAGTTTAACGGATATTGGCCGAATTCCTACAGAAACCACTGAACGATTGTCGTTCCTAACGCCAGGATCGGACGCATCAATATCCAGAGCACATCGGTGACCAGCAGGATGATCACGATGACCAGGCCATACGGCTCGATTTTCGAATATTGCCAGGCCAGCCGGTTGGGCAGCAGGCTGAAAACGATGCGTCCCCCATCGAGCGGCGGGATGGGCAGCAGGTTCAGGGCCATCAGCACCAGGTTGACCTGGACGCCAGCCATGGCCATTTCGTACCAGAAGGTTTCCTGCATGCCCGATTCCAGGAACAGGCGCAGCGAAAACACCCACAGGATGGCCATGAGCAGGTTGGCGGCCGGGCCGGCGCAGGCGGCCGAAATCCACCGGCACGGGCCTGGCCCAGCCGAACAGCATGGCCGAGCCGCCCATGAGCTTGGACATCAGCAGGATCACGGCCGGGACCAGCAACGTGCCGATGGGATCGATGTGGCGCGCCGGGTTCAGGCTGACGCGGCCGGCCTGATAGGCGGTGGGGTCGCCCAGCATGCGCGCGACATAGCCGTGGGCGGCCTCGTGCAGCGTGATGGCAAAGATGACCGGTAGCGCGTAGACCGCGATGGTTTGGATGAAGTCGTTCATGGCGAACCGGATTGTAGAGGAGCCGCATGACGATATGCACCGCATGGGGCACATCGCCGCGTGCGCGCCGGACGCCTGTGCGCCCGGCGGTGGAGCATGACGGGCGGATTCAGGCCAGGCCCAGCGTGGCCGGATCGCCGCGGCCCACGCGCACCACGACCGGTTCTTCGCTGGTGAGGTCGATGACGGTGGTGGGCGAATGCGGGCAGGCGCCGGCATCGATGATGGCGGCCAGTTGGTGGTCGTAGCGTTCGCGGATGGCTTCGGCGTCGTTCAGCGCTTCGGTCTCGTCCTTGGGGATGAGCGTGGTGGACAAGAGCGGCGCCCCCACCTGTTCAAGCAGCCCCAGCATGACGGCGTGATCGGGCACGCGGATGCCGATGGTCTTGCGCGACGGATGCGACACGCGGCGCGGCACTTCCTTCGTGGCTTCAAGGATGAAGGTCCAGGGGCCGGGCGTGGCGACCTTGAGCAGGCGGTACTGGCGGTTGTCGACGCGGGCGAAATGGCCGATTTCAGCCAGGTCGCGGCACAGCAGCGTGAGGTGATGGCGTTCGTCCAGGCCACGCAGGCGGCGCAGGCCGTCGGCGGCGTTCTTGTCGTCCAGGCGCGCGACCACCGCGTAGCTGGAGTCGGTGGGCACCGCCACCAGGCCCCCGTCGTTCAGCCATTGGGCGGCCTGCTTGAGCAGGCGCGGTTGGGGATTCGCGGGGTGGATATCTAAATGAAGGGCCATGGGATTATCCTAACACTCTTGAAGGCCGCCCTGCCAACGGCGGCGAGCAACACATGGCGGCCCAGCCGGCCCGCCCGGAGACACAGTATGCGCCTTGATGATTCCCGCGAAAGCGACAATGTGGAAGACCGCCGCGCCAGCGGCCCGCGCATCGGCGGACGCGGCACCATCGGCATCGGCACCATCGTGCTGGCCCTGGTGGCCATGTATTTCGGCGTCGACCCCAACGTGGTGCTGCAGATGGCCGAAGGCCCGCCGACGCAGCAGCAGGCGCCCGCCACCAAGCCGCCCGCCAACGACCCGCAAGCCCGGTTCGTGTCCAAGGTGCTGGGCGAAACCGAAGACACCTGGAGCGCCATCTTTCAGAAAGATCTGAACCGCCAGTACGTGGCGCCCAAGCTGGTGCTGTTTCGCGGCGCCACGCCCACGGCCTGCGGCACGGGGCAGGCGGCGATGGGCCCGTTCTACTGCCCGGCCGACAGCAAGGTGTATATCGACCTGGCGTTCTTCGACGAATTGCAGAACCGCTTCAAGGCGCCCGGCGACTTCGCGCAGGCCTACGTGATTGCGCACGAGGTCGGCCATCACGTGCAGCATCTGCTGGGCATCTCGGACCAGGTCGACAACCTGCGCCGCCGCAATCCGTCGCAGGCCAACGCCCTGTCGGTCCGGCTGGAGCTGCAGGCCGATTGCTTTGCGGGGCTGTGGGCGCAGCGCGCCAATGCGGCGCGCAACATCCTGGAAGGCGGCGACCTCGAAGAAGCGCTGGCCGCGGCCACCGCCATCGGCGACGACCGGCTGCAAAAGCAGAGCCAGGGCTATGTGGTGCCGGACGCCTTCACGCACGGCTCGTCGGCCCAGCGGGTGCGTTGGTTCAAGCGCGGCCTGGATAGCGGCAGCCTGAAGCAATGCGATACCTTCGCCGCCAGTTCGCTGTAGCCGGACGCCGGGACGCCGATCCAGGCAGCCGGCGGCCGGACCGTGCCACGCCCGCCTCTGCGGGCTGACCTTGCCCTGCCGAGGCGCTGTTTTTTTCTGTATATCCATACAGCCGCAAGACCGGCACCGTCTTCATCTTGTAAGATTACGCCCCGCGCAGTTCCCGCTGCGCGGACCAGCTCCCGAAAGGGGGCTTTTCCCATTGGGCCGGACGCTTTATTGACCGCGGACGGCCTGATCGGGAAAAAAAAGCCCCCTCGCGCTGCCGCGCGCACGCCGGACCCACGCGGCGACGCGCACCGCGCGACGCATTTCCAGACACTAGATCCGTTTCCATGGCCAACAAGTTCGAACCGCTAATCACCGTTGATGAGGTGCAAGAGATCCTTGCCGAGCCCAAGGAAACCATCAAGCAGATCACCTGGATGCCCAAGCCGGGCGGCGCCAGCATCCAATGGATGGAATTTGCCAGCCCCTGCCGCATCAAGGGCGAAGTGCGCGACGACGTGATCTTTCGCGCCACCTACCGCGGCGCCCGCACCGTGGTGCACGGCCAGGCCACCATTTTCCTGACCGAAGCATTCTGTGCCAGCCTCTTCGTCGGTCCGCACCGCGTGTTCGGCGTGGACACGGACGACTCGTTCCACACCAGCCTGGTGGGCGAAGGCCGGCCGCACTACCGCAAGCCGCTGGCGGACCGCAGCCATGAACATATCTGGGTGAACGAAGGCGAAGGCTATGCCGAGCCCATCGTTCCGGCCCTGCACACGATCGGCGAGTTGATGCAGTATTTCCTGCCCCGGGCCAACCTGACCCTGGCCGGCGGATTCGCGCATCCCCTCAAAGGCCGACAAATCGAACTGATCCTATGAGCAATTTCCTGGAAGCCTCCGGCTGGACCGTCCTGCCGGCGGGCGAGCATGCCATCCGTGCCGTCTCGCCGATGACCCTCGGCCTGGACGGCCAGCACGCCGCGTTCTTCATCGCGCATCCGGACGACGCCACGTTCTATCTCACCGATGCCTGTGAAACCGCGATGCACGCATCCAGCTACGGCATCGAGCTGGCCGCCAAGCGCATCGACATCCTGAACGAAACGCCGGGCGTGAGCCTGGCGCACTTCGACAAGTCGGGCGCCATCGTGGCCTCGGGCCCCAACGAGCAGTTGCAGGAGGCGTTGTGGGATGCGGTGAAATTGGCCATGGCCCTGTCGTTCCAGTGCGCCAAGTGGATGCCCCGCTTCAGCCAGCTGCGTTTTCGCGCACAGGTCGGCCGCGCCTTGGCGGCGGGCGTGGGCGTGAATCGGATGGTCAAGGGCGCGCGCGCCAAGGGCAGCAGCGGCCACACCGCCGACTTCGCTTTCGCGGTGCGCGCTGCCGGCAGCACGGCGTTGACGTATATCGAACCGATCGCGCTCAAGGCCGGCAAGAAAATGGACTGGACCCAGGTCTACCAGACCCACGGCAAGATGTCGGACGTGAAAATGGCGGATGCGCGCAATTCGCGCATGGTGATTCTGGAAGACGGCGCGTCGACCGAGGAATTCAAGAAGGCCGTGACCATCCTGGAACAGTCGGCCATCGTGCAGACGCTGGCCAAGACACGCGACTGGCAGGCCGTATTCGCCGACTAGGCGAATGGCGCAAGACCGCCGCCGACGGCCGAACGGCCTGGCGACGAGGCAGGCCCGGATGTGCGGCCTGAAGCCTCAGGCTGGCATGTTGGTCAGGCCGTCGACGATCTCGCGGCCGTGCAGGATGGCGGCATGCACCGCTTCGCGCGGGCTGAAGACAAAACCGCCTTCGGCGAACCGTGGCACGGGGTATTCGTCGCCGCCTTCGCGGACTGCGCCCGCCTGGACCACCATGACCGATGCGATAAAGACAGGGCCGCTGGGCAACGCTTGAACCTCAGCGCCAGCGCCCCGGGACACTTTGGCCGTCAGCCGGTATCCCTTGTAGATCAAGTTGTTCTGATGCACTTCGGATGCCCTCTTTCTGCGAGCCAGCATACCCCGGCTGTTCATGACAGTTCAGATATGTTTTGTAACCCGGGCATCTACTGGAAACATTGTTGCATCGCACGACTTGCGTCCCCGTTTCTATCCCCCAAGCGCCGGAACTGCCCCGCCGCGTCGATCCGCAAGCAGGACGCGGCTGACAGCCAGATGAAGCCGGCGGCCACTGGCCGCCGGGCTGATCCGTCCCGGGGATTTCCCTAAAGCTGTTGCGAAAGCGCACTATTCACCGCGTTTCCGGGCGATTTCGGACCGATTTCGAGGACGCTTGCGAGGCAATCAAACGGCGTTCATGCCCGTCGCAGCCAGATAATCGGGCAACGTCCAGCCGCGCCCCAACAGGAACATGCGGGTGTGCAGATCGGCCAGCACCGTGGGCGCTACCGTTCGGCCCAGATAGCCCAGGCGCTTGCGCCGCAGGTCGGCATAGCCCAGCTCATAGTCTCGGGCCAGGCCCAGCCAGAGGCGGTGCGCGGCAGGCGACTGGCGCGCGCCGCTCATGATGCACAGGCCCGCATCCAGGCCCCAGCGATAGACGGCGGTGGCCAAGCCCATGCCCTGGTAGGGCGCGGCGTACTTCGAGTGCGGGGCGCGCACATAGGGATCGGCGCGCCGCCCTACTTCGATCAACCGATTGAACACCGTGTAGCCCGCCAGCCGGCCGCGCCGCACGTCCACCACATACACGTAGTACTCGCCATCGGCTTCGCGATGGCGAAGCACAAGGCCAGGGATGTCGGTACGGACCTCCTGCAATCCGTGCAAGCGATCCGAAGGACGATTCATACGGTCGTAGATGGCATCGAGTTCCTTGTCCACCTCTTGCGGGGCATGGTTGACATCGATGCGCAGTTCCGTCGCGACAGGCAAGGCGCGAGGAAATGCGTGCAGGGCCAGCGTAAGCAAGGCCACCTCCTGTACAGGGCAAATGCCCGATGAAAAAACCCGTGTTTGTGCCGCCCGCACGCGCGGGCAACAAGGTGTCGACGCGCCCTAGGCGGCCGCCGGATTGCCCGGGCGCGCCCAGTCGGCCATGTCGCCGGACGCAGGTTCCGGCATGCCGAAGAACGCGGGGAACTGGCGCGCGCCCTTGCGCGTGACCGACAGGGCGCGCGAGTCCAGGTCCTTGTCGACCCAGCCGCGTTGCAGCAGCGCGTCGAGCAGCGCCGCACCGAGCGCGCCGCCCAGGTGCGAGCGGCGCTCGCTCCAGTCCAGGCAGGCGCAGGCAAAGCGGCGGCGGCGCTGGCGCGCCTGGGCTACGTCGACACCGACCTGCGCCAGCGAGGCCTCGCCCAACGGCGTCAGCGCGTAGTCGCGGCCGTCGGCCGCGAGCCATTGGCGCGCCAGCATCGCATCGTGGATGCGCACGGCCAGCGTGCCGGCCATGTGGTCGTAGCAGGTGCGCGCATCGCGCAGCGCCGACGGCGTGTTGGGCTTGAAGGGCGTGCGCTCGGCACCCGCCACGACCAGCAACGCTTCAAGCGCCTGGGCCACTTCTGCATTGGCCAGGCGGTAATAGCGATGCTTGCCCTGCACCGCCAGGTCGACCAACCCCTGTTCGCGCAGCCGCTGGAAATGGCTGCTGGCGGTGGACGCGCCGATGTCGGCGGCCGCGGCCAGCTCGGTGGCGGTGCGCGCGCGGCCATCCAGCAGCACGCATAGCATGCGTGCGCGGGCGGGGTCGGCGATAGCGCCGGCAACCGCCGACAGATTGATGTCGGCAAACTTGGATTCCATGATTCGGCCTGGACCAAAGTGTTGTGTACAGAGACAAGCATACTGCGAGTCATCTCAACAAGACAGCCGGCGCCGCCGGCCCCCATCATGCGCAATGCCCCGCGTTTTTTCGGTTGGAACGTCCTGTATGCCACCTTCGCGCTGGCCATCTTCGGCTGGGGCGTGGGCTTTTACGGACCGCCTGTCTTCCTGCATGCCGTGGTGCAGCGCACCGGTTGGAGCGTGGCGCTGGTGTCGGCCGCCGTGACGCTGCATTTTCTGTGCGGCACCGTGGTGGTGGCCAACCTGCCGCGGCTGTACCGGCGCTGGGGCCTGCCGACGGTGACGCTGACGGGCGCCGTGTCGCTGGCGCTGGGCGTGTCCGGCTGGGCGCGGGCGGACGCGCCGTGGCTGCTGTACGCAGCCGCCCTGCTGTCGGGCATGGGCTGGGTGACCTTGGGCGCGGCGGCAGTCAATGCCCTCATCGCGCCCTGGTTCGTGCGGCGCCGCCCTGCCGCGCTGGGCATGGCCTACAACGGCGCCAGCGTGGGCGGCATTGTGTTTTCACCGCTGTGGGTATTCCTGATCGCGGGTTACGGCTTTGCGCAGGCGGCGCTATGGGTCGGCGTGGCGATGGTGCTGGTGATCGCAGTGCTGGCCCGCAAGGTGTTTGCCGTCACCCCGCAGCAGCTTGGACAGTTGCCTGACGGCGCCGCGGCGCAAGCACCCGCGCAAGCGGCGGTCAACCCGCTGGCCCGCGTGCCCCGGCTGTGGCGTGACCGCGCCTTCCTGACGCTGGGCGCCGGCATGGCGCTGGGGCTGTTCGCGCAGATCGGCCTGATCGCGCACCTGCTGTCGCTGTTGGCGCCGCTGCTGGGCGCGCAGACCGCAGGCATCGCGATGGGGCTGGCCACCGCCAGCGCCATCGCCGGGCGCAGCCTGGTCGGCTGGTTGATGCCGCCCACCGCAGATCGCCGCAAGGTGGCTTGCGTGTCGTTTGGCGTGCAGATTGCGGGATCGCTGGTGCTGATGCTGGCCGCCGACCATATGTGGGCGGTATGGGTGGGCGTGATGCTGTTCGGCGCGGGGATCGGCAACGCGACGTCGCTGCCGCCGCTGATCGCCCAGACGGAATTCGCGCGCGAAGATGCGTTGCGGGTGGTGCCGCTGATCGTGGCGTTGTCGCAAGGCGCCTATGCCTTCGCGCCGGCCGCGTTCGGTGTGCTGCGGTCGGTTTCGCAGGACGCAGGCACGTCGATGTTCTGGTTCCTGGCCTTGGCGGCCTGCGTGCAGGCCGCGGCGATCGCCTGCCTGGCGTGGGGCTGCGGGGCATCGGCGCGGCGGCCCGTGCCCGCCATGGCCTGACCGCCATGGCCTCACGTAGCCGGCGCGGGCGGAGCCCGATTCAGCGAGCCCCAGCCCGGCTGCGGGCGGTTCAGTCCAGGCCGCCGCGACGCGCTACCAGGCCCGCCATGACGGCATCGCCCTGCTCGTCGGCCAGGCCGGTGGCCACGCCCTGGCGGTCGGCCGGCGTGCGGTTCTGGCTGACTTTCCATTTGCCCTCGATGCGCGTGATGGCGATTTCGACGCCGACGATGGCGCGCATCTGTGCGGCGATGAAGTCTTCGGGTGCATCTTCGACCCGCCACGGCTGCACCCGCGCCTTTTCCTGGGCGTCGGTCAACGCGCCGATCTGCGCGCGTACCCAGGCGGGATCATCGTGTATCACCGGCGTGCCCCAGACGTGCACGGCGACGAAATTCCAGGTGGGCACGACCTTGCGCGTCTCGGCCTTGGTGGCGTACCAGGAGGGCGTGATGTAGGCCTGCGCGCCATGAAACACCACCAGGCATTGCGCTCCCGCGGCCAGTTCCTTCCATTGCGCGTTGGCCCGCGCCATGTGCAGGCGCAGCACGCCGTGCGGCCCTTCCGGATAGAGCAGACAGGGAATGTGGTTGGCCATCAGCCCGCCCTCCCCGCTGGTCATCATCACGCCCAGCGGATGGGTGCGGATGAAATCGTGCTGGACCTCAAGCGAATCTTCACGGAAAGCGGACGGCAGGTACATGGCGGCAATGGGCGTCGTGTCGGAGAAAAACACACGATAGCGCCAGCCTGGCCCCATAGCCAGAGCCATATAGACCCCGATTCATGGAGCCACAATAGCGCCCAATCGCTTCACCAGCAGCACCGTGGTGAAACCGCTGTCCCACTCCTCGTCAGGATAGGTGTCGATTTCGGCGTAGCCGTGCTTGGCGTAGAAGGCGCGGCTCTGGGTGTTGAACGTGTCGGTTTCCAGGCGGGCGTCGGCAAAGGCGGCCGCGCGCATGCCCTCTTCGGCCAGCGTCAGCAACGCCGCGCCCACGCCGCGCCGTTGCAGGTCCGGATGCACGTGCAGCGCCCAGATGAAGTTCTTTTCCCAGTCGACCATGCCCGCCACGCGGCCGTCGACCTCGCACACGTGGAACAGCGCGCCGCGCTCGGCGACGTATTGCGGGATCTTGCCCGAGTCCAGGAAGTGCCGGTATTTTTCCGGCGTCATCTGCGGCTGCCAGGTGCCTTCGTAGGTGCGCGTCAGCACGTCCTCGAGCGCGGCCGCGTCGGATGCGCGCGCCGGCCGGATCGTCAAGGGGAATGGGGGTTGCGTCATGCGCGGCAGTGTAGCAACTCCATACCGGGCCTATCGTCGGACGCGCTCGTAGGCCTGGTTCATGCGCTCGCGCGCAGACGTTTCCTGTTCATAGGCGCGGTCGTAGGTGTCCAGACATCCCGGTGTGGGATTGGGCCACTTGATCGCGGCGACGGCGGCGGTGAGCTCGTCCCGCGCGCGCTGCCATTCCTTGACGGCGGCGTACCACTCTTTGGTCGTGTCCATAGTTTCCTCCCTATGTGCACGACCCCATCGTAGTCCCGCCCAGGCAGGTGCGATTGCTGCAAGCGGCGACGCGGAAGGATGAGTTGCGCGGGTTTCTGGATGGCTACGTTTGGCTGGTGCGGGTTGCTCCCAAAGGGGTAAACCCGCAAGGGCTCAGATGCGTACCCGAAAACCCACTTTGCCTTGCAAAACAGGCCCATAATTACGAGTACTTCGATGCGTCACGGACACGCCTTTCCCAGGCGCGCTTCCTGTAAAGGAAAGCCCATGAATATCCGCCGCTCCCTCTTGTCCGCCAGTTGTGCCGTGTTGGCCCTGGCCGGCTGTTCGAATTTGCCCAAGGCAGAGAACTACTCCACCGCCCTGGGCGAAAGCCAAAACCAATTGACGCAAGACCCGCAATGGAGCGCGGGCCGCGTCTGGGTGCGTCCCGGCCCGCCCATCGGCAGCGAATACGGCAAGACGCTGATGCTGGACAAGGTCGACTACATCGCGGGCGACCGCCCCGACGACCTGGGCATGAAGGCCGATCCGGCGCTGCGCGAAAAAGCCCTGGCCTATCTGAACACCGCAGTGCGCCGCGAATTCGAGCAGGCCGGCTACACGCTGGTCGACAAGCCGCAGCCACGTGCGCTGCGTTTGCAGGTGGCCATTACCGGCACCTTCAAGAACGACCGCGATCCGCGCGCGATGGAATACATTCCGATCGGCTACGTGATCGGGCAGACCGCCCGCGCCGCGGGATATCGCGACCAATCGGCGCGGCTGCTGATCGAAGCCGCGGTGCGCGATGCCACCACCGGCCAACTGCTGATCGCGTCGCTGGGCACGGTCACGGGCAGCAATCTGCCGCCCGACCAGAAGCCCACGGCCGATGATGTACGCGCGGCCATCGACGACTGGGCGCGGCAGTTGCGCCAGCAATACGATCGCATCTGGACCACGCCGCACTGACGTGCCGCGGCGGGACATGACGTGTCATCGTCGATATCGGACGCATCGTCTTTCGCAGCCAAGGTAGAATTGCGCGCCGCGGCCTCGCGGCCTGCTGCGGTCTGGCGCAAGAAAACCCTGCGCGCCGCCGCCGATTGAACCCGCCGCCGCCGCCGCGGTCCATAGAAGGCCGGTCCGCATGCCGGCCTCGTGGCGGCTTGGCCGGTTTGCATTGCAGCCGGCGCCTGCGCCAACCTTGCTGCCGCCTTTCACGGCCAGCCGCAAGCCGCCGCGAATCCCCGTTTCCTCATATCACGATGTGATGAATATTGACGTCAACCCTCACTTACCCACGGCCGCGGCAAATGCTACTGTTCCGCCTGTGCAAGGAGTACTAGCAATGGATCAGAAGACCAAGCCCTGGGCCTTTCCCAAGCCCCATCCGGAAAACACCCCACGGGGCGAACGCAACAAACAGGAGTTCGACGCGCCCGTCGCTGAAAAAGCGCCTGCGGCCAAGACGCGCAGCAAGAAAGCCGCCGCCACCGCCGCGGCCAAGTCGTGATGCGCGGCTGAACGCCGCCCACGTGCCCATGCGCTCCTTCGCCATCACCTGGCTTGCCCGTACCGCCGCGGCCGCGCTTTGCGCCGCATCCCTGACTGCCGTTGCCGCCCCCGATGTCCAGACGGGCGACCTGGTGTTCCAGCAGTCTCGTTCCGCGCAAAGCCTGGCGGTGCAGCAGGCCACGCATTCGCCCTACAGCCACATGGGCATGATCGTGCTTCGGCAAGGCCGCCCTTATGTGCTGGAAGCCGCGGCCACGGTGCGCTACACGCCGCTGGCGGCCTGGGCCGCACAGGGCGAACGGGGCGCCTATGTGGTCAAACGCCTGCGCGATGACGCGCAACTGACGCCGCAACGGCGCGACCGCCTGGCCGCCATCGGCGCCACGTACACCGGCAAGCCTTATGACGCGGCGTTCGGTTGGTCGGACGACAAGATCTATTGCTCGGAACTGGTCTGGAAGATCTACCAGCGCGCGCTCGGCGTCGAAATCGGCAAGCTGCAGCCGCTCAAGACCTTCGACCTGAGCGCGCCCGCCGTGCGCGCCAAGATGCGGGAGCGCTACGGCGACGCCATCCCCTGGGAAGAACCGATCATCTCGCCCGCCGCGATGTTCGATTCGCCGCTGCTGCGCTCGCCCTGAACCCGGCCATGGACGCGACGCCGATCCCGTTCATGAACCCGGCCTTGCGCGGCGCAGGCAAGATCACCGGCGTCTTTTTCAACCCCGCCGGCGATATCGCCGCGGTGGCTTCGGTGTTTCCTTTGCTGGCCAATCCGCGCGCGCGGGCTGCCTATGGCGGCGCCGCGCTGCGCTATCGCGTCGGCCTGTACCGGCTTGGCGAGACGACGCCCTTCGCGGTGTACGACACGCTGCGCCTGCCGGTCAACGACGTGGCGTTTCACCCCACCGAGCCCGTCGTCGTGATCGGCGCGGGCAGCTACGACGGCGGCTATCTGTTCGAAGGCGACCTGGCCTTCTGGAACTGGCAAAGCGGCAAAAGCCGCCGTCCCTACGCGGCCGTGCCCGAAGTGGTGCGCTGCCGCTACAGCGATGATGGCAGCCATGTCGTGGCGTGGGTCCGGCCCTGGGACGAAGAATGGGGCGACCAGGAATACGACGCCGACGGCGACTGGAACCAGGTGCTGGACACGTTGTTCCCGATCCGCGTGGACGATGCCGAGGCCGCGTGGCACTTGCGGTCGCCCGCGACGCTGACGCTGGATCCTGCCACCGCCACGAGCGGCGGCGCCATCGCGCCCGACGTCGATGCCGCCCATCGCCTGGCGAATTGGCTGGCCGTGCCCGACCTGGGTCTGCGCGGTGCGATCTGGGACCTGGCGTGGCGGGATGCCGACACGCTGGTCGCCACGCACGACGGTTGCCTGCTGGATCTCTACGCCGCTGACGGCCGCCTCGTCGCCCGCCACGAAGGCGGCGGCCATGGCGCGGAAATCCTGCGCGCCGCCTCGGTCACCGTGCATGCCATCGCCCCGCCCGATCCCGGCGACCGGTTCCGCCGCGATTCCCGTCTGTATGCACTGCAGGGCGATGCCCTGGTCGCGGTGCGCGGCTACGCCGGCCAATACACCTTCTCGATCGCGAGCGACGGCCGCCTGCTCGGCCGCCAGGACCGCATGGGTCCGACGCGCCCGCACGCTCATGACGTGCAGCTCGATGCCACACTGGCGACGGAACAACGCCTGGACGTTGGCCATTACGACTGCTTCAACCACTACATCGGCATCAACGGCGCCCCCCACCTGTTCGCCGTGCAGGGCACGCCGCCCAGCTCGCATGAAGGCAAGCACCTGTGCATCGTCCACCCCGACGGCCGCATCGAACGCCTGTGGCCGCTGCTGCAACCCGACGGCACGCACGCCAGCCACGCGATGGAATGCCGCGGCGCGTACGTCGACGACGAACAGGGCCCCGGCGTCATCATTGCCGGCAAGCACTATTCGCCCACGGTGGACAACACGTACAGCGGCTTCATCTACCGCAAGAGCCTGGTGCGCGGCGTGCTGGCATGGCGCCATGCCACCCATGCATCGCCCACCATGATCCTGTCCGCGGCCGGCCTGGTGATCGCGGCATTCCTGGATGGCCGGCTGATGCTGATCGACGCGTTGACAGGCGGCGTGCGGCGCGATGCCAAGGTCCGCATGGCAGGCGCCGCCACCGTGATCTACGCGCTGGACGCCCACCAAGACCGCTTGGCGATCGGCACGATAGACGGGCGCATCGCCGTGGTCGGCGTGCAGGACCTGCTGGCCGCGCCGGTGACGCGCGGCGGCATCGACCTGGCTTAGAATTCCTGCCATGCACTACACCCAAGACCCCAATACGCCGCCCGCCCCGACCGTCAGCTTCGATGACTTCATGAAGGTCGACATCCGTGTGGGCACCATCGTCGCCGCCGATCCGTTTCCCGAAGCGCGCAAACCAGCCTACAAGCTGACCATCGATTTCGGCGCCGGCGTCGGCGTGAAGAAAAGCTCGGCGCAGATCACCGGCCGCTACGCCTTGGAAGATCTGCCGGGCAAGCGTGTGCTGGGCATCGTGAACTTCCCGCCGCGCCAGGTGGGCCCGGTACGTTCCGAAGTGCTGGTGCTGGGGCTGGCCGACGACGCCGATCACACCGTGCTGGTGACGCCCGAACTGAACGTGCCCAATGGGGCGCGGCTGACCTGAGCCGGGCGCCCGGCAGTGTCACACCCGTGCCGCGCGCCTTTTGGTAAACTGGCGATCCTCTTTGGGGAGTAGCCTCTTGTGGCCCTGGCCACAAGCGTTTGCGTCAACATTCTTGGCCCCCCTGGCCATGGCGCAAACAACCGATACGGTTTGGCGAGACCATGGACTTTTCCGTAGCTTCTGACCGGGCGATAGGGAAAAAGTCTATGCGTTTCGCCCGGTCGGAGCTTCTCTCGCATGAATGCCCTTTCCACGATCGTCCTGGCCTTCGCCATGTCCACCGACGCCTTCGCCGCCGCGGTCGGCAAAGGCGCTGCGCTGCATAAACCCCGCTTGTCCGAAGCCTTGCGCACCGGCCTGATCTTCGGTGTGATCGAAGCGATCACCCCCGTGATCGGCTGGGCCCTCGGTTCCGTGGCCGCGAAGTTCGTGCAGGACTGGGACCATTGGATCGCCTTTGGCATGCTCTGTATCCTGGGCGCGTTGATGATCCGCAATGGCCTGGGCGCCGACAAGGAAGAAGCCGCCCCCGTCGGCCGCCATTCGTTCTGGCTGCTGGCCGCCACCGGTTTCGCCACCAGCATCGACGCCATGGCGGTGGGCGTGAGCCTGGCCTTCATCGACAACAACATCGTCGTCACCGCCTTGGCCATCGGCCTGGCCACCCTGCTGATGGTGACCCTGGGCGTCATGATCGGCCGCCTGGTCGGCAACGTCGCCGGCAAGCGCGCGGAAGTGCTGGGTGGGCTGGCGCTGATCGGAATCGGGGCCACTATCTTGTACGAGCACTTGAAGGCGGGCTGAGGCTGAGGGGGCGATGGGTCAGCGCTAGCCCCCATCTGATGGCACTACACCCCGCTAGCCCGCATCACCGGCACGGCTTGCGCCTTGCCCCGGCGCACGCGCGGAGCGACGCGCTTGGCCCAGAAGGCGGTCAGCATGGGCACGAGCAGGGCGGTGATGACCACGCATGCCGCGACCAGGGCGGTCGCCGCCGGCGCCCACGGTTGGAACTGCGGCGCCGCGGCGGCGACCAGGCTGGGGGTGGCCGCCGCGGCGCCAGCCGTGCTGGAGGCGGCCACGCCTGCCGTGCCGCGGCCGCCACCGATCAGGATGTCGGAAATCACCAGCGCCACGCCCGACACCAGCATCACGCCGACCGCCACCACGATGCCCAACAAGCCGGTATCCAGGATGACAGACAGATTGATGGTATTGCCCAGCGCAAAGGCGAAGAACGGGATCAGCATGCGCGGCCCACGGCTGAAGAATTCGCGCAGGTCTTCGTCCAGGTTGCCGAGCGCAAAGCCGATCAGGAACGGAATCACGACGCCGACCAGGTGATGCGCCTCGAACGCCGCAAGGCCCGTGGTGCCCAGGATGATCATGGTCATCAGCGGACCGGACTCCATGCCGATCAAGACGGATGCGCCGGCCTCTTCGCGCGTGCCGTATTCCTCCATCAACGACGCGAACAGACCCGCGTTGGTCATGTCCAGCGCCGCCACCAGCGCCAGCACCGACAGGCCGGCGAAAAAGCCGGTGGCGATGCCGCCGTCGGGCAGCCAGCGCGACGCCAGCAGCGCCACCACCCACGCCAGGCCAAGCTTGGCGCCGATCAGCGCGCCTGACTTGCGCAGCACGGTGCCGGTGGCGCGCAGGTTGATGGATGCGCCCAGGCAGAACAGCCAGACGGCGAGGATGGGCACGACGCCGGTGATCAGGCCGTTGGTGAACGAGCCGAAATACTTGCCGGTATCGGGCCAGAAGGTGTGCAGGGCGGACCCGAGTAGCAGCGGTACGAGCATCATGCCGCCAGGAATCCGTTCGATCGAACGCTTGATTTTCATGTTGTCTCCGAGGTTGCACGCCTCCAGGGCGAAGGGGCGCGCTTTTTTCTAATGAAATCAAGTTTTATAAAAAAACACCATAGAGAAAACCCGAAACTCTCTATATTTAAATAGTTATTGGAGTACCGGGGTCACCCAGGCGATACCTTTTCGCACTTTTTAGTTTTATCTATAAAATCTTATTTCTTATATAAAAATTCCATCACAACCCGCGGGCACCGCATTCCCCTGCCGGTATGCCAGACGCCAACGCGGGGACAGGCTGTTTTTTCTTCATTGGTAGACGATGGTGAAAGTCGCCAGGCCATTGGCGGTTCCCGCAACGATGCTGCGGGACCCCAACTTCTGGCAACGGGCGGCGCGCAGCGAGATATCGACGCTGCCCGGCCCACCGGTGGATCGCCCGTACAGCGGATTGCCTCAGGCGATCGGGTCCCCAGCGTCGTCCATGACCTGGATGACCATGCCTCGGGCCACGCTGTCCAGGCTCAAGGCCAGGGCGCCGGCAATGAGCAGGTCGGGCTAGCTGGTTTCGAGAAAGATGCCGAGCGTGCCGCGATCACGCTCGCAGGACAGGCGCACGACGAATGGCCTCATGCCCACGCGTTTTTCCACGGCGGAGAAGTCCGCGACCCTATGCGTACACAGCGGCACGTCAGAACGATGCCGATCTTTACCGCGCTATTGTCGAGCACGAGCTGCTGAAGAACATTGCGATCCGATCGCAGTTCGATGGCACCGCCCAGGCCCGCAATCGCCTGTCGACGACGACGCGACGCTGCCCGCCGTGACCGAGACAGGACGGCGAGCAGGAAGGTACTGGCGGGGTGGGCGCGATGTTGCCCCCCCCCACTCTTAAAAGGCGTCGAAATCCAGAAAGCTGTATAGGATGGCCGCTGGATTCAAGACATCGTCCGGCTGTCGGAGATTCTTGTAAACCAATCTCAGTGGCGACGGACGTAGCTTGTTGGGCACATCCATGGCAAGCCGTCGCCGCATCGTGCCCTGCGGTGCAAGCCCGATGACAACAGCCGGACCCAGGGATTTGATCGACGACCGCGTTGCGTTCAAATGCAGGTCGCCCCGAGGGATGATCGCTCTTGACCGGACCACCGGCATTGACGAGCTGCCCTCGACGACGACGCTGTCAGCGCTGGTGCTCACCACGCGCAGCGGATTATTCGGATTGCGCAGGCGCCAGGCCAACGATTCATCCGTCCATTTCTGGAACAGCTCGGCGTGTTTCACGGCCTGGGGCACGTCCAGGTTGTGCGGCAGCATCTCGACGTGTGCCGACAGCCCGGCCACATTCTGGAATTTGAACTTGAGTTCGTAGGCGCGATAGGTCTGCGCGTTGGCCACGCCCAATACGGCGGCAAATCCCTGCTCGCCGGCAGCCTCCATCGTTCTTTTGACGAGGCCGACGAAGTGTCCTTTACCGCGAGTCTTGGGGTGTGTTGCCACATTGAGAAGCAGGATGACTTTTGCTTCCTGACCCTTGATGATGACCCGCTGGGGCAAAGAGGCCACGTGACCCACCAGTTCATCACCCGCCCAGCAGTTGAACCCGACGGCATCGCCTGCCGGATTCTCCCAATAGAGCCATTTCAAGTATTCAGGAGTGAAGATCGTGGCGGCTGGAAATGCAGCCTTCATCAGACCGAGAATCTTATCCAGGTCCACCCCTCTCTCGATGGGTCGATACTCAAACTCCGACATGGCACATCCATTCTAGATTTTAGTCTGCGCAAATCGTACAACAAATGGCGATAGGGCAGCCCCGCAGGACGCCCATATTTTGCCTGCTGCTCGAGGAAAACAAGGGCCTACCGCACGCACTGAATCCTGTCGCGGCAAACGCACTTCGGCTCACTGCCGTGAGCCCAACGCAAAAAAGGCACTTCGCTTTCGCAAAGTGCCTTTTTCTTGAATTCGATGGGGTGGCTGATGGGACTCGAACCCACGACAACTGGAATCACAATCCAGGACTCTACCAACTGAGCTACAGCCACCACTGTTTTTTCACTGCTGAATCATTGCAGCCGAAAATCATTGCTGCCTTCGCCTTCAAAACACCTTGTGCTGGTGTTTTTCCTGCGGCTTCAATGTGTTCAACAGCGAAGAGGCCGAATTCTAGCACGTTTTTTTCGCGTGTGTAAAACGGGCCGTTTGAATACCTGTTCTGTGCCCCAGCACTACCGCCGGGCCCCCGTTGCGGGCCCGCCAGCCTTGGTATCCTTGCCGCTTGGAACACCCCTTGGACTACCCCCCCCTTTGGAGGCCCGCCAACGCCGGCGCTATGGATCGCATACACGAATTACTGATCGCCTACTGGCCGCACATGGTGTTCGGCGTCAGCTTGATTGCCGGGGCCGGCGCGGCGGTGCATGCGGCCATGACCAAGCAAGATGTGCGCTCGGCCATCGGCTGGGTCGGGCTGGCGCTGTTCTCGCCGCTGTTTGGCGCGCTGGCCTATTTCGTGGCGGGGATCAACCGGATCCGCAAGACCCGGATGACGCAGCAGCGCGACGAGGCGATGCTGGTGGATGCCGCCCTGGTGGAGACGCCCAGCGTGGATGTGGCGCCGATTTCGGGGCCGCAGTTCGCGTCGCTGAAGGTGCTGGGCGACCAGGTCAGCCGCTTCCGGCTGCTGGGCGGCAATACCGTGCAGCCGCTGGCCGGTGGCGACGAGGCCTATCCGGCGATGCTGCAGGCGATACGCGGCGCCCGCCATGCGGTGGCGATGCAGAGCTACATTTTCGACAACGACGCGATCGGCCGCGAGATGGGACAGGCGCTGATCGAGGCGCAGGCGCGCGGCGTGCAGGTGCGGGTGCTGATCGACGCGATCGGGTCCAAGTATTCGCACCCGCCGATCGTGCGGATGCTGGCGCGCGGCGGGGTGCCAGTGGCGCGCTTCATGACCAACCCGCTGGGCGTGCTGCGCATGCCCTATGCCAATCTGCGCAGCCACCGCAAGGTGCTGGTGGTGGACGGGCGCATCGGCTTTACCGGCGGCATGAACGTGCGGGCGGCGTTCGTGACGGCGCTGTCGGGCGCGGCAACCAACGTAGACACGCATTTCCGGGTGGAAGGGCCGATCGTGACGCAGCTCATGTCGGTGTTCGCGCACGACTGGAATTTCACGACGCACGAATCTCTGCCGGCCGCGCCCTGGTTCGACCCCAGCGCGCAGCCGCCCCATGGCAACGTGCCCATGCGTTGCGTGCCGTCGGGCCCGGACCGGGCGATGGGCAGCGCCCACAGCATCCTGCTGGGTGCGCTGGCGGTGGCGCAGCGGCACGTGCGCATCCAGTCACCCTACTTCCTGCCGGACCAGCCGCTGATCGGTGCGCTGGCCACGGCGGCGCGGCGCGGGGTGGTGGTGGACATCGTCATTCCCGGCAAGAACAACCTGCGGCTGGTGGACTACGCCATGACGGCGCAGCTGGACCAGGTGGTGCGTACCGGGTGCCGGGTGTGGCGCTCGCAAGGCATGTTCGACCATTCGAAGCTGATGACGGTGGACGACGGCTGGGCCTATGTGGGTTCGTCGAACCTGGACCCGCGCAGCCTGCGGCTCAATTTCGAGCTGGATACGGAAATCTACGACCCCGCCGTGGCGCGCTGGATCGGCGCGAAGATCGACGCGCTGGTGGGCAATGCACGCCGCGAAACGCTGGATGCCCTGCAGCAGGCGCCGTTCGCCAAGCGCCTGCGCAACAAGGTGATCTGGCTGGCCACGCCGTATCTGTAGGCGTGCCCGATCAGCCGTCCGACGTCGGCGTGGCCGCTTGGCGCACGGCAAAGACCGCGCTGGCCTTGAGCACCAGACGGTCCTCGACCTGCAGCCGGCAGGTGGCGTAGATCAGGCGTTTGCCGCGCTTGTCGATGGTGACGTGGGCTTGCAGCCAATCGCCGGGCATGACGGCGTTCAGGTACTCCACCGACATCTGGGCGGTCACGACCGAGGCCTGGCACTGGTGGGCGATGACGAATCCCAGGGCGCTGTCGGCCAGCGTAGCCAGAAAGCCGCCGTGCGCCATGCCGTGCATGTTGCCGTGGACCTGGCCCACGCGCAGGGCCAGCACGTCGTCGGCCGCGCGCCGGTAAAAGCCGCTGAGATCGTCCAGGTGCTGCATGAAGGCGCTGCTGGGGCGCCAGGGCGCAAAGCCGGTAGGAATGGAATCGGTCATGGCAAAGGGGAAAATCCGCTGCGGAACCTGCAACGGTAGCGCAAACCGGCCGTGCCGCGCGGACGCGGCGCGCGGCACGGCCGGTGAACGGACAATATCGCCGCCCGCTGGCGCGGCCGTCGCGCCAGCGCTACAGTCTGGCCATCAATCGCCCGGCACCCAGTTTTTCGCATGAACTCCATCAAGACCTACGGCATGGCCGAGCGCGCGGACTATTTCGATTTCGATATCCGCGCGCAGCAGGTGCGCGAGCCGCTCGAGCAGCCGCACCGCCACGAGTACTTTCAGATCCAGGTGAACCTGGACGGCGATACCCGCCAGACCATCAGCGGCACGGTGCGCCCGTTCAAGCGCGGTTCCTTGAGCTTTGTGCTGCCGTACCGGGTGCACCTGGTGCCGCATCCGCCGGGCGCGCGTTACGTGATCATCAACTTCGCGCAGCGTTTTCTATGGCCGGAACTGACGGTGGACCCGCTGGACCTGGAAGACGTGCCGGTATCCCAGGCGCCGGCGCTGGCGCCCTTTCTGTTCCAGGAATACCTGGATTTCGAGCTGGACGACGCCGGTTTTGCCCAGGTGCAGGACCTGATCCAGCGCCTGACCGAAGAAAACCAGCGCCGCGGTTTTGGGTCGCTGACGACGATCCGCGGGCTGATCCTGCAACTGATCGGCCTGGTGTGCGAGCGCCATGAAGCCGACCTTCTGCACATGGCGCGCCACCATGCGGGCAGCAGCCGCCGCGGCAGCGTCAAGCGCGTGCTGGCGCACATCGGCGCGCACATCACCGAGAACCTGACGCTGAACGATGCGGCCGCGGCCGCTTTCCTGTCGCCCAATTACCTGGCGCATCTGCTGAAGAAGGAAACCGGCAAGACCTTCACCGAACTGGTGGCCGAACGCCGCATGGCGCTGGCCCGCGAGCTGCTGGCGCATTCGGCGCGCAAGGTCAGCCAGGTGGCGCACGCGGCGGGGTTTGCGGACGAGGCGTACTTCTCGCGCCGTTTTCGCCAGCTGGAAGGCATCAGCCCCACCGAATACCGCGAACGCCTGCGGGCGGGCAGCGCGGACGGGTGAGCCGCAGCGCCCAGCCGTGATCTGCCGAGGTCCGGGACCGCACCGCCCTGCAATTCACGGAATCGTCCAGGGATTGCGTAATCGTCTCCAGTGCGCCTGGGCGCGGCCACCCTAAAGTGGTTGCATCCCTCGCAACCTTCAGGAGACCCGCGATGACCCAGCCCGTCCAGACCCCTTTTGCCGTGGCCCAGACCACCGTGCCCATCGCCGGCAGCGCGCAGCGCTTTCCGGTGCGGCGCATCTACTGCATCGGGCGCAACTACGCGGCCCACGCCATCGAGATGGGTTCGGACCCGACGCGCGAGCCGCCGTTCTTTTTCCAGAAGCCGACGGACGCGATTCAGGTGGTGCTGCCCGACAGCGTGACGGATCACCCCTACCCGCCCCTGACCCAGAATTACCACTACGAGGTGGAACTGGTGGCGGCGCTGTCCAAGGGCGGCCGCGACATCGCGCCGGAAGACGCGCTGCAATGCGTGTACGGCTACGCGCTGGGCCTGGACATGACGCGGCGCGACCTGCAACGCGGCATGGGCGACCAGAAGAAGCCGTGGGAAATCGGCAAGAGCTTCGACCATGCCGCCCCCATCGGGCCGATCCACCCCGTGGCCCAGACGGGGCACTACCAGGAAGGCGAGATCTGGCTGTCGGTGAACGGCGAACGCAAGCAGCAGGCCACACTGAGCCACATGATCTGGTCGGTGGCCGAACAGATTTCGCGGCTGTCGCAGGCGTTTGAGCTGTTCCCCGGCGACCTGATCTATTCGGGCACGCCCGAGAACGTGGGGCCGGTGGTGCGCGGCGACGTGATCCGCGCGCATGTGGACGGCCTGCCGGAACTGAGCATCCGCATCGTCTGACGCGCCGCCAACGCGGGCGGCCCGACAGCCGTCCCGCGTATCGGCAGCCCTGCCGCTGCCGCCGCAAATCTGAGAGTAAGATTTACGCCATAACAAACGCCCGTGAGGCAGGAGCAGTGGAAGATGGCGAAAATCGGTATGGTTGGCATCGGCCTGATGGGCCATGGCATTGCAAGCAATCTGGTCAAGCACGGTCACGCATTGACCGTGCTGGAACACCCGGGCAACCAGCCCCTGGATGCCCTGAAGGCCGCGGGCGCCACCAGCTGCGCCGACGGCGCGGCGCTGGCGGCGCAGGCGGACGTGATCATCCTGTGCGTCACGGGCAGCCCGCAGGTCGAAGCCGTGCTGCTGTCGCCGGGCGGCGTGCTGGAAGGGCTGCGCCCGGGCACCGTCATCATTGATTGCTCGACCGCGATCCCGTCGTCCACGCTGAAGGTGGCCGAGGCGGTGACGGAACGCGGCGGCCGCTTCCTGGACGCGCCCATGACGCGCACCCCGAAAGAGGCCGCCGAAGGCCGGCTGAACCTGCTGGTGGGCGGCGATGCCGCGCTGTTCGCGGAATGCCGGCCGATCCTGGCGTGCTTTGCCGAGAACATCACGCATGCCGGCCCCATCGGCGCCGGCCACCGCATGAAGCTGCTGCACAACTACGTGTCGCTGGGCGCGATTGCGCTGCTGTCCGAAGCGGCGGCCTGCGCGCTGCGCGCGGACATCGACCCGGCCGTGTTCGCCGAGGTGCTGACCAAGGGCGGTGGCGGCGGCGTGGCGCTGGAACGCCTGAAGCCCTACCTGCTTGAACAAGACCCGTCGTCGCTGCGCTTTTTCATGTCGAACGCGCAGAAGGACCTGTCTTACTACAACACCATGGCCGCCGAGACGGGCGCGGTGCGCGAGATCGGCGCGGCCGTGCTGCACACCTATGACCAGGCGGTGGACCAGGGCGGAGGCGATCGCTACGTGCCGGAACTGGTGTCGTTGCTGAAAGACCGCTAGGCAATAAAACGGGCCCGGTCATTGACCGGGCCTGCACGCCGACGGAACACCGGCCTATGGGTCAGCAACCTGGCCAGCCCCCCTAGGGCCGGCCCGCCGCCATCGCCGGCACGACCCGCAACGCGCCGCGGCGCGGCAGCTGCATCGAGATGATCGCGGCCAGCAGCAGCAAGGCGCCGGCCGCGCCGAACGCCACCCAGTGCGTGTGAAAGCGTTCAAAGGCCCACCCGCCCAGCCACGAACTGATCATGCCGCCGACCTGGTGGCCCAGGTAGGTCAGGCCGTACAGCACGCCCACCAGCCGCACGCCGTAGACGTCGGCGAGGATGGCGGATGACAGCGCGATGCTGCCCGCCCAGACCACGCCGCCGATGGTGGCGGCGAGGTACAGTTCCCAGTGCGCCCCCACCATCACCAGCGCGAAGAAGCCCAGCCCGCGCACCAGGTAGATGGTGGCCAGGATGTTGCGGCGCTCGACCTGGTCCGACATGCGGCCCAGCACCAGCGTGCTGAAGATGGCAACCAGGCCGATGAGGCCAATGCCCAGCGAGCTGGTGGTGGCATCAAAGCCATGATCCATCAGCATGGGCATGCCGTGCGTGCCGAGCAGGTTCATGCTGAAACCACAGGCGAACAGGCCCAGCGCCACCTGCCAGAACGGCAGCGTGCGTACGGCGTCGCGGACCTTGACGTCGGGCGCCTTGGCGGCCGACTTCGCCGACGCCTTTTTCTCGACGATCTGGTGCGGCAGCAGGTCGGTATGTTCGGGCGCCTGGTCGCGCATGACGAACAGCGCCACGGGCACGTTCAGCAGGGCAAACAGCACGGCAAAGCCCAGCAGGGTTTCCTGCCAGCCCACGGCCGAGATCGCAAAGGTGAGCGTGGGCGTCATCAGCGCGATGCCCGCCATGGACCCGGTGGACAGGAAGAACAGCGCCATGCCGCGCTGGCGCGTGAACCAGCGGCTGATCACGGGGGTGAGCGCGACCGGACTGGTGAAGGCCAGGCCAATCGACAGCGCCACGCCGAAGGCCAGCAGGAATTCGATGGGGCCGCGCGCGAACACGGTCCAGATGGACGAGGCCACCACGATGGCCGTGCCGGTCAAGAGCACGAAGCGGGTGCCGCGCGTGCTGACCAGGTAGCCGGCCAGCGGCATGCCCAGGCCATAGCACAGCATGCCGACCGCGACGATGCCCGACAGCAGGCTGCGCGAAAAACCCAGGCCGTCGGCCATGGGCAGGAAAAACGGCCCGATGCCCATGCGCAGGCCCACCGTCAACAGGGTGAGCACCGTGGCGGCGCCAACGATGTTCCAGCCGAAATACCAGCCGCCTGATTCTTGCTTCTCCACTTGCCTCGCTCCTTGTCTTCTTATTGGTGAATTCTTGTCGCCCGGGGCGCTTCAAGATTCCAGACATCGCAGGGGATGCGCGCAAACGAAAAGCCGGCCGCCAGACGCGCCATATTACTCCCGGCTATATGGACTGCGGACAGCGGCGGCAACAAGCTGTCCGGTGACCGGTCGGCGGGCGCCGGGTTCGCAATTTTCGGTGGACCAAATATAATTGAGTGTTATTTTCATTACCAAACCCCTTCCCGAACGGCTGCCCAGGCGGCTCTTTTCCCACCCGCCTCTGCGCGTTTTCGATGCCCACGGCCGCGTCCCGCCCCGATCCCGACCTGCATGCCTGGTATGTCGACCACGGCGGCTGGCTGCTGGGCTGGCTCAAGAAGAAGCTGGGCTGCCCGCACAACGCCGCCGACCTGGCGCACGACACCTTTGCACGCATCCTGGCGTCGCGCGATGCGCTGGCCGCGGTCAACGAACCGCGCGCCTATCTCTCCGTCACGGCCAGCCGGCTGATCATCGACCAGGCCCGTCGCCGCGAGGTCGAAGCCGCCTACCTGGTCGAGCTGAGCCTGGCGCTGCGCGACCAGCCGGGCGCGCCGTCGCCCGAGCAGATCCTGATGACCTCACAGGCGCTGGCGCAGATCAGCGCCATCCTGGACGGGCTGGCCGAACGACCGCGCCAGGCGTTCCTGCTGCACTACCTGGACGGCGAGACGCACGCCGCGATTGCGGCGACGCTGGGCGTGTCCGACCGCATGGTGCGCAAGTACCTGGTGTCGGCGCTGGTGCATTGCCACGAACAGGTGCAGGCATGAGCGCGGCCGGCACGCCGTCCATCGCGCACGAAGCGGCCCAGTGGCTGCTGCGCCTGACCGAGGACGATGCCAGTCCGGCCGAACGCGAACGGCTGCGGGCGGACTTCGACGCCTGGAAGCACGAGCATCCGCAGCACGAAGCTGCCGCGCGACGCATGGAATCCGTGCTGGCGCAGCTGGGTGCGCTGCGCGACGATGCAGCGGGGCAGACGCAGCCGCTGCACGCGGGCCTGAAGGCGGGCTGGGCCGCCGGCCGGCGCCGCCGCGTGCGCCGCGCCATGGCCGCCCTGGCGCTGGCGGGCGTGCTGGCCGCGCCGCTGGCGGTGTTCCTGCATTTCTATCCTTCTTCGTATCTGCTGGCCGACATGCGCAGCGGCGCCAGCCAGTGGCAGACGCACGTCCTGTCGGACCAGAGCCGCGTGACGCTGGAGCCGGGCACGGCGCTCAACCTGCATTTCGATCCGCAGCGCCGCGAGGTGGAACTGGTGCGCGGCGACATCCTGGTGGACGTCGCCAAGGATGCCGCCCGGCCGTTCACGGTGCGCACGGCCGAGGGCACGGTGCGCGCGCTGGGCACCCGCTTCGTGGTGCACGCCGAGGCCGGCGTGACCGTGCTGACCATGCTGGAATCCAAGGTGTTGGCCACCCCGCGGCAAGCGGCGGGCGGCGCGGGGCGCGAGGTGGCGGCCGGCCAGGCCTTGCGCATCACCGCGCAGGGCCTGGGCGAACCGACGTCCGTGGACGCGGCCGCGCTGGAAGACGCCTGGAAGTACCGCCGCCTGGTGGTGCAGGACCAGCCGCTGGCCGACGTGCTGGATACCCTGGCGCGCTATCGGCCGGGCGTCATGCGCATCGACCGCGACGCGCTGGCCGGCTTGCAGGTCAATGCCGTGCTGCCGCTGGACGACCCCGAGCGCGCGCTGCAATTGCTGGCCAGCAGCTTCCCGATCCGGGTGCGCACCTTGACGCCCTGGCTGGTGATGATCGACCGGGTCGCGCCCGCCCGCTGACTTTTTTCATTTTTTTCGCTGCAACGGTTCCGCTTTTTCCGCGTGGCGCGTCATAGCAATCAGGACACTCACGCACACGGAACCCGCTATGCCCTTGCCGACCCTGACCCACCGCCTGACCCCGCTGGCGCTTTGCCTGGCGCTTGCCGCCCTGGCAGGCGCCACCGCCCTGCCCGCCCACGCGCAGCAGCAGACCGACGCCGCGTTGCAGTACGACATTCCCGCCGGGCCGCTGGCGCCGGCGCTGAACCGCTATGCCCAGCAGGCGGGCGTGGCGATCTCGGTGGACGCCAGCCGCATCCAGGGCCTGACCACGCCGGGCCTGCGCGGACGCTATCGGGTGGACGAGGGCTTTCGCGCGCTGCTGGCCGGCAGCGGTTTCGCCGCTACCCGCAGCGCGGGCGGCTATGTGCTGACCCCGCAGCCGCAACCCGGCGCCACCACGCTGCCGGCGGTGCGCGTCAGCGGCCAGGGCGTGCCCGGCGCGCTGGACCCGACCGCGGGCCTGCTGGCCTCGACCAGTTCCAGCGCCACCAAGACCGACACGGCCCTGATCGAGACGCCGCAGTCGGTGTCGGTCATCACCCGCGAACAGCTGGACGAACAGAAACCGCGCAGCGTGTCCGAAGCGCTGCGCTACACGCCGGGCGCCTTCACCGGCCTGGTCGGCGCCGCCGACCGCTACGACTACGTGGCATTGCGCGGCTTCATCGAGAACAGCACCGACAACACCATCTACGACGGCCTGAAGCTGCTGAGCGATTCGGGCACGTTCAGTTCGATCCAGATCGACCCGTACTTCGTCGAGCGCATCGACGTGTTCCGTGGCCCGTCGTCGGTGCTGTTCGGCCGCAGCGCGCCGGGCGGCCTGGTGCAGCTGACCAGCAAGCGCCCGCTGTTCGAGCCGTATCGCTCGGTGGAGGTGTCGTACGGCACGCAGGGCCAGAAAAGCGCGGCCTTCGACCTGGCCGGCCCGGTGGACGACAACGGCAAGGTGGCCTACCGCGTGACCGGCCTGGGCCGGTCCACCGACACGCAGTTCGACAACACCCGCGAAGAACGCTATGCGATTGCGCCGCAGGTGATGTTCAGGTTCACGCCCGACACCAGCCTGCTGCTGCAGGCCTACCTGCAGCGCGACCCCAGCGGCGGTTTCCATAGCGGCGTACCGGCCGACGCCAGCATCACCAACGACCACGCGGGCCAGCGCATTTCGCGCCACTTCGTGGATTCGGACCGGGACGATAATCAGTTCAAGCGCAATGAACGCATCTTCGGCTACCAGTTCGACCATCGCTTCAATGATCGCTGGACGTTCCGCCAGAACGCGCGCTACGTGTCGTCCGACGTGCGCCTCAAGCAGGTCTACGGTTATGGCTGGGCCAACGATACCGAGCTGACGCGCTATTACTCGGGCGCCCGCGAAACGCTCAGCGCCTTCGCCATCGACAACCAGTTGCAGGGCAGCTTTGAAACCGGCGCGGTCAAGCACACCCTGCTGCTGGGCATGGACTACCAGCATCGCCACGCCGATGGCCGCTGGGACGCGGGTTCGGCGTCGAACCTGGATGCGTTCCACCCCGACTATGCCAATGGCGACGTGCAGATCACCAGCCGCACGTTCTTTGACCGCAAGCTGGAGCAGACCGGCTTCTACCTGCAGGACCAACTGGCCTACGACCGCTGGCGCCTGACGCTGAGCGGCCGCCAGGACGAGGTGCGCACCACGGACTCGAGCCGCACCGGCGCCTACCTGTCGGACAAGAACTGGAACGGCTCGAAGTTCACCAAGCGCGGCGGGCTGGTCTACCTGTTCGACAACGGCGTGTCGCCGTATGTGAGCTACAGCGAATCGTTCAACCCCAACGCCTACGTCGACCGCCAGGGCAACCTGCTGCCCCCGACCCAGAGCAAGCAATACGAAGTGGGCGTGAAATACCAGCAGCCCGGCACCGAGAACATGGTGACGCTGGCCGTCTTCGACCTCACGCAGGACAACGTCGCCAACCGCGTGCTGGCGCAGACCTACTACACCGCGGCGGGCAAGGTGCGTTCACGCGGGATCGAGCTGGAAGGCAAGACCCGCCTGACCGACAACCTGACGATGCTGGCCGCCTATACCTTCACCGACATGAGCTACCGCGAGTCGGCCGAGGGCCTGGCGGGCAAGACGCCCTACCAGGCGCCGCGCCACATGGCGTCGGTGTGGGGCGACTATCAGTTCGACAACGGCCTGGGCGTGGGCGCGGGCGTGCGCTACGTGGGCACCAGCTGGGCCGACAACGCCAACACGCTGAAGGTGCCGGCGTATACGCTGCTGGACATGTCGGTGCGCTACGACCTGGGCAGGCTGTCGTCCTCGCTCAAGGGCATGAGCGTGCGGGTCGCGGCCAACAACCTGCTGGACAAGACCTACGTGGCTTCGTGCGCCAGCCTGAACTACTGCTACTACGGCGAAGAACGCAATGTCGTGGCGACGCTTAAATACGAGTTCTGAGGCACGGGTTCTACAGCAGGTCTATCCCGCGCCCCCCGGCTGAAGCGCACCCTTGCGCCGCGGCACTGCCCGCGGCGCAAGGCTATCTGCGCGGCTACCAGCGGTAGCGCGCCGTCATCATCACCGTGCGCTCGGCGCCGCGGTAGCACTCGCCCATGTAGCAGATCGAGTAATAGTCGCGGTTGAACAGGTTGGTGGCGTTCAGCGCCAGGCGCCACGGGCCGGTCTCGTAGTGCACCACGGCATCGACCAAGGCCACGCCGGGCTCGCTGGACGTGTTGTGCTCGTCATTCTGGCGGCGGCCGGTATAGCGCACCCCGGCGCCCGCGCCCAGGCCTTGGGCCAGCGTGTAGTCCAGCCACAAGGCCGCGGTGTGCTTGGGCACGCCCATCGGGATCTTGCCGACTTCTTGCGGATCGCCACTGCTGCGCACCTTCATGTCCAGATAGGTATAGGACGCCGCAACGTTCAGGCCGCGCACCCATTCGCCCTTGGCTTCGAGCTCGATGCCGCGGGCACGTTGCTTGCCGGTCTGGCGTTGTTCGTCGGTAATGGGGTTATAGCTGACGATGTTGGTCTTGTTCAGGTCGAACACGGCCAGGGTGTACAGGCTGCGCGAGCCAGCCGGTTGGTATTTGACGCCCACTTCCACCTGTTTACCGCGGCTGGGCTTGAATGGGTTGTTGTCCGCATCCACACCGCTGTTGGGCACGAACGATTCTGAATAGCTGAGGTAGGGCGCCAGGCCGTTGCCGGCCACGTAGGTCAAACCGGCACGGCCACTGAAGGCGTTGTCCGTTTGCTTTTGGTAGGTATTGTGCAGGCGGTCGTCCGTGGTTGAAGTGACCCGGTCCTGTCGCCCCCCCAGCGTCACGATCCAGTGATCGTCCAGCTTGATCTGGTCCTGCAAATACAGGCCGGCCTGGCGGATCGTCTGGCGGTAGTCGGCCAGCGGATTCGTGGGTGTCGCGATCGGCACGCCGTAGACGGGATTGCGCAGGTCCAGGTCGGGCGCCGGGCCGATGTAGCGGTTCGCCTTGGCGCGCTGTTCGCTCCAGTCGAACCCCATCAGCACGGTGTGCTCGGTACCCCACAGCCGCAGCTTTCCCTGCAGTTGGGTATCCACCACCGACTGGCTCAGGGGGTCGTCCCAGGTGCGGGCGACGCGGGAAATGGCGGTCACGTCTTCATTGACCTGGTCGGTCCAGATCACGCGCCGGTCCATCGACAGGTGGCTGTAGCGGAAGTTCTGACGGAAGGTCCAGGCATCGTTGAAGCGGTGTTCCAGCAGGTAACCGATCGACGCCTGTTCGCTGCGCATGCGGCTGAACCCGGGGTCACCCATCTTTACGTCGGTCAGCTTGTAGTCTTTGGCGAAATAGTAAGGATCTTCGCCGGTCTTGTTCTTGATGTACTCGGCCAGCAGCGTCACCGATGTCGCCGCGTCGGGCTGCCATCGCAGCGAGGGGGCCAGGTACAGCCGTTTGCGATTGATCTTGTCGCCGTTGGGGTATTTGTCCTGGTCATCGCTGTCCAGCCCTACCCCCACCAGGCGGTAGCTGAGTGCATCATCCGGACCGAAGGCGTCGCCCAGATCGAAAGCCAATTGCTTGCGCTCGTAGCTGCCGTACTGCATTTCCACTTCACGGATGCGTTCGCCGGTGGGCCGCTTGCTGATGCGGTTAAGAACGCCACCGGCGTCTCCTTGGCCGAAGGTCATCGACGACGGGCCGCGCAGCACTTCGATGCGCTCCAGGCCGTAAGGCTCGGTGGAGTACCGGGTGACGCCGGTCGGGGTCTGCGCCAGGCCGTCACGGAACGACACGTAATAGGTCGAGAAGCCGCGCAGGTTGATGTATTCCCAGCCACGGTTGTCGGGGCCGTACGTATTGCCACTTACACCTGGGGTGTATTGGACGGCGTCCATCACATCCAGTGCACCGCGTGCCTCCATTTCCTCGCGGCCCACCACCGAGATCGACTGCGGCACTTCCAGGATCGGCGTGTCGGTCTTGGTGGCCGTGGCGGTGCGGCTGGCGGCATAGCCCGGCACGGCGCTGAAGGCGGTTTCACCAGTGACGACTACGGCGGGCAATGTGGCGACACCGGCCGCGGGCGCCTCGCGCAGCACGTAGTTGCCGCCACCGCGATGGCGGGCTTCGAGCCCGCTGCCGGCCAGCAGGTGCGCCAGGCCCGCCTCCACGGTGTAGGCGCCCCGGATGCCGGTGGACGGGCGGCCACGGGTCTGGTCGGCGTTGAACGACAGGGTGATGTCGGCCGCGGCGGCGTAACGGCTCAGCGTCACGTCCAGCGGACCGCCAGGGATGTCGTAGCTGCGCGCCGCGGGTGCCGTCTGGGCCGATGCGGCGGGCGTCAAGGGGCTTGCGGCCAACGCGACCCAGACGGCGGCGGCGAGCAGCACGGGCAACAAGCACGGCGCGGCCAGGACGCGCGGCGGCAGAGAAGATAGACCGGACGTCAAGGAGAATTCGGAATGGGACGCGGGGCAGACAACGGCGGCTAGCGGCTTGCGGGACACGGCGGCTCTCATAGGCAGGACAGGACATGCCGCAAGGTCCAGGCAGGGTTGACACCCCCCGGACCAGGCGGCCCTATCTGACAGGCCGGATGAGAACGGGAAAGAGCAACCCCGCGACGAAAATATTCCGGGATCAACGCGGCACGATGCGCACCCAGTAGCGGGTGCGGGTACGCAGCGCCACGGGCAGCGAGGCCACCACGTTTTCCAGCACCGCGTCGGTATCGGCCAGCCGGAAGGCGCCCGACAGGCGCAGATGGGCCACCGCCGGATCGCAGGTGAGGCTGCCGCGCCGGTAGCGCGCCAGCTCGGCGATGAAGTCACCCAGCGGCTGGTCAATGGCCACCAGCCGGCCGTCGACCCAGGCAGCCTGCCCCTGCGACACCGGCTGGGGCACGGCGGCGGTGCGCGCCGTCAACAGGCTTTGCTGGCCGGCCGCCAGGCGCAACGCCACCGCCCCCGCGTCGGCGGGCTGCAGCAGCACCGCGTCCTGGAAGACCGCGACCCGCGTGGCGTGATCTTCGCGCCGCACCGAGAAGCGTGTCCCCAACGCACGTACGCTGCCGTCCGGCGTCAGCACCTCGAACGGCCGGCGGCCGGCGTTGTCGGGCGCGGTCTGCACCAGCACCTCGCCCTGGTGCAGACGCAGCAAGCGGCGTTCGGACCCGTAGTCGACATCGACGGCGGACCCGGTATTCAGATAGAGTATGCCGCCGTCGGGCAAGGTCACGGTGCGCCGTTCGCCCGTATCGGTGCGCAGGCCAGCCGTCAGCACCCGCCAGGGCGGCGCGCTGTACAGGCCCAGCGCCGCGCCGCCCCCGGCCAGCAAGGCCAGGGTCAAGAGACGCCGGCGCTGCTGCTGGCGGGCCGCCTGCAATGTGGGCAGCAGCACGTCACCGGGCACGCTGCCCAGGCGTTCCTGCAGGTCCAGCATGCGCGCCCAGGCCTGGCGGTGGCGGGCGTCGGCGTCCAGCCAGCGGCCCCACCCGGCACGGAGGGCATCGTCGGCGTCCGTATCCTGCAAGGCCACGTACCAGCGCGCAGCGGCCTCGAGCGTTTCTGCGGAAATCGTCATGGATCAGCACATCCGAAAAGGAAGGGAACCCCTAGGGCCTGTTCACACTGGAAGGAGCCTCGCACAGGCCCTAGTCGGCGGCCAGCAACAGGCACTGCGTCAACGCGCGCACCATGTGCTTTTTGATGGTCGTGACGGACACGCCGAGCTTGGCGCCGACCTGGGCGTAGGTCAGGTCCTCAAACTGCACCAGCAGGAAGATTTCGCGGGTGCGCGGCCCCAGCTCGTCCAGCATGCGGTCGATGGCCAACACCGTTTCCAGCAGGATGGCGCGCGCCTCGGGCGAGATGGCGACCGGTTCGGGCCGCGCGGCCAGGGTTTCCAGATAGGCGCGTTCGATGGCCTGGCGGCGGTAGGCGTCGGTCGCCAGCCCGCGGGCAATGGTGGCCAGGTATTCGCGCGGCCGCAGAATGGCGTCGACGTTGCGATTGGCCAGCACGCGCAGGAAGGTGTCCTGCGCCAGATCGGCGGCGCTGTCGCGGTTGCCGAGCTTGCGGCGCAGCATGCCCACCAGCCAGGGGTGGTGATCGCTGTAGAGCGCTTCAAGCGAGAGGGCGGGGGCCTGTTCTGACATGGACGGACTTGACGCCCATGCAACCGAGCGGCTTAAGAATGAATATTATTCTCGATTCTAGCCGAGAGGCCAGCCACCGTGGCAGAGGAAAAATCGGGCCGTTGCGGCAAACCCACGGCTGGCTGCGGCACGAGTCCCAATCGCGCCGCGCTGCTGCGCGGGCCGCCCGCCTGGCGCCTGCGGAGCGCCGCGAGCCCCCGGTCAACGGCGGGGGGCTCGCCGCGCTTCACGTCCTGGCTTGGGCTTGCCCTGCCCCGGCCCCGCTGCGATCAGCGCATCCACGCTTTGCAGCTTTTCCGCCGCCACCGCCCGCAGATGCCGGATCAGCAATTGCGCAGCGGGCGACGGCGGGCGCGCCTTGGGGTAGATCAGGCCATATTGCAGCGGCGTTTCGGGTTCGAAGCGCCGTATCTGCGCGCCGAGATGGGTTTGGGTCAGCGCGGTGAGCGGATCGCTCAGTGCCGCGCCGCAGCCGCGCACGGCCAGTTGGCAGGCGATGAAACCGAACGACACGTCGAACTGGGCTTCGGGCTGATAGCCGACCTTGGCGAAGGCCCGCGCATAGCGGTGGTACAACGCGCCGCGCAGCGGCAGGCCGATGAAGCGGCCTTGCCCCAGGATCTGCGGCGTGATCACCGCCTGCGCCGCACGCGGATCGTCGGGCCCCAGAATGGCGACGGCGCGCGATTCGGCCAGCACCTCGGTGGTAAGCAGCGCGTGTTCGACCGGCAACTGCGCCAACGCCAGGTCGAAATGCTGCTGGCTGATCCAGGCATCCACATTGGGCGGCATGCGCGCATTGATGGTGACGCCAAAGGCGTTATCTTCCTCGACCGCGCGGGCCACGGCTTCGACCAGCAGGCCTTCGATCAGGTGCTGGGCCACCAGCACGTTGACGTGGGTGCGATTCTTGCGCCGCGCGCCGCGGGCATATTCGGTGACGGCGTCGCCGGCCCGCAGCATCTCGTCGATGCGCTGGTAGAAGCCCTGGCCCTGCTCGGTCAGGGACAGCCGCCGCCCCTCCTTGACCAGCAGCGGAAAACCCGCCTCTTCTTCCAGCGTCGCCAGCAGCCGGCTGACCTGCGACGCGCTGCGATGGATGCGCAGCGACGCCTCGGCAATGCTGCCGCCTTCGACAAAGGCGCGCAGCGCCTCCAGGGCCATGAAGTTCAAGATGCGCCTCCAGTCAGTTGCGAGATATGCAAGTTTTACGCCTAATTTCGACATTGACGCACATTACCCCTCGTCCTGACAATGGCCCTGCCGATGGCGCTCGATGATGGCGCCGTCATAAAAACAGCAAGGGGAATTCCATGAACGCAGTACACCGACTGGCCGCCGTGGCCGCGCTCAGCCTGGGACTGGCCAGCGGGGCGCCAGCCGCGGACGCCTACCCGTCCAAACCCGTCAAGGTGATCGTCCACACCTTGCCCGGCGCGTCGTCCGACGTGCTGGCGCGCGCCGTCAGCAAGGCCATGGGCGAGCAGCTGGGGCAGTCTTTCGTGGTAGAAAACCGCTCGGGCGCAGGGGGTGCCATCGGCGTGGATGCCGTGGCCAAGGCGGCGCCCGACGGCTATACGCTGCTGGCCGGCGCGTCCAGCGCGATGGTGATGCTGCCCATCGTGCTGAGCCGCAAGCTGCCGTACGACGAGAATAAGGACTTCGCGCCGATCGGCATCATTTCGCGCTCGCCGTTCGTGCTGGTAGCCAGCAAGGCGTCGGGCATCCGCAGCGTGCAGGACCTGATCGCCCGCGCCAAGGCTGAACCGGGCAAGCTCACCTACGGCAGCGCCGGCCCCGGCACCAATCCGCACCTGCTGGGCGAACTGCTGAGCCAGCTGGCCGGCATCCAGCTGTCGCACATTCCGTACAAGGGGCCGGCGGCAGCCGAATCCGACCTGATCGGCGGCACCATCGACATTCTGTTCGATACGCCGTCGTCCGCCCTGCCCTATGTGAAGTCCGGCAAGACGGTGGCCATCGCCGCCACCAGCGACGCCCGCGTGGCCGACGCGCCGGACGTACCGACCGTGGCCGAACTGGGCTATCCCAGCCTGACGCTGTACGGCTGGACGGCGCTGTATGCGCCGGCCGGCACGCCGCCCGCGGTGGTGGAGAAGCTGCAGGGCGCTCTGCGGCAGGCGCTCAAGACCCCAGCGCTGCGCGAATTCATCCTGAATTCGGGCAACGACATCCTGGACCTGTATGGCGATGACCTGCTCAAGATGCAGGTCGGCATGCAGACCTTCTGGCGCGACATCGTCAAGGCCCGCGGCATCCGCCTGGATTGAACGACCCCGCTTCCCTCCCCTGAACCGCGGCCGTCCGGCCGCGAGGACTGCTCCCATGAAGATCAAGATCCGGCTCGCCGTGCGCGACTGGGATTACATCGTGCCGCTCGCCCTCGGTGACGTCACCGCCCCCGGCATCGACCTGGACGTGCATCGCGTGGGCACTTTGCCCGACGACCTGGCCAGCGACCCGCGTTTCGATGCGGGCGAGATGTCGATGAGCCGCTACAGCCTGGGCCGCGCCCGCGGCCGCCACGACATCGTCGGCGTGCCGCATTTCCTGATGCGTGGCTTTCGCCACCGCTGCATCATCACCGCGCGGTCCAGCCGCATCACCCGGCTGGACCAGTTGGCCGGCGCCCGCATCGGCATGACGGGCTGGCAGGATTCGGGCAACACCTGGACCCGCGCGCTGCTGCGGCAAGCGGGCATCGGCGTGGACGACGCCCTCTGGCAAGTGGGGCGCCTGACCGAGGCGCATCCCGTCACCGACCGGCTGGGCGGCTTTGGCCGACCCGGCGTGATCGAGGCTGCGCCCGGCGAGCGCCCGCTGGTGGACCTGCTGCGCGCGGGTGAACTGGACGCCGTGTTCACGCCGTTCATGCCCGACGGCTTCTTCGATGCCGGGTCGGACCTGCGGCAACTGCTGCCGGCCTGCCGCGAAAGCGAGGTGGATTATTTCCATCAGGTCGGTTACGTGCCGGGCATTCACCTGCTGGGCATCAAGCCCGCGCTGGCCGAGGCCCACCCGTGGGTGACGCAGGCACTGAGCGAAGCGCTGGACGCGTCCGCCACGATGTGGCTGGACAAGCGCCGCAAATATGCCGACACCACGCCGTGGATTCTGGACGAGCTGATCCAGACCTCGCGCGACCTGCCCGCCGGCTGGAACCGCAACGGGCTGGAACCGAACCGCAAGATGATCGCCGACTTCGCCACTGAACTGCATGCGCAGCAACTGACCGACCGCGTCATGACGCCGGCCGAACTGTTCCCGCACGCGTCCTGAACGCGTGCCGACGCTTCAAACCATCACCGCCAAGGAATCGCCATGAAAATCGCCCTGGGGCAATTCGCCGTTCATCCGACCTGGGAAGACAATGCCCGCCTTTGCCAGGACCTGATCCGCCGCGCGGCCGCCGCGGGCGCCGACCTGCTGGTGCTGCCCGAAGGCATCCTGGCCCGCGACATCGCCGACCCCGACCTGGTGCGCCGCGCCGCCCAGCCGCTGGACGGCCCGTTCCTGTCGCAACTGCTGGACGCCTCGCTTGCCCTGGACCTGACCGTCATCATGACCGTGCACACGCCGGCCGACGGCGGCCGCGTCTGGAACACGCAGGTGGCGCTGCGCCGCGGCAAGATCATCGCCCAGTACCGCAAGCTGCACCTGTACGACGCATTTTCGATGCAGGAGTCCGTCAACGTGGTGCCGGGGTCGAACGTGCCGCCGCTGGTGCCGGTGGCCGGCATGCAGGTCGGCATGATGACCTGCTACGACCTGCGCTTTCCCGAGCTGGCGCGCCGCCTGGCGCTGGACGGCGCCGACGTGCTGGTGGTGCCGTCGGCCTGGGTCAAGGGGCCGCTGAAGGAAGCGCACTGGGCGGTGCTGAGCACTGCGCGGGCGCTGGAAAACACCTGCTACGTAGCCGCGGTGGGCGAATGCGGGCCACGCAACATCGGTGCGAGCATGGTGGTGGACCCGCTGGGGGTGGTGATCGCCCAGGCAGGCGAGCAGGCCACGCTGCTGTTCGCCGATCTGGACTCCGAGCGCATCCGCCATGCGCGCGAGGTGCTGCCGGTGCTGAAGAACCGCCGCTTCGCGCGGCCAGAACTGGCGTAGCGATCGCGCAGGTTTCCAGGCGCGAATCCCGCCTGGACCCGCGCCGCGCTACCTCAAGACATTGCGCACAAACCGCAGCGGCGACTCGCCGTCGTTGCGGTACACGTACGGCTGGGCGCTGCTGTAGATGACGAAATCGTGGGTCGCCACCTGCTGCGCCACGCCCGACAATTCCAGCTGCAGCGTGCCTTCCATCACGTAGATCATTTCGTGCCAGCCGGGTGGATCGGGCTCGGCCACGTAGGTCTCGCCCGGCGCCAGCACCCATAGCCATAACTGCGCTTCGCAGCTGGCCGGGCTTGCGCCCAGCAGCACCGCCTGGCTGCCCGGCCGCTTGCCGCGCCAGGCCCGGGCCTCGATGCGGCGGCGTTCTCGCGCCGGATCGCTGACCAGGTCCACGAACCCCACCCCCAACGCATGCGCCAGCTTGTCCAGGCTGGACAGGCTGATGTTGGCCGTACCGGCTTCCAGCCCCGCGATCATGCGGCGGCTGATGTCAGAGGCGTCGGCCAGCGCGGTCTGGCTCAGGCCCGCCGCCTTGCGCAACCGCTTCAGGTTGGCCCCGACGTGGGTGAGGACATCGCTGTCGGAATTCGTGATGTGCAGTATATTGCTCAAATTAGTGACACCTGAAGTCTGCCGTGAAGCCCAAATCGATGTTCGCCCTATCGCGCCAGGAAATCGCCCTGGTGCTGGTCACCATGCTGTGGGGAAGCACCTTCCTCATTATCCATATCGCCATGCAGCATAGCGGACCGCTGTTCTTCGTGGGGCTGCGCTTCACCATTGCCGGCGCGATGTCGATGCTGCTGTTTCGCAAGCACATGGCCGGCCTGACGCGGCACGAGGCCGGCGCGGGCGTCGCGATCGGCTGCGCGCTGTTCCTGGGCTATTACCTGCAGACGTACGGACTGCGCACCATCAGCAGCAGCCAGTCGGCGTTCATCACGGCGCTGTACGTGCCGATCGTGCCGCTGTTGCAATGGGCGGTGCTCAAACGTCCACCCGGCCTGATGAGCTGGGTCGGCGTGACGCTGGCCTTCGCCGGCCTGGTGCTGCTGGCCGGGCCCGAGGCTGGTTCGCTGCATGTCAGCCCCGGTGAAATCGCCACCCTGGCCGGCGCCGCGGCCATTGCCGCCGAGATCATCCTGATCGGCCATTTCGCCCAATCGGTGGACAGCCGCCGCGTCACCGCCGTGCAGTTGCTGACGGCGGGGCTGGTGTCGTTTGCGCTGATGCCGGTGCTGGGCGAAGGCGTGCCCGCTTTCTCGTGGCTGTGGGCCGGTGCGGCCATCGGCCTGGGCCTGGCCAGCGCAGTGATCCAGCTGACGATGAACTGGGCGCAGAAGTCGGTGTCGCCGACCCGCGCCACCGTGATCTACGCGGGCGAGCCGGTGTGGGGCGGCATCGTCGGCCGACTGGCGGGCGATCGCCTGCCCGCGCTGGCCTTGGTGGGCGCCGCGTTGATCGTGGCTGGGGTGCTGGCCAGTGAAGTGAAGTTCAAGCGCAAGCCGACACGCAAGCTGCGCGAAGCGTGACGGCTGCGGCGACGGACTTGGCGCCGGGGCCGTCGCCCCCTGTCCGATCAGCCTGCCTGTTCCAGGAACGCCTGCAACGCCGGCACGGTATTCAACACGTGCTGGCGCATCGCCGCTTCGCACTGGTCGGGGTCGCGCGTTTTCAGCGCGTCGATCAGTTCCTGGTGCGACTCGCGCACCCGCAGCACGCGGCCCGGCTGGGCGGCCCACAGGCGCATATAGGGTTCGACCACGGAATGCAGTTCTGAAATCTGGCGCAGCAGGCGCGGCTGCTGGCAGAAGCTGCACAGGTATTCGTGGAAATCGCGATGCGCGGTGGTCCAGTCCAGGTAGTCGCCCGACCCTTGTTCCAGCTGGTCCAGCATGCTGGCCAGGCGGCGCACGTGTTCGGCGCTCATGTTCAGCACGGCGTTGCGCATGGCCAGGCCTTCGAGCACCGAACGCATTTCGAAGACTTCCCGCATTTCCTGCTGGTTCAGGCCGCGCACCACGGCGCCGCGGTTGGCGCGGATGTCCACCAGGCCTTCGGATGCCAGCCGACGCAAGGCGCCGCGCACCGGCATGCGGCTGGTGCCGATTTCGCTGGCGATGACGTCCGGGACGAGCCGGTGCCCGGGCGGATAGTTGCCCAGCCGGATTTCCCGCTGCAGGTGCAGGTACGCCTCTTCTTCGGCGCTGACGGCTGTCTTCTGGAATTGCAGCATCTTCGTCCCCGGGTTTCGCAAAGCCGCCATGATAGATAAACGCAAAAATAACACAAATTGGATCCAGTGATCCATGGATGCAAATCCCTATGGCCGCATCCGGCCGGGTCGCGTCAAATCCAGTCCTGGCGCGCCGGCCGTGCGCGCCCGCCGCAACCGCAACGGGCGACAGACCCGTCCGGCGCAACCGCCTGACCAGATAGCCTGACTACACAGCGATCAAGGGGAATCCATGCAATTTCGTCTCATCCGGGCCTTGGGCTGCGCCGCCGCTCTGGCCTTCACCGCCCAGGCGGGCGCCCAAAGCGCGCCCGCCGCCACCGACTGGCCGCAGCATCCGGTGCGCATCGTGGTGCCGTTCCAGGCCGGATCGGCCACCGACCTGATTTCGCGCCAGCTGGGCGCGGCGCTGTCTACCGAACTGGGCCAGCCCTTTGTCGTGGAAGCGCGCCCCGGCGCCGCCGCCGCGATCGGCAGCGCGTCGGTGGCGCGTTCGGCCCCCGACGGCTACACGCTGCTGATGGGCGGCCCCGCCGCCATCGTCACCAACCGCTTCCTGCAAAAACGCCTGGCCTATGACCCGGACGCCTTCGCGCTGGTGTCGATGGTGGCCTACACGCCCAACATCCTGCTGGCCAATCCGCAGCAGCCGTTCAAGACGCTGCCCGAAATGGTGGCCTATGCCCGCGCCAATCCCGGCAAGCTGACCTATGCCTCGTTCGGCACGGGCACCACCTCGCACATGGCCGGCGAAATGCTCAAGTCGGTGGCCGGCATCGACATCCTGCACGTGCCGTACAAGGGCGCCGGCGAAGCCATTCCGGCGCTGCTGAGCGGCCAGGTGTCGATGTACTTCGACACCATCATGACCGGCCTGCCGCAGGTCAAGAGCGGCGCGCTGCTGGCGCTGGGCATGTCGAATTCGCAGCGTTCGGCGCTGGCGCCCGACATTCCCACCATCGCCGAGCAAGGCTACGCCGGCTACGACATCGCCCCCTGGTACGGCCTGGTGGCGCCGGAAGGCACCCCGGCCCCGGTGCTGGACAAGCTGAACCGCGCCGTCAACAAGGTGCTTGCAGACCCCGTGCTGCGCGGTAAGCTGGCCGAAGCCGGCGCCGAGCCCCGGGGCGGCAGCCGCGAGGAATTCGCCGCCTTCATCAAGGCCGAAATTCCGCGCACCAAGCAACTGATCGACCAGGCCGGCATCACGCCGCAGTAAACCTTCTTAGAAAAACTTGCCCATGTCTTCCCCCTTCGATTGGTCTTTCCCCTACGCCTCCCGAAAAATGCCGGTGCTGGCCGCCAACGCGGTCGCCACCAGCCAGCCACTGGCGGCGCAAGCCGGGCTGCGCATGCTGCTGGCGGGCGGCAATGCGGTGGACAGCGCCATCGCCACCGCCATCGCGCTGACCGTCGTCGAGCCCGTGATGAACGGCATCGGCGGCGACATGTTCGCGCTGGTCTGGCACGAAGGGCGGTTGCATGGCTTGAATTCCAGCGGCTGCGCGCCGGCCGCCTGGACCCCCGATTACTTCGCCGGACGCGAGGCCATGCCGGCCACGGGCTGGGGCACGGTCACCGTGCCGGGCCAGGTGGCGGGCTGGAAGGCCCTGTCGGACCGCTTCGGCAAGCTGCCGTTCGCCACGCTGTTCGAACCGGCCATTGCCTACGCCGAGGACGGCTTTCCCGTCAGCCCGACCATCGCCCGCCAATGGGCCAACCAGATGCCCAAGCTGGCGAATGAGCCCGGCTTTGCCGAGGCGTTCCTGCCGCAAGGCCGGGCGCCGTTGCCCGGCGAATGGTGGCGCTTTCCCGACCAGGCCCGCACCTTGCGCGAGATCGCCGAAAGCGGCGGCGACAGCTTCTACCGCGGCGCGCTGGCCGCCAGGATCGCCGACTTCGCGGCCCGCTCGGGCGGCGCGCTGACGGCCGACGACCTGGCCGAACATCGCCCGGAATGGGTCGAGCCGATCTCGCAATCGTTCCGCGACTACACGCTGCACGAAATCCCGCCCAGCGGCCAGGGCATCTCGGCGCTGATGGCGCTGGGCATGCTGGAACAGTTCGACCTCGAATCGATGGGCCGCGACAGCGCCGACTACTACCACGTCAGCATCGAGGCCATGAAGCTGGCGTTCGCCGACCTGCACCATCACGTCGCCGACCCGCGCCACATGCGCACGGATGCGCGCGCCCTGCTTGACCCGGCCTACCTGGCCGAGCGCGCCCGCCTGATCTCGATGGACCGCGCCGCCGTGCCGGTGGCCGGCACGCCCGCCACGGGCGGCACGGTCTACCTGACCGCCGCCGATGCCAGCGGCACCATGGTGTCGTTCATCCAGTCCAACTACCACGGCTTCGGGTCGGGCGTGGTGGTGCCGGGCACCGGCATCAGCCTGCACAACCGCGGCCTGAACTTCGTGCTGACGCCCGGCCACGCCAACCAGGTCGCGCCGCGCAAAAAGCCGATGCACACCATCATCCCCGCCTTCGTCACGCGCGGCGGCGAACCGGTGATGTCGTTCGGCGTCATGGGCGGATCGATGCAGGCGCAGGGCCACCTGCAGATGGTGACGCGCCTGGCGGCCTTCGGCCAGAACCCGCAGGCCATGAGCGATGCGCCGCGCTTCCGGGTCGAGAAGGGGCCGGTAGTCAACGTCGAAGCGCACCTGCCGGACGACGTGGTGCAGACGCTGCGCCAGCGCGGCCACAACGTGGCGGTGGCGCCGGCCGACAGCCTGGAATTCGGCTCGGCCCAGCTGATCTGCCGGCTGCCGCAAGGCGGCTACCTGGCGGCGTCGGACTCGCGTCGCGACGGACAGGCGGTCGGGTTCTAAAACGGAAGGCAGCGATACCGGCCACGAAGCGGGCTTTATCGGTCATATGGGCGACTCGGCGGGCGGCGATACTGGCGCGCTGATCCCCACACAGGCGCTGCCTGCCGCTTCCATGACTTTGCTTTCGTCCGCCTGCGGCATCACACGGCAGGCCATCCGCGCTTGCCGACACCTGGCGCTGGCCGCCGCACTCGGCGCCACCTTGCCGGCCTGGGCCGCCCTGCCCATGGCCGTGGACGGCCAGCCGCTGCCGTCACTGGCGCCGATGCTGGAACGCGTCACCCCCGCCGTCGTCAACATTTCCGCCCAGGGCGACAGCCGCCAGGCGCCCGGCATCGGCCAGGCCGCCGGCCGCCAGAGCATCGGCTCGGGCGTCATCGTCGATGCCACCCAGGGCAACATCCTGACCAATCACCACGTGGTGCGCGGGGCCACATCCATCCGCGTCTCGCTGCAGGACGGCCGCAGCTTCACCGCCACGGTGGTCGGCAGCGACCCCGACACCGACCTGGCCGTGCTGCGCATTCCGCCCGACAAGCTGCAGGCGCTGACCCTGTCGGATTCCAGCGACCTGCGGGTGGGCGATTTCGTGGTCGCCATCGGCGACCCCTACGGCCTGGGCCAGTCGGCCTCGTCGGGCATCGTGTCGGCGCTGGAACGCTCCAGCCTGCGCGCGGCCGGCTACCAGAACTTCATCCAGACCGACGCGTCCATCAACCCCGGTAACTCGGGCGGCGCGCTGGTCAACCTGAACGGTGAACTGGTCGGCATCAACACCATGATCTACACGCCGTCCGGCGGCAACGTCGGCATCGGCTTCGCCATTCCGTCCAACCTGGCCGGCGAGGTCATGCGCCAGTTGCTGCAACATGGCCAGGTGCAGCGCGGCGGGCTGGGGCTGGACACGGTGGACGTCACCCCGCGCAACGCCCGCCAACTGGGCCTGGCGCCGGGCACGACGGGCGTGGCGGTGGCGCGCGTGGCGGACGGCTCGCCCGCGCAGCAGGCCGGTGTGCAGGCGCGCGACCAGATCCTGGCGGTGGATGGCAAGTCCATCGGCACCAGCGCCCAGTTGCGCAATGCCGAAGGACTGCTGCCGGTGGGCAAGCAGGTGCGGCTGACGCTGCTGCGCGCCGGCCAGCGCACCGAAGCCGTGCTGCGCATCGAGCCGGAAAAGAACGAACGGCTGCACGCCGGCTCGCTGGATGCGCGGCTGAACGGCGTGGAGTTCACCGAGATCGGCCGCGAGCAGCGCTTGAAGGGCAACGACGGCGTGGCCGTCAGCGCCACCTACCCCGATCGCGGCCCGGTCGCCGCGCGGATGCAACGCGGCGACGTCATCATCGGCGTCAACCAGCGCCCGGTCAGCCGGCTGGCCGACCTGCGCGGGCTGCTGGCAGCGGCCGCGCCAGGGCAGCCGCTGCTGCTGACGCTGGTGCGCGGCCAGGCCATGTACACCTTGCAGATCAACTAGCGCCGACCGTCGTACGGCGGCAACGGGCCGCCTGGCCGCCGGTCGGCCGGCTCACGCTTGAACGCCTGGGCGGGCGATAATCCGGGCTTCCCCGTCCTGCCGTTGCCGTTCCGATGCCCTTTTCCGACGCCACCCTTGCCCTCTGGGCCATTTCCGCCCTGGCGATCGTCGGCATCCTGCTGCGCCCCGGCAACCTGCCCGAATACGTCTGGGCCGGCGGCGCGGCCCTGCTGGTCACGGCGACCGGCCTGATTCCCTGGCAGGCGGCGCTGGGCGCGGTCGGCAAGGGCCTGGACGTCTACCTGTTCCTGATCGGCATGATGGTGCTGGCCGAACTGGCCCGCCAGCAGGGGCTGTTCGACTGGCTGGCCATGGTGGCCGCGCGCCACGCCCGCGGCTCGGCGCGGCGGCTGTTCGACCTGGTGTTCCTGGTGGGCATCCTGGTCACCGTGTTCCTGTCCAACGACGCCACCGCCGTGGTGCTGACCCCGGCGGTGTACGCGGCGGCCAAGGCCGCCGGCGCACGCCCCCTGCCCTACCTGTTCATCTGCGCCTTCATTGCCAACGCCGCCAGCTTCGTGCTGCCGATCTCCAACCCCGCCAACCTGGTCGTGTACGGCAGCCAGATGCCGCCGCTGCTCGACTGGCTGCGGCAATTCACCCTGCCGTCGGTGGCCGCCATCGCCCTGACCTACCTGGTGCTGCGCTTTACCCAACGCGAGGCGCTGCGCCAGCCGCTGCGGGCCGAAATCCCCGCGCAGCCGCTGGGCGCCGGGGCCCGCCTGACCGGCCTGGGCATCCTCTTGACCGCCTTGGTGCTGATGCTGGCGTCGGCCTTCAATGCCGATCTGGGCCTGCCCACCTTCGTCGCCGGCCTGGCCACCGCGGCGGGCATCCACCTGCGCCAGCGCATCAGCCCGATGCCGGTGCTGCGCCACGTGGCCTGGGGCGTGCTGCCCATGGTGGCCGGCCTGTTCGTGCTGGTCGAGGGATTGGCGTTGAGCGGCGCGATCGACGCGCTGGCGCGGGCGCTGGTGCAACTGGCCAGCCAGTCCGCCGGGCAGTCGCTGTGGGGCGCCGGCATCGTGTCCGCACTGGCCAGCAACCTGATCAACAACCTGCCCGCGGGCCTGATCGCCGGCTCGGTCGGCCAGATCGCCCACCTGCCCGCGCAGACCACCGGCGCGCTGCTGATCGGCGTGGACCTCGGGCCCAACCTGTCCATCACCGGCTCGCTGGCCACGCTGCTGTGGCTGATCGCCGTGCGGCGCGAAGGCCAGCACGTCAGCGGCCTCGCCTTCCTGAAGCTGGGCGCGCTGGTGATGCCGCCCGCCCTGCTGGGCGCCTTGCTGGCCCTGGCGCTGGCGGGCGGCTAGCGGCATCGCGCCAGGCTGATCCGGATATCCGGGGCAACCGTTGCCGTGGCGCCCCCGCCGCCCAGCCGCCGCCATGCCCCCGCTTACGGTTGCGCCAGCAAACGCTGGATCTCGGCCTCGGTCTCGGCATACCGCCCCTCGCCGAAATGGCGATAGACGACGTTGCCCTGTTTGTCGATCAGGTAGAACGCCGGCCAGTACTGGTTGCGGTAGGCGTCCCAGGTCTTGTACTGGTTATCCTGCGCCACCGGGTATTCGATGCCGAAGCGCTTGATGGCATCCGCCACGTTCCTGGTGCTGCGCTCGAACGGAAATTCCGGCGTGTGCACGCCCACCACCACCAGGCCCTGGTCCTTGTACTTCTGGTGCCACTGCTTCACGTACGGCAGGGTGTTGATGCAATTGATGCAGGTGTAGGTCCAGAAGTCCACCAGCACCACCTTGCCGCGCAGGCCCGCCTGCGTCAGCGGTTCGCTGTTCAGCCAGGTCTGAATGCCGGTGAATTCCGGCGCGGGGACCGACGCCGGGGCAGCGGCCTGGGCGGCCGAGCCGATCAGCAGGCCGGCCAGCGCCAGCTTGACGGAAACGAGGGCCCGGCGGGCGGGCAAGCGAATGGACATCATGGTGATTCTCCTTGCAGGGTCGCGAACCCCCGGGGGACGCGAGGACTCGGTGGGGAAGCGAAGACCCGGTCGGGTCAGGAAAACAGACGGCTGATCCAGGCATAGGCCAGCACGTCATACTGGAAATAGATCGCAGCGGCCGAGGCCACCAACAGCACGCCGAAGGCACGCTGCAAACGCACGGCATGGCGGGCGATGGCGCGCACACGCCCGGCGGCAAAACTGCCGCCGTAGGCGATCGCCAGCATGGGAATGCCCGCGCCCAGCCCATAGGCCAGCAGCAACAGGCTGGACTGCCCCAGGTCTTCGGCACGCGCCGCCAGCACCAGGATCGACGCCAGCACGGGGCCGGCGCAGGGCGTCCACACGGCGCCCAGCGACATGCCCAGCACGAAGCCGCCGGCATTGCCGTCACCGCCTTTGCCGCCCAGGCCCTGCAACGGCCCCGCCAGCCGCGCCGCCAACCAGTCATAGGGCCGCGGCCAGATGCGCGCCAGGCCGAACAGCGCCAGCAGCGCCACCGACACCGAACGCACCGCTTCCTGGGCCGATTCGACGGCATGGGTCAGCAGGCTGAGCGCGATGCCCAGCCCTGAAAACGCCAGCACGAAGCCCAGCACGATGCACAGGGGCCGCCACCGGCCAGACCGTTCGACGGCGCTGCCCAGCAGAATGGGCAACAGCGGCAGTACGCAGGGCGAGGCCACCGTCAGCATGCCGGCGCCCAGCGCAAGAGGGGTGTTGATCAAGGTCATGATGCCGCGGTCCGTTCCGTGTCGATGACCGCATTGGACGCGCCCCGCGTATCCGCCCTGTGCCGGCAAGCGGGCTTTTTTCACCGGTTTTGTATCGCCCCCCGGCCTGCATACACTACGACACACTTTGCCCCGCGGGCGGCGCTATAACGTGCCGGACACCACTGCTGGAGCCGCGCCATGACCGCCGCCCCCCTCCCCCTGAATTCCGCGAAAAAGCCACCCGCCGGCAACCGCCTGCGGCGCCTGTTCGCCGTGCTGGCATTGCTGGCCGGCGGCCTGGGCGCCGAAGCCGTGCAGCCCGGCCCCTGTCAGCTGATCCACAACAGCCAGGCCCGCCGCCGCGAGCAGCCCGATGAGTAGAATGAGCCCACTGTCGAACCGCCGTCAGACGGCCTTTCCGTTTCATCCGCACGGGTAAGCCATGGACCCCTTAGACCACATCCTGATCGTCGACGACGACCGCGAGATCCGCGAACTGGCCGGCAATTTCCTCAAGAAGAACGGCCTGAACGTCACCCTGGCCGCCGACGGCCGCCAGATGCGCTCGCTGCTCGAAAGCCTGACCGTCGACCTGATCGTGCTGGACATCATGATGCCCGGCGACGACGGCCTGGTGCTGTGCCGCGAGCTGCGCGCCGGCAAGCATCGCCGCACCCCCATCCTGCTGCTGACCGCTCGCGACGAAGACATGGACCGCGTGCTTGGCCTGGAAATGGGCGCCGACGACTACCTGGTCAAGCCCTTCGTGGCGCGCGAACTGCTGGCGCGCATCAAGGCCATCCTGCGCCGCACCCGCATGCTGCCGCCCAATTTCCAGGTCACCGAACCCGGCCGCGAAGTTCGCTTCGGCACCTGGACGCTGGACACCACCGCGCGCCACCTGCTCGACGCCGAAGGCACCATCGTGTCGCTCAGCGGCGCCGAATACCGGCTGCTGCGCGTGTTCCTGGACCACCCGCAGCGCGTGCTCAACCGCGACCAGCTGCTGAACCTGACGCAAGGGCGCGACGCCGACTTCTTCGGCCGCTCGATCGACCTCTTGGTCAGCCGGCTGCGCCAGCGCCTGCGCGAAGACGCGCGCGAGCCCCTGTACATCAAGACCGTGCGCAGCGAAGGCTATGTGTTCGCCGCGCAGGTCGATGTGTCCGAGGCGCCGTAGATGGCCTGGGTCCCGGCGCTGCGCCGCTGGCCTCGCACCCTGGCCAGCCGGCTGTTCCTGATTTTCCTGGTGGGCCTGGTGCTGGCCCACGCGCTGTCGTTCTCGCTGCTGTTCTACGAACGCTACCAGTCCGCCAAGAGCGTCATGCTGGACAACCTGGAGCGCGACGTGGTGGTGGCGCTGGCCATCCTGAACCGCCTGCCCGCCGCCGAGCGGGCCGACTGGCTGCCGCGCCTGGCCGGCAGCAACCGCCAGTACCTGCTGGGCCCCGGCGACTTCGACCGCCCCTTGCAGACGCCGGCCGCCGAAGGCGTGCGCGATTCGATCCAAACGGCGCTGAACGGCGCCTATCCGCTGACGTTCGGCACCGTGGGCGACGACCCCAAGCACATCCAGGTACGCGCCCTGCTGGCCGACGGGCAGCCGGTCACGCTGGACATCCACATGGCCATCATGCCGCTGGCGATGTGGCTGCCGGTGGTGCTGGCGGCGCAACTGGCGCTGCTGATCCTGTGCGCGTGGCTGGCCGTGCGCCTGGCCATACGCCCGCTGACCCGCCTGGCCGGCGCGGCCGACGCCATGAGCCCCGACCGCCAGAGCCCGCGCCTGGCCGAAGACGGGCCGGCCGAAGTCGCGCAGGCGTCCGCCGCGTTCAACGCCATGCAGGACCGCATCGCCGCCCACCTGGCCGAACGCATGCAGATCCTGGGCGCCATCTCGCACGACCTGCAAACGCCGATCACCCGCATGAAGCTGCGATCCGAGTTCATGGACGATTCGATCGACCGCGACAAACTCACGCACGATCTGCAGGAAGTCGAACAACTGGTGCGCGACGGACTGGCCTATGCCCGCAGCGCAGGCGCGGCCACCGAAGCCGCCGTACGCATCGACCTGGACGCCTTCCTGGACAGCCTGGTGTGCGACTACGCCGACATCGGCAAGCCGGTCACGCTGCAAGGCCACTGCCCCGCGCCGTGGCAGACGCGGCCGCGCGCCTTGCGCCGGGTGCTGGGCAACCTGATCGACAACGCCCTGAAATTCGGCGGCGCGGCCGAGGTGGTCATGGGCCCGGCCGAGGGTGACGGCGTGTCGATCCGCGTGCTGGACCGCGGCCCCGGCATTCCCGATGATCAATTGCAGGCGGTGCTGCAGCCGTTTTACCGGCTGGAAGGCTCGCGCAATCGCGACAGCGGCGGCACGGGCCTGGGCCTGGCCATCGCGCAGCAGCTGGTGGGCATCCTGGATGGCGAACTGCGCTTGAAGAACCGCGAGGGCGGCGGGCTGGAAGCGGAAATCCGGCTCAAGCCGTCGGCTTGAGCCTTCGATCAGGCGATCGAGAATTCCACGTCGATATTGCCGCGGATGGCGCCCGAATACGGGCAGGTCTGATGCGCCGTTTCCACCAGCTGGCGCTGCTGCTCGGCAGACAGGCCCGGCAACGAGATGTGCAGGTTGACGCCCAGCGCGTAGGCCGCGCCGCCATCGGTCTTGCCCAGCGACACCTCGGCATCCACGGCTACCTCGCGCGGCACGGGGATGCCCAGCTTGGCGCCGGCCAATTGCATGGCGCCGATGAAGCAGGCCGAATAGCCGATGCCGAACAATTGCTCGGGGTTGGTGCCCGGGCGGCCCGAGCCCGGCGGGCTGAGCGGCAGCGTCAGCGCGCCGTCGTCGGTGCGGCCGGCGCCATCGCGCCCGCCGGTGGTGTGGGTGCGGGCGGTGTACAGAACGGTTTCCAGCGGTTTGGCCATGATGGGCTCCTTGTGGGACATGCAGGGGAAAGGCACGGCGTCGTGCAAACTGAGAGCCTGCATTCCAACAAGCCGCTGTATCCTGCATGTGTCCGCACCCTGCGGAGTTTGCGTCGTACTGTATCGGCGCCCCCCCCTGTTGCCGTCCCACCGACCCCACGCATGAAACGAGCGATCATCATCGGCGCCACCTCCGGCATCGGCCGCGCCCTGGCCAGACAACTGGCCAACGAAGGCTACGCCCTGGGCCTCACGGGCCGCCGCGGCGAACTGCTGGACAGCCTGCGCGCGGAACTGCCAGGCACGACTGTGCACACCCAGGTGCTGGACGTGGCCCGCGACGCCGACGCCATGGCCGCGCTGCGCGACCTGATCGCCCGCATGGAAGGCCTGGACCTGTGCATCATCAGCGCGGGCGTGGGCTTTTTGAACACGGACCTGGACTGGGACAAAGAGTCAGACACCATCGGCATCAACGTGCACGGCTTCGCGGCCATGGCCAACATCGCGCTGCGGCATTTTATCCTGCACCGCAAGGGGCACCTGGTGGGCATTTCGTCGGTGGCGGCGCTGCGCGGCAGCGGCGCCGCACCGGCCTACAACGCCTCCAAGGCGTTCGTGTCGAACTACCTGGACGGGCTGCGGCAGAAGGTCAGGCACTTGAGGCTGCCGATCGCGGTGACCGACGTGCGCCCCGGGTTCGTGGCCACCGCCATGGCGCAAGGCAGCGGCCTGTTCTGGGTGGCGTCACCTGAAAAGGCCGCCAAACAGATCGCCCACGCCATCCGGCTGCGCAAGCGGCGCGTCTATGTCACGCGGCGCTGGGCGTTGATTGCCGCGCTGCTCAAGCTGATGCCGTAAGCGGCGCGTCGCCCGGCTCGGGCGGCACCACCGAGAAAGCGCCAGGCCCGGCGCGCTGCGTCATCGCAGCGAGAATGCGCGCGGCCAATTCCGGCACCAGTGCATGCGGCGGCTGCCCGGCCAGCGTGGCCATGCCCACGTAGTAATCGATGCGTGGGCGAAACGGCCGGCGCTCGATGCCCATGTCCAGGCACAGGCCGGCAAACAGGCCGTTCACGATCGACACCCCCACGCCCTGCGCGGCCAGCCGGCAGGCCATTTCCACCGAGTGCACCTCAGCCTTGATCTGCGGCATCATGCGCCCGGCGCGAAACGCCTGGTCGATCTGCTGGCGCAGCGAACGCTGGCGGCCCAGCAGTACCAGGTCGACGCCGATCAGGTCAGCCGACGTGACTGCGTCCAGCGCCCGCAACGCGTGGCCCGGCGGCATCACGCAGACGGCTTCGGTGGCCAGCCGCAAGATCATCGACAGGCCCGAATTGACGGGCGGCGAACGCACCAGCGCCAGGTCGGCCTCGCGGCCCAGCACCGCGACCTCGCTGGCTTCATAGGTGCCCACCAGCACTTCCAGCGCCACCTCGGGATGATCGGCCAGAAACGCGTCGGCCACCGATGGCATGACCGACTGCGCCACCGTACTGGGCAGCTGCACCCGGATCAGCGTGCGCCGCTGCCCGCCCAGCCTCAGCTGGTTGACGTGGCGGTGCAGCGACTCGGCATCCGAGATCATGTTCTGCACATCGGGCAGCAGCGAATCGGCTTCGGCTGTGGGATGCAGGCGCCCCTTGCGCCGCACGAACAGCGGCAACCCCAGGTCGGCTTCGAACTGGCTCAGAAGACGGCTGACGGCGGGCTGGGACGCGCCCAGCCGCTGGGCCGCCTCGATCGTCGAGCCCGTGGTCATGAAGGCCAGAAATGCCTCTAGCTGCTTGAAGTTCATGCTGTCGTGCACGGTCCGCATTGCGGCCGCCCGCAGTGCGCGCGGCCTAGGGTTAACACCAAATTTCTCGTAAATCACATAGCCGCATGCCGGCTTGGCATACGGTTGCCAGCGCGGCGGGATGGATCGAACATTCCGCCCATCAAGGATTCTCGCCATTCATGAATCCGTAATCAATACGCGATATCGCCGATTTTTCCGGCAAGGAGCCCCCGATGCGCGCCGCCCCCTTCCCCGATTCCTGTCGCCACGGCACATCATGACCGCCTTCATCATCCGCCGGTTGTGCCAAAGCGTGGTGATCCTGGCCATCACGTCGCTGATCGTGTTCGCCGGTGTCTACGCCATCGGCGACCCCATTGAAATCCTGGTGCCCGCCGACGCCACGCCCGCCGAAATCGCGCAGGCCGTGCAGTCGCTGGGCCTGGACCTGCCGCTGTACCAGCAGTACCTGAAGTTCGTCGCCAACGCGCTGCATGGCGACCTGGGCAACTCGTTCGTCTTCAACCAGCCCGCCATCCAGCTGATCCTGCAACGCCTGCCGGCCACGCTGGAACTGGCCTGCGTGGCGCTGCTGCTGGCGCTGGCCATCGGCCTGCCCCTGGGGCTGGTGGCGGGCCTGAAGCCCGATTCGGCGCTGGACCGCGGCATCATGACCGGGTCGATCCTGGGCTTCAGCCTGCCCAACTTCTGGCAGGGCATCATGCTGGTGCTGATCTTCTCGGTCACGCTGGGCTGGCTGCCTTCCACCGGGCGCGGCCCCACCGGCGAATTCCTGGGCATGCGCACCAGCCTGGCCTCGTGGGACGGCATCCGCCACCTGATCCTGCCGGCGCTGAACCTGGCGCTGTTCAAGATCGCGCTGATCGTGCGCCTGACCCGCAGCGGCGTGCGCGAAACCATGCCGCTGGACTACGTGAAATTCGCGCGTGCCAAGGGCCTGCGCGAATCCCGCGTGATCGGCATGCACGTGCTCAAGAACATCCTGATCCCCATCGTCACCGTGGTGGGCATGGAATTCGGTTCGCTGATTGCCTTTGCCACCGTCACCGAAACCATCTTCGCGTGGCCCGGCGTGGGCAAGCTCATCATCGACAGCATCATGAAGCTGGACCGCCCGGTGGTGGTGGCCTACCTGTTGATCGTCGTCACGATGTTCATCGTGCTCAACCTGCTGGTCGACATCCTCTATTCCATCCTGGATCCCCGTGTCCGCGTGGGAGCCTCGCAATGACCGCCTCCGTTTCCCGGACCTGGCTGCCCAGCCGCGACACCACGCTGGGCCAGGCGCTGCACGGCGTGCTGGACAGCCGCCCCGCCACGATCGCCGCGGTCGTGTTCCTGCTGCTGGTGCTGGCCGCGCTGCTGGCGCCATGGATCGCGCCGCAGAACCCCTATGACCTGGCCGCCATCACCATTCTGGACGGCCGCATGCCGCCCGGCAGCCACGGCATCTATGGCGATGTCTACTGGGCCGGCACCGATGCCCAGGGCCGCGACATGCTGTCGGCCATGATGTATGGCCTGCGCACCAGCCTCAGCGTGGGCGTGCTGAGCGGCCTGTTCGCCATGGCCGTGGGCACGGTGCTGGGGCTGGTGGCCGCGTACTTCGGCGGCCGCATCGACGCGCTGATCATGCGGCTGGTGGACCTGATGCTGGGCTTTCCCACCATTCTCGTGGCGCTGATGATGCTGGCCATATTGGGCCAGGGCGTGGACAAGGTGATCCTGGCGCTGGTGGTGGTGCAGTGGGCCTACTTCGCCCGCGCCGTGCGCGCCACCGCCGTGGTCGAGCGGCGCAAGGAATACATGGAAGCCGCCCTGTGCCTGGGCCTGAGCCACCGCCGCGCGCTGTTCAGCCAGCTGCTGCCCAACTGCATACCGCCGGTCATCGTCATCGCCATGATCCAGACCGCCAACGCCATCGCCGCCGAGGCCACGCTCAGTTTCCTGGGCATCGGGCTGCCGGTCACCGAGCCGTCGCTGGGCCTGCTGATCGCCAACGGCTACCAGCAGATGCTGGCCGGCCTGTACTGGATCAGCGTGTTCCCCGGCGTGCTGTTGCTGACCGTGGTCTTCACCATGAACATCGTGGGCGACCGTGTCCGCGAGGCGCTCAATCCGCGCCTGCAGAAATAGGACTCGCGCCATGACAAGCACCCCCACCCTTTCCGTGCGCAACCTGCGCACCTGGTTCCATACCCGCGCCGGCCTGGTGCGGGCGGTGGACGACGTCAGCTTCGACGTGCATCCCGGCGAAATCCTGGGCCTGGTCGGCGAGTCCGGCTCGGGCAAGTCCATCACCGGCTTTTCCATCCTGGGTCTGATCGACCCGCCGGGACGTATCGACGGCGGCCAGATCCTGTTCAAGGGTACCGACCTGGCGACGCTGTCGCGCGAAGAATTGCGCCAGTTGCGCGGCAACCGCATCGCCATGGTGTTCCAGGACCCGATGATGACGCTGAACCCGGTGTTCCGCATCGAGACCCAGATGGTCGAAACGGTGCAAACGCACGAACGCTGCAGCCGCAAGGCGGCCTGGGCTCGCGCCCGCGACACGCTGGCGGCAGTGGGCATCCCGTCGCCCGACGAACGGCTGAAGGCCTATCCGCACCAGTTGTCCGGCGGCATGCGCCAGCGCGTGGCCATTGCGATTGCCATGCTGCACAAACCCGACCTGATCATCGCCGACGAACCCACCACCGCGCTGGACGTCACCATCCAGGCGCAGATCCTGGCCGAAATGCAGAAGCTGTGCGCCGAAACCGGCACCGCCATGGTCTGGGTCAGCCACGACCTGGCCGTGGTGGCCGGGCTGGCCGACCGCGTCTGCGTGATGTATGCCGGGCGAGTCGTCGAATCCGGCCCCACCGACGACATCCTGGATCGCCCCCGCCACCCGTACACCATCGGCCTGATCGGTTCGGTGCCCAGCAACGAACACACGGGCGACCGGCTGTACCAGATTCCCGGCATGGCGCCGTCGCCGCTGGCGTTGCCGCCCGGCTGCGCCTTCAACCCGCGCTGCGGCCATGCATCCGACCGCTGCCGCATCGAACAGCCGGCCATCGATGTCACGGGCAACCGCAGCCACCGATGCTTTCACCCCCAGACAGGAGCCTTCTCGTGAACCCGCCGATCCTGATGCAGGCCAACCAGGTGTCGCGCCTGTTCGTCAAGCGGCCCGACTACGCCGAACGCCTGGCCGGCTTGCTGGGCGCCAAGGTCGGCACGCAGACCGTGCACGCGGTGGACAAGATCGACCTGACCATCCACCAGGGCGAAGTCGTGGGGCTGGTGGGCGAGTCCGGCTGTGGCAAGTCCACGCTGGGCCGCGTGCTGGCCGGCATTCTGCCCGCCACGTCCGGCACCATCCAGACGCCGGCCGGCGAACTGTCCACGCTGACCGGCCAGGCCGCGCATGCGCAACGCATGGCCACGCAGATGATCTTCCAGGACCCGATGTCCTCGCTCAATCCGCGCAAGCGGGTGCGCGACATCATCGGCGAAGCCCCCTTGGCCAACGGCATCATCGCGCGCCGCGACTACGACGATTACGTGGTGCAGGTGATGCGCCGCGTGGGCCTGGACCCCGACTACCGCAACCGCTTTCCGCACCAGTTCTCGGGCGGCCAGCGCCAGCGCGTGGGCATCGGCCGGGCGCTGGCCGTCAAGCCGCAGTTCCTGATCTGCGACGAATCGATCGCGGCGCTGGACGTGTCGATCCAGGCGCAGATCCTGAACCTCTTCATGGACCTGCGCCAGGACCTGGGCCTGACCTACCTGTTCATCAGCCATGACCTGGGGGTGGTGCGGCGCATCAGCGACCGCACCGTGATCATGTACCTGGGCCGGGTAGTCGAATCCGGCCCCACGGCAGACGTCTTCCAGGCCCCGCGCCATCCCTACACCCAGGCGCTGCTGAACGAAGTGCCGCGTCTGTCGAACCGCAAGCGGCGCTTTCATGCCATCCAGGGCGAGATCCCGTCGCCGCTGCATCCGCCGTCCGGCTGCCATTTCCATCCGCGCTGTCCGCAGGCCATGGCCCGCTGCAAGACCGACGCGCCGCGATTGCAGGCCACGGCCGACGGCCACCAGGCCGCTTGCCACCTGTTGGACGCCCGGCCGAATGCGTCCGCATCGCAACAAGGAATCCGCGTTTCATGACCTTCCCCCGCCCCTCCATGCGCGGCCTGCCGGCCTTGGCGCTGACCCTGTCGCTGACGCTGGCGGCGCTGCTGTGCGCCACGCCCGCCACGGCGCGCCCGCTGCTGACCATCGGCCATTCCAGCGAACCCTCGTCCATGGACCCGCTGTTCTCGCGCACCGGCAACAACCAGGCCGCCGCCGAGAACGTCTTCGAGCGGCTGGTGTCCACCGACGAGAACATGCAGACCCAGCCCGGCCTGGCGCTGTCCTGGCAGGTCCTGGCCCCCGATACCTGGGAAATCCGGCTGCGCCCCGGCGTGCGCTTCCATGACGGCACGCCGTTCACCGCCGACGACGTGGTGTTCTCGCTGGACCGCGCGCCCAAGGTGCCCAACAGCCCGGCGCCCTTCACTGGCGCGGTGCGCTCGATCGCCGCCGTCCAGGTCATTGACGCCCTGACCCTGCGCATCCGCACCAAGGAACCCACGCCGGACCTGATGGAGCAGATCGGCCTGGTCTACATCCTGTCGCGCCATGCGGCCCAGGGCAAGCGGTCGGAAGACTTCAACAGCGGCGTGGCCGCCATCGGCACCGGCCCCTACAAGTTCAAGCGCTGGCAGCCGGGCGACAGCCTGGAACTGGAACGCAACGATGCCTACTGGGGCCGCCGGCCCGACTTCGACCGCGTGCTGATCCGCTACATTGCCAACGACGCGGCGCGCATTTCGGCGCTGCTGTCCGGCTCGGTCGACCTGATCGACAGCGTGCCGCCCACGGATGCCAGGAACCTCAGGAACAAACCCGGCTACACGCTCTACAGCTCGCCGTCGGCGCGCCTGATCTACCTGGCGCTGGACTCGGCGCGCGACGCCAGCCCCTTCGTCACCGACGCGCAGGGCAAGCCCATGAGCGTCAATCCGCTCAAGGACGTGCGCGTGCGCCAGGCAATCTCCAAGATGTTCATGCGCGGCCCGATCACCGAGCGGCTTCTGAGCGGCGCGGGCGTGCCGGCCGGGCAGATGGTGCCCGAAGGCCTGGGCGGCTACAGCCCCAACCTGCCCGCGCCCGCGTACGACCTGGACGGCGCGCGCGCCCTGCTGGCCCAGGCCGGCTACCCCAAGGGCTTTGGCCTGACGCTGCATTCGTCCAACGACCGCTTCGCCGGCGACAGCGACCTGGCCCAGGCGCTGGCGCAGATGATGGCGCGCGCCGGCCTGCGCATCAACGGCGTGGTGACCCAGCCCTACAACGTCTATGCCGGCGCCAGCGGCAAACAGCAATACAGCGCCTTCATCTTCTCGTACGGCAACAGCACCGGCGACTCGTCCAACGGCCTGACCAACGTGCTGGCCACCTACGACAAGGCCGCGGGCACCGGCGCCTTCAACCGGGCACGCTATTCCAATCCCGCCGTGGACCGCCTGCTGGCGCAGGCCGCGGTGGAATTCGACGCTGGCAAGCGCAACGCCCTGCTGCGCCAGGCCGCCGAGGCCGCCTTCAACGACGTCGGCATCGTGCCGCTGTATTTCCCCGTGGCCTTCTGGGCCGCCCGCGATGGCACGGCCATCCGCGCCAACAAGCTCGAACGCACTTCAATGCCGTACATACAGGAAACAAAATGACCGCCCCCGACGCCCCCCACTGCCCGCCGCCCGCCGCCTTGCTGCAGGACCAGCGGGTGCGCATGCGCGACGGCATCCACCTGGCCACCGACGTGCACCTGCCCGCCGGCTACCGGCCCGGCATCGACGCGCCGCTGCCCGTGATCCTGGAGCGCACGCCCTATGGCAAGGCCGAGGTGTCGCGATCCGAGCAGATCGGCGCGCGCCTGGGCGTGCCGCGCCCGGAAGTCGCGCGCCATTTCGTCGCCCATGGCTTTGCCGTGGTGTTCCAGGATTGCCGTGGCCGCTATGGGTCCGAAGGCCAGTTCACCAAGTACCTGTCCGAAGGGCCGGACGGCTTCGACACCCTGGCCTGGATCATGCAGCAGCCGTGGTGCAACGGCCGCATCGGCACCATGGGCCTGTCGTATGCCGCGCACACCCAGATGGCGCTGGCGTGCCTGAATCCGCCGGGCCTGGCCTGCATGGTGCTGGACTCGGGCGGCTTTTCCAACGGCTACCAATGCGGCATCCGCCAATCGGGCGCGTTTGAATTGAAGCAGGCCACGTGGGCCTACAAGCAGGCCAAGCTCAGCCCCGCCGCGCAGCAGGACCCGCTGGTGCTCGCGGCGCTGGAAGCCGAGGACATCCGCCAGTGGTTCACCCGCATGCCGTGGCGGCCCGGGCATTCTCCCCTGGCCAGTGTGCCGGAGTACGAAGACTACCTGTTCGAGCAGTGGCGGGCCGATACCTTCGACGCGTCCTGGCGGCAACTGGGCATCTACGCCCAGGGCTACTACGACGCCATTCCCGACATCCCCGTGGCGCTGATGTCCAGCTGGTACGACGCCTACGTGCGCACCACCATGGAGAACTACGACGGCCTGACGCGGGGCCGCCAGTCGCCCGTGCGCCTGATCATGGGGCCGTGGCTGCACGGCGACCGCAACACGACCCACAGCGGCGACGCCGACTTCGGCCCGCGCGCGGCGTTCGACGGCAATCTGGCCGGCGACTGGCTCGGCTTCCGGCTGGCGTGGTTCCAGCGCTGGCTGCAGGATGCGCCGGCGCCGCAGGCGCAACAGGGCGCCGCGCCGGATCCGGTGGCGCGGCTGTTCCTGATGGGTGGCGGCAGCGGCGCGCGCGTGGCGCAAGACCGGTTCGACCATGGCGGTTCCTGGATCCAGGCCGATGCCTGGCCGCTGCGCGAGGCCCGCCCCACGGCCTACTACCTGCATGCCGATGGCCGCCTGGATGCGCAGGCCCCCGTCTCGGCCGACGCCCGCATCAGCTATCAATACGATCCCCGCAATCCGGTGCCCACCATCGGCGGCGCGCTCACGTCCGGCCAGCCGGTGTTCGAAGGCGGCGGCTTCGACCAGCGTGAAGACGCGCGTTTCTTTGGCGTGCGCCAGCCCGGCCTGCCGCTGGCTTCGCGCGACGACGTGGTGGTATTTCAGACCGCGCCGCTGGACGCGGACCTGGCCGTGGTGGGCCCGGTCACGGTCACGCTGCACATCTCGTCCGACTGCCCCGACACGGACTTCACCGCCAAGCTTGTCGATGTGTACCCGCCCAGCGCGGACTATCCGCAGGGCTACGCGTTGAACCTGACCGACGGCATCTTCCGTTGCCGCTTCCATGCGTCCTGGAATGAGGCCAATGCGTTGACCCCCGGCAAGGTTTACGAAATCATGATCGAACCCTTTGCCACCTGCAATCTGTTCAAACGAGGCCACCGCATCCGCCTGGATATCTCCAGCAGCAACTTTCCGAAGTACGACGTCAACCCGAACAGCGGCGAATCCGCCGCCGACGCCCGCGAAAAGCGCATCGCGCTGAACACGGTGCACGTGTCGGCGGCCCATCCGTCCCACGTCACGCTGTGCGTGGCTTCGCCGCAGGACCTGACGCCATTGCCCGCGCCCGGCGCCACCGGCGCGCACCGCGGCCCGTTGACGCAATGAGCTAGCGCCCGCGTCAGTCACGCCGGCCTCGCCTGGGCGCCGGCCCAGCCATCCGATGTTCCACCCTCCGCCGCCGGCGCGCCGCGCCGGCGGCCGGGGCTTCTTTTGTCCAACGCAACGCCAACCGAGGGGATCTCAACCATGAAAAGAATCATTCGTCACCGCCGCAGCCTGGGCGCCGCCCTGGCCCTGAGCTGCATGAGCCCGGCGCAGGCCGCCGAGACCAGCAGCGTGACGCTGTACGGCCTGGTCGACCTGGGCACGACCTACGAGCGCCGTGATGGCGAATCCAGCCTGCGCCAGAAAAGCGGCAACCAATCCGGTTCGCGCTGGGGCCTGCGTGGCGCCGAAGAGCTGGGCAACGGCTACCGGGCCGTATTCCGCCTGGAAAGCGGTTTCAACGCCAACAACGGCACGCAGGCGCAGGGCCGCCTGTTCGGCCGCTGGGCCTATGTGGGCCTGGCTGGCGGCTTCGGTGAAGTGCGCCTGGGGCGCCAGTGGGTCTACGGCTTCGAGTGGGCCGGGGTCGGCTCGCCCTTCGGCACCGGTTGGGGTCAGGCCTCCAACAACGCCAGCCTGGCCTACAACGACGGCGACTTCGGCGCCGGCGGCCGCGTCAACAACGCGGTGTTCTATGCCACGCCGCGCATGAACGGCTGGCAAGCGGGCGTGGGCTACAGCTTTGAAGCCCACGACAACGACGCCTTCGCCACCGACGCGCACGACCGCGTGCTGACCGCCGGCCTGCGCTACAACGGCGGTCCGGTCGCCGCCGCGCTGACCTACGAACGCCTGAACCCGAACGCGCAGCAGCCCAACAAGACAACGGCCGGCAACCTGCAGGTGGCCGGCTCGTACGATTTTGACTGGATCAAGCTGCACGGCACCTACGGCAACCTGCGCAACGCCAACACGGGCCCGTCCGCCGGCTACGACAAGGTCAATTCGTTCATTGCCGGCGTCACCGTGCCCACGGGCAAGTCCTCATCGGTGCTGGCTTCGGTGCAACGCGCCACCGGGTCGGACATCACGGGCTGGGCGCTGGGCTACGAATACGACCTGTCCAAGCGCACCAACCTGTACGCCTACGTCAACCGCGTGGACATCCGCGAATCGCACACGCTGCAGACCTCGGTGGGGATACGGCATCAGTTCTGATGCCCGGCCCGGCTCACAGGAACGCGCGCGTTCCCCACCAGCCGGGCAGCAACAGCGCCGCCGCCCACAAAAACGCCGATGCCCAATTGGCGGCCTGGAACGCGGCGGCGCGCATGCCGCAGATGCCCGCGATCATCGGCACCGTGGCGCGCAAGGGGCCGAAGAAACGGCACAGCACGATGCTCAGCACGCCCCATTTCTGGATGAACAAGGTACTGCGGTGCAGCAGCTCGGGGCGCTTGCGCAGCGGTTTGCTGCGCATCAGGCTGGGGCCGAACCACACGCCCGCGGCGTACTGCACCCAATCGCCCAGCGCCGCGCCCACCGCGATCGCCAGCCACACGGCCACGAAATTGGCATCGCCCAGCCCCAGGATCGCGCCAATGGACAACAAGATTGCCGTGCCCGGAATCACCAGGGCCACCAGCGGCAGCGATTTCAGGAACGCGAAGGCAAACCCCATGGGCGCCAGCCAGTCCGCGTGGGTCTTGGCAAAGTCCACCACCGAGTCCTGCATGGCCTGGAAGGTCTCGAACAGCATGCGCGTCCCGTCACACGATCACATCGCGCAATCCGCGCGGCCGGCGCCGCACCAGCCCGGCCAGATGTTCCAGCGCCTGGCCCAGTTCCTGGCGGTCCGGGATGCTGCCCAGCGAAATGCGGATGGCGTTGGGCGCGCCGGGACCTTGGTGAAAGACGTCGGATGACGTCACGCTCAGCCCCTCGTCGCGCGCCACGCGCTCCAGGTCGGCCGCGGTCCAGCGGTCCGGCAGCGTCTGCCACAGATGGATGCCCGCAACCGCGGTGGGAAACGGCCCCGGCAGCAATTGACGCGCCAGGCGCTGGCGCGCATGCGCCTCGGCGCGCACGCCGTCCAGGATCTGCTGAGCCATGCCGCTGGCGATCCATTGGGTAGTCAGCACGCCCATCAGCGGCGCGGCCATCACCGCGAACGCGCGCATGGCCGCCAGCACATTGCGGCGGCCGTCCAGGTCGGGGCTCAACACGAAGGCGGTGCGCAGGCCCGGCGTCAGGGTCTTGGCCACGGTGGCGATGTGAAACACCGACGCGGGCGCCAGGCTGGCCAGCGACGGCGGCGCGTCGTCCAGGAACAGGGAATACGGATCGTCCTCGATGATACGCACGCCGCAGGCCGCGGCCGAGCGCAGGATATCGCGGCGGCGCGCCGCGCTCATGGTGTGCGCGGTGGGGTTCTGCAACGTCGGATTCAGGTAGACCAGGCGGGCGCCTTCGCGGCAGGCGCGTTCCAGCCCCGCCGGCGTCATGCCGTCGGCGTCCGTTTCGGCGACCAGCACGCGGCGGCCCAACTGCTGGGCCGCCGTCAACAGCCCCGGATACACCAGCGGTTCGGCCGCGATGCCATCGCCCGGCCGGCTATAGGCCAGCATTACCGCGGCCAGCGCGGCCTGGGCACCGGGGCAGACCAGCACGCGGTCCGGATCCACCCGGCCCACCGACGGGGCCAGCCATTGCGCGCCGGCCTCGCGTTCGGCCTGCCCGCCGCCCGCCTGGTGGTAGGTCATCATCACGCCGACGTCATGGCGTTCCATCGCCTTGGCCAGGCCGCGCCGCAGCATGTCCTGCAAATCGCAGCCCAGCGGCAGCGGCGGCATGTTCATGCCCAGGTCCAGCATCTGCAACAGCGGCTCGTCGGCCGGCCGCGCGATGAAGGTGCCGAGCGGGCCGCGCGGCTCGATCAGGCCGCGTTGTCCGGCTTCCGCATAGGCGCGCGTCACCGTCGTCAGGTCCACGCCCAGGTGCTGCGCCAGACCGCGCTGCGGCGGCAGGCGATCGCCCGGCTGCATGCGGTTGCCGGCGACGGCGCTATCGATGAAATCGGCGATCTGACGGTAGCGCGGGCCCGCGCCCCGCACGAACGTCAATGGCCAGGACGCATATATGTCTTCGTTGGGCATGGACTATATTGCGACAAAACGGCGCAATGTATGGGTTCCAGTAATCGTCCAGTATGGCGAAGAACGCGTATTAAGTCCATACATCGGAAATCTTGTACGGCTGCGCTGCCGTCCCGATGCGGTCACGCCCGTCGAGCCGCGTCGACGCCCTCCTATCGGCGGCGTCATTGCCGACGCCCGGGTGCCGTGCCCCTAGCGCACGCCGGGGTCGGCCTGCACCAGGTGGCGCCAGGGAAAGACGTCCTGACGAAAATGGCTGACGTAGCCGCCGCGCGGCGATTGCACCACCATGAACTGCAGCTTCGGCCGCAGCGCCTGCAAGGCCTGCAATTGCACAAGGCTCAGGCAGGTATTGCGTAGCGTCAGCGCCCGCAGCCGCTCTCCCGCGGCGCTGCGCAACAACCGCTCGTAGGCCGCGAACGGCGTGATGCAGCCCTCCTCGCGCGCGTCGGCCCAGGTCGAGTGCATCTCGGTCGATTCCGTGAAATCGAGCGACCGCAAGGCAGTCAGATTGCCTGACGATGCCAGGTTGTCGATGAAACCCTGCGTATCGAATCCACTCTCGACTTGCAGCGTCGACAAATACGGCAACGGCACGGCAAAGAACGACGCATCGGGCGCATTGGGCACGGTCAGCTGGACCAGGCCCGGCGCCTTCGCGGCGAACCGCGCGATTTCGCCGCCCTCTTCCATGATGGTGCCGGCGCGCTGGATCAGCACGGTATTGTGATCGGCCTGGCCACTCGGACGTATGGTCAGCGACTTGAGCAGCGGAAAACGCACGGCGCTATCGAGCAGCGGCGTGAACTCCCATTCGCGCGTGCCGTTGGCGCCTTCGTCGGGGCCGAAGAACGATAGCGCCACGATCGCATCGGCCACCTCCTGGTCCGCCAGACAGGCCAGCGTCCAGGCAAAGGGTTCTTCCCACAGTTCGCCGAAATACGTCACTTGCAAACCGCCAAGCAGGGGCGCGACGGACAGGTACTGGTACGCCCGGCCCCACAGCGGCAAATCGGGCGCCGTGATGTCCACGTCTTCATCGGCGCAGGCGTCAAGCGTGAATTCGTGGATACGACGCTGCAACGCAAGCAGCTTGCGGTAGCCGGGGGTCGACAACGGGTGAGCCATGCGGGCGCCTTGTGCGGGAAAGGATTTGGACTGGCCGGCCACGATACCGCAAACGCATGTCAGGCGTGCGTGGGCCGCACGGCCGACCGGCGCCGTCGAATCCGGCGGGCGTTGCATAATTGCACGGTTCCACCCACGCCGTGACACGCCCCATGCGCCCCGACCTGAACCTGTTGTATGCCCTGCAAGCCCTGCTGGAAGAGGGCAGCGTGGTGGGCGCCGCGCGGCGCATGAACCTGAGCGCCCCGGCCATGAGCCGTACCCTGGCCCGCATCCGCGAGACCACCGGCGACCCGATCTTCGTGCAGTCCGGCCGCGCGCTGGTGCCGACGCCGCGCGCCCTGCAACTGCGTGACCAGATTCGTGACGCCATCGAGCAGGCCAGCGGCGTGCTCGCGCCCGGCGCCGAAGCCGACCTCAAGCAGCTGGAAACGCGCTTCAACGTGCGTGCCCACGATCTTTTCATCGGCATCTACGCCGGCCGGCTGCTGGACGCGCTGCAGAACGACATGCCGCGCGCCACCTTGTGTTTCACCCCCGAGGAAGACGATGTGGACGACGAAGCGTTGCGCTCCGGCCGCGTCGATCTGTTCATCAGCGCCTCGCGTGCGCTGGGCCATGAAATCCGCGTGCAGCCGCTGTTCACCACGCGCATCGTCGGCGTCGCCAACCAGGACCATCCGCTGTTCAAGGACGAGATCAACGCGCGCCGGGTGGCGCGCTGGGGCCACATCGGCGTGTCGCGCCGAGGCAAGTCGCAAGGCCCCATCGACGATGCGCTGGCCGCGCAGGGCCTGGATCGCCGAGTCACGCTCATCGTGCCCACGCCCAGCGCCGCGCTGCTGGCGCTGCACGGGTCCGACCTGATCCTGCCGCTGCCCGAACAGTTGGCGCGCGCGGCGGTGCAGATGGGCATGAAGCTGCGACTGTTCGACCTGCCGCTGGCGCTGGATCCGGTGCTGATCACGCAGGCCTGGCATCCGCGCTTCCAGCACGAACCGGCACATCAATGGCTGCGCCGCACCATCCGCGGCCTAACCGAAGACGCACGCGATTCCGCTTGAGGCACGCGCGGGCCTCTGCGGCCACATAACGCAAAAACCCCTGTGCCACGCGCACGCCAGCCGTGCGCGCTTTCGACTTCCCGCCCGGCCAGACGCCTCATAGACTTTCCTGTCACAAGCATTCAGGAGCGATAGGAACATGTCTGCCCCTTCCTCAGCGGCGGAACGCCACGCGCGGCCGGCGTCATGGGCCGGCCGCATGCTGACGGCCGTATCGCAGGCCGCTTTCATCCCCCCGCGCGCCGCCTACCTCATCCGCTCCGTCGCCGCGGCGGCGCTGGCGCTGGGCGTGGCCTATCTGCTGGAACTGGAATCGCCGTACTCCGCCGCCTCCACCGTGCTGCTGGTCATCAACCCCGTCCAGGGCGCGGTAATCGGCAAGGGCGCCTGGCGCATCATCGGCACGCTCGTCGGCATGCTGGCTGCCGTCGTCCTGATGGCGCTGGCCGGGCAGATGCCGTTGCTGTTCATCCTGGGCTTCGGCATCTGGCTGGGGCTGTGCGTGGCCGCCATGACGCTGCTGCGCCACTTCCGGGGATCCGGCGCCGTGGTGGCCGGCTACACCATCGGCCTGGCCACCTACGGCGCCATGGGTCATCCCGAGGCCACGTTCGAACACGTGATGGGACGGGGATCGACCGTCGTGATCGGCGTGGTCTGCCTCGGCCTGGTCAGCAGCCTGTTCAGCACGCGGGGCCTGCGCGCCAGACTGCAGGCGCAGTACGCGCGCCTGGCGGCGGTCGTGGCGAACGCCATCGCCCGCCAGCAGGACGCCGCCACGGCCGACGAGATACCCACGCGGCTGCACGTCATCGCCGACGTGTACGCCCTGGACGACCTGCTGGCCGCCGGCAAGGCCGAATCCGAAGACCTGGCCCAGCGCGCTTCAGCGGTACGCAACGGCATGGCGTCGCTGTTCGGCGCACTGGTCGGCGGGGCCGCGCCCCTGGCCAGGGACGACGCCAGCGCCGGCCAGCCTTCGGAGCCTGATGTCCGTGCCCACCGCCCGTCCGGCGCCCCTGGTGCCCTGGCTGACCTGCAAGCGCCGCTCCGGCAAGCCTGGGAAGACGCCGCGCGTGCGCTGGACGACGGCGACGCCGCGCGGGCCTCGCATCTGCTGCGCGAGGCGGATCAACGGCTGGCCGATGCCTTGACGCACTTGCGCCTGCACGACGCCCGCGACGAAGCCGCCGTGCTCATCACCGCCGACCGGCTGCGCGAACAGCTGGACGCCTATCTGGCCGCGCTGGACGGCCTGGCGGCCCTGGCACGGCCCCGGCCGGCGCCGGGCGGCGCGCCCGTGCGCTTTCACCGCGACTATGCCGGAGCGCTGCAAAACGGCCTGCGGTCAATGGCTGCCATCGTCCTGGCCGGCTTGTTCTGGCTGTGGACCGGCTGGACGCATGGCGACATGATGCTGCTGGTGTTGGCGCCCTACTGCGCGCTGCTGGCCACCGCGGGCAATCCGCCAGCCGGCGCACGTGAATTCCTCAAGGGCACGCTGCTGGCCGTGCCCGCCGCGTACGTCTGCGCTTTCGGCGTGCTGCCACGGCTGGATGGCTTTGCGCTGCTGGTGGTGGCGCTGGCGCTGTTCTGGTTGCCCGGCATCTATGCCACCAGCGCTCCGCGGACGGCGCTGGCCGGGCTGGCCTACCTGGTCGCGTTCAACACCCTGACGGCGGCCGGCAATCCCATGCACTACTCGCTGCATGACTTCGCCAACTATTCGGTGGCCTGGGTACTGGCGACCGCGTTCGCGTTGCTGGCCTTCCAGTTGATCCTGCCGCGCAATCCCTCGCGCGACGCTACCCGCTTGCGCCACGCGCTGCGCGATGACGCGCTGGCCTTGCTGCGCGGCAAACAGCCCGACGCGGCCGCCTGGCAACAGCGCCAGCAACACCGCCTGGCACAACTGGGCGCGTTGCTCAAGGACCAGCCCGCGTTGCCCGGCACGCTGGCGCAGGGCAAGGCGGCCATCCATGTCGGGCGCGAAGTGCTGCGGCTGCAGCGGTTGCTGGCCAGCCGCCAGTTGCCGCCCGCGGCCCAGCGCCTGGCGCAACAGGGCCTGGATCGCCTGGGCCGTGGCGGCGCAGCCGTCTCGCGGCGCGCCCAGCATGCGCGGCGCGCGGCGCGCCAGCTGGCTCGCCTGCTGGACCAGGCCCCGGCGCGGCGCCAGGCGGTGCAAAAGGCCATGGCCGCCTTCGCCGATATCCACGCGCTGATCCAGGGCCAGGCCGGCTACTTCAACGCCCATCCCGCTTCGGAGGCTCCCCGTGCTGAGTGAATTCGCCATTGCCGGCATCTATGTGCCGCCCTTCTTCCTGTATGCCTGCATCAGCGTGCCGCTGTATTGGCTGCTGCGTGCGGCCATGGCGCGCAGCGGGCTGCTGCGGCGGGTCTGGCACCCCGCCCTGTTCGAGTTCGCCCTATCGCTGGCGCTGGTGTCCCTGTTGATCCTGCTGCTTTGATTCCCACATTCCTTATGTCACTGACTTTGAAAAAACTCTCGCGCGCGGCGTTCACCCTGGCCGCGCTTGCCATCGCCGCGGCCCTGGTCGCTGCGCTCTGGAACGCCTATGTGCTGGCGCCCTGGACCCGCGACGGCCGCGTCAGCGCGCACGTGGTCCGCGTTGCTCCGGAAGTCTCGGGCACCGTGATCGAGGTGGCCGTCATCGACAACCAGCCGGTCAAGCGAGGCGACGTGCTGTACCGCATCGACTCCAGGCGTTTCGAGCTGGCGGTCGAGCAGGCCCGCGCCCAGGTCGCCGCGGCCGAACAGGCCGTGCGCCAGCGGCATGACGAAGCGCGCCGCCGCAGCGGACTGGATGACCTGGTCTCGAAGGAAGACATCCAGCGCTCCAGCCGCGCCGTCCTCATCGCCCAGGCCGAGGCGCGGCGCGCGCAAGCCGCGCTGGACCTGGCCGAATTGGATCTGGCGCGCAGCGTGTTGCGGTCGCCGGTGGACGGCTACGTCACCCGCTTGCGGTTGCGCGACGGCGATTACGCGGTGGCCGGCAAGCCCGACATCGCCATCCTGGACGCCCACAGTTTCTGGGTCACCGGCTACTTTGAGGAAACCAAGCTGCGCCAGATCCGCGCTGGCGCGCCGGCGCAGATCAAACTGATGGGTTTCGAGCCGCTGCTGAACGGCCGCGTGGCGTCGATCGGGCACGGCATCGCCGACGACAACGACGGCCCCGACGAGCACGGACTCCCCTCGGTCAAGCCCACTTTCAGCTGGGTGCGTCTGGCGCAGCGCATCCCTGTGCGCATCGAGCTCGGCGGCATCCCCGACGGCGTCGTGCTGGCGGCCGGCATGACGTGCAGCGTCGAGGTCGGCCTTGCTGGCGAGCAGGCGGTGGCCCAGGGCCGCCTGGCCCGCTGGCTGCACGCGTTGATGTAGGAGGCGCGTCATGACACGTCTGCGATTTGCCCGTCGCGCCGCCCTGATCGCCACCGCAACCGCCGCGCTCGGCGCCTGCGCCACGGTCGGCCCCGACTACCGCCACGAAACCCCGGCGCATCCGTCCGCGTGGTCGGCCGCGCTGCCCGATGCCGCCCCGGCTGACGCCGACGCGCTGGCTGCGTGGTGGCGCGCCTTCAACGATCCGCTGCTCGACCAGTTGGTGCAACAGACCCTGGCGCGCAATCAGGACCTGGACATCGCCCGGCTGCGGCTGATACAGGCCCGCGCCGAACGCGACCAGGTCGCCAGCCGCCTGGGACCTGAGCTCGGCGCCACGGCAGACGCGGCCGCCTCACGGTCGGCCCGCGCGCTGCGGTATCCGCCTGGCATCGGCGAGTCCCGGGCCTACCGCCTGGGGCTGGACGCCAGCTGGGAAATCGACGTCTTCGGCGGCCGCCGCCGCGCGGTCGAACAGGCGGACGCCGAGACCCAGGCTGTGCAAGAAGACGGCCAGGCCCTGCGCACCAGCCTGCTGGCCGAACTGGCCACGGACTATGCCGCCCTGCGCGCCACCCAGCAACGCGCCCTCATCGCCCGCGACAATGCCGCCACGCTGGCCGCCGCCGAACAGCTGGCGGCACGCGCCTTCCGCCACGGCCTGGGCACCGCCGCCGACGTGGCGCAGGCCCGCGCCGAGCGCGAACTGGCCCAGGCCCGCTTGCCGGAATTGCAAGGCGAGCAGGCGCGCCTGACGCACGCCATCGGCGTATTGACGGGTGGGTTCCCTGCCGAACAGAAAGCCGCGCTGGCCATGCCTGGCCAAGCGCTGCTGATCCCGCCCGCGCTCCCGGCCAGCCTGCCATCGGAGGTGGTGCGCAACCGGCCCGATATCCGCGCCGCCGAACGCCGGCTGGCGGCCGCCACGGCCGGCATTGGCGTGGCGACGGCCGAACAGTTCCCCACCTTCATCATCCCGCTGGGCCTGGGCAGCGCCGCCAGCCTGGTGCGCGATCTGTTCTCCGATGCCAGCATCGTCTGGTCGCTCGGCGTCTCCGCCCGCCAATCCGTCTATGACGGCGGCCGGACGGCCGCGGGCGTGCGCGCGGCCCAGGCCCAGGCGCAAGCCCGGCGCGTGGCCTACGAACAGACCGTGCGGCGCGCGTTCCAGGAAGTCGAGGATGCGCTGGCCGGCCTGGACGCCGAGCACGCGCGCCAGCAGGCGCTGGCCGCCGCCGTCCACGACAGCCAGGACGCCCTGGCGCGGGCCACCCGCCTGTACCGCAATGGCCTGACCGGCTATCTGGCCGTGCTGACCGCGCAGCGCGCCACCTACCAATCGCGCGACGCGCTGGCCTTGAGCCAGCTGGCGCGCACCCGCCACGCCATCGGCCTGTACAAGGCGCTGGGCGCGGGTTGGCAAGCCCCATCGGCCGCCCCCGGCGTCGAGTCCGCGCCGCATGCCGGGACCGACCCCGGATCCCCCTTCCCGCTTTCTGTCCCCCCTCAAAGGAGCCCCACGTCATGACCATTCCGCCCAACGCTTTCCGCATTCACGACGTCCGCCGCTATCCCCTCTGCCTGTTCGATTCCGCCCAGGCGCTCGATGGCTATGCGCCGCAATGGGAAGCAGAAATGGAGGCGCTGCTCGCCGCCGGCCAGCCCTTCACCATCGCCTACGTGGAACTGGACCCAGCCGAATCGCACGAAGACCGCAAGCACCGCGGCCTCTGGCTCAAGCGCAACAAGGAACGGCTGGGCCGGCTCTGCAAAGCGCAGATCAGCGTGGAGCCGGACGAGGCCCGCCGCGCGGCGGCCAGCAAACAGGGCGAACTGGCGGCCAAAGCCTTCGGCATTCCCCATGAAGCCGTGGCCTCGCTCGAAGAGGCCGTGGCGCTGACCCGCCGCCTGACCCATCCGCTGCCGCGCGTCAGGGCGCAGGATATGTCCGGCTGGGACAACCTCAGCTGACGCGCCGGGCCGGCGTCAGCGGACATATATATTTCTTGTAATCTGACCCGGCCGAATCTTCACATTCTTTAAATTTATCGAGGAAGATTTCGCCGCCCCCTCCCGTAGATTGCGTAGCCATTGCATCGGCTACCACGGAGAGGTCGCGCGTGTCGGACATCGTTGTCTACGTCAGAAGCCAGCCCCAGCTGGGCGACCAGATCGTCGCCTTCGCCACCCTGTATCAGCTCAAGGCCTGGTGGCCCGGCAGGCGGATCAAGGTCGTGGCCCGCGACGACATCGGGCACATCTACCGTGGCCTGCCCTGGGTCGACGAATTCCAGCGCGCCCGCAGTCTGCTGGACTACGTTCGCAGCCTGACCGCCCGGACCCAGGTGTCGGTCAACCTGCATCACAGCAGCGAACGTTTCGGCCTGGTCAATCTGCTGCGGCTGCCCGCCATCCGGCTGGGCTTTCGCAACGCCCGCTTCAGCGACCTGGTGTGGACGCACTGCCACCGCAAGGACGAAGCCGAATACATCGGCCTGGCCAATCTGCGCCTGCTGGCCGCGTACCGGCCACTGAACGCCGAAGACGCCGCCCGGCGCTGCTTCGCCGAATTGGCCCGGCTGCATCCCCATACCGAACTCGGATCGGACGTGGTCTTCATCCCGGGCGGCGGCGCGGGGCCGTTCAAGCGCTGGAGCCTGGCCCATTACCTGCGGCTGGCCGACAGGCTGAAATCGCTGCTGGGGCCGGATACCCGCTATGCCTTCGTGTTGGGCCAACAGGAGGCCCGCGAACGCGCCCAGCTGGAGGCCCTGCACCGACCCGACATCCAGGTGGCTTATTGCCGCACGCTGCCCGAACTGAGCGCCATCATGCTGCGCGCGCGTCTGGTGGTCGCCAACGACTGCGGCCCCTCGCATGTGGCGCAAGCCGCCGGCGTGCCCTACGTGGGCATCTTCAACCAGCCCAACCCGGAATGGTTCTGGCGCCGGCGCGGCGCCGTCGACGTGGTGCCGCGCCATCCTCGCGACGGCATCAACTCCATCACGCCCGACGAAGTCCTGCACGCCTGCGCGCAGGCCCTGTCACGCACGCCGGCCGCTCGGGCTTGACCGACGGGTCAAGCCGCGGCGTACCTTTCATCTCTTGTTGAACGTCATGCGCATCCTGCACACGCTTGGTGAAAAAAGCCTGGGCGGACTTGAATTCCGCACGCTGGAACAGGCCGCCTGGCTCAATGGCCATGGCCACGCCACTGTCATCGCGGCCCCGGCCGGCAGCGCCATTCGCGACGCGGCCTATCGCCGCGACATTCCCACGGTGGACATCGATTTCGATTCGCCCTATTCCCCGGCCACGGTGCTGAGGCTGCGCCGCGCCGTCAAGCAGATGGACATCGACGTCATCGACAGCCACAGCCGCGCCGACGGCAAGACCGCCGCGCTCTGCCGCGACCTGTGCGCCATTGTCCGCACGCGGCATTTCGCCAAGCCCATGCCGACCTGCCCGCGGCGCCGGCTGGAATGGAAGCTGGGCTGCGATCACGTCATCGCCACCAGCGACGCCGGCCGCGATGCGCTGCTGCATGCCCGGCTGGCGCGGCCGGAACGCATCAGCGTGGTGGGGGAATGGGCCGGCGAAGCGTTCTTTCGCGTGGTCGACAAACACGGCGTGCGCCAACGCATCCGGCGCGCATTGAACCTGGATCCCGCCGCCTATGTCGTGTCCACCATCGGCATGTTGCGCCCGGAAAAGCGCCAGACCGACCTGTTGCGCGTGGTGCTGCGCCTGCGCCGCCACGCCGTGCCGGCCACCGCGCTGGTCGTGGGCATGGCCACCATCGATACCGAGCCCTACGCGCAGCAGCTGCGCGCCTTGGCGGTCCAGCTGGGTATCGCCGAGCACGTCGTGTTCGCGGGCCACCGTAACGACGTGGCCGACCTGATCCATGCGTCCGACGTGGTGCTGGTGCCTTCGGCCACCGAAGCCTGGTCACGCATCGTGCCGGAATCCTTCGCGGCGCGCTGCCCGGTGGTGGCCAGCAATATCGGCGGCCTGCCCGAGATCGTCCGGCCGGGCGCCACCGGCTGGCTGGCCGACGCCGGCGACGTCGCCGGCTTTGCCGACCGCATCCTGGAAATCCGCCGCGACCCCATGGGCACTGCGGCCATGGTGGAACGCGCCCGCAGCCATGCCGAGTCCAATTTCCGGCTGGGCAGCCAGATGCAGCACACCCTGGACGCCTACCAGCGCGCCCTGGGCCCGGACTGACACGGCCTGGAGAAACCCCGCGGCGCGGAACATGTGGCCGATCGCTTCCAGCGCCGGCACGTAGGCGGCTTCGTCGGCCGGGTCATGGGGCACGACCGCGATGGTTTCGGGCGCCGGCTTGCCGCGGACCCACGGGTTTTCGTCCGGGTCCGCATCGTAATGCCGCATGATGTCTTCAGGGGCAGGCATCGTGCTTTCCATCCCGATCAAATCGGGGCGCGGGCCCTAGCGTCCGCGGGCGGATCCGCGGCTGCCCGGCTTGCGGTCCATGGCCCGTCCCTTGGGGGAAAAGGTGTTCTTCGGGGCCGGCCAGCCCTTGGCGGCGGCGGGAACGTCCGGCTTTTTCTGCACGGCGGGTTTGTCTTTCTGTTCCGGGGGGATGTCTTTCTTGTCCATGACGGCTCCTGAGGACGGCCCGCGGCGGCATGCCGCAAGGCCAATGGGGTCAGCATACGCGTTTTGCGCGGCGAGGCCACAATTCAGAAAGTTCCAATAGCGCGGGGGGTCATCCGGCTTGCACACTGGGGATGCAATCCAACACTGAAGCCAACCACCCCGACTATGCATCCCCCCCTACTCAGCGACGTCGCCGCTGAAAGCATGTTTCGCCCCCCGGAACTGATGGACAAACTCCCGCCGCCTGGCATTCTGATGTTGATGCGCGAACATGGCTGGTCGGCCCTGCGCGCCTGGCGCGAAACCCACAACCTGAACCGCACCGAAGTCGCGAACCGGCTCGACCTCACGCTCACTACCTATATTCTGCTTGAAGACGGCGTGGTGCCGCTGTGCGAATGGACCGCGCCTTTTCTCGAAGCGCGCCTGCGGATCAAATGGTCCATCGTCTGGCATCCGCCCCTCCTCCCGTCCCGCGACGCAACATCCAAGTACCCGCTGGCCAAACGGCGGGGCCGTGCACGCCGCGAGCCCCAGGACTGAAACCCTTAAAAAAAAGGCGCGCCTCTCTTTGCAAAGGCGCGCCTAAAAGATCCCGCCGTGGCCGGCCCACGACCCAGACGGGATCCTCAGCGATCTAACTGCGTTGCTCGATCCGCGCGGCGTCCAATTCTTGCGTGGCCTGGTCCAGCTTCTGCTTGGCGCGGCTGATACGGTTGGCGTCGCCGTCGCGCAGCTCACGATTCAGCACCTCCTGACGGGAGTCGACCTTGCTTTGCTTTTCAGCGACCTTCGCGGCACGCGCCTTGGCAAGCGCCTTGTCGTCGCATTGTTGGCTCTTGGCCAGCGCCACCCTCAAGCCAGCGATGCGCGCATTGTCGGCATGGGCGCGTTGGGCTGCGTCAAGCGCTTGCTCGACCTCCTGGATCTTGGCGGCGCAGCCCGTAGGAATTTCAGCTTGCGCATCGACATCGCCAAATACCGCTGCCAGAGCCAGCGTGGCCCCAACCAGGGCGGCGCCCCTGACGGCATGGATGCGATGTCTGGCGATACCCGCGGCGGTTTTCTGCATACCCATAAGTCCCTATACCAGCCGCAAAACGCGGCGAACGGCTCATGGTGCCCAGCCACCGACCCACTGAACATTGGAACATTCTGAAAATGGCAACACTTGAAGATCTCACGAAATCTCCAGCCTGCACTCCTGTAACAAATATCAGAAACATCCAATGCCCTCCCCTTGGCCTCCAGCGCAGAATGCACTCGAATTCACCAATAGGAAGGCACATGACACTTCGAGTGCTTGTACTGGAAGACGATCCTATCCAGGCGCGCTACGCGTCCGCAGCCCTGTCGCGTTGCGACCTCGCGGAGTTCGGCGTCGTCAACGATGCGCAAGAGGCCTTGCGGCGCCTGCGCGCGCAGCGCTGGGACGTCCTGTTATGTGACCTGCGCCTGCCCGGCATGGACGGCATTTCACTGGTGCGCGAGCTGGCCACGCTGAACGCGCCGCCCCAGGTTATCTTCACTACGACGCTCGATCCGCGATTCCTGCGATCCGCCGAACTGGTCGCCCGCAGTTCGTCGGTCGAAGTCATCGGCCTGATCGAAAAGCCGCTGGCCGTGGACGCGCTGCGCGACATCCTGGCGGGCGGCGGCCACCATGCCCAGGCAAACCCCGCCGCCTTGCCGGCCAGCCGGGGATTTCCGGTCACCGAGCGCGCCGCGCTCGAGGCCTTGCAAGACGGCCGCATCCAACCGTGGTTCCAGCCTCAGATCTGCTGCCGGAGCGGCCGCATTCTCGGCGTCGAAGCGCTGGCGCGTTGGTACGAACCCTTGCACGGCATCCTGTCGCCCACCACCTTCCTGCCCACCATCGCCGCCCGCAACCTCGACGGGCAACTGGCCGCCTGCATCCTGCGGCAATCCTTGACTGCCCAGCAACGCTGGCAAGCGGACGGCCTGAACGTCTCGGTCTCCATCAATCTCAGCAGCGCCGCCATGGCCCGCCACAGCGTGGTGCAATCGCTGGCCGATCTGTCCGACGCCTGCGGCGCCCGGCGCGAGAACGTCGTCTTCGAAATGACCGAAACGCTATCCGACAACGCGGCCGAAGGCTCGCTGTTCGAGAACCTGGCCGAACTGCGCATGGCGGGATTCGGGCTCGCCATCGACGATTTCGGCATCGGCTATTCATCGATGGCGCGGCTGCGCGACATCCCTTTCACGGAGCTCAAGATCGACCGCTCTTTCCTGGAAGGCCTGTCCCACCATCCGCATCAACGCGCCATCGTGGAATCCATGATCGGCCTGGCGCACCGGCTGGGCATGCATACCGTTGCCGAAGGCGTGGAGACCGAAGCGCACAGCAAGGTCATTCGCGAACTCGGCTGCGACCGCGAACAAGGCTATCTGTACGGCGCCCCCATGCCGGAATGGCAACTGCTGTCGTTCTGCCAAGCCCGGGGCATGCTGCCGCTGCCCGAACACACCTTACCGCCCTCTTCGCTATGCAGCTAAAATGTGCCGATCTGCCCTGACGGTTGATGCCTGCCCGCAATGAAGGATATGGCACCTTGCCTACTGTATTCGCACCCGCGTTCCGGAAGCTGCTTGGCGGCGCCGCAGTCGCCCTGGCCCTGACGCTTGGCCCCCTCCAGCCGCACGCCGCACCCGTTTCAACCCCGCCCATTTCCGCCCTGGACAGTTCATCCGAAGCCAGCGGGGTGGTGCTGCCCGACTCCGGCGACGTGACTGACGCCACGCGCGACCGCCGCGTCATCGTGGGGGTACTGGAGGGCATGGCCCCCCTGATATCGCGCAGCGAGCGCAACAGCAACGCCCGCGGCCTGGCGGCCGATTACCTGGACATCATCGCCCGCGCCAAGAACCTGTCGGTAGGGGTCCGCTTCTACGACAGCCTGGCTGCGTTGTCGGCGGCGCTGGAGGCGGGCGATATCGACGCGGCCGTCGGCGCGGATGCCGTGCTGCCGCAAGCGCAGTACCCGCGGTCGATGCCCATCTTCAGCGCCGCCGCTGTCGTCATCACCCGCTCCGAAGTGCGCAACGGCAGCTCTCTCGGCAAGGGAACGCTCGGATACCTGCGCAGCGAGCTGGACACCAGCGCGGTGCAACGGCACATCCCCGATGTCTCGCTGCACGCCGTGGACAGCTACTACGAGGGCCTGGAGCGCGTCGCCACCCACAAGGACGTGGCGTTCCTGGGAGACACCGTCTCGATCTCCGCCTACAACAACGCCATCCTGTTCTACATGCTGAAAGCGCGCCCCTCCACCACGGGCCTGCGCACCGAGTACGCCTTCGTGTTCAATCCGCATCGCGCCGAGCTGTTACGCGCCTTCAACGAAGCGCTGGCCACCGTGCCGCCTCGCGTCCACACGACGCTGCAGCGACGCTGGGTGCTGGCGGAGCAGGGGCGCCTGGACGGCAAGGTGGTGTTCACCGACGCTGAACAGCAGTGGATCCGGGACCATCCCAGAATCATGGTCGCGAACTCGACGCTGGTCGTGCCGTTCACCTTCCGGGACAGCTTTGGCCGTGCCGCCGGGGTATCCAACTCGGTCCTGGATCTGGTCACGGCCCAGACCGGCCTGCAATTCACCTACGAGTTCTATGATTCGGCGCTGGATCAGCTTCAGGCCGTACGCGATGGCCACGCCGACATGGCCAGCACCATGCAGGGCAATTACCCGGATTTCTCCGGGTTCGTGACCACGCACCCCGTCCTGCACTCTACCTACGCCCTGATCTCCCGCATAGACGGCCCCCAGCCCAAGACCATCGCCGAACTGCAGCCCCTGCGCGTGGCGCTGGTGAACGCATCGCCGATCAAGTCCATACTGCGGGCCGCGGCCACGGACCGGCCGCCGGCAATCGTCGATGTGGCCACCGGCCTGGCGGCTCTGAACGCCGTCGCCACCGGCGAAGCCGATGCGACCACGCTGTTGTACCCCTCGGCCGAATACCTGATCGCGGAGTACTACCAGGACAAGTTGCGCATCACCGGCATCGGCAAGCCGGACATGGTGCCGTTCGTCTATCCCGTGTCCGATCGGGATCCGTTGCTTGCCTCCATCATCAACAAAGTGCTGGACGCCATTACCGACGAGCAGATGGAATTCATCATCGCGCAATGGCAATACTCCGAGCCCCTGGAGTTCCGCTGGGCCGCGCGCGGCCCGCTGGTGCGCGGGCTGATCATCGGAGGCAGCGTGGCGGCGCTGCTGCTGGGCGCCTGGTTGACCATCCTGCTGCTGCGCTTCCTGGGCCGGCGCCGCAACGACCGCCTCATGCAGGAACGCCTGACGCTCAAGCGCCAGATGCTCGACGCCAATCCCAACCCCATGTACGTGTGGAACCCGGACGGCGTCATGATTGCCTGCAACGAAGCCTTCGAGAAACTCGTCCAGGACCCCATCGTGGATATGAACCTGACCCTCGAAGGCATCGCCACGCTGGACGACGACAGCCGCCAGAAAGTCAGGCAAGCCTACGATCAGGTCAAAACCACCCGCCAGCCGTACTTCGCCGAATTGACCCTGACCCTCGGCGGGCGCGAACTGACCGGCCAGCATTGGGTGGTGCCGTTGCTGACCGCCGACGGTGAAATCCAGGCCTTGCTCGGCGGCTGGGTCGACCTGACTGAACTGAAAGCGACTGAACGCTCGCTGCAATTGGCCATCCAGCACGCCGATGCGGCCAACCGCGCAAAAATGCTGTTCCTGGCAACCATCAGCCACGAGATCCGCACACCAATGAACATCGTGGTCGGCGCGCTGGAACTGCTCAAGGAAGGCAAGGCCGGCGACGTCTCGCTGCCCGCCCAACAACAGGCGGCGCTGGCGTACGATTCGGCCACCGCGCTGCTGCTGTTGCTCAATGACATCCTGCATTACTCCAAGATCGAGGCCGGCGAGGTATCGCTGCATCTCTCGTCCAGCGACCTGACCGAGGCCCTGCCCCGCTGGGTCGCCGCGTTCAGCCGTTCGGCCGAGGCCAAGCACATCGGCCTGACCACCCGGATCGACCCCGACGTGCCCGCCGAATTGGTGTTCGACGCAGGCCGCCTGCGGCAGATCGTCAACAACCTGGTCGCCAACGCGATCAAATTCACCCCCAAGGGCGAGGTAACGGTCACCGCCAGCCTGGGCAACCAAGGCAAGGACTGGTGCGCCGTACGCATCGCCGTGCAGGATACCGGCATCGGCATCGCGGCCGATGTCGTGCCGCAATTGTTCAGCCCATTCCAGCAAGCCACCGCCAGCACCTACGAACGCTATGGCGGCACCGGCATGGGGCTGGCCATCAGCAAGAAACTGGCCGAGCTCTTCGGCGGGGAGATCTCCCTGCAAAGCACCGAAGGCCAAGGCACCACCGTCACCGTGACTCTACCCATGCGCCATGGCAACACCTGGTCCGTTCCCGATACGCCCGCATCGGGCACCGCGGAGCAATTCCCGGCATTGGGCCTGCCGGCCACCAGCACCGTGCTGATCGTGGACGACCATCCCTCCAACCGGATGCTGCTGGAAACGCAGCTGCGCCTGCTGGGCCTGCAGGTGATTTCGGCGGCGTCCGGCCCGCAAGCCCTGGATGCCCTGCACCATGCCTGGAAGCACGATCACGGCGCCGGCGGCATCGCCGCCGTCATCACGGACTGCGCCATGCCCGGCATGGACGGCTACACCCTGGCCCGCGAAATCGCCGCAGGCGCCGCTGCCCGCGGGCTATTGAAACCGCCCATCATCGGCTATTCGGCGGACGGCACGTCCACCGCCCACCGCCGCTGCCTGGAATCCGGCATGCTGGGCCTGCTGGTCAAGCCGGTCGAGCTGAATACGCTGCGCGCCGCGCTGCTCGGGGCGCCTGAACCCCCTGCGCAAACGCCTGCCGCGGAGCCCGCCCACGCCCCCGCGGCGCCGTCCCTGGAGCCCGCCGTTTCGCCTCCCAGTGAATACCTCGACAACCTGGTGACGGTGTTCGGCACCCCCGAGAAGGCCAGGCAATTCGTCGCCACCTTCCTGGACCTTTTTGACCAGGATCTGGAAGACCTTGCCGCCCAGCTTCCCTTGAACCATGACGGTAAGCTGCACGACTGGATCCACCGCGCAAAGGGGTCCACCCATGCGGTCCAGCACCCTGGCCTGATCGAATGCGTGGCCAGATTTTCGGGCGCGATCCGCACGGCGGATGCCGCCGGCCGGGAGACAATCGGCGCCGCTTTCATCGCCGAATGCCGGCAGATCATGGCAAAAATGCGGGAACAAGGCGATTCAGGCTTGGCGAGCGGCATAATATTGTCGGACCAAATCCCCTGAAAGGCCTGCATATCATGCGAGTCATTGCCATTGACGACCATCCCCTCATCCTTGCCGCCATCGAACAGATCGTCAATGACCAGCCCAACACCCAGATGGTGGGGCGCGCCTCGACCATCGCCGATCTTCACGGTCTGTTGGCCACCACCGCCTGCGACGTTCTGATCGCCGACTATTCCCTGCCGCGCGAAGACGCCGCGGACGGTCTGTCGCTGCTGCGCCAGATCCAGCGCCAGTATCCCGACCTGAAGATCATCGTGCTGACCATGCTGGACAATGCCGCGGTCATCCGCGTGATCATGAACAGCGGCGTTGCCGCGCTGGTCAGCAAGCGCGACCCCCTGAACCATATTTCCATCGCGCTGCAGAGCCTGCGTGGCGGCCTGACCTACCAATCGCCCACCATGCAATCGCTGCTGGACGAAAGCCGCCACGCGGCGGCCGGCGGCACGCTGAGCGGGCGCGAACTGGAAGTCCTGCGCTTGTTCGCGGCAGGCATGTCCATGACCGAGGTGGCGCTCAAGGTCAACCGCACCGTCAAGACCGCCAGCGCGCACAAGGTGTCGGCCATGCGCAAATTGGGCGTCAAGAATGACGCCGAACTGCACGCCGCCCTGCGAGACCTGCGCCTGCGCTGACGCTTTTCGCCAGAAGATTCAGAAAGTTCCAATAGCCGGACACCTGTCCGGCGGGCAAGCTATACAGGCTTGCCCAGGCGGCCGTCATCGAACGCCCCCCTCCTGGTCGCCAGCACTCTCGCCGCTGCGCAACCCTCCGCCGTCCACCCGTCATGCCTCTTCACTCCCTGCCCAAAGCCCGCCCCTGGCGCTGGCTTTTCTTTTACGCGTGCGTCACGCTCGCTTGCGAGCTGGCCGTGCATCTGCTCTGGATCCGGTCTTGCCGCGCCCTGATCTGCCGCTGGGGCATCTGCCCGTCGTCCGTCTGGCTCATGCTGCTGGTCACCGCCCTCGTGGCGCCGATACCCTGTTGGCACCTGCGGCACGGGCTGTTCAAGCGCACCGCCGGACGCGACCGCCGGTCGGCGCGGCGCTTTGCCACCATCTATTTCATGTGCGGGGTCGCGGGTGTGCTCGGCGCCACGGTATTGTTCAACCTGGCTCTAAATACCTGGTTTCAGCTGCAATAGGCCGCACCGGCCTCCTGAATCCGTGACGCAATAAAAAGCCGCCCGAAGGCGGCCAGTCACGGGGAAATACCCGGCTCAGATCGCAACGTCCACGATCTTGGTGTGGTTCATGCAATGCGCATGGATCTTGTACAGGAAGATGAAGTAGCCGATACCCAGCGTCACGATCGAAATGATCGCCCACAGGACGATATTGCCGATGATGCTGGCCAGGTCGATCGTGCACCGCAGGCGCCCGATCCGCCGGCCGTTTTCATCCAGCACCGACGTGCGGCTGATGATGAAGCGCTGCATGTAATACGGAAACACAAACACAGCGAGCCCCAACGTCACGATGGTCAGCAAGATCCAAATAATGCCGTGGCCGATGATATCGCCCACGGTCAGATCCGACTTCAGGGAAAACTGCCTCATTGTTTGATGCCTATAGAGGGGTTCAGAAAGAAAACCAGCAATGCAGCTGGAATGGCAGAATAGGCGCGATGCGCGGCCGATTCCATTGGAACTTTCTGAGAATTGGATCAGGTCAATGAGACTGAGCGCGTAGGCGACGACGACGACGCCAAGGGCTTTCGCATACCAGGGCGTTGGGCGTGCCGTCCCGCAAACTCGAATCGACTGGCGCGGCAGGAGGGGCTCGAACCCCCGACCCCGGGCTTAGAAGGCCCGTGCTCTATCCAGCTGAGCTACTGCCGCGTGATGTTTGAACGCCCGGAACCGGTCCGGGCGCAGCATTTTACCCTGTTGTGGCCTTGCAGTGGGCCGCGCACGATTCCTCGTCGATTATTCCTCGCCAATATCCGCATGCGTGGACACCCACAACACCAGGGCGTCTTTCTTGCTCAGGCTGATGACCCGGTGGCCCATGCGGCTGTCGATGTAGAAGCTCTCGCCCGCCTTCAAGCGTGCCGGTTCGTAGAACTCGGTGTAAAGCTCGACCTCGCCTTCCAGCACGTAGACGAATTCTTCGCCATGGTGGCGGCTCCAGTCCTGGAATTCATCGAACTTGCGGGCCTTGACCCGGGTGTGGAACGGCATCATGCGTTTGTGCGACAGCGCGGTGCAGAGCAGGCGGTGGTCGTAGTACGGGGTTTCGTACTGGCGGCCCTCGCCCTGGCGGGACAGGCTGCGGCGGCCGGTGCCCATGTGGGCGTCCGACGTGGTGAAGAGCTCGGCCACGTCCAGGTCCAGGCCTGCCGCGATCTTGATCAGGTTGTCATAGGTGGGCGACAGCAGGCTGTTCTCGATTTTCGAGAGCGTGGACGCGGACACGCCGGTGGCTTGCGCCGCCTGCTTCAGGGTCCACTCCCGCGCCTGGCGCAGGGCTCGCAGCCGTTGTGCCAACACGCTCTGTTTGTTGCCTTGCATCTGTACACCCTGTCATGCGCGCGACTGCCGCTCCCGCCACCAATCGCGCGCCTGGTAAGACCAATATGTGAGTTGAACCGCCGCCGTGCCGAAGGCGCCGCCGTTCCAGCCCAGCCCGAACGGCGCGAACAGCTGGTAGCGCTGGCTGTCGCCGGTGATTGCCTCCGCCACGACCCGCCCGCCGATGGCGGTGGTGTTCATGCCATGTCCGCCGAAAGCCGTGCAATACCAGACCTCGGGGGCCAGCTTGCCGATCTGCGGCATCAGATGCCGCGCGTAGGCCATGCGCCCGGACCACGCGGTCTCGACCCGCAGCCCCTGCAATTGGGGGTAGACCGAGAGCAATTCGCGGCGCAGGGACTCGGCCAGATCGGGCGGATCATCGACACGGGTGGTGATTCTACTGCCCCAGCCGATGCGCCCGCCATCGAGCACCCGGTAATAGTTGCCGGCGCGGCGGTCGTCGCCTATGGCGGCCGACGTGCGGATGGCCTCGTGTACCCGGTCGCCCAGCGGCTCGGTCAGCATGATGTAGGTGGCGATCGGCAGCATGGCCCGGCGCAAGGCGGGCACGGCGTCGCCGGTGTAGCCGCCGGTGGCCAGCACCACGGTGCGTGCGTTCACCTGGCCGGCGGCGGTGTGCAACTGCTTGATCGAGCCGTCCAGCCGCGCCTGGGTCACCGGAGAATCTTCATGGATGGTCACGCCCAGCCGCACGCATTCCCGGGCCAGGGCGCGGGCGTAGTTCAGCGGGTGGAAGTGAAACGAGGCCAGGTCTTCGATACCCTGGAAGTACGCATCGGACACCAGCCGTTCACGCACGTCGGCGCGCGACAACAGGCGCACGTCGCGGCCGAAGTCGCGCCACTGGTCGTCGCAGTAGCGCCGCAGCGCGTCGGCGGCCTCGTAGCGGACCACGCGCAGGCGGCCGTCGACCTTGTGGGCATCGGTGATGTGCAACGCGCGGATGTTGTCGCGGATGATCTCGACGCCTTCCATGGACAGCCGGTACAGCTGGCGGTAGTGGTCCTCGTCCACGTGCTTGCGGATGGCGTCGGCGCCGGCCGAGAACGCCGGCGAGACCGAGCCGCCGTTGCGACCCGACGCGCCCCAGGCAATGCGGCGGCCTTCCAGAAGCGTCACATTGCGGCCGCGAAGGGCCAGTTCCAGCGCCGTGGACAGGCCGGCCAGCCCGCCGCCGACCACGCAGATGTCGGCGTCGGCCGCGCCGGCCAACGGCGCATAGCAGGTCTGCGCATCGCCCAGCGTGCGCTTGTAGTAGGTATCGATGTACTCGGTGGCCATGGTCTGGGGTCAGTGCAGTCCGGCGCCCTGCAGCCCGCCGGTCAGGCGTTTTTCCAGCCAGTTGGCCAGGCGCAGCAGCGGGTAGCAGTAGAGGAAATAGATGGCGGCGATCATGCCGTAGATGAACAACGATTTCGCCGGGAAGGTGATGATGAACACTTCCCCCTGGCGGGTCAGTTCGGTGATGCCGACGACCGACAGGATGGCGGTGCTTTTGATCAGCATGACGTAGACGCCGCTCATGGGTTGCACGATCAGGCGCATGGCCTGCGGCAGCACCACCAGCCGCAGGATCTGCAAGGGGCGCAGGCCCAGCGTCATGGCGCCTTCGGTCTGCCCGCGCGGCACCGACTGGATCGCGCCCATGACGATCTCGGCTACGTAGCACGACGTATAGACCGACAGCGAAACAAAAGCCGCCGTGCCCGAATCCCAATGCAGCAGTTCGATGCCGGAACTGGGCAGCACGAAATAGAAGATGTACAGCTGCACCAGGAACGGCGTGCCGCGCAGCACGTGGATGTACAGCCCCAGCAGCTGATGCACGCCGCGAATGCGGTAGCTGCGGATGACGCCGATCACGAAACCCAGCAGTGAGCCCGCGATGATCGCCAGAAACGAGATCTTCAGCGTTTCCCAGAAGCCCTTGAGCAGGAACGGCAGGACGACGCCGGCGGTGGACAGGTAGGAATCCAGCATGCTTACCTCGCGTTCCAGGCGGGACCCGCCAGCCAGAGACTCACGCCTCGCGACAACAGCAGCATCACGCCGTAGATCAGCAGATAGCCGGCGGCGATGGTGAGGAAACTTTCGTTGGGCACGATGCGGTCGCTGTTCATCTGCACGCCGGCCGCCACCAGTTCGAACACGGTGATCAGCGACAGGAGCGAGGTGTCCTTGATGAGCACGGCCGTCTGCCCCAGCAGCGGCGGCAGCGTATTGACGAAGGCCTGCGGCAGCACTACGTAGCGCAGCCGCTGGCGGTAGTTCATGCCGCAGGCCTTGGCGCCTTCGATCTGGCCGCGTGGCACGGATTCGATGCCGACGCGGATGATTTCGCTCATGTAGGCGGCATGGTGCAGCGTCATGGCAAGAATGCCCAGCACCATTTCGCTCCAGCCCTTGGCGCCGGGGATCAGCATGGGCACGGCGTAATACACCAGGTAGATCTGCACCAGCAACGGGGTCGAGCGGATGAACTGCACGTAACCCGCCACTGGCCGCCAGACCGCGGCACGCGGCGACATGTGCGCCAGCGCCAGCGGGATGCCGGCCAGCACCGACAGCACCAGGCTGGCGCCCGCCGCGATCAGGGTATTGGCCAGGCCGGTGGCGAACTGGCCGGTGTACTGGCTGACGATGCGCCAGTTGTAGTAGTCGATCAACCAATCCATGAGCGATAGCCTGTCAACACGGGGAGAACCTGGCGCCAGGCCTCAAAGGCCTGGCGCGGCGGCAGCCTGACGGCGCAAGCGGATCAGTGCTCTTTCTTCCAGTCGGTCGAGTACCAGTACTTGACCTGCTCGGGCAGCGTGTTGTCGGCGGTCTTGAGGGTCTGCCAGTTGTCGAGCCAGAACTTCAGGCGGAAGGCGTTGGGGCCCACGGCAAAAGCCAGCGGTTCGCGCACCATGATGCCGTCCAGCACCCGCAGGTTGCCGAAATCGACCAGGAACTGGTTGGCGGTGGACAGCGACATGATGCCGGCGTCCAGACGGCCGCTGGACAGGGCCTGGCCGACCGGCGCGCTGCCGCCCGAGAATTCCTTCAACGTGGCCTTGGGCAGCATCTTCTTGCCGACTTCCGCATAGGTGCTGGCGCCCAGCACGCCGACGGTCACGCCGGCCTTGTCCAGTTCGCTGTACGACTTGTAGGGCGAATCCTTGGGCACCACGGCGACGGTGTCGGCGTAGAACATGGGCGCCGAGAACAGCACCTGGGCCGCACGCTGCGGGGTGGGCGTCATGTCGGCGGCCACCATGTCGGCCTTGCCCGACAAGAGCGCCGGGATCAGGCCTTTCCATTCGTAGTCTTGCAGCACCAGCTTCACGCCCAGGTCGTCGGCCATACGCTGGGCCACTTCCACCGCCAGGCCGGTGCGCTTGCCGCTCTTGTCCATGAAGCTCATCAGCGGCCCCGAGGTCTGCACCGCCACCCGCAGCTCGCCACGCTTGATGATGTCTCCCAGCTCGTCGGCCTGGGCCGGCAGCGCCACCGTAGCGGCCGCCACGGCAAGGCCGGCGGCTCCCAGCCATTGTTTGATTTTCAGCATTTGCTTCCCCTTCAAGATAAGAATGGACGTGTGTCGTTCCGGGCAAATGCCTGATGCCGGCGGCGCCCGGAGAGGCCGGGCCGGCCCTGGATAGCACCAGGCGCCCGCGCCAGAAGCGCTGCCGGGGCCTGGTTGCTGCCTGTGCTGCGTACTGCTTGATGCGTACTGCGGGAACTACAGGATCTTTTCCAGGAAAGCGCAGGTGCGCGGTTCTTTGGGATGGCAGAAAACCTCGTCGGGCGTGCCGGATTCGATGATGCGGCCGGCATCCATGAACAGGGCGCGGTCGCCCACGTCGCGGGCAAAGCCCATTTCGTGGGTGACGACGGCCATGGTCATGCCGTCGCGCGCCAGCGCCCGCATCAGTTCAAGAATGCCGCCGACGGTTTCGGGGTCGAGCGCCGAGGTCGCTTCGTCGAACAGCATCAGCTTGGGGTCCATGGCCAAGGCACGGGCGATCGCCACGCGCTGCTGCTGGCCGCCGGACAACTGGCTGGGGTAGCGGGCGCCGTATTCGCCCATGCCGACGCGGTCAAGCAATTCGCGGGCATAGCCTTCGGCCTGCGCGCGGTCGCGGCCGCGCACCACGCGCTGCGGCAGCGCCACGTTGTCCAGCGCGGTGCGGTGCTGGAACAGGTTGAAGTGCTGGAACACCATGCCCACATTGGTGCGCCAGCGGTTGACGTCGGTGGCCGGGTCGGTCAGCGACACGCCGTCGACCTGGATGGTGCCGCTGTCGATGCGTTCCAGCCCGTTCAGGGTACGCAGGAACGTGCTCTTGCCCGAGCCCGACGGCCCCACCACCACCAGCACCTCGCCGCGGTTCAGCTGGCAATCGATGCCCGCCAGCGCCAGGTGGTCCGGCTGGCCGTCGCGCTGGTAGGTCTTGGTGACCCCCTGCACCTGCAGCAAAGGTTCTGACACGAGCATCGCCTTGAAAAAAGGTTTCGCATTTCGCGCTGGAGTTTCGTATAGTAAATTTATTTCCAGAATCGCCACTTAGGCATAACCCTTAAGCGAAGGCATTCCTTCGCAGGCAATCTCCAAGGAACCGGTATGGACACTCCCCAAGACATCCTGCGCGCGCTCGGCTTGAACCCTGATGCCCTGACCGGCGGCACGCTGGTCGCCCGCAGCCCGATCGACGGCGCCGAACTGGCCCGGGTGCACGAGCACACCGTGGCGCAGGCGCACGCGGCCATCACGCGCGCCCGCCAGGCCAGCCTGGCCTGGCGCGACGTGCCGGCGCCGCGCCGGGGGGAACTGCTGCGCCTGTTGGGCGACACGCTGCGCCAGCACAAGCGCGAACTGGGCCAGCTGGTCAGCCTGGAAGCCGGCAAGATCCTGGCCGAAGGCGAAGGCGAGGTCCAGGAAATGATCGACATCTGCGACTTCGCGGTCGGCCTGTCGCGCCAGCTCTACGGCCTGACCATCGCGTCCGAGCGCCCTGGCCACCGCATGATGGAAACCTGGCATCCGCTGGGCGTGGTGGGCGTCATCAGCGCGTTCAACTTCCCGGTGGCCGTGTGGTCATGGAACGCCGCGCTGGCACTGGTCTGCGGCAATGCCGTGGTCTGGAAGCCGTCTGAAAAAACGCCGCTGACGGCGCTGGCCTGCCAGGCGCTGTTCGCCCAGGCCGCGCAACGCTTCGGCGACGCGCCGGCCGGCCTGTCGGAAGTGCTGATCGGCGGCCGTGAAGTCGGCGAAGCGCTGGTCGACTCGCACGCCGTGGCGCTGGTGTCGGCCACCGGCTCGACCCGCATGGGCCGCCAGGTCGGCCCGCGCGTGGCGCAGCGCTTTGGCCGCGTGCTGCTGGAACTGGGCGGCAACAACGCCATCATCGTCGGCCCCACCGCCGACCTGGACATGGCCGCGCGCGGCATCGTGTTCGGCGCCATCGGCACGGCCGGCCAGCGCTGCACGACCACGCGCCGCCTGATCGTGCACGAAAGCGTCGCCAATGATCTCTTGCAACGCCTGCACAAGGCCTACGCCAGCGCGCCCATCGGCAACCCGCTGGATAGCAAAAACCTGGTGGGTCCGCTGATCGACCAGGCCTCGTTCGACGCCATGCAGGCTTCGCTCAAGGCGGCCGCCGAACAGGGCGGCAAGGTCACCGGCGGCGAACGCGTACTGGCCGAGCAGTACCCGGACGCCTGGTACGTGCGCCCCGCCATCGCCGAAATGCCGGGCCAGACCGACGTGGTCTGCCACGAGACCTTCGCGCCCATCCTGTACGTGATGCGCTACACCGACTTCAACCAGGCGCTGGCGTTGCAGAACGGCGTGCCGCAAGGCCTGTCGTCGGCCATCTTCACCAACGACCTGCGTGAAGCCGAGACCTTCCTGTCGGCGTCGGGGTCGGACTGCGGCATTGCCAACGTGAACATCGGCACGTCGGGCGCCGAGATCGGCGGCGCGTTCGGTGGTGAAAAGGAAACCGGCGGCGGCCGCGAGTCGGGATCCGATTCCTGGCGCAACTACATGCGCCGCGCCACCAACACCATCAACTACTCGCGCAACCTGCCGCTGGCGCAAGGCATCAAATTCGGCGAATAAGCCGGCCTTGCCGCTGCACACGCCCCGCGCATTGTCGACAATGCGCGGGGCGTTTACGTTTGCGGCCCCTGCGACAGCGCATGGCGGTTGCATGCCCTACATACGATTAGTCTGACTTACAAAATGTAGCCCGGGTCGATGCTACATTTCTTCGTCACAAATCCAACCCGCCTCTCATGTCCATGCCCCGTCACATCGCCCTTCCCCTGCGCACCCTGACCGCCGCCCTGGCACTGGGCCTGGCCGGCAACGCCGTCGCCGGTGTGTCGTACCGGTTGGACCGGCCATCCGCCGCGCCCGGCGACACCGTCACCATCGAAGCGGTGTATTTCAACGAAGGCAACGCACGCGCCACCTGGGAAGCGCCGCCCGAACTGGTGCTGCAATGGCGCAGCCAGGACGGCCAGATCGTGCGCAGCCTGGCCAAGCTGCAAGGCGGCAAGGCCAACTACAGCGTGCCGGTCAACAATTTCGCCCGCATGTCCTGGAGCGCGGTCGTGCCCGCCACCGCCCGCGGCCTGCAGGCCATTGCCATCGAAGGCCAGCCGGCGATGATGGCGCTGGACGCCACCGGCCGCGACAGCGGCACCCTCGCCAGCACGCCCGCGCCCGGCCCCGTGGTCGATGCCCGCACCGGCCAGCCCGTGCCGCCGGCCGTGGTGGCCGCGGCCGGCGCATCGCCCGAAGGCGGTCCGGCGCCAGACACCGTGGCCGTTTCGACCTACCAGCAATCGGCGTTCGATCATTTCCGCAGCGCGATTTCGGAATACAAGCCGGTGTACTTCGACATCGGCACCCGCGGCCAGACCACCGCGCGTTTCCAGATCAGCGCCAAGTACCGGTTGTTCAGCCCGTCCGGCAACCGCCCGGCCACCTGGGGCGAGAATTTCTACCTGGGCTATACCCAGACCTCGCTGTGGGATCTGCAGGGCGATTCCATGCCCTTCATCGACACCACCTTCAACCCCAGCCTGTTCTGGCTGTCGGACAACATGTGGCAGTCGGAGAACCAGGCCTGGCGCCTGGGGCTGAACACGGGCGTCGAACACAATTCCAACGGCAAGGCCGGCGAAGATTCGCGCTCGGTCAACAACGCCTACATCCAGCCGCAGTTCAACTACCGCTTCGATGGCGGCAGCACGCTGACGTTCGCCCCCAAGGTCAAGGCCTACTTCGGCGTGGCCAGCGAAAACTCGGACTACGCCGACTACGCCGGCCGGGTCGACTGGAACCTGCGCTGGGCACAGGACAACGGCGCCGTCGTGTCGGCCATGTACCGCCAGGGCGACCAGCGCCGCCGCACCACCCAGCTGGACTTCGCCTGGCCGCTGCAGCGCACCTGGCTGAACATGAACGGCTACCTGCACCTGCAGTACTTCAACGGCTACGGCGAAACGCTGCTGGGCTACAACCAGCGCAACGACTCGCAGTTCCGTATCGGCCTGTCGCTGGTGCCGTAGCGTTGGCGCTCAGGCCGCAGGGCCGTCAACGGCCCCAACGCAGCACCAGCGGGTCCAGCCGCCGCGCCACGTCCAGCAGCCCCTGCCGCACCTCCGGCCGCATCGCCGGAAATGGATGACGTGGCGCGTCGCAGTCGATGATGCCGCCCGCTTTCATCAACGCCTTGGCAGTCAGGATGCCGCCCTGGCGATTCTCGTAGTTGATCAGCGGCAGCCAGCGCTCGTACAAGCGGTAGGCCTCGTCGGCACGGCCGTCGCGGTGCGCCTGGATGATCGGGCGAATGCCGTCAGCAAAGCCGCCGCCCGTCATCGAGCCCGTCGCGCCCGCGTCCAGGTCGGGCAGCAGCGTGATGGCCTCTTCGCCATCCCACGGTCCTTCCACCGCCGCGCCGCCCAGCGCGATCAGGTCGCGCAGCTTGCTGGCCGCACCGGGGGTTTCGATCTTGAAGTACGACACCTGTTCGATCTCGCGCGCCATGCGCGCCAGTAGCGCAGCCGGCAACGGCGTGCCGCTGACCGGCGCATCCTGGATCATGATGGGAATGTCCAGCACGTCCGAGACCTGCTGGAAGAACCCCACCACCAGCTCTTCGGACACGCGGATCGTGGCGCCGTGATACGGCGGCATGATCATCACCATGGCCGCGCCCAGGTCCTGCGCGCGGCGGCTGCGGGCCGCGCAGACGCGGGTGCCGTAATGCGTGGTCGTCACGATGACCGGCACGCGGCCGGACACGTGTTCCAGCAGCGTACCCGTAAGCGTCTCGCGTTCGTCGTCCGACAGCGAGAACTGCTCGGAAAAGTTGGCCAGGATGCACAGGCCGTCCACGCCCGAGTCGATCATGAAATCCACCGCGCGCTTCTGGCCGGGCAGGTCCAGTTCGCCGGATTCGGTGAAGATGGTGGGCACCACCGGGAAGATGCCGCGATAGCGTGGCGCCCGGCCTGGCGTGGCGGATGTCGATGCCGCCGTCGTTGTCGTCGTCATGGCGCTTACTCGATGATGTTGAAGTCTTTCAGGTGTTCGGTCTTGAGCGTCAGGCCCAGGCCTGGCTTGTTGTCATCCAGGTCGATGTAGCCTTCGCGGGCCACCGGTTCGCCATCGAAGAGGTAGTAGAACAATTCATTGCCCACTTCCACATCGAACATGGGGAAGTATTCGCTCATGGGCGAGGCCAGCGTGCTCATCGTCAGGTGATAGTTGTGCATCTGGCCGGCGTGCGGAATCACCGGCACGCTGCAGGCCTCGCACAGTGCATTGATCTTGTGCGCCGCGGTGATGCCGCCGACCCGGTTGGTGTCGTACTGCACCACCGACACGGCCTTGCGGTCCAGCAGCTGCTTGAAGCCGTACAACGAAAATTCGTGTTCGCCGCCCGAGATGGGAATGGACGTCAGCTGATTCAGTTCGGCGTAACCGTCGATGTCATCGGCAATCACCGGCTCTTCCAGCCAGCGCGGTTCGAACTTTTCCAGCTTGGGCAGCATGCGCTTGGCGTATTCGAGGTTCCAGCCCATATAGCATTCCAGCATCAGGTCGGTGTCGTAGCCGATCACCTCGCGCACCGCCTCGACCGATTTCAGGTTTTCGGACACGCCGCGCTGCAAGTGCGCCGGGCCGTAGCCAAAGCGCATCTTGAAGGCCTTGAAGCCTTGGTCCAGGTAGGTCTGCGCCTCTTCCTGCATCGCCTTCAGGTCGCCGCGGTACAGCTTGGAGTAGTAGACCGGAATCTTCTCTTTGGTGCGTCCGCCCAGCAGCTTGAAGACCGGTTTGTTCACCGACTTGCCCAGAATGTCCCAGATGGCCAGGTCCACGCCCGAGATCGCCGCCATCGTCACGCCCTTGCGGCCCCAGGCGTGGGTGGCGCGGTACATGCGCTGCCACAGGTATTCGTAGTCCCAGGGATCGTGGCCCACCACCAGCGGCGCCAGGTACTGGTCGATGATGGCCTTGGCAATGCGCGGCGCCAGCGCCACGTTGCCCAGCCCGACGATGCCGTCATCGGTCTCGACTTCGACCACCGTCCAGCCATGAAAGCGGAAGGTGCTCATGGTTTCCTGCGGCGAATACAGCAGGTCCATCGCGTTGGAGCAGAAGTTGCCTTGCGGCGGCACGGTCTTGCCGGTCCATTCGTAAACGCGCGCACGGACGGATTTGATCTTCATGGGAGGTTCCTGCGTAAAGGGTCGAACGAGTCGGAAAACGAAAAAAGCGGGAAGGCGGCCGGCAGCTTCAGGCCGCGGCGGTGCGCGTGGCACGATGAGACAAGCCCATGCGGCAGGCGATGCGAAACGCCTGCCAGGTGGCTTCGACATTGGCGCGCCCCTGGCCCGCGATGTCGTAGGCCGTGCCGTGGGCCGGCGTGGTGATCGGAATGGGCAACCCGCCCTGCACCGTCACCCCGCGCGAAAAGCCCAGTAGCTTGATCGCGATCTGGCCCTGGTCGTGGTACATCGTGACAATGGCCTGGAACTCACCGGCCTGCGCCTTCAGGAAGATCGTGTCCGCCGGAAACGGCCCCTGCACCGGCAGCCCTTCCTGGTTCAGCTGGCGCACGGCCGGCGCAATGATGTCCACCTCTTCGCGCCCGCACGTGCCGCCGTCGCCGCCATGCGGATTGAAGGCCGCCACCGCCACGCGCGGCTCGGCCACGCCATTGGCCCGCAACGACTGGTAGATCAACCGGGTCGCGGCCTTGATGCCGTCGATGCTCAGGGCCGCTGCCGCATCCTTCAGGGGAATGTGCGACGACACGCGCGACGTCCACAGATCGCCCAGCGTATTGAATTCGCAGAAGTAGCCCGTCACGCCCAGATACTGCGCAAAGTGGTGCAGCTCGTCGTCGTGGCGCAGGCCGCCCTGCTTCATCGCGAACTTGTTCAGCGGCGCAAAGCAGATGGCGTCGATGTGGCCATCACGCGCCGCGTCCATGCAGGCGTTCAGCACGCGCAGCACCGACGCGCCGCCGGCCGCCTGGGCCTGCCCGACCGTCACGTCCTGCTGGCGCACCGTGTCCATCGCCAGCCAGGCGGGCGCGGCGGTGTCCGGCCGCGCCCGCACCGCCTCGATGCTGTCCACCGCCTGCGTGGCCACCTGCACGCCGGCCACCCGCTGGCCTTCACGCCACAGCCATTCGTCGCCCACCAACACGATGTTGGCCTGCTGCGTCGCGTCGGGCCTCGCCAACAGGCGCGCGATCAGCTCGGGGCCGATGCCGGCGGGGTCGCCCAGCGTCAGGGCAATGACGGGTTTGATATTGGGATTCATGCTGGGGCTCATTCCACGGAGATATGGTTCTTCTTGATGATGCCGGCGTAGCGCTGGTTCTCGGCCTGGTGGAACTGCGCGAACTGAGCCTGGCTCATCGGGTTGATATCGGCGCCGATCGCCTGCAGGCGGGCCTGCGTGTCGGGCAACGCCAGGATGCTGTTGACGGCGTCGTGCACCCGCTGCTGCACGGCGGCCGGCGTCGCGCTGGGCATGTAGATGCCGTACCAGGCGCTCATTTCGACGCCTGGCACACCCGCCTCGGCCATCGTCGGCACGTCCGGCAACTGCGGATTGCGCCTGGCGCTCAGCACCGCCAGCGCGCGCACCTTGCCGCTCTTGACGTGCGGAATCACCGACGACGCCGTTTCGAACGCAATCTGCACCTGCCCGCCCATCAGGTCCACCATGGCCGGGCCGCTGCCGCGATACGGAATGTGCGTCATCTGCACACCCGTCGCGTCCTTGAACAGTTCCGCGGCGATGTGCTGCGTGCTGCCCGAACCGCTACTGGCGAAGTTGTATTCGCCCGGCTTGCGCTTGAGCAGCGCGATCAGTTCCTCTACCGACTGCGCCGGCACCGCGTTGTTCACCACCAGGATGTTGGGCACCGCGCCCACGAACACCACCGGCGTCAGGTCGCGGTCGTTGTCGTAGCCGAGCTTGAGCAGATGCGGCGCAATCGCGTGCGCCGTCGACACGCCCATCACCATCGTGTGGCTGTCGGCCGACTTGGCGGCCAGGTCCGCCGCCAGCGTGTTGGACGCGCCTGGCTTGTTCTCGACCACCACCGTCTGCTTGAGCATCGGCCCCAGCTTGTCCGCCACTGCACGGGCCATTGCATCGGTGCCGCCCCCGGGCGCCGAGCCCACCAGCAGGCGCAGGGGCCGCGTCGGCCAGTCGGCGTTCTGGGCGTACGTGGGCATTGCGGCGGACAGGCACAAGGCACCGGCCGCCAGGGCGGCGCATAGCCGAATCTTCATGGTTGTCTCCTTGGGGGTTTATCGCCCGTGACGGGCTTTGTTATGCGTGCATCTTAGAAACAAGCGCTGTTTCCGTAAAATGAAACTTTTGCACCAACCGTTCACCCCAGGCGATCAATCATGGAACGCGTTCCCAACGTCCCCGCCCTGCTGGCCCGCTTGCGCATGCGCCAGATCGTGCTGCTCCTGGCCATTGAAGAACGCGGCACCTTGCGCGCCGCCGCCGCCCAGCTCAACATGACCCAGTCCGCCGCCAGCAAGATGCTGCACGAACTGGAACTGGCTATCGGCCAGCCGCTGTTCGAACGCGTCGGCCGAGGGCTGGCCCTGACGGCCGCCGGTGATTGCGTGATGGGTTACTTTCGCGGCATGCGCGGCACGGTGTCGTCCCTGGCTCGCGAGCTGGAAGAATTGCGCCTGGGCAGCGCCGGCAAGCTGTTCATCGGCAGCATCATGGCCGCCTCGCCCGGCCACCTGACCGACGCCCTGCTGCGCCTGAAACAGACCTACCCCCTGCTGGCCGTGGAGATATCCACCGGCACCAGCGACCTGCTGATCCAGCGCCTGAGCGAAGGCAAACTGGATGTCGTCATCGGGCGGATGCTGACGCTGTCAGACCGCCACTACGTCTTTCGCCCCATTGGCGACGAAGCCCTGTGCGTCATCGCCGCCACCGGCCACCCGCTGGCCCGACGCAAACGCGTCACCTTCGACGCCCTGCAGGCCTATCCCTGGATTCTGCAACCGCACGGCAGCCCCATGCGCGACGTGATGGAACAGGAATTCCGCAGCCACAACGCCCCCCTGCCCAAAGGCCTGATCGAGTCCGCCTCGATCCTGACCACCACCAACCTGGCCATCAAATCCGACATGCTGGGCGTCATCCCCGAATCGGTCGCCAGCCGCTATGCACGCCATGGCCTGCTGGCGATCATTGCGTATCAGATTCAGCAGTCGCTGACGGCGTTCGGCAGCATTGTTCCCAAGGATCGGCCATTGAGTACGGCAGCCAGGCACTTCGTGGAATTGCTGCACGGGGCGGCGTAGAAGGAAAGTTGCGTCTAGGCGCCCTGGGCGTCTGGCGCTTGCGCTGGCGTCAACAGGGCCTCGATCGGTGCGCAGTCATTGATACGGAACACCACTTCCAGCTCATGCCGGTGATCCCCCTGCCACCGCAACGCGGCGTCTCGCAGCAACTGCAGATAAGTCTGCAGGTCTTCCCGGCGAATGTTCGGCAGCCGCTGATGGACCAGCACGATCTTGGGGCACGGGACCCAATCCAGGTCCTTGAGACCGGCCGCAAGCATGTCCCAATTGCATCGAAAGTATTTTGGAAACCACAGCAGGAAGTACAGCGACTTCATCAAGTCTTTCGTGGCTTCTATTTTCGGATCGACCCGCACGCAAAACGCTTCCGCAGCGTCATAGGACGGCATCCGTTCGACAAACCTGAATGGCAGCATATTGGATTCCTGTAGTTGAGAGGCCTTGGCGCTACCTGCCTATAGTGCCGCACCTGGCACCGTATCGCGCCGCCTCACAGGAAAATCGGACCAATCCTGCAACCTGGGGGTCTTGAGCTGTCTTCAGGGGAGCTATCTGGGGAAAGCCACCGTAACCAGAGGGCTACCTTGAATCGAATGACGATTCCATACTGGCAGGCGTCTATGAACGGCATCGTCCCGCAGCACCTAGCGCTTGTCTCGATGCAGGCACACCAACTCTGCACCCCAGGAAGGCTCGATGCAAAACAATCGCAATGTTCCCGCGATCACCTCGGCCCTGGATTTCTCTATGGCGTTGTCATCCACTCGCAGCGTTCCATCTGACAGCTGATATAGCCAGCGCAGTCTTGCAATGATGGCGCTGTCTGACATTCTGTCGATTTTCGAGTCCAGGACCCGGGAGACAACGTTCTGTCCGATGAAGTCGGTCATGCGAAATGACTGGACCCGCCCCAGCGTGACGCGCTCGATCTCATTGCCGCTGAACTCAAACTTCAGGATCAGCGTTTCGGTGGGCTTTATGTGTTCAACGGCAAGAAGCTCTGCGTCGTGGAATGGCAATTTCTTCATCATCTTTCCAATCAGCTAGTTTCCAGCCGCCCGCCCAAGTCGCTTTTTTCAATATCTTGCATCGTGCAGGCCAGTCATCTCTTAAAAACCAGGTGGCTTGTTTGGAATCATTCTCTGTTGCCCTTGCAAGCCAGGACGTTATCTCATCAATGTCTTCAAGCGACCACGTGTCGTCAAATTGACTGAGGCGCAGCATCACGCCTTCGAACTGACTATCAGCGTCGCGGCCCTCCAGTAGTTCGGCAGCCTCATTGGACACGCATTGGCTGAAGTCTTTACCCGCTTGCCGGTACTGGTCAAGATGAAACGACTTCGCAGCCGAGGCCACCGAAAGAAAGGCAAGTGAAATAAGGTGTCAGACTACGTTTTTAACGCGACCTCTTCAGGCCGAAAACGTAGTCTGACACATTATCTTCACCTTATCTTATTCATTCTCTCGGAAAGCTTATAAATTCATAAAAATCCGCCTTCCACACATCCAATTCATATAAATTTCCATAATTGTCGATATTTAAAACGACTGAAACCGCAATACCATCCTCATCGAGAAAATCTTTTCGCGCCACTTCGCGACCTATGGAACGGTCGCTATCCAATGAGCAGAAGAGCAAACTCCCCATACCCCCATCACTCATCTCCTCCACATTCGCCTGATTGAGCTGTGGCAACAGAAATTTATACTCGGCGCAACATTCAATCATTTTCTTAATGAATTCCAATTCAATTAAAGTCAGCTTTCTCATTTCGGAGCCTTCGGTGGCGTTATTCTCCTACATTTATCGTACCATCCGGAAGTTTAAACGCGCTGTAACCCAGCTTCACCCCATCGACAACAACCGATCCAGTATATTGCCCTTCTCGAATGCCAGCGCCAACCTTAGATAGATCTGCTTGAATAGCTCGGCTAACGGCATCTCGTTGAAAACCTGCAGCTTCAACATGACGAAATGTGTGGCTGACCTGATTCTCAACCCTGCCAAATTGAATGACTAGGTCACCAATCGCACCGCCAGCGCCGGGTAGTCTCCCAAGTATGCGTACATTCGCCCCCCCCCCCACCGACCAATGAAGAAGGAGAGATTGCCCCACTTTGTACAACTGCAGCGGTCTCTGCGGATATAACTCCAACCGTTACCGCATCGGCAGGATTTACCAATGCCCATGCCAGCAATGTCGGCGGCAATCCACTTAAAGCGACAACTGCCGCCACCCCGCTCGCACTCAAGGTCACATTTGACATCAAGTTGAGCGCTTGAGCGTTCTTGGTAGCAGCATCCACGACCTTGGCCTTGTCCGGGAGCTTCAACCCATTTTTAGCGTAGAAAAACGTAGTCTGACACCTTATCTTCTTCTGGGCATACCAAACTGAATTTGGTGATGTCGCAATATAGCCAATTTCGTGAACGATCCTATCTGCCGACCACCTCTGGCCGAAAACGTAGTCTGACAACTTATTCTCATGATCATTATCGACAGTCCGTGCCAGGGTAACTCATGACAATCAAATACCTAGCATATCCGTAGTTGCCTGGCGGAACGATGTCATACTGCTCTCGGCCTCGGCAATACGTAATTTTCCCGTCCTTTTTTATTCTTACCGCACCCAAGCTTTCCATTAATTCTGAATTGCCATCCTCCGCCGCCTTACTCCAACGTGACGATGAAAATTCCAACATTATTAACGCAGCCCCTGACTTCATTATCTTCTTTTCAGATAAAGAATTTCCATTAATTTTTTCTACTGGAGAAATCAATGCAACCATGCTTGAATAAACTGACGACACATCTTTTGGCGCTTGATACACGACATAAGCCACTAAAAAAAACCAAAATAAAGAAAATAACAAAACAAATTTCCTATTTAGTTTCATAGTCCGAATGCTCGCCACTTAATAAAAGGGACAGCAATTCCAGCACCAACCCCATACCCCACCCCACCATTAAAACCAGGCGTACCCCCCCCCACTCAAACGCCGTTAATCCACCAATAGCGTGATTAACCCCCACGCAAAGCACTAAACAATAAGACCCCTGTACATTAGCCCCTGCAAGATAGGTGTTGATTATATTTGCGCCCACTGTTAGAAGCCCGATCCAAGATCGAACCAAACACAACACTGCCACCGCCTGTTGAAATCGGAACAGAACTCGAACCAGAAATATAAATCTGACCGTCATATAGATTTACTGAAAGCGCCACGCCTTTCCCAATCATCGCGAATTGCGTAGACACGTAATCCGGCCGACTATATTCATTTCCTGGACGACCGTAGCTAACCCCTGCCTGGCAGTCTCCCATTCCAATCGAGCATGGCTGCGCCTTGTAGTCACCAACAAATTCACCTCGCCAAGCCGGCTTCCCGTAAGGAGAAGACAGACCTGACAGTGCTTTGACTGAATCTGCAAAACTGGCATACCCGGAATACGTGAAATCGCCCAATGCCTGCCTCGACTTAACCCAAGCATGCTCTTGCGGATGGCTCGCAATCTCAGATTCACTGACGAAATTTTGATTGTAAAGGGGGCTACCTTCCGGGAACTCGGCCCAGCATTTAACCTCATAGCAGGCGGCTCTCGTCAAACGTTCTTGTTTGGCAGCATCCCCATTGGCCTCAATTTTTATTCGCTCCAATTCCGAGACGTGGAGTTGCCGATTGTATTTATCGGCTGCAGCGGCTGCCCCCGCACCACTCATCCCGCCCACAGCCCCACCCGCCGCGCTAGCAAAAACATTTGTGATGACTTTCACAACTTGATCACGTACCTCAGCTGGAAGCCCGCTTGTTGCTTGAGCAATTTGGTCCTTTACCAAATGCCCAGCCAAATCTCCAGCAATAGTGCCGGCTATTGCCCCGCCTACATCTCCTGCGCCAAGTGCGGCACCAACACCGGCGACTGCGGCATGCAAGGCAATTGCGCCGACCTTACCCTCTCCCCAGATGGACGGGTTCTTGTCAGCAAGATCCTTCAGCACATCCCCCGCAATCTGCATCCCCAACTGACCAAACGCCTGCTGGAACTCGATCTGCTCGCGGACTTTGTCCTTATCGAAGATCTTGCCGATGCTGCCGTTAGCGCCAGCCGTATCGCGGCTCAGCCCCGCTGTGCTATCCCGCCCCGTGCCCTTGTCCGACCGCACTTCAATCGTGCCCGCCGACACTGCCGCGCGCGTCGTACCGGATTCACTGCCACTGGTGCTGGCAAAGCTCAACCCCGACGGCCCGCCCCCTAACGCATCACCCTTGTTGGGTTTATCGAGCGCGCCAGACATACCCAGGCTCAGACCCACCATGGTCGACTTATAGTCAGCCTTGTTATGCAGGTTGCTGAACCCCAGCGTCTCCGTGGATAGCCAGTTCTTGGTCGCCTCGGCGTCGCTGGCAATGACCGCGCCCGTCAGCTGCGTATGCTTGCCGACATAAACGTCATAGCCACCCTTGCCTGCGTACAACCCCGTCTGTTCCACCACACTGCCGTAGTTCGACTTGGTCTTGCCCAGACTAGCCCCGATATAGGCGTTACCCGTCATCGAACCGAAGCTGAAGCTGGCGCCCGCGTTGGCTTGCTTCTGCTTGGCGTCGTAGCGATCCGAGTCTTGCTGGCTGGCCAATATCAGGTCGCGGCCGATGTCCGCACGGATGCTGTCCGCGCGCGCCTGGGCGCCTTCCAGAATGGTGTCGCGGCCCGAGATCAAGGTCAGGTTGTCGCGTGCGCTGACCTGGGTTTCGCGGTAAGTCGTGCCGTTGCCCTTGGCGTTGCCGCTGCCGACGTAGCCGCTGGCAAAGATATTGATGCCACCGCCACTACCGCTGTCGGAAACACCGATCCCCACGCCGAGCTTCCAGCCGCTGTTCTTGTTGGTGGAAACTTCCGTGGACGTCAGCGTCTGGCTTTGCAGCATCAGGTCGTTAGGGCCGCCCGCAGCACAGAGTCTGACACCCTATTTAATTTCACCATCCGCCTTGATAAATTGCTTCGGTTTCGTTTCAAGTATTTTGGCAATCTCCAACCTTGATTCAGGATGCCTTGAGGTATATATTTCACAAGCCCCCCTCACGAACCCTGAACAAGTCTTCTCATCAACATAAATAGTGATTTCATCCGGAGGAATGCCATATGCAAATTCAATTCCTTCAAAATGATCTTCCTGGAAAAAGCTATTCAAGTCAGGGAATCTACAATAAGCACCATCAGTGCTATACCCCCATCGGTGGCAAATATTTTTCACAGCATCAATGAAATTCCCATCTGCATACATAATGTCAAAATAGGCCTTTAAAACCCATAGCCTATCTGACTGATCATAAGGTTGACCGAACAGTTCGCTCATCCCCCCCCCTATTTAGGATGAAAATTCCGAACAACACCACTCTTATCTAAATAAACTCTGAAAGTGACGCCGCCGTAAGTACTATCATAATTACTAATTCCTTTACCAATTGCCTCTTCATAGCCTGCGGCTGCAGCTCTTTGCCCAAGCCCCAATATTTCCATATCTGTAAACACGGCAGGATCGTAAATAAGGTGTCAGACTACGTTTTCAAAGCGAGCTCTTCAGGCCGAAAACGTAGTCTGACACCTTATTTATTTTTGAGATTTACCGCAAGCGCATGAGCACCGAATGCACTTTCCGTAGCTTGAAGTCCCATCAGTTCGGGTTTTCGTTCGAGGACAGTCAAAGCGCGGGTGCAGCACGTTTACAGATCCTGCTGTTGATCCACGCGCTGGCAACATTTCTGCTGTGGCGGGTGGGTCAGTTGGCCGAGCGCGAGAAACTGAGGCCAGCCTATGAATCCAATAATCGTAAAGACCGGCCGACCATCTCGTTGCTTACGCTAGGGGCGATGATTTATGCCGAGCGGGCACTGACTTTGACTGAGGAGTCGGTGCTTGGTCTTTTGCAAAGAACGCTAAAACCCTTTGAACCCATGGGAGGATTGTGATGAATTCGTGTGGAAACCTCAGAGTTTGACACCTTATTTTTCTTATTTCTTTTCGGGAACATCGATATAAAATGCTCTCGCACAGATCTCCCAAAGGGCCCATCCCGAAGCGGGAGGATTATCAAGCACCCCCTCCAGAAGATATTCTCTAAAAAAAGAGCTTACTTCTGGGCGATTGCCGAACTCCTGCGTAACCCTTCTCTCAGGAAATAGCCGCCCACTCGGAGCATACTGATCAAAAGATCGCCTGAAAAAAACAACTCTCTCAAACACTAGCCAAAATCCTCCGACATATTCATGCATCGCATACAAGCTATCTGCCATACTTGTATATTGCACCCATTCCCCTGAGTGTTTTCGCGCCCTTAAAAGACCACCCTTCAATTCCCACTCGACATACTCGACCATTCTAGATGGATCATAAATATAATGCCGAGGAAATAATTCAACCCCCCTACCTTTTTTTCCTTCAATAAATTCGAAAAAATTCCCCTCGCCCTTTTTTCTTGAAATATGTCCATCCGGCAAGGCCGCCCCACCCTTTACAAAAACTCGCAACTCATCGCCGTTTTGTATGAATTCTCCGTACGTACAGTCAAATTTATTAATTGCGTCAAAATCTATGTCCACTATCATCGTATTTTTTCCAGAACAATAGTTCTCATACTATCAAGATTTGTAATGACGCTCCCATCAGTACGAAGAAAGGTATACCCCGAAAACCTTGAGTCAAGGGGGGAATTTTGAACAATTCTCAACCCTAACCTCTCCAAATCAGATGTACTTGGCAGTTTGCCATAGGGATTGGCCGAATTCGCGTTAATAACTATCTTCCCTCCAGGCTCCACTACACGGGTGGCTTCTGGCAAGAAGTCCATCATCGAATTGGTTCCACCAGCGTTTTTAGGTATAAATGGATTGCTCGCGACAATCTCCCCCAATGAACTATCAGCGAAAGGCAATTGCCTAGCGTCGGCACGAATACCTGTTTGAATATCCGCCCGGATATCCACATTTATGGCACCCGGTGTCTGGGCATTTTTTCCACCAAATAGTTCTATGGTCGGCTTACCAGCACCTCCTCTCTTGGCAGCCATGGCAACTTCGGCCACAGTTGGTCTCAATAGCCCACGCACCGTAGAAACTATCCCACTCAGCGCCCCTCCACCGCTGTCAATCGCTAGTCCCTCAGCAACGCCAGCCGCGACGGTGTAATGCCACGTCCCGTCACGAGGATCGGGCGCCGCTTGAATCATAGGAGAATCTGCCGGTACAGCAAACGGTCTCCCGCGCTTGTCGAAAAACACCACATTGCCGCTAGCTGTGGCCAACTGAACCGCTATGCGACAAAGAGAAGAGGCGCTATCTACGCAAGCGCTAGCCAGTTCTTTGTCACGTCGCTCTGACATGCCGCTCAGTGCTCGTGCTCGATCACAACTATCCGGATTCCCAGGACCACAAGAAGCGATTGCCGCATCGAATTGACGCTGCTCGGACGCCCTGAAGTTTTCGGCTTTTTGCCCGAGATAATTGTTCTCGGTCTCGATCTGGGCGGCCAAGGTCGCGACAGCACTATCTCCTCCCAGCGATGCGGTAAGGCCAGCAACAAGGCTGGCGACCAGATTGACTCGTGCTTCTTTCTGCTCGGCCGTCAGCTCCTTGCCAACTTGACCCGAAAGACCCTGGATGAGGTTGTTGAGCACGACACTCGCCGCAGCCCCCGCCGCTGCAACACCACAACTACTTCCTTGACCAATGGCGCCAGCACAACCCACAAGCCCTTGCAATGCCGTCCGAGCAGCCTCGCTGTCCAAAGCATCCGCAATCTGCTTCACTTTGCCGGCACCCAACGCCTGCAGATAGTTCGCCGTAGCGGACTGCAAGAATTGACCAGCACCTCCCGTGACGTTGCCCCCTGCGGCGGCTGAAAGGGCAGTCAACCCAAGACGATACGCCCCGTCGGGCCCCCATTTGGCTGCTTCCTTATACCGGGCTTGGAGATCGTTCTTGAGCGCAGGGTCCGCCTCAGCATCCATTGCTTTCTGCAGCGCATCCGCCTCCTTCGCCCGATTCGTCAGGAACTGCCCCATCTGCCGGCTGGCCTCTGACGCGATCTCGAAGCCCGCCTCAATCTTCTCCTTGTCAAAGATCGGCTTGAGCGCATTCAACGTATCGGACGTGTCGCGGTTCAAGCTCGCAATGGTCTCGGCTGCGGTCTTGCCTGTCAGCGCCTGTTGGGCAGCCTCGTCACGAATGACGATCGTGCAGCCACTGATGGCGCTTTGTGTCGTGGAGCTATCCTTGCCACTGGCAGCGACCACCACCGGCAGGTTGGCCGAGAACCCGCCGCTTGAAGGCAGGGACGTGCTCGCTTCCTTGGACGCGCCGCCCGCCACCTGGTTGTTCTTGGTGGTGCCTAGAGCCCCCGGGCCGTCCTTGCCCGCCCCACCACCAAAGCCGAATCCACCGCCCACCGAAATTTGATTGGCGTTATAGCTGGCGGTGTTCTTGATATCTTGCGTGACCAGCGTGCCGGTGCTGAGCTTGTTCAGACCTTCGGCTACGGCTTTGTCGCTGCTGGCAATGACGCTGCCGATCAGCGTCGTGTTGTTCTTGACGTCAATCAGGAAGCCGCCATCGCCTGACCATAGCCCCGTCTGATCAGTAACCGTCTGAAAGTTACTGTTCATCTTGCCCGTGCCGAAGTTGGCACTGACGCTGCTCGCCCCGGCGCAGAACGGCGGAATACACAGGACCAGGCCCACGCCCGCGCTTGATTGCTTCGATTTATAGGTGCTTGTGTCCTGCAAGCTTTCCAGCAACAAATTGCCCCCGACAGAGGCAATGATCTGATCCGCCTTGCCGACAGCGCCTTTGAGCGTGGTATCACCGCCCGATTGCAAGGCGAGGACGTTACCGGCGATCACCTGACTGTTTGTCCACGTCAGGTCCTTGCCATCGGCACTGCCTCGCGATGCCGAAGCGCCCAGTTCAAGCGTGAAGCCGTTGGACTGGCCGGTGCTAAAGCCAATACCAACGTTAAAGCCACTGCTCTTGCTATCGGTCTTCTGCTCGAAGGTATTCTTGGCTGCCTGCAGCAAGATGTCGCCATCTGCTTTAAGCACCGCGTTATTGCCAGCCGACAGATTGGAACCAATCACCGTAATGTCCGACGCGCTTCCCGCGCCCTTGGCGACAATAACCAGGTCCTTTCCGGCCGCGACATTCGAGCCCACCGAGACCGAAGAATTGCGATCAGTCGTGCTGGTGCTCTTGCTGCTGCCGTAACTGATCTTGATGCTCGCGCCGCCCAACTTGGACGGATCGCTCTTCACAGCGTCGTAGGCATTACTGGCTGCAAGCCCGGTGGTGACACCGGCCAGCCCCATCATGACCGGGTTATCCACCTTGCCGGCCGCTTCGGCCATACGCCCGCCCGTTTGCATGGCATTGACGACTGGGTTGCTTGCGGTCAACGTGAAACCCGATTGCTTGACCTCATGCACCTCGCGCTGACGCATGGTGTCGGCCCCACCCACGATACTGACGTCGCGGCCCATCATCGTAATATCGCCCTGACGCGCGATAACATCGCTACCCAGGACATTGAGCGATGCGCCGGCATTGATCAATACGTCGCCCGTAACGCTGCCTACCGTGCTGCCGGTGTTCAGGCCGCGCTTGGTGTCCGTCCAATCCGTGGTCTGACGGGAACCGTAGCTAAGGCCCCCTAGCCCTCCGAGTCCAGACTTCTTGATCTTCTCGTACTGGTACTCGTCGGACTTATTCTGCATCGCCACGATGTTGACGTTGCGGTCGGCCGACATGATCAGAGAATCCTGTGCAGCAGCATTGGAGCCGACAACGTTTAGGTCCCGCCCAGCCATCAAGATCGCAGTGTCGCCCGTGAAAGTCGACGAAACCGCTTGAGTCCAACTCGTCTCACTGATGCGATGCGTGGTCTTGCTCGACAGGAACCCTTTGGTCTTGTAGTAGATCTCGTTGTAGGTGTACCCGCTGGAATCGCCCGCGACTATGTTGATGTCGCGCCCGGCCCCCACGGCCAGTTGCTTGTCCGACGCCACTTGTGCGGCGATGGCGTTGACATCCTGCGTGACGATCAGCGTGAGGTTGCCACCTGCGGCAATCTGCGTGCCAATATCCGTCGTAGTACGCATCTCCGCCCGGTTCTTCTTGCCGAAGTCGTGCGATTCCCCGTACCGCGTACCGGCGGCCGTCAGATTGATATCGTTTCCGGCACGAATGGTCGCGTCGTCTTTCGCGGCGATAGCAGCGGCCTGCGCATTGAAGTCGCGCCCCGCCTGGGCGTTCAAGGTGCCCGCATCGACGCGCGCCACGCCATCAACGATCGTGTTGCTGATACCCCCGCGCACGTTCGACTGGGTGCTGGACGTCAAATTGATGTCCCGGCCCGCAACCAACGTGACCGACTCGCCCTTGAGCAGACCCGCCAGGTTGTCGATGTCGTTGCGCGCGTTCAGATTGACGGTCTTGCCCTGCATGGCGCCGACGCTGTTGCGCACGTTCTGCGCGTCGACGACCAGCGCGTTGCGCGCGCCGATGGTGCCGCTGTTGTTCACATCCCCCGTGGTGCTGATCTGCGTGTCACGGCCCGCGATAAGGGAGCCGTCGCCGCGCAGGTCGCCGGGCTTGACCGCCAGGTACACCTGCGGGGTCAGCACTTTTTGCTGGGTGCCGTCGGGCAGGGTGACGGTCTGCTCCACCAACCAGACGATGTCGCTGGTCAATTGGCGCATCTGGTCCTCAGAGAGCGCCGTGCCGACGGTCAGCCCGAACTTGCCGGCAAAGTCTGCTCCGGCCGTGAGCAAGGCCTTGTATTGGGTTTCGTTGTCGGTGTAGTCGCCAACGAAACGCTGGCCGCTGGCGAGCATGACCTGCTCGGCCACCAGTTTCTGTTCATAGAAACCGTCGCCCAGGCGTTTCAAGATCGTGCCGGGGTCCTGATTGAGTTTCTGCAACAGGAAGTCGCTGGACACCACCGAACGCGAACCGATGAACTGGCTGTCGGTGGCGATCAGGTACGGCGCATTGGGCGCCTGCATGACGCGGTACAGCGCGCTGGTCGGGATGACGGGTGGCAGCACGACGACCGTGATGGCCTTGTTACCCGGCAGCGTGATGCGGGTCAGGCTGGCCGGCGGCAGCGCCTGGGTGACGGCGCTGGCGCCGGGCGTCTGGCCGGACGTCGGCACTGCCGTATTGCCCTGCGCGGCGCCCAGGCCGGTTTCGATGCGTTCGGCCAGGACGGTGGCGTTGTAGTCGGACCGGTTGTACTTGCGCGAGTCGTTTTTCTCGTAGGTGTAGGCCATGGTGCCTACCCGGTCGACGGTGCGCAGGCCTTCGGCGCCCACGTTGCTGAGCGTGCCGCCCTCGGTTTTGAGGGTTCCGCCAGCCAGGATGCGGCTCTTGTCGTTGACGATGTTGCCGGCCAGGCGTGCGTTGCCGCCCACGAGGATCTTGCCCGGATCACTTTGCGTGATGCGGGTTTCGCTTGTGATCTGCGTGACTTCGTAGAAGGTGAAGTCCTTGATCATGCGGTTGTTGCGGAAGTCGGCGTTGAAGTCCTTGATCTTGTCGTTCAACGTGTCGTAGAGCTGCAGGTCGCGTTCGTACGTGGCCTGTTGCTGGGCCAGGTCGGCAGGGCAGCGCCATCCGCACTCGTCCGGAGTTGGCGGTTTCTTGATGCCGGTGGGGCGCTCGACCCCGAAGACCGACCAGATCTTGGCATCGGGCTTGTACAGGAATTGGGGCGGATTGGTGTAGCAGTTGCCCGCATCGCCGCCGCTGCAGTCGTAGTGTTCGGCGATGTACGCCAGCCCGATCGGCGCGCTGACGCCGGCACGGCCTTGCTGGTCTTCCTGGATATTGCTGTAGTCAAAGGGCGGGCCGTACTGGCTTTCCGGATAGCGGGTCGACGGCAGCAGCAGGCGCCGCTCGTCGTATTGACCCATCCAGCTGGGGCCGCGACCGCAGATGGATTTGACGGTGTTGCAGAACCACATGCCTTCGCCATCGACGATCTCGGTCGTGCCGTCCAATCGATAGAACCACTTGGCTTCGCGGCTGACCTCGACCGTTTCACTGGCGAAGTGCAGGTTGCGGTTCTGGATGCTGGCCGCCGCGATGTCGGCGTTGCGTTCGGCTTCGATGGTGGCCGATTCATTGACCAGCGACTGCGCCTGGCCCGTTGCCTTGCCCGTTGCGTCCAGCGCCCCGCCCACGCGCAGGTCGCCCGC
>NZ_JBYSYL010000017.1:0-113699 GCF_058783235.1 Achromobacter sp. FW305-C-28 | reverse complement strand
ACGTTTCTTCTTCATCGGCATATCCATGATCTTTAGTCCTCATGATATGCCCCGCCCACAAAATCCCGGATAGGCCCCTGCAATCGTAGCCCCCCCCCAACCGCACACCGACACCGCCAAGCGCGACTCAAGAACGAAAATCCACCGAACTACTCAAGCTTGATATCCGCCTTCCTGATCAACTCCCGCCACTTAACAACCTCGCCCTTCACAAACTCCCCAAATTCCCCAGCACTCCCAGGCTTAGGCTCAGCCCCGGCCGCCAACATAGCCTTCGCCGTCCCAGCGTCAGACAAGACCTTCACCAAATCGGCATTCAATTTGGAAACGATCTCCCCCGGCGTCCCCTTGGGCGCCATCAGCCCGCTCCAGGAATAAGCCTCGTACCCCGGCAGCCCCGACTCTGCAATCGTCGGCACGTCCGGCAGCATGCTTGACCGCGTCGGATTGCCGACCCCCAGCGCGCGCACCTTGCCTGTCTTCAGATGCGGCACGGCGGAAGGCCCGTCGGCGAACATCACTTGTACCTGGCCGCCCAGCAAGTCTTGCATCGCCGGTGCGCTGCCTCGGTACGGGATGTGTTGGATCTTGACGCCTGCCATCGCGTTGAACAGCTCGCCCGCCAGGTGCGTGCCGCCGCCCGTGCCCGATGAACTGAACGACAGTTTTCCCGGGTTGGCTTTCGCATAGGCGATCAGTTCGCTCACCGAATTCACCGGTAGCGATGGGTTCACCACCAGCACGATCGGGAAGACCGCCGCCATGCCGACCGGCACGAAATCGCGCGTGATGTCGTACGTCAAGTTGTCGCGCAGGCTTGGCAACACCGCATGGTGGATCGAAGCGAAGAAGAAGTTGTAGCCGTCGGGTTCGGCCTTGGCCGCGAATTGTGCGCCGACGATCCCGCCTGCGCCCGAACGGTTGTCCACGACCGTGGGCACCGACCACAGGTGACCCAGGGGTTGAGTCGTGAAGCGGGCTGTCGTGTCCACCGGGCCGCCGGCGGGAAACGGCACGATGAAAGTCACGGCGTGGCCGGGCCAGCTGGCGGCGTGGGCGAACTTGGGAAGCATGGCGGTGGCGCACGCGGCGCCCAGCCCCGCGATGACGCGGCGGCGTTGAAGATCTTGCAAGGCGGTCTCCTGAGGGTCGTTCTTGTCGGTGGCCTGGCCGCACGCTGCACCAGAACCACGCGGTGCCCTGCCGCCTGCCCGCCCCGTCTTCTGCGTTGCCGCGCGTCATGCACGGCCGGGGCTTTTTTATTATTTGCCTCCGCGCCGCTTTTGCCGCTACACATTTTCAAAAGCCCCTCTTTCGCCGGCATACCGCGTTCGGTCAGCGGACACTATCTTTGGCGTCTACTGGCCGCGCGTTGCACGTGTTCGATGAAGCACTCGGCGAAACTGGGCAGGTCGCGGCCGCGTTGGCGGCACAGCAGGCGGTCGCGCAGGGCCCAGGGGTCTTCCAGTTTCAGCACGTGCAGCGCATCGGGGCGGCTGTAGCGCGCGGCGCAGGCGCGGGGCACCACGGCGATGCCGGCGCCGGCTTCCACCATGCGGCACACGGCCTCGAAACTGCCGACGTGTACGCGCTGGCAGATGCGCTTGCCCAGGCCGCTGGCGATGTCTTCCAGGAAGGTCTGGATCGCGCTGTCGGGGTGGATGCCGACGAACTGGTAGGCGTCGACCAGGTCGGCGAAATGCGCCGATTTCTGGGCTGCCAGGGGGTGATCCAGCGCCGTGACCACCGTGAGTTCATCGCGGAACAGCGGGGTAACGTCCAGGCCCTCGACGTCGATGTTGCCCGCCACCAGCCCCAGGTCGCCAGCGCCCGCGCGGATCGCAATGACGATGTCGCCCGAGATCTTTTCCTCGAGTTCCACGTCCACGTCGGGGTTCTCCGCCAGGAAGGTGGACAGCGCATCGGCCAGGAAGGAATTGGTCGCGGTGGTGTTGGCCAACAGGCGCAGGCGCCCTTTCAGGCCGCTGGCGTAAGGCTGCAGATCGGCGTTCAGGCATTCGAGCTGGCGGAACACGGCGTTGGCGTGCTTGAGCAGCACCTCGCCCGCCGGCGTCAGCGCCACCCCGGTCGCCATGCGTACCAGCAGGCGTGCCTTGAAGGCTTCTTCCATGTGCTTGACCCGCGCGCTAGCTGCGGGTAGCGACAGAAACGTGCGTTCGGCCGCGCGCGTCAGATTCAGCGTTTCTCCCACGTTCAGGAAGAGCCGCAGGTCAGTCAGATCATGTCTCATGTTCCACCACGCAGAAGGGGGGCATTTCTAATTTTGAATTCTTCGAATGCCGTCACGAACATACCATGGGGCTACCCCGTAAACCATCGGGTTTGACGCGGAACGGTTTTCCATGCGGCGTGCGCGCCGCGGCACAGGAGTGGGCGCAATGAGCGGTATTGTTTCCGGCAAGGTAGTGGTGGTGACGGGCGCGGGCGGCGGTATCGGCCGCGGCGTTGCGCTGGCCATGGCGCAGGCGGGCGCCAAGGTGGTGGTCAACGATATCGGCGTGTCGCTCACCGGCGAAGGCGGCGGCGACGGCCCGGCGCACGCCGTGGTGCGCGAGATCGTCGCGGCAGGCGGACAGGCGGTGGCCAACACCGACAGCGTGGCGGCCTACGATAGTGCCAGCCGGATCGTGCAGACCGCCATCGACGCCTTCGGCCGCATCGATGCGGTGGTCAACAACGCCGGCAATCTGCGTGACCGCGTGTTCCACAAGATGAGCGAAGAAGAGTGGCGCCAGGTCATCGACGTGCACCTGAATGGCTCGTTCTTCATGAGCCGTGCGGCGGCGCCGTATTTTCGCGAACAGGAATCGGGCGCCTTCGTGCACATGACGTCCACCTCGGGACTGATCGGCAACTTCGGCCAGGCCAACTACGCAGCCGCCAAGCTGGGCATCGTGGCGTTGTCCAAGTCCATCGCGCTGGACATGGCGCGCTATCACGTGCGTTCGAACTGCATCGCGCCGTTTGCCTGGAGCCGCATGACCAGTTCCATTCCCGCCGAGACCGACGAGGAAAAGGCGCGCGTCGAGAAACTGAAGAAGATGGAAGCCGGCAAGGTCGCGCCCCTGGCCGTGTACCTGGCCAGCGACGCGGCCAGCGAAGTCACCGCGCAGATCTTCGCGGTGCGCGCCAACGAGATCATGCTGATGAGCCAGCCGCGCCCCGTGCGCAGCCTGCACCACAGTGATGGCTGGACGCCCGAAAGCATCGGCGAGATCGCCGTGCCCGCCATGCGCAAGCACTTCTACGCGTTGGAGCGTTCGCCCGACGTGATCGACTGGGACCCCATCTGAGACCGCCATGCCGCTGGACTACGCAACCGTGAAGCACTGGCGTTTCGATGACGTGCGCCAGCACTACGAAGACAAGGACACCATGCTGTATGCGCTGGGCATCGGCCTGGGGCAAGACCCCGAAGACAGCCGCCAGCTGCGCTACGTGTACGAGAAAGGCCTGCAATCCTTTCCGACCATGAGCGTGGTGCTGGGCTACCCCGGCTTCTGGATGAGCGATCCGCGCGCCGGCATCGACTGGGTGCGGCTGGTGCATGGCGAACAGCGCATGACGCTGCATGCGCCCCTGCCCACGGCCGGCACGGTCGTCGGCAAAAGCCGCATCACGCATGTGATCGACAAGGGCGCGGACAAGGGCGCCATCGTCGTCACCGAACGCACGCTGCATGACGAGGCCGGCACCCACCTGGCCACGCTGCAACAAAGCACGTTCTGCCGCGGCGACGGCGGCTTTGGCGAAGGCGATGCCAACCCCGAACCCTTGCCGGCCGCGCCGGTCGGCGAACCGGACCGGCGTTGCGAATTGCGCATTCCGCCTCAGGCCGCCTTGCTGTACCGGCTGAACGCGGACCGCAATCCGCTGCATGCCGATCCCGAGGTCGCGCACCAGGCCGGCTATGCGCGTCCGATCCTGCACGGCTTGTGCACCTACGGCGTGGCGGCGCACGCCATCGTCAAAACCTGGTGCGACTACGACGCCGCGCGCCTGACCCGGCTGGACGCGCGCTTCTCGGCGCCGGTCTACCCGGGCGAAACGCTGCAATGCGACATGTGGCGCCTGGCCGATGGCCAGATCCGCTTCATTGCCCGCGCGCTGGAACGCGGCACCGTCGTCCTGACCCATGGCGCCGCCGAGGTGCGGGCATGAGCCGCGCGCCCGCCCTGGACGGCATCCGCGTGCTGGACCTGTCGCGCATCCTGGCCGGTCCCTGGTGCACGCAGAACCTGGCCGATCTGGGGGCCGACGTCATCAAGATCGAACGGCCCCGCGTCGGCGACGACACCCGCGCCTGGGGGCCGCCGTTTCTCAAGGATGGCGACGGCGTCGACACCAACGAGTCCGCCTACTACCTGAGCGCCAACCGCAACAAGCGGTCGGTCGAAGCCGACATGGCCACGCCGGAAGGCGCCGCGCTGATTCGCGAGCTGGCGGCCGTCAGCGACATCCTGGTCGAGAATTTCAAGGTTGGCGGCCTGGCCAGGTATGGGCTGGACTATGCCAGCCTGCAGGCCATCAATCCGCGCCTGATCTACTGCTCGGTCACCGGCTTCGGCCAGGACGGCCCGTTCGCCCGCCGCCCCGGCTACGACTTCATGATCCAGGGCATGGGCGGACTGATGAGCATCACCGGCGAACGCGACGACCTGCCGGGCGGCGGTCCGCAAAAGGCCGGCGTGGCCGTGACCGACATCGTGACCGGCATGTACGCCACGGTGGCGATCCTGGCGGCGCTGCAAGAGCGTCACCGCAGCGGCCTGGGCCAGCACCTGGACATCGCGCTGCTGGACAGCCACGTGGCGCTGCTGGCCAACCAGAACTCGAACTACTTCAATTCCGGCGTGGCGCCCACGCGTGCCGGCAACGCGCACCAGAACGTGGTGCCCTACCAGGTGTTCGCGGCCAGCGACGGCCACCTGATCGTGGCCACGGGCAACGAATCGCAGTACCGCGCGTACTGCACGGCCATTGGCGCCGCCGAGCTGGGCGACGACCCGCGCTTTGCCACCAACCGGCTGCGCGTAACCCACCGGGACACGCTGGTGGCGCTGCTGGCCGAGATCATGCGGCAGGGCAAGCGCGATGACTGGATCGCCAAGCTGGAGGCCGTGGGCGTGCCCTGCGGGGCGATCAACGACATCGCCCAGGCCTTTGCGCATCCGCAGGTCGCGGCGCGGCAGTTGCGGCGTGACCTGCCGCATCCGTCGGGCGGCGTGGCGCCCATCACCGCCAGTCCGCTGCGGTTTTCGGCGTCGCCCGTGGTCTATCGGCGCGCGCCGCCGCTGCTGGGCCAGCACACCGAAGAAGTGCTGCGCGAGGTGCTGGGCAAGTCGCCTGAGGCGATTGCCGCATTCACGAAGGGAACTGCGGGCTAGGCGCGGGCCGGCCCGCGCGCAAGGCCAGGGATGGCGGCAATGCCTATCCCTGGCGGCGCGACGTCACGGATGCCACTGCGTGCGCACCGGGGCCGCCCGTTGCGCGCCGCCGCTCAAGGCATACGACAACTGGCTGGCCTTCTGGCTGACCAGCTTGGCAAAGCCTTGCAGCTTGGCGCGCGGCAGCCTGCCTGCCGGCCCCGACACGCTCAGGGCGCCCAGCAGGCGCCAGTTCGACCCGAACACCGGCGCCGAGACGCTGGCGATCTCGGCTTCACGCTCGCCGATCGAGATATAGAAGCCTTCGCGGCGGATGCGTTCGTACAGCGCGCCCGGCTCGCCCGAGAACGCCAGCAGCACGCGCCCCGGCGAGCCCTTTTCCAGCGGCAGCACCTCGCCCATGCGGATGTGGTGGCGGATCGCCTTGGGCCCTTCCACCCGCACCAGGCAGGTGCGGATATCGCCTTCGCGCACGAAGAACGACGAGCTCTCGCCCGTCTCGCGCGTCAACGCACGCAGGGTCGGCTCGATCTCGTTGTCCAGGTCGAACGAGGCCTGGTAGCGCGCGCCCAGCCAGCCCGTCGCGGGGCCCAGGCGCCAGGCGCCGTCTTCCTCGCGCTGCACCAGGTAGCGCGCCTGCGCCAGCGTGCGGGCGATGCGCAGCGTGGTGGTCTTGTGCATACCGGCGCGGCGGCTCAGCTCGGCCAGCGACAGGAACGCGTCGTCGACCTGGAAGGCTTCCAGCAGGCGCATCGCGCGCGCCACGGCAATAACGCCGTCGGCTTCGCGAACCTCGGGGACCACGGCGGGAACAGGTGTCTTCTTCATGGCGGGTGCGTTTCACGGCATGCGCCGCGTTTCATTCAGTGAAACAGCATTGTATGCAGCGAAACGGCTTTCTATAGTTCGACGGCCATCAAGCCCGCACACGACGGGCGGTGGCAAACGGCCCGCGGGGCCTGTGAACGCCAGAACATTTCGGAGACAAACCATGAACGTGCTTATGCGCGCGGCCGTCCTGACCGCCGGCCTGCTGTGGGGCGCCGCCAGCGTCGCCCAGACCTATCCCGACCGCCCGATCCGCCTGATCGTGCCCTTCCCGCCCGGCGGCGGCACCGACATCATCGCCCGCGAGTTGGGCGTGGCCCTGAACAAGACGTCGGGCTGGAGCCTGGTGGCGGAAAACCGGCCCGGCGCCGGGGGCAACCTGGGCGTGGAAACTGCCGCGCGCTCGGCGCCCGACGGCTACACCCTGGTGCTGGGCCAGACCAGCAACCTGGCCATCAACCCCACGCTGTACACCAAGCTGTCGTACGACCCGTCCAGGGACCTGGCGCCGGTTGCGCTGGTGGCCACCGCGCCGCTGGTGCTGGTGGTGGCCGCGAATTCCCCGTACCAGACGCTGGCCGACGTGGTGCGCGAGGCCAAGGCCCATCCTGGCGCGCTCAATTTCGCCTCGCCGGGCAACGGCACCGTCGCCCACCTGACCGCCGAACTGCTGCAGCAGTCGGCCGGCATCCAGCTGCAGCACATTCCGTACAAGGGCGCCAACCAGGCGCTCAATGACCTGTTCGGCGGCCAGGTGCAGCTGTTCATGTCGTCCATTCCCACCGCCCTGGGCCAGATCCGCACGGGCAAGCTGCGCGCGCTGGCGGTGACGTCGGGCAAGCGCGTGGCCGAGCTGCCGGACGTGCCCACTGTCAGCGAGGCCGGCTACATCGGCTTTGACGCCACCACCTGGTTCGGCCTGCTGGCCCCGGCCGGCACGCCCGAGCCGGTGATCCAGGCGCTGAACGCCGCGGCCAACAAGGCCATGGCCAGCGCCGAGTACCAGGAAAAGATCCGCGCCGAAGGCGGCGAAGTGCTGGGCGGCACGCCGCAGGCGCTTGCCCAGCGCCTGAGCCACGACCGCGAGCTGTGGGCCGCCATCGTCAAGAAATCCGGCGCAAAGATCGACTGAAGCCCGTCATCTGACCCCATCGATTGAACCCCGGTTCTCTTTTCATCCCGACATAGGAAGCAGCATCATGAACCCGACCTCCCTGCCCGCCATTCGCCGCGACATCCAGCGCGTGCGCCCCGAACTGGTCGAACGCGCCCGCGGATTCCAGGCCGCCATCCTGGCCGACGTGGGCGGACGCCGCGGCGCGCTGGGCGGCCGCATCGCGCCGCTATCGCCGCGCATGCACGTGGCCGGCCCGGCCTTCACCGTCGAGCTGCGGCCCGGCGACAACCTGATGTTCCATGCCGCGCTGGCGCTGGCACAGCCGGGCGACGTCATCGTCGTCGAAGGCAAGGGCGACCGCTCGGCCGCGCTGTGCGGCGCCATCATGGTGACGCAGGCGCGCGCCAGCGGCCTGGCCGGCTTCGTGGTCGATGCCGCCGTGCGCGATGCGGCCGAACTGGTCGAAGGCGACTTTCCGGTATTCGCCGTGGGCACCAACCCCAACGGCCCCACCAAGGGCCTGCCGGGCCGCGTGAATTGGCCGGTGACGCTGGCCGGCGTCACCGTGAATCCGGGCGACCTGGTCGTGGGCGATGCCGACGGCGTGGTGGTCGTGCCGCGCGAAAACGCCGAAGACATCCTGGCGCTGGCCCAGCAGAAAGTGGACGCCGAAGCGCGCCGCATCGCCGAGATCAAGGCCGGCCAACTGGGCGCGCCCTGGCTGCAGGACGCCTTGCGCGCGGCCGGTGCCCTGCGCGCGGGGGAAACGCTATGACATCCACCGTGTCCTCGACGGACGCAATGGCCGCATCCGCCCGCCCCATCATCCTCGTCACCGGCGCCGACCTGGCGGACGAGGCCGTGAAGACGCTGGACGGCTATGCGCTGGTCTACGCGGGTGCGCGGCCCACGGAACAGGACCTCGTGGCGCTGGTGCGCCAGCACGATCCGGTGGCGCTCGTCGTGCGCTACGGCCGCATCAGCGCCGCCGTCATCGACGCCGCGCGCTCGCTGCGCGTGATTTCCAAGCACGGCAGCGGCATCGACACCATCGACAGCGCGGCGGCCGCTGCGCGCGGCATTGCCGTCAAGGCGGCGGCCGGCGCCAATGCCGCCGCGGTGGCCGAACACGCCATCGCGCTGCTGCTGGCCTGCGCCAAGTCCATCGTGCCGCTGGACGCCCGCATGCACGCCGGCCACTGGGACAAGGCCACGCACAAGAGCATCGAACTGGCCGGCCGCACGCTGGGGCTGGTGGGCCTGGGCGCGATCGGCCGGCGCGTGGCGACGGTCGCGCACGCGCTGGACATGCGGGTGATCGGCCACGACCCTTACGCCGAGAACCTGCCGCCATGGATCGAACCGGTGGACTTGCCGCAACTGTGGGCCAAGGCCGACGCGATCTCGCTGCATTGCCCACTGACCGACGCCAATCGCGACCTCATCAGCGCGGCCACGCTGGCGCAGTGCCGCGACGGCCTGCTGCTGGTCAACACCGCGCGCGGCGGGCTGGTGAACGAAGAAGATCTGCTGGCCGCGGTGCGCAGCGGCAAGGTGGCCTGCGCCGGGCTGGACAGCTTCCAGCAGGAACCGCCGCCCGTGCCGCATCCGTTCCACGGCCAGCCCGGGCTGCTGTTGAGTCCGCATGTGGGCGGCGTCACGCGCGATGCCTATGTGAAGATGGGCGTGGGCGCGGCGCGCAATGTGCTGCAGGTGTTGCAGGCCGCCTGAGGCGCCAGGCGAGGTCACCGGCGGTCGGCCCGGGCGTGGCCAGGGCATCCGCCCCGGCCCGGTTCAGGCCGGCTCGTCCAGCATCCAGTGGCGCGTGGCGAACCAGCCGCGAAACACGCGTGCGCCCTGCTCACCCGCCTCGTGCTGCGGCAGGGTGGCGCCGCGCGCCGCCTGCTGCAAACCGCGCATGACGGGACGGAACAGCGCCTGGAACGCCGCCCCCTGCGCCGCCAGATGTGCCTGCATGGCGGCAATCGTCTCATCCCGCTCGGCCGGCGTGGCCAGCGACAGGAAGAACAGCGCCTGCCGCCAGGCCACGGCGGTATTGCGCAGCATGCGGATGCGCGCATGCCAGACATCGGTCTTCATCTGCTGGCGCGCGCAGAGCCATTCGAACGCGGCAAAGGCCAGTTGGCCGTGGCGCTCGCGCAAGGCCGGCCCCAAGCCGGCGCCGGTCACCAGCAGCGCCAGGTTGTGGGTAGTCAGGATCTGCTGCTGTTCGATCACCATGCCGTTCGCGCCGACCTGCCCGAACCCCGGCGGCACACCGGCGCGCGCGGCGCACAGGCGGACAAAGGCCGTTTCGCCGCGCGCGGGCGCCAACGCCAGGATGGCGGGCACCTCCAGCGCGTAGTAACGGGCGTACAGGCTGCCGTCCAGCAAGGCCGCCGCGCATCGCGCGGCCTGGACAAACTGGGGGCCGAACTCGCCCATGAAGATATCGGCGGCCAACTCCTCGCCCCACGGCAGGTCGCGGCCGGCCCGTTCGCTCAAGGCGCGCAGCTCTTGCAGCAGCTTGTTGGGCAGCGCGGCGTGCGGGAACGCGGTCAAGGCCAGGCCGGCGATCTCGGTCAACGCGGCGCCGGCCGCGTCGGCATCCTGTTGCGCCGGCTGGCGCGAGCTTTCGACGGCAGCAATCCACGGCAGATCGCCGAGCGCCGCCTGGCGCGCCAGATTCAGCAGCAACAGGGACCGTCGACGCCGGAATGCGCGATAGGTCGCTTCATACAGCGTACGCAGCGATGGATCGGCAAAGCCCGCGCCTTGCTGCGCGGCGGTGACCTGCGGCGTAAAGGTGGCCAGGAATTCGCTCGAGCGGATCAAACCTCGTTCGACCAATTGCGCCAGCGTACCGGTCCGGCAGCGCAGCACCCGCCGCGCCACGGGCCCCGGCACGGCCAGGCCTGCCGGCAGACCCGCGCCGCGCGCCTCGGTCTCGGCCAGCGGCGCCAGCACGGGCGCCAGGTCCTGCACGCCGGCCTGTTCAGGGTAGTCCCGCAAGCGGGCGGCGACAACGCGTGCCGCCGCTTCAAAGCCCGGTGCGGCGACGTCGCCGCGCTGCCGGGCCCGCAGGGCCTGCACCGCCTGGCCGTCCGGCTCGCCGTGCGCCGCCACGTAATCCTGCAACAGGCGGCGCACCCGCCCCACCTGCCTGCCCGTCAAGGTCTCGGCGGCCCGGACGCATTGCGCCAGCAGGTCGAACAATTCACGCTTGTGCCGGTGCCGCCGCGACAGGCCGCCCAGCGCTTGCCCAGAAGCCGCCTGCGCCGCCTCGACCTCGCCCACCAGGGCCGCCGCGCGTTCGCTCCAGCCCTCGGGGTAGCGCCGGCATGGCCAATCGTCCTGCACCGTTTCCAGAAACAGGGCCACCGCGCGGTCATGGCGCGGCAGCAGCTCGGTCACGGTCGTGCGCTGTGCTTGCAAGCGCGGTTGCGGCGCCAGCACGGCCAGCACCCCGGCAACCTCGCCCGCGGTCCTGACATGCAGGTCCGCAGCGGCCGGCTCATCGCCGGCCCAGGGCGCGGGATAGAAGCGCAGGCGGTCAAAGAACGGCGCCAGCGCCGCGACCAGGTCGCGCGCGGCTTGCGCCTGGCCGTGCCGCAACAGCCAGGCCACCGTCAGCAACGCCGCCTCTTCGGGCAGATCGATGTGATAGTCGCCATCGGCCAGGCGCGCCTGCAACTGGGCAATGCCGGCCTCGCCAAGAAAATAGGTATTCAGATCCCGCCGCTCGTGGCCCGCGCGGATGCCCGGCGTGCGGGCGGCCAGTTCGCGCTCGAAGTCCGCCAGCGGTCCGCCCGCCAGCAATTGGCCGGTGGCGAACCCGCCCGTGATGACTTCCAGCGTGACCCAGTCGGGAATGCCGGCCAGCGGCGTGCGCGATCCATAGTCGACCGTGCCGGCCAGCGTCTGTTCCAGCACCTGCCGCCAACGCGCAACCCGCTCGGCAGCGCGCTCGCGCACGGCGGGTTCGGCGTGGGTCTCGTGAGTCAGGAAGGCCTTGGCGAGCATGGCGGCCGCGTAGCCGCTGCCTACCCCGCCGGCATCCGGCGCGTCGTCGTGATGCATGGGGCACCTGGTGGGAAAAGGGATCCGGGAGCTGGAGTCGAACCAGCGCCTATCCAGACTGGAGCCGGATGTTCTACCGCTGAACTATCCCGGAACAGGGGCCAGTATAAACACAGCCCTGCCGCGCAAAAAAACGGCCGCTACGAGAGCGGCCGATTTTCTGGCTGACGAGACTTACGCCACCGCGACCGGAATCTTGCCGATCTTGGCCTGCCATTCCTTCGGACCGGTGTTGTGGACCGAGGTGCCCTGGGCGTCAACCGCCACGGTCACCGGCATGTCCTTCACGTCGAATTCGTAGATGGCTTCCATGCCCAGATCGGCAAAGCCCAGCACCTTGGCGCCGCGAATGGCCTTGGACACCAGGTAGGCCGCGCCGCCCACGGCCATCAGGTAGGCCGAGCCGTGCTTCTTGATCGCCTCGATGGCGACGGGGCCGCGTTCGGACTTGCCGATCATGGAGATCAGGCCGGTCTTCTCCAGCATCATGTCGGTGAACTTGTCCATGCGCGTCGCGGTGGTCGGGCCGGCGGGACCCACCACTTCGTCGCCCACCGGATCCACCGGGCCCACGTAATAGATGACGCGGTTGGTGAAATCCACCGGCAGCGGCTCGCCCTTTGCCAGCATGTCCTGGATGCGCTTGTGCGCGGCATCGCGGCCGGTCAGCATCTTGCCGGACAGCAGCAGGGTCTGGCCCGGCTTCCAGCTGGCGACTTCTTCGCGCGTCAGCGTGTTCAGGTCGACCTGCCTGGACTTGTTGTAGTCCGGCGCCCAGTGCACTTCCGGCCATTCGGACAGCGACGGCGGGTCCAGGCGGGCCGGGCCCGAGCCATCCAGCTCAAAGTGGGCGTGGCGGGTGGCCGCGCAGTTCGGGATCATGGCGACGGGCTTGGACGCGGCGTGCGTCGGGAAGGTGCTGATCTTGACGTCGAGCACGGTGGTCAGGCCGCCCAGGCCCTGGGCGCCGATGCCCAGCGCGTTGACCTTCTCGTACAGCTCGATGCGCAGCTCTTCCAGCTTGTTCTGCGGGCCGCGGGCCAGCAGTTCGTACATGTCGATGTCTTCCATCAGCGACTGCTTGGCCATCAGCATGGCCTTTTCAGCGGTGCCGCCGACGCCAATGCCCAGCATGCCCGGCGGGCACCAGCCGGCGCCCATGGTCGGGACCGTCTTGAGCACCCAGTCCACCAGCGAGTCGCTGGGGTTGAGCATGGCGAACTTGGATTTGTTTTCCGAACCGCCGCCCTTCGAAGCCAGCTGCACGTCGACCTTGTCACCCGGGACAAGCTCGACGTGCAGGATACAGGGCGTGTTGTCGCGGGTGTTCTTGCGGGCGAACAGCGGATCGTCCAGCACCGAGGCGCGCAGGGGATTGTCCGGGTTCAGGTAACCGCGGCGCACGCCTTCGTCGCACAGCTCCTGCAGCGTGCGCTTGGTGTCAAAACGCACTTCCATGCCGACCTTCAGGAACACGTTGACGATGCCGGTGTCCTGGCACAGCGGACGCTTGCCCTCGGCGCACATGCGCGAGTTGGTCAGGATCTGCGCCATCGCATCGCGCGCGGCCGGGCTTTCCTCGCGCTCGTAGGCGCGGGCCAGGTGGCGGATGTAGTCGACGGGATGGTAGTAGCTGATGAACTGGATGCCATCAGCGATAGACTGGATGAAGTCTTCTTCTTTGATGAGGACGGACATGGCGATATGCGGGTTACGAAGGGAACGTGAAAACGCGGCCGGCTAGCAAGCCAGCCACGCAATGAAAGAAGGATTTCTGCCGCCGGGCCGCCCCAAGGCAGAAAAGCCCCCTCGGGGGGCAGCTAGCTTGCAAAGCAAGCGCGGCGTGGGGGCAAGATTCATTTACCCTGCCAGACGGGCTTGCGCTTCTCGGCGAAAGCCGTGGCGCCTTCGTTCGCATCGGCCGACGCGAAAATATGGGCGATCAGCGGCCGCTGGCGGTTGAACATGTCGTCCTGGTTCCAGTCGCCCGACTGCGCCACGATGCTCTTGGCGGTCTGCACCGACAGCGGGCCGTTTTCGACGATGGCGCGCGCCAGTTCCAGCGCGCCGGCCAGGGCGCCGCCGGGTTCGGTCAGGCGGTTGACCAGGCCAAAGCTGTAGGCGCGCTCGGCGCTCAGCATGTCGCCCGTCAGGATCACTTCCATGGCGATGTGGTACGGCAGGCGGCGCGGCAGGCGCAGCATGCCGCCGGCGCCGGCCACCAGGCCGCGCTTGACCTCGGGCAGGCCGAACTTGGCGTTGCTGGCGGCCACGATCAGGTCGGACGCCAGGGCCATTTCGCAGCCACCGGCCAGGGCATAGCCTTCGACCGCGGCGATCAGGGGCTTCTTGGGCGGCGCTTCGTTCAGGCCGGCGAAACCGCGGCCTTCCACATAGGGGCGCTGGCCCGACTTGGCAAAGGCCTTCAGGTCCATGCCCGACGAGAACGTGCCGCCTGCGCCCGTCAGGATGCCGATGCGCACGTCGTCGCGGCTGTCCAGCTGGTCCAGCGCGGCGGCCATGGCCTGCGCGGTTTCCAGGTTGATGGCGTTCTTGGCTTCGGGGCGGTTGATCGTGATGATCTGGATGCCGTCGGCGACTTCCACCGAGATCAGGTCAGACATGCGGATGCTCCTTCCGGGGTGTTGGTGTGATGCGTTGGTTTTATATAAGACTGCGCGTCAACCCGGAATGATACGACCATTGGTTGGCCGCCGCAGGCGTGGGGCCGGCCGGTGTCCGCCAGGAGCACGCCGGCCGGGCGACCCATGCCATCCGTTCCCGGCGGGACGATCGGCGGCCTTGGCACGCCAGGAAACATGTAACGGTGGGGATATCGCCCCATTTCCGGGGCCCGGCCCCCGCCCTGCCCCGGGCCAGTTAAAATGCCCGGTTTCCCACGCCCACGGCAGACGTCGCCCGGCGACCGAATTCCAAGAATCCTATGCTCACCTTTCAGCAAATCATCCTTACGCTCCAGGAATACTGGGACAAGCAGGGTTGCGCCCTGCTGCAGCCCTACGACATGGAAGTCGGCGCCGGCACCTCGCACACGGCCACGTTCCTGCGGGCCATCGGGCCGGAACCCTGGCGCGCCGCCTACGTGCAGCCCTCGCGCCGCCCCAAGGATGGCCGCTACGGCGAAAACCCCAACCGCCTGCAACACTATTACCAGTACCAGGTGGTGCTGAAACCCGCGCCTCCGGAAATCCTGGACCTGTACATCGGTTCGCTCAAGGCGCTGGGCATCGACCCCACCCAGCACGACATCCGCTTCGTCGAAGACGACTGGGAAAACCCCACGCTGGGCGCCTGGGGCCTGGGCTGGGAAGTCTGGCTCAACGGCATGGAAGTCACCCAGTTCACCTACTTCCAGCAGGTGGGCGGCCTGGATTGCACCCCGACCACGGGCGAAATCACCTACGGCCTGGAACGCCTGGCCATGTACCTGCAGGACGTGCAAAGCGTGTACGACCTGGTCTGGACCGAAGGCGCCAACGGCAACCGCGTGCTGTACCGCGACGTGTTCCACCAGAACGAAGTCGAGCAATCCACCTATAACTTCGAGCACTCGTCGGCCGAGATGCTGTTTTCGCACTTCAACGACTACGAAGCCGAAGCCAAGCGCCTGATGGACGTGCCCCTGGCGCTGCCCGCCTACGAGGCCGCGCTCAAGGCCGCGCACACCTTCAACATGCTGGACGCGCGCGGCGCGATCAGCGTGACCGAACGCGCCGCCTACATCGGCCGCATCCGCAACCTGTCGCGCGCCGTCGCGCAGGCCTATTACGATTCCCGCGAACGACTGGGCTTTCCCATGCTGGGCCGCGACAAGGCCGCCGGGGAGGCTGCATAAATGACGACGAACATCCGCCCGCTGCTGGTCGAACTGCTGACCGAAGAACTCCCGCCCAAGGCCCTGCAGAAGCTGGGCCAGGCCTTTGCCGAAGGCGTACGCGCCACGCTGGCCCGCCACGGCCTCTTGGCCGACGGCTGCGCCGTGCAGGCGTTTTCCACGCCGCGCCGCCTGGCCGTGCACCTGTCGGCCGTGCTGGCCCAGGCGCCTGACCAGGCCTACGCCGAAAAGCTGATGCCCGTGAAGATCGGCCTGACCGAAGACGGCAAGGCGACCCCGGCGCTGCAAAAGAAGCTGGCCGCCAAGGGCCTGGACAACATCGACCTGGCCACCCTGGAACGCGAATCCGACGGCAAGCAAGACTACCTGGTCGCCCGCGGCACCGCCCCCGGCGCCCAACTGGCCGCCGGCCTGCAGGAAGGCATCGACGCGGCTATCGACGGCCTGCCGATCCCCAAGGTCATGCGCTACCAATTGGCCGACGGCGTCACCACCGTGAAGTTCGTGCGCCCGGCGCATGGCCTGGTCGCCCTGTTCGGCGCCGACGTCGTGCCCGTCACCGCGCTGGGCCTGACCGCCGGCCGCGACACCCTGGGCCACCGCTTCATGAGCAGCGGCGCCGTGTCCTTCGCCGATGCCGACGCCTACGCCGCCACCCTGGCCGAAAAGGGCCATGTGGTGGCCTCGTTCGAAGGCCGCCGCGATGCAATCCAGCGCCAGTTGCTCGACCACGCCGGCCGCCTGTCGGCCACGCTGGGCGACGACCCCGAAGTGGCCGCGCTGCTCGACGAAGTCACCGCCCTGGTCGAACATCCCACCGTCTACGTAGGCCAGTTCGAAGCGCAGTTCCTGCAAGTGCCGCAGGAATGCCTGATCCTGACCATGCGGTTGAACCAGAAATACTTCCCGCTGTTCGACCCGGCCACCGGCCGCCTGACGCACCGCTTCCTGATCGTGAGCAACATGCACACGGACAACCCGGTGAACATCGTCGAAGGCAACCAGCGCGTGGTGCGCCCGCGCCTGGCCGACGCCCAGTTCTTCTTCGAAACCGACCGCAAGACGCCGCTGGCCGCGCGCGTCGAGCAACTGGGCTCCATCGTCTACCACAACAAGCTGGGCACCCAGCTTGAACGCGTCGAACGCGTGCGCGCCATCGCCCGCGACGTGGCCGGCAAGCTGGGCAGCGACGTCACCGCCGCCGACCGCGCCGCGCTGCTGGCCAAGGCCGACCTGGGTTCGAACATGGTGGGCGAATTCCCCGAGCTGCAAGGCATCATGGGCGCCTACTACGCCGCCGGCGACGGCGAGCCGGACAGCGTCGTGCAGGCCCTGCGCAACCAGTACCGCAACCGCTACGACGCCCCCGTCACGCAAGACGGCCTGACCACCGCCGCGCTGTTCATCGCCGAGCGCGCCGAAACCCTGGTCGGCATCTGGGCCATCGGCCTGGCGCCCACCGGCGAACGCGACCCCTTCGGCCTGCGCCGCGCCGCGCTGGGCCTGATCAGCGCGTTCGAGCAACTGGCCGCGGGCGGCTGGCTCAAGCTCAACCAGGACGGCCCGCTGTCGCTGGACGGCCTGCTGGCCGCCACGGCCGCCACCTTCCCGGCCGGCAAGATCCCCGCCGAAACGCTGGCTGAAGTGCGCACCTTCATCTACGAGCGCTACCGCAATCAGCTCATCAACGACCACGACCGCAACGCGGTCGAGGCCGTCATCGCCCTGACGCCGCCGCTGCACCAGGTGGCCGAGCGCGTGCGCGCCGCCGCCGCCTTCGCGCAACTGCCCGAAGCCGCCAGCCTGGCCGCCGCCAACAAGCGCATCGGCAACCTGCTCAAGAAGGCCGAAGGCGAGATCGGCGCGGTCAACGATGCCGCCCTGGTCGAACCCGCCGAAAAAGCCCTGGCCGCCGCGATTGCCGCGCTGCGCCCGCAAGCCGAGGCGCAACGCGCTGCCGGCGACTTCGCCGCCAACCTGCGCACCCTGGCCCAGGCCCGCGAACCCGTCGACGCCTTCTTCGCCGACATCATGGTCATGGCCGACGACCCCGCCGTGCGCGCCAACCGGCTGGCACTGCTGGGCCAGTTGCACACCCTGATGAACCAGGTCGCTGACATTTCCAGGCTGGCACAGTGAAACTCATCATTCTCGACCGCGACGGCGTCATCAACCAGGACAGCGACGCATTCGTCAAGAACCCCGACGAATGGATCGCCCTGCCCGGCAGCCTGCAGGCCATCGCCCGCCTGACCCAGGCGGACTGGACCGTGGTCGTCGCCACCAACCAGTCTGGCCTGGCCCGCGGCCTGTTCGACATGGACACGCTCACCGCCATCCACACCAAGATGCGGCGTGAGCTGGCCGCGGCCGGCGGCAGCGTCGATGCCGTCTTCATGTGCCCGCATGGCCCGGACGACAACTGCACCTGCCGCAAGCCGCGCCCCGGCATGTTCGAGCAGATCGGCCACCGCTACGACGTCGATCTGGCCGGCGTGCCGGCCGTGGGCGATTCGCTGCGCGACCTGCAGGCCTCCAGTGCAGCGGGCTGCTCGCCGTGGCTGGTGCTGACCGGCAACGGCAAGAAGACGCTGGCCAAAGGCGGCCTGCCCGACAACACGCGGGTCTGCGACGACCTGTCGGCCGTGGCCGACGCCCTGCTCCAGGACAACTGATGGCCCGGCTGCGCTCGTTCCTGTATTTCCTGTTCCTGGCCATCACGGTCATCCCCTACGCCTTCGCCTGCATCCTGTGGGCGCCGCTGCCGCTGCACCTGCGCTACAAGCTCACCGTCGGCTGGCCGCGCCTGGCCATCTGGGGCGCCAAGGTGTTCTGCGGCATCCGCTGGCAGGTCAAGGGCTGGGAAAACCTGCCCGACGGCCCTGCCGTGCTGCTGTCCAAGCACCAGTCGGCCTGGGAAACCCTGTTCTTCCCCGCCTACATGCCGCGCGAAGTCTGCTTCGTCTACAAGAAAGAACTGCACATGGTGCCGTTCTTCGGCTGGGGCCTGGCGCTGCTGCGCATGATCGCCATCGACCGCTCCAAGGGCCGCGACGCCTTCGACCAGGTGGTCAAGCAGGGACAGACCCGGCTGGACGAAGGCCGCTGGCCGCTGCTGTTTCCCGAAGGCACCCGCGTGCCGCCGGGCAAGACCGCGCGCTTCAAGATGGGCGGCGCCCTGTTGGCCTCGCGCACTGGCGCGGTCGTCATCCCGGTCGCGCACAATGCCGGCGAATGCTGGCGGCGCAACGCCTTTGTCAAATATCCGGGCCTGGTTACGCTATCCATCGGTCCCGCGATAGAATCCAAGGGAATCTCCCCCGAAGAACTGAACCAGAAAGTGCAAGACTGGATCGAAGGGGAAATGCGGCGTCTCAACCCTGAAAGGTATGGCCAGCACTGATCAGCTCGAACTTCTGTTCGACGTGCACGACCACGACGCGCCCTCGGGCGCGTCGCCGCTGAACGCGCGCCCCCCGGCCCGCCCCCCGCTCCCACGCGCTGCCCCGCCTGACGTCCACCCGCAGTCTGCGCCGTTGTTTCCCGCCGCAGCGCCTGTCGCGCCCCCTGCGGCCGCTCCCTCCACCGCCAAGCCTGCCGGCGAGCCGCTGCTGACGCTGTCACCCAACGCCGCCTCGCGCGTGCCCACGCCCTGCCCCGATCCCATGCCGCCCGGCGCCCGCTGGCGCGAGGTCGACACCGACCCGCAGCCCATCGGCTTCGTGCTGCTGCGCTCGCGTCGCCGCAGCATCGGCTTTGTCATCACCGACGACGGCCTGCGCGTCACGGCGCCCAACTGGGTCACACTGGCGCAGATCGACGACGCCGTCCGCGAAAAAGCCCGCTGGATCGTCGCCAAGCTGCGCGAATGGCACACCCGCAAGCAGCAGCTGGCCATGGCGCACACGCGCTGGCAGGCCGGCGGCGAACTGCCTTACCTGGGCAAGCGCATCGTGCTGGGCGTGGGGGGCGACAGCCGCCAGACCTTCCTGTCCGGCAATGCCGATGCCCCTGCCGATGGCGACACGCTATGGCTGGCCCTGCCCGCCACGGCCGACCAGGGCCGCATCCGCGATGCCGCGCAAGCCTGGCTGCAGCAGCGGGCCGGTGCCTGGTTCGGCGCGCGGCTGGCGCACTTCCTGCAGATCAGCGGCCTGAAGATCCGCCGCTGGCGCCTGTCGTCGGCGGCCACGCGCTGGGGCTCGTGCACCAGCGACGGCAACATCATGCTGAACTGGCGCCTGGTCCACTTTGCACCGGCCATCATCGACTACGTGATCGCGCACGAGCTTGCCCACTTGCGCGAAATGAACCACAGCCAGGACTTCTGGCGCGAAGTGGGCCAGATCCTGCCCGACTTCGAAGAAGCCAAGAACGTGCTGCGGCGCCACGATCCCGCCTCGCTCCCCCAATTCTAGGACTGGCGCGAGGCGACTTTGCGACCCCCTCGGAGACACCAAAAATGCTGCTGCTGATTCCCGGCCCGGTCACGACCGATGCCCGGGTGAAGGCCGCCATGGCGCAGGATTACGCGCCCTGGGACAACGAATTCCGTGCGCTGTACCGCCAGGTCTGTGCCGGCGTGCTGCGCGTGGCCCAGGCCGACGCCGCCCACCACGAAGCGCTGGCGCTGCCCGGCTGCGGCCATTTCGCGGTGGAAGCCGCGATCCGCACCTTCGTGCCCGCGGGCGGGCGCCTGCTGGCGCCGTCCACCGGCGCCTATGCCAGCCGCCTGCAGAAGCTGGCGGCCGACGCCGGCCGCGTCGCCGTGCCGCTGGCCGTGGGCACGCGCGAACGCGTCGATCCGCAAGCCGTGGCGCGGGCGCTTGAGCAAGACCCCACGCTGACCCATGTGGCGCTGGTCTACAGCGAAACCGGCAGCGGCATCTGCCACGACGTGCCCGAACTGGCCCGGGTGGCCCACGCCCTGGGTCGCCGCGTCATCGTCGACGCCGTGTCGGCCTTCGGCGCGCTGCCGCTGGACCTGGCCGCCCTGCCGGCCATCGATGCCGTCGTGCTGACCGCCAACAAATGCCTGGAAGGCCTGCCCGGCGCCGCCTTCGTCGTGGCCCGCCGCGACCGCCTGCAAGCCGCCCAAGGCAATGCCGGCAGCTGGTCGCTGGACCTGGCCGATATCTACCAGCACACGCTGGCGCCCAACGCCGGCCCGCGCTTCACCCCGCCCGCCCCGACGCTGGCGGCGCTGGCCGTGGCGCTGGACCTGTATCATCAGGAAGGCCGCGAGGCCCGCCTGGCGCGCTACACCGCCAACATGCGCGCGCTGTACGACGGCGTGGCCGGCCTGGGCCTCACGCCCTACCTGACGCCCGACCTGCAAGGCCCCATCGTCGTCAACGTGCATGCGCCCGACGCGCCGACCTGGAACCTGCAGCTGTTCGTCGACGCGCTCAAGCAACGCGGTTTCGTGCTCAGCAATTTCACCAACACCGAACAACCCACCTTCCGGGTCGGCTGCATCGGCGCCTTCGGGCCCGACCAGATGCGGCTTGCGGTCGACGCCATGGGCGGCGCGCTGCAAGACCTGGGAATTTCCAGGGGCCATGCCGGGCACGCCCGGTTCGTCCCCCAACCCCTCATCGCTTAAGGAATTTCTCCATGCGTATGCTCCACACCATGCTGCGAGTCGGCAACCTGGACAAGTCCATCGATTTCTACACCAACGTGCTCGGCATGCGCGTCCTGCGCCGTAACGACTACCCCGACGGCAAGTTCACCCTGGCCTTCGTGGGCTACCAGGACGAGTCCGAAGGCGCCGTCATCGAGCTGACCCACAACTGGGACACCGACAAGTACGACCTGGGCACCGGCTACGGCCACATCGCCCTGGAAGTCGACAACGCCTATGAAGCCTGTGACAAGGTCAAGGCCCGCGGCGGCAAGGTCACCCGCGAAGCCGGCCCGATGAAGCACGGCACCACCGTGATCGCATTCGTCGAAGATCCGGACGGCTACAAGATCGAATTCATCCAGAAGAAGGGTCGGGTAGATTAAGGGCCCCCACGCCGCGCCCGCTTCGCAGGCTTGCTGCCCCCCGAGGGGGCGCTTTCCCCTTGGGGCGGCCCGGCGGGGAAAGAATCCTTCTGGTAGATTGATCGTTCTTTCTTGACCGTCATCATGATCCACACCATCCTCAAAATGGGCGATCCCCGGCTGCTGCGCGTCGCGCCGCCGGTCGAGCGCTTCGATACCCCCGAGCTGCACGCCCTGATCGCAGACATGTTCGAGACCATGGCGGCGGCGCAGGGCGTAGGCCTGGCCGCGCCGCAGATCGGCGTGGACCTGCAACTGGTCATCTTCGGCTTTGACCGCAACGAGCGCTATCCCGACGCGCCCGCGGTGCCGCAGACGATCCTGTGCAATCCCGTCATCACGCCGCTGTCGGACGAGATGGAAGACGGCTGGGAAGGCTGCCTGTCCGTGCCGGGCCTGCGGGGCATGGTGCCGCGCTACCGTCATATCCGCTACACCGGCAAGGACCCCTACGGCCGCGACATCGAGCGCGAAGCCGAAGGCTTCCATGCCCGCGTGGTGCAGCACGAATGCGACCACCTGATCGGCCGGCTGTACCCGTCCCGGATCCAGGATTTCACGAAGTTCGGCTTCACTGAAATCCTGTTCCCGGGCATGGACCCGAATCAGGACGACTGATCGGCAGGCGGTATCGGCGCGGGCTTGACGTCCGTGCCGGCATCGGCTTCGGTCTTGGCCGCGGACTCGTGTGCCGGCTTGGCTTCGATCTCGCGGCCCGGCTTGGCTTCGGCCTCTGCCGCCTGCGGCGACAGGTCGCGCGGCGCGAAATCATCCACCTGCAGTACCCGCGACACGATCGCCTCAGCCTCTTCCAGCTGCGCCGCCTGCGATGCCGAGATCGCGCCATGGCGATGCGCCTCGCGCCAGTCGCGCACCCCCGACTGCTTGAGCCGGTCGCGGATGGGCTGCACCGCATCCACCACCGCAAAGGCGCGCGTCAGCAGCGCCAGCGGATCATCGTCTTGCGCACTGTCGGCCGCCGCCCGTTGCAGATCGGCCGCCAGCCGCACATGGGTGGGCGACGGCTTGAGCAGCAGTTCGGCGCATTCGCGGGTCAGCGCGTCGTCCGGCCCCTTGGCCAGCCGCAGCGGCAGGATAGCCGCCCGCAAGCCCCAGGCCATCACCCGGCCGGGCAGGTTCGACAGCACCTGGTCCATGCGTTTTTCGATTTCCGCGTAGCCCTGTTGCAGGCACCAATGCACCAGCGGCAGGTCGTCATGCTTGCGGCCTTCGTCTTCCCAGCGCTTGAGCACCGCCGAAAGCAGGTACAGCTCGGACAGAATGTCGCCCAGCCGCGCCGAAATCATCTCGCGGCGCTTCAATCCGCCGCCCAGCTGGGCCAGCGTGGCATCTGCCAGCAGCGCGAAGCCGGACGCATAGCGCCCCAGCCGGCGATAGTGCCGGGCAGTCGGGCCGGACACCGGCGACGGCGCCAGGACGCCGCCCGTCCAGGCGCGGCCGATGGCACGCAGCGCATTCATGCCGGTGTGCCGCAAGTGACGCCAGAACACGTCATGGAAGACCTCCATGCCGCGCTCTTCGTCAGGGTTGCCCAGCGCCAGCATTTCCGGCATCAGGTACGGATGCGCGCGAATGGCACCCTGGCCGAAGATGATCAGGTTGCGGGTCAGGATGTTGGCGCCTTCCACCGTGATGGCGATGGGCACCGCACGGTACAGCGCGCCCAGGTAGTTGCTGGGCCCGTCGATGACCGCCCGCCCGGCATGCACGTCCATCGCGTCGTTGACCGACACCCGCATGCGTTCGGTGGCGTGGTATTTCATGATGCCCGAGACCACCGCGGGCTTCACATCCTGGTTCAGCGCCGCGCAGGTCAGTCGGCGAGCGGCTTCCACCAGGTAGGCATTGCCCGCCAGGCTGGCCAGCCTTTCCTGCACCCCTTCGAACTTGCCCACCGGGATGCCGAACTGTTCACGCACCCGCGCATACATGCCGGTGGCGTGCGCGCTCATGACGCAGGCGGCGGCCGACAGCGACGGCAGCGAAATGCCACGCCCCGCGGCCAGCGCGCTCATCAGCATCTGCCAGCCGTGGCCGGCGCGCTCGGCTCCGCCGATCAGGGCATCCAGCGGCACGAACACGTCATGGCCGCGATTGGGGCCGTTCTGGAACACCTGCATGGCGGGCAGATGGCGGCGGCCGATCTCGACACCAGGCGCGTCGGTGGGCACCAGCGCCACCGAAATGCCGATGTCGCGCGCGCCGCCCAGGATGCCGTCGGGGTCCGACATCTTGAATGCCAGCCCGAGCACCGTGGCCACCGGCCCCAGCGTGATGTAGCGCTTGTGCCAATTCAGCCGCACGCCGATCAGCTCGCGCCCATCGACCACCTGGCGGCAGACGATGCCGGTATCGACCATGGACGCGGCGTCGGACCCCGCTTCGGGGCTGGTCAGCCCGAAGCACGGTACCTCGCGGCCATCGGCCAGGCGAGGCAGCCAATAGTCGCGCTGGGCAGGCGTGCCGAACTGCAGCAGCAGTTCACCCGGCCCCAGCGAATTGGGCACCATCACAGTTACGCCGGCGGTGATGGAATAGGCGGAAATACGCCGCACCACCTCGGAATGCGCGTAAGGCGAAAAACCCAGCCCGCCGTAGCGCTTGGGAATGATCATGCCGAAAAAGCGCTGCGCCTTCAGAAACGCCCAGACCTCGGGCGGCAGGTCGCGCCGGTTCCAGGTGATGTCCCATTCGTCCAGCATGGCGCACAGCTGCGCCACGGGTCCGTCGATGAAGCGTTGTTCATCAGGTGTCAGGGTGGCCGCGGGCACGTCGAGCAGCTTGCGCCAGTCGGGGTTGCCCGTGAACAGGTCGGCGTCCCACCAGGTGTCGCCGGCCTCGATGGCTTCGCGTTCGGTGGGCGACAGCGGCGGCATGGCCTTGCGGGCCCAACGGTAAGCGGGTTCGGAGATGCGGCGCCGGCGCCATGCGTTCAAATCCATGTGCTCCCCTTCTTGTTCGATGCCACTGGGCGTATCGGGTCAAAGTACCAGAATTGGCCCGCCCGGGCCAAGCTGGACAGGGCTGACTCTGCGACAATGGGCTTCCCCTTTGCGGGAACGCAATCAACCGCTATCCAGGCACACGCCGCATGCTGAACAAACTCTGGCTGGGCTTTTTCCTGACGGCCACCGCTGCCGCCCTGTACCGCTGGCTGGCCATCGGCGACCCTGATGTCTTTCGCGCCATGGTCGCCAGCCTGTTCGACATGGCGCGAATCTCGGTCGAAGTCATGGTGCTGCTGTTCGGCACCCTGACGCTGTGGCTGGGCTTTCTGCGCATCGCCGAACGCGCGGGCCTGGTGGAAAAGCTGGCGTGGCTGCTGGGGCCGCTGTTTGCCCGGCTGATGCCGGAGGTGCCGCGCAACCATCCGGCCATCGGCCTCATCACTCTGAATTTCGCCGCCAACGGCCTGGGCCTGGACAACGCCGCCACGCCCATCGGCCTGCGCGCCATGCGCGAGCTGCAAGCGCTCAATCCCAAGCCCGACACCGCCAGCAACGCGCAGATCCTGTTCCTGGTGCTGAACGCGTCGTCATTGACGCTGCTGCCGGTGACCCTGTTCATGTTCCGCGCCCAGCAGGGCGCGCCCGACCCCACCTTGGTGTTCCTGCCGATCCTGCTGGCCACCAGCGCGTCCACGCTGGCCGGCTTCCTGGCGGTGGCGGCCTGCCAGCGCCTGCGGCTGGCCGACCCGGTCATCCTGCTGTGGCTGGGCGGTGTGGCGCTGATGCTGGGCGGCTTCATGGCGCTGCTGGCCAGCATGTCGGCCACCGCCATCGCCGCGCTGTCGTCGCTGATGGGCAACCTGGCCCTGTTCGGCATCCTGCTCGCCTTCCTGGTGGTGGGCGCCTGGAAAAAGGTGCCGGTCTACGAGGCCTTCATCGAAGGCGCCAAGGAAGGCTTCGACATCGCCAAGAGCCTGTTGCCGTACCTGGTGGCGATGCTGTGCGCGGTGGGCGTGTTGCGGGCGTCCGGGGCGCTGGACTTCCTGCTCGATGGCATTCGCTGGATCGCCGCCCACGCTGGCTGGGACACGCGCTTCGTCGACGCCCTGCCCACCGCCCTGGTCAAGCCGTTCTCGGGCAGCGCCGCCCGCGCCATGATGCTCGAGACCATGACGCACTTCGGCGTGGACAGTTTCCCGGCGCTGCTGGCGGCGGTGATGCAAGGCAGCACCGAAACCACCTTCTATGTGCTGGCCGTGTACTTCGGTTCGGCCGGCATCCTGCGCGCGCGCCATGCGGTCGGCTGCGCGCTGGTCGCCGACCTGGCCGGTGTGCTCGCGGCCATCGGCGTGTGCTACTGGTTCTTCGGCTGATCGCCAGCGGCGCCGGTCCTGGTACGGACCGACGCCGCCGCCCGATCAATCGACCAGCAGGATCTTCATGCCGTTGGTGCCGCCGCTGTCGCGGTAGAAATCGCCCTTGGTCAGGATGACCCAGTCGCCTTCCTTCACCAGGTTGCGCTTCTTCAGTTCGTCGATGGCGGCGTTGCTCAGGTCCGCCGGCTCGTAGTCGGACGGCGCGAACGGAATGGTGTAGACGCCGCGGAACATGGTGACGCGATTCTGCGTGACGCTGTGCGGGCTGTAGCAGTAGATCGGCACGCCGGAACGGATGCGCGACATGATCAGCGGCGTGTGGCCGCTTTCGGTCAGCGCGATGATCGCCTTCACGCCCGGAAAGTGGTTGGCCGCGTACATGGCCGCCAGCGCGATGGTTTCGTCGCAGCGCGTGAAGGTTTCGCCCAGGCGGTGGTGCGACTGCGTGCTGGTGGGGTGCTTTTCGGCGCCCAGGCACACCCGCGCCATGGCCTGCACGGCTTCTACCGGGTACTGCCCCGACGCGCTTTCGGCAGACAGCATCACGGCATCGGTGTAGTCCAGCACCGCGTTGGCCACGTCCGACACTTCGGCGCGCGTGGGGATGGGGCTGGAAATCATGGACTCCATCATCTGGGTCGCGGTGATCACCACCTTGTTCAGCGTGCGCGCGTGCTGGATGATGCGTTTCTGGATGCCGACCAGTTCGGCGTCGCCCACTTCCACGCCCAGGTCGCCGCGCGCCACCATCACGCCGTCGCTGGCGCGGATCAGCGCGTCCAGCGCTTCGTCGTCGGCCACGGCTTCGGCGCGTTCGATCTTGGCGATGATCCACGCGTCGCTGCCTGCCGCGCGCAGCAGTTCACGCGCCTCGTCGATGTCGCTGCCGTAGCGCGGGAACGACACGGCCACGAAGTCCAGCTGCATCTCTGCGGCCAGCTTGATGTCGACGCGATCCTTGTCGGTCAGGCTGGGGGCCGACAGGCCGCCGCCGCGCCGGTTGATACCCTTGTTGTTGGACAGCGGGCCGCCCACGGTGACGGTGGTGTGGACCTCGTCGCCTTCGACCCGGTCCACCACCAGCACCACACGGCCGTCATCGAGCAGCAACTCGTCGCCCACGCGGCAGTCCTGCACCAGCTCGGGGTAGTCGATGCCCACGATGCTGGCCGTGCCGGCATCTTTCGGATGCACGCGCGACAGCGTGAACGGCTGGCCCACCTGCAGGTGCACCAGCTTGTCGGTGAAGCGCGCGATGCGAATCTTGGGGCCCTGCAAGTCGCCCATGACGGCGACGAAGCGGCCTTGGCGCGCGGCGGTCTCGCGCACCAGGCGGGCGCGTTCGCGGTGATCGTCGGCGCTGCCGTGCGAGAAGTTCAGCCGCGCCACATCCAGGCCCGCCTTGATCATGGCGTCGATGCGTTCGGGCGTCGACGTCGACGGGCCCAGGGTGGCGACAATTTTGGTGCGGCGCAATACAGGCATGGCGATCCACTCTCACATGAACAACGAAAGCGTTATGGTACGCCGGCAGCGGATGCACGGGTATCATGGTCAACACCCTGACACCCTCTCTGTGCCGCCGACTCCGTGAAAATCGTCATCGCTCCCGACTCGTTCAAAGAAAGCGTCTCCGCACCCGACGCCGCAGCGGCCATCGCGCGCGGCGTCAAGGCCGCCTTCCCCGGCGCGCACACGGTATGCATCCCCATGGCGGACGGCGGCGAAGGCACGGTAGCGGCCGTGCTGGCCGCGGCGGGCGGCCAGGCGCGCCAACGCACCGTCAACGATGCGCTGGGCCATAAGGTCGATGCCGTCTGGGGCTTGCTCGATGACGGTACCGCCATCACCGAAATGGCCGCGGCGGCCGGCCTGGAACTGATCGCGCCGTCCAAGCGCGACCCCTTGCGCGCCAGCAGCCACGGGGTGGGCGAATTGATCCTGGCCGCGCTCGATGCGGGCGCCAGGCACATCATCCTGGGTCTGGGCGGCTCGGCCACCAATGACGCCGGCGCCGGCATGCTCACGGCGTTGGGCCTGCGCCTGCTCGACAAAGAAGGCCGCAGCCTGCCGCCGGGCGGCGGCGCGCTGGGCCAACTGGCCAGCATCGACGCGCGCGGGCTCGATGCGCGTCTGGCCGATGTCCGCATCGACATTGCGTCCGACGTCGACAACCCCCTGTGCGGCCCGCAAGGCGCGTCGCACATCTTCGGTCCGCAAAAAGGCGCGACGCCCGAACAGGTCAACGCGCTGGACGACATGCTGTCGCACTTTGCCGACGTCTGTGCGCGCCAGCTGGGCAGCGACCGCCGCGACGAAGCCGGTGCCGGCGCGGCGGGCGGCCTGGGCTTTGCGGCCAAGACCTTCCTCAACGCGCAGTTCCGTCCTGGCGTGGACATCGTTGCCGAACTCGGCGGCCTGGCCGCGGCCATGGAAGGCGCCACGCTGGCCTTCACCGGCGAAGGCCGCATGGATGCACAGACCCTGCGCGGCAAGACACCCGCCGGTGTCGCCCGCATCGCCCGCCAGGCCGGCGTGCCGGTGGTCGCCCTGGCCGGCTCGCTGGGCGAGGGCTACGAGGCCCTGCACGCCTGCGGCATCAGCGCCGCCTTCAGCCTGGCGCCCGGCCCCATCACGCTGCAGCAGGCCCTGACCGACGCCGAGCGTCTGCTGCACGATCGCGCGCGCGATGTCATGCAGCTATGGATGGCGGCGCAAAAGCGCATGCTGTAGCCCGCACGTTTTCGCTGCGCTGTTTTCACCGTGCCGTTTTCCCGGCACCGCCAATGCGACGCCGTTTTCCGGCACGAAAAAAAGCCCGCTCGACGCGGGCTTTCTTGATGGCGATGCAGTTTCAGCCGCGTTGCAAGATGCCGGCCTCGACCAGCGCATCGGACAAGCGGATGTAGCGATCCACCGAGATATCTTCGGCGCGCGCCGTGGGCGCGATGTCCAGCGCTTCCCAGGGCACTTGCGGCGCCCAGTCGGCCAGCACCCGGCGCAGCATCTTGCGACGCTGCGAAAACGCGCGGGCCACCACGGTTTCGAAGGCCCGCTCGCTGACCGGCCGCAGGCGGTCGGCCGGCAGCGGCACCATGCGCACGATGGCAGACACCACCTTGGGCGGCGGATCAAAGGCCTCGGGCGGCACGTCGAACAGCTTGTGCATGCGGTAGCGCGATTGCAGCATCACGGACAGACGGCTGAAATCGCCGCTGCCGGCCTGCGCCACCATGCGGTCGATCACTTCACGCTGCAGCATGAAATGCTGGTCGCGGATGTGATCGGCCCAGGTCATCAGGTGAAACAGCAGCGGGCTGGAGATGTTGTAGGGCAGGTTGCCCACCACCCTCAGGCCGTTGCCGAACTGCGAGAAATCCACTGTCAGGGCATCGGCCTCGACCACCGTCAGGCGGTCGGGTTCGAATTGCTTGCGCAGGCGGGCCGCCAGGTCGCGGTCGATTTCCACCGCGGTCAGGTGGTTCAGCCGTTCGAGCAGCGGCCGGGTCAGGGCCGACAAGCCGGGGCCGATCTCGACCACGGCATCGTCGCGGGCGGGTCCGACCGCCCGGACGATGGACTCGACCACGCTTTCGTCGGTCAGGAAGTTCTGGCCAAAACGCTTGCGCGCCTGGTGTGAAGACATGTAAAGCCCGGGCTGGTGATCAGCGGTTGTTCTGGTTGATACGGTCCTGCTTTTCAAGGCGGTTGTCCACGTACGCCTGGGCGCGCAGTTGATCAAGCCAATCTTCAAAAGCGGGTTGGGCGCGGCGCTCGAACAGGATCTGGCGGGCCTTCATGCGCGCCAAGTCGTCGGTGGCGTCATGCTGGCGGCGCTCTTCGACCTGGATCAGGTGCCAGCCGAACGGCGTCTGGATGGGTTGGCTGATTTCACCCGGCTTGAGCGCGTTCATGGCAGCCTCGAAGGGCGGCACGGTCTCGCCCGGGTTCAGCCAGCCCAGATCGCCGCCCTGCGGCGCGGTCGCGTCCTGCGAGTACTGGCGCGCCATGTCTTCGAACTTGGCATCGCCGGCCACCAGGCGCTGACGCACCTGTTCCAGGCGCTGACGCGCCTGCTCGTCGCTCATGACGGTCGAGGTCTTGATGAGGATGTGGCGCGCGTGCGTCTGCATCACTTCCACGGGGCCTTGCGGCGCTTGTGCCTGGGGCTGCGGACGCGGCTGCGGCGCCGGCGTGGGCGCCGGTGCGCGGGCCGTGCGGCTGGGCGCGGGCTGGGCCGTGCCGCGGTCCATGACCTTCAGGATATGGAAGCCGTTGCCGCTTTGCAGCAGCGCGCTGACCTGGCCTTTTTGCAGATTGGCAATGGCCTTGGCGAACAGGTCGGGCCAGCCGTCCAGCGGACGCACGCCCATGACCCCGCCCTGCAAGGCTTCGGGACCGTCGGAACCGGCAGCGGCCAGGCTGGCGAAGTCGTCGCCGCGCTTGGCACGCGCCAGCAGATCTTCGGCCTTCTTGCGCAAGGCAGCCACCTGGTCCGGCGACGAGCCTTCCGGCACACGCACCAGGATCTGCGCGACAGCGTAGAGCATCGGGCCCGCGGCAGCGGCAGCCTGTTCAGGCGCCGCTTCCGGCTGCGCCTGCGGCGCGGCCTGCTGGGCCGGCTGCGAAGCGGCAGCGAACGCCGGGTTGCGGCGCTGGTCTTTCAGGAAGGCGTCCACTTCGGCATCGGAGATGACGATGTTGGAATCCACCGCGCGCTGGCGCAGGCGATCCGAACGGATTTCGTCGCGCAGCGACTTGCGGTAGCTGTCCCAGGTGGTGCCGGACTTCTCGATTTCCTGGCGCAGTTGCGCGGCAGTGATCTTGTTGCGGTCGGCGATGGTCTTGATGGCCTGGTCGACCTGGGCTTCGTCGACGCGGATGCCCATGCGATCGGCTTCGTGGCGCTGCACCCGTTCCATGATGAGGCGTTGCAGCACCTGGTGCTGCAGCGTCTTGTCGTCAGGCACCTGGATGCCGCGCGCCTTGAGTTCGCCAGCGATGCGCAGCGAGGCGTCGCGCAGTTCGCGCAGGGTGATCACATCCTTGTCGACCACGGCGGCAATGCCATCGACGAACTGTTCGCCCGCAGGCTGCGGCGCGGCTTTCTGCGCGGTGGGCGCGTTCTTGCCGCCCTTGCCGGTCGGCTCCGCCGCGTGCGCGGCGGAGAAGGCGGCGCAAACGGCCAGCAACAGCGCGTTGCCGGAGAAGCGACGCAAAGAGTGCAACCTACGCATCATTCATACCTTTCAAATGTGGTCCCGGTAGGAACAGGCGGGGTGATGTTCGAATAACCGGGGATACTTCTATTCAGCAGGTTCATCGGATCGGTTCCCAGGGAACCCAGTCCGGTCAACTCAAGCTGGAAAAACAGCGCCGTATTGGCGTCGGTGGCAGACACGGCATAGCGTTGGAACACCATCCGACCCACCCAGCAGCAATTGCCCTTGTACTCGAGGCCGGCAATGGCCTGCGTGATACGCGGGGAATCGGTCGTGCCGCTCACGGTGCTGGAGGGCCCGTTGCGCAGCGAGTAGTCAACCCGGCCCACGCCATACCAGCGCTTGGTGAACGGCCACTGCACCGCCAGGCTGATCTGGTTCTGGCCTTGAGGCTGGTACTGAACACCGGTTTGCGGATCGCGCTGATAACGGTAGGCCAATGCGATCGTGGTCAGGCGCTGCGGCGACCAGCGGCCACTCAGGAGCGTGCGCGACCAGCGATTGTCGTAAGGGTTGTACTGCGCGGCCACGTCGGTGGTGAACGTGTCGGTGAGCGCAGCGCTGGCGCCGACCAGGAAATCGGAACGGACGTTTTCACGCGGCGTCTCGCCGGGCAGCGTCACTTGCTGGTCGGCAAAGTACAGACGCTGCGCCACGGCCAGCGACGCGCGCTCGAAACCGGTCGAGGCGTCGAGCCAACGGGTCGTCAACGCGGCGGTCAACTGGTTGGCATTGGAAATGCGGTCCCAGCCACCGGTATAGATGTTCTCTTCGAAGGCCTGCGAAAAGCTGAAGTCGGACAGCGACGTGTCGTAAACCGGAATCTTGGATTGGTCGCGATACGGCACGCGCAGGTAGTACAGGCGGGGTTCCAGCGTTTGCGTCGACGCCTTGCCGAACAGCGTGGTGTCACGCTCGAAGATCAGGCCGGTATCCAGCGACATGATCGGCACGGTGCGCGATTGCGAACGCGGATAGCCGACCGAGGTGCCGGCGTTGGCGGTCCCGGTATTCAGGCCAAGGTAGTCGCCGTTGTACCAACTGGTCTGGTACTGGGTGTAATTGACGCCCACCTTGGGCACCACGAACCAGCCCGGACGGACAATGGGGTAGGACACCGTCGGATACGTCTGCAGACGGTCGCCATTGGGACCGTTGCGCTTGCCCAGCAACAGCGGCTGACTGAAGCGAACGGCGGTCGAGGTCCATTCGGCGTCGAAACCGCCCCAATCGTAGCGGGCGCCGCGCAGGTAGAGCTCGGGCTCTTTGTCGTACGGCGGCGTCAGCAGGGCGTTGGGATCCTGCAAGGTCTGGTATTTGTAGACCTGGGCGTAAGCATTCCAGTAGTTCGATGCCCAACCCACCCGCGCACGCTGTGGCAGATAGGTCGTCGACGCCTGATTCAGACCCAACTGGGAAATGTCCCGGAAGTAATCATTGTCCGACACCTTGGCAACATCCCAGTCGGCGTAGAAGCCATTGGAAAAGAGTTGCTGGTGACGCCACCAGTACATCCAGCGATCGTTGCCGCTGACGTTGTCGTTGGGCAGGTAGGCGCCGTAGAGGCTGCCGCCATAACTGGAGCCGAAGTTCGACCCCAGGTAGCGGAACTCGCCACCCATCTGCAAGCCGCGCTTGGAGAAATAACGCGGCTGGATGGTCGCGTCGTAGTTCGGTGCAAGATTCAGGTAGTAAGGCAGCGAGAAATCGAAGCCGCCCTTGCTGGTGGTGCCGTACGTGGGCATCAAGAAGCCCGACTTGCGCTCTTTCTTGACCGGGAAGGTCATGTAGGGCGACGCCAGGATCGGCACATCCTTGAAGTACAGCACGCCGTTACGGGCCACGCCTTCGTTTTCGTCGAAGTCGATGTCGACCGTGTTGGCCTTGATGTACCAGGACGGCGTCTCGCAAGCGCAGCCGCTGTAGGTCACCGTGTGCAGCCGCATCTGCGACTTGCTGAAAATGTCGGCCTTGTCGGCCACGGCAAAGCCGCCAGTAGCGCCCAGCCAGAAGTTGGGCTTCTCGACTTCGCCGGAGTATTTGTCGACGTTGAACTTGGCGGTCGGACCGGTCACCAGGGTGCCATCGCGCATCATGCGCGCATTGCCCTGGACGTCGACGTCGCCCGTGTCCTTGCGATAGTTGATGCGGTCGCCCTTGATCACGCCATCGATGCGGCGCACCTGCGCCGCGCCGGTCAGGGTCAGGTCGGAGTCCGGATCACCTTCGATCGTGTCGGCCTCCATGTAGGCAGGGATGTTCCCGTCCGGCAGGCGGTGCATCCGCAGCCCGGGGGAGGTGCGCAGCTCGGGAGCCGCGGTGATCGACGTCGACGAGGGAGCCGAACCTTGGCTGCCCTGGGCCTGAGCGGCCCCGGCGACGCTGATAGCAGATAGGATCAACCACCGAACCTTGCGCACGAGTGAAAACAGCCCTTTTTTACGATGGGGGAACCAGGCACCGGCGCCCAAGAAGGGCCAATGCTAACGGAAACGAGCCGGTATTATAGAGAAGCCGCGCCAGACGCCCAGCCTTATGTGCGCGGAACCCAAATTTCAGCAATATTGCCCTTCTGACACGGATCTTCCTTGAAAAACGATCACGACCCCCGCCTCGCGCAGATCCGCGCCTGGCTGGCAGGCCTGCCCGCCCAGCTGGGCCTGGCGCTGGACACGCTGCGTCCCGCTTCCGCCGATGCCAGCTTCCGCCGCTATTTCCGCCTGGACGCCGCCGGCCGCACCTTGATTGTCATGGACGCCCCGCCCCAGCACGAAGACTGCCGCCCGTTCCTGCACGTGGGGCAACTGCTGCGCGATGCCGGCCTGAACGTGCCCGCCGTACTGGCGCAAGACCTGGACCAGGGCCTGCTGCTGCTGTCCGACCTGGGCGAACAGACCTATTACCAGCGCATCCAGGAAGGCCTGGACGACGCCCGCCTGCAGTCGCTGTACCGCGATGCCCTGGGCGCGCTGGTGCGGCTGCAGCAGGCCGCCACCACCGGCCTGGCCACTTACGACACGTCCCGGCTGGCGGACGAACTCAAGCTGTTCCCCGAGTGGTACGTGCAGAAGCACCACGGCGCCGTCATCGACGACAAGACCGCGCTGGCCCTGGAAAAGATCTTCGCCCTGCTGTCCGCCAGCAACGGCAACCAGCCCACCGTGCTGGTGCACCGCGACTTCCATTCGCCCAACCTGATGGTCTGCGACCAGCCGCAATACGGCCCCAACCCGGGCGTCATCGACTTCCAGGACGCCCTGGCCGGGCCCATCACCTACGACCTGGCGTCGCTGGTCACCGACGCCCGCACCACCTGGGAAGAACCCCAGCAACTGGACTGGGCCATCCGCTACTGGGAAATGGCGCGCGCCGCCGGCCTGCCGGTAGACGCCGACTTCGCCGAATTCCACCGCGCCTACGAATGGATGGGCTTGCAGCGCAACCTGCGCATCCTGGGCGTGTTCGCGCGCCTGAACCACCGCGACGGCAAGGCCCATTACCTGGCCCACATGCCTCGCGTGAACGGCTACGTGCGCCAGGTGGCCCAGCGCTATGGTGTCTTCACCCCCCTCCTGCGCCTGCTGGACAAGCTGGACGACCGCCAGGTCAGCGTCGGGTACACCTTCTGATGCGGGCCATGATCCTGGCCGCGGGCCGCGGCGAGCGCATGCGCCCGCTGACCGACCGCCTGCCCAAGCCCATGCTGCCGGTCGGCGGCAAGCCGCTGATCGTCTGGCACCTGGAACGCCTGGCCGCGGCCGGCATCCGCGACGTAGTGATCAACCACGCCTGGCTGGGGCACGAAATCGAACGCGCACTTGGCGACGGCGCCGACTTCGGGGTGCGCATCCGCTATTCGCCGGAACGCACTGCCCTGGAAACGGCGGGTGGCATCGCCCAGGCCTTGCCACTGCTGGGTCCGACCCCATTTCTGGTGATCAGCGGCGATATCTGGTGCGACTGGGACGTGGCCACCGCCCCCGCCCTCGCCGCCCGCCTGCCGGCGGACAGCGCCTGGCTGCTCATGGTCGACAACCCGGCGCATCACCCCACGGGCGATTTCGTGCTGGAACCCGATGGCCGGGTGCATGACCACGGCGAACCCCGTTTGACCTATTCCGGCTTCGGCGTCTACCATCCCAGCCTGTTCGCGGGCATTGCCCCCGGCACGACCGCCAAACTGGCCCCCCTGCTGCGGCAAGCCATGGAACAGGACAAGGTGCGCGGCGCACGCCATACAGGCCGATGGACAGACGTCGGCACCCCCCAACGGTTGGCCGACCTCGACGCGCAGCTCGCTGCCCGCCCGGTTTGAGTCCCGACCAATGTCCACATATTTCACAATATCAAGGTGCGCAACGAGGCTTGTCCGCGCGCCCAACGCCCCGGGTTAACCGGGTATTCTCTGACGCTTTGGCTCGCGCGCGCAGCGCACAGCCAGGCAACACACAGGAAGTTTTCTAGGAATGGGGATGTTCGGAAGATCGCAACGGGCCGTGTTCAAGCCCTCCGTATACCAACCCGGCCAACGCACGCGCCGCATGCCGCGCTGGCTGGTCCTGCTGCTGGTGGGCATCGCCCTGGGCGCAGGCGGCGTGCTCTTCCTGCAAACCAACTACGGTCCGCAACGCCTGACCGTCGAGCAATCCGAGCAATTGCACAGCGAACTCAGCGCCTCCAAGCTTGAGAACCAGCGCCTGCAAAGCCAGCTCGAAGAAGCCACGCAGCAGCGCGACGCCAACAAGTCCGGCCACGAAAAGCTCACCGCCGACCTGGCCGACGCCCGCGCCAAGCTGGAAACCCAGAACAAGGAATTGGTCCTGTTCCAGGACGCCATGCCGCCCGATCCCCGCGGCGGCAACCTGGGCATACGCTCGGCCACCTTCAAGCGCCAGCCCGGCCAGCTCGATTACCAGGTGCTGGTGATGCGCGAAGAGCGCACCGGCGCCCCCTTCAAGGGCACGCTCACCTTCTCCATCGACGGCAGCTACCCCAACGGTCGCGCGGCCACGGTCACCCCGGAAGGCCCGTCGCTCAATGTCGACCGCTACGACTACGCCCTGGGCCAACTGAAGCTGCCCGACGGCTTCACCCCCAAGGTCGTGGTGCTGCGCGTGATGGACGGCGCCCAGAAGCAGCAAGCCATGCGCATCTACTACGTGCGCAACTGAGGCCACCAGGTTTCACGAAAAACCCGCCATGCCGGCGGGTTTTTTTATGGGCACGCGAACCGGACGGCGCCTGCGTCTACGATGCCGCCTTCGGCGCGGTCGCCCCCATCTGTGCGGCAGCTTCGTCCATGAACTGCGCCATGCGCACATCCAGTTCCGTCACGCCGCCCGCATCGTGCGTCGTCAGCGTGACGTCCACCCGGTTGTAGACATTGGTCCATTCGGGGTGATGGTTCAGCTTTTCGGCAAACATGGCGACCCGCGACATGAAGCCGAAGGCCGCGTTGAAATTGGCGAAGCGAAAGCGCTTCTCGATGGCGTCGCGCATGGCGACGGCCTGCCAACCGGACAGGGCGGCCACCGCAATGTCGGTACCGATGCGGGCAGGGGGAAACATGCTCATGGTGAACTCCAGGAATAAGCGTGGGCGGGCGCCGCGGCGCGGGCTACGCGTCAGGCGCCCGGCACGCGCCGCTATTGCTTGACCGCGTACAGGTAGATCTCGACCCGGCGGTTCAGCGCGCGGCCGTCTGCGGTGGCATTGTCGCCGATCGGATCGTTAGGCCCGCGGCCTTCGATCGACAGGCGTGTTGCCGCCACGCCCTGTTTGGACAGGTAGTCCGTCACGCTGCGTGCGCGATTCACCGACAAGGTCTGGTTGTGCGCCAGCGCGCCCGTGCTGTCCGTATGGCCCACCACCTTGGCCCGCAGTTCGGGATGCTGGTTGAGCGAACGCGCCACGCTGTCCAGCACCGGCAGCAGCGCCGGCTTGAGGTCTGTCTTGTCCGTATCGAACGACACGTTGCTGGGGATATTGACCTTCAGGCTGCCATCCGGCATCTCGACCACGTCGATGCCCAGCGACGTCGCGCCCGAGCTTTGCACGTCTTCCTTGACCACTTTCCAGTTGTAGCCAACCAGGCCGCCGGCCACCGCGCCGATGCCGGCGCCGACCGCGGCGCCCGTGCCGTGGCCGATCAAGGCACCGATGCCTGCACCAATGGCGGCGCCTGCGCCCGTCCCCACCGCCGTATTGGTCTGCTGCTGGGTGGCGCAACCCGCCATCAACGCCCCTGATGCGGCAACTACAGCGATACGCTTGAGTATTGTTCTTGAGTACATGACAACCTCCACGATCCTGTCGATGCGCCGGCGGATGCCGGCAGCAAGGACCATGTTAAGTCCAGTCACGCCTCAGGTGTCAGCGGTCGGCGAGCAACATTTTGTACCCGGCCGGGATCAATGCTCCACGCTACGCGCCTGAAAGCCGGCAAGCCAGGGCAAGGCGGCCTCCAGCCGCGGCGACTGCACCTCGGGCGCCGGGGCGCCTTCCGGCAACGTCAGCCCGACCCTGTTGTGCCAATAGGTGCGCAGCCCCACCTTGCTGGTGCCGAACAGGTCGTAGCCCGACCCCGCGACGAACGCCGCCTGTGACGCAGGCGTGTCCAGGCGCGCGAGCGCCAACGCATACGGCCGCGGGTCTGGCTTGTAGAAACCTGCCTCTTCCGAGGTCACCACCACATCCCAATCCACCCCCAGCAACGCCGCCGCTCTCTGGCCCAGGCGCTGCGAACAGTTGGTCACCACGCCCAGCAGACAATGCGGCCGCAGCGCCTGCAGCAATTCACGCGCACCATCCCAGGCCGGCAGATCGTCCCAGCCCGCCTCTAGCGCCGCCGGCGCATCGACGGGCAGGCCAACGGCCCGGGCGGCCGTTTCGACCAGGTGTTCGTAGGGCTGGTAGGCCCCGCAGCCATAGGTCAGCCGCAGGTACTCGGCCCGCCAGGCACGGCCACGGGCCTCGGAACCCGCCGCGGCGTTCCAGACCGTCCAGGAATCCAGCAAGGCGGTCAACAGATCGAACAGCACCGCGCGAGGATAGGCGGCGGGCGAGGCAACAACGGACATGGCGACACTCCTGGAAATCGATGCCGTCACTATAGATAGGCCGCCGTCCGCCGTGGTTTAGCCAGGATGCAACCACCCTTAAGGCTTGGATTAATGCGCTATCTGCCTACCAGCGGTAAGTCGCCGTGGCCAGCACCGTGCGCTGATCACCATAGCGGCAATCACCGCCGCTGCAGTTGCTGAGGTAGGACTTGTTGCCCAGATTGCGCACGTTCAGCGCCAGGTTCCAGTGCGCCATCTGGTAGCCGACCATCGCGTCGAACAAGGTATAGCCGGGCAGCTTTTCCGCCGCCGATTCCAGATACCCACGGTTCGGTCCGGTATAGCGTGCACCCAGCCCGATCTTGATGCCCGACTCGAAGCGGTAGTCGGCCCACAACGCAAACTGGTTGCGCGACACCGCCTGCATCTGCTTGCCGACCTCGCTGGGCGTGCTGCTGGCCGTGATCTCGGCCTTGGGCGTGTAGGTATAAGCCGCCACCACATTCATCTGGGTCAGCGGCCGGAACGCGGCCTCCAGCTCCAGCCCGCGCACCTGGACTTCGCCTGTCTGCCTGGGCAGGAAATCCGGCGTGTAGGTGATGTAGTTGCGGCGGCGCAGATCGAATACCGCCGCGCTGTAGCGGCTGCGGCCTCCCGGCGGTTCATAGCGGATGCCCAGTTCATACTGGCGTCCGGTCTCGGGCCGCATCGGGTTGTTGGTTTCGGGGTCGATGGTCGCCGTGGGCGAGAACGATTCCGCATAGCTCACATACGGCGCCAAGCCGTTCGGATGCAGGTAGACCAACCCGGCGCGCTTGCTGAAATTGTGCTCCGAAATCTTGGTGCGCGAGCCGTCGATGTTGCTGGCCACGTCGGCAGAAGCCTTGTCGTAACGCCCGCCCAGCGTGGCCACCCAATTGCCCCATTTGACCTGGTCCTGCAAATACAGGCCGGTCTGCGCCAGGCGGGTCGTGGCGTCGAACCAGGGTGCCGCCGTTTCGACGCGGCTGCCATACACCGGAGAATAGCCGTCGATCGGATCGACCACGCCGTCGTTGTACGTGCGCTGGTAGTTGCGAGAATGCTGGTAGTCCAGCCCGAACAGGAAGGTGTGCTTCCAGTCGCCCAGGCTGACCTTGGCCTGCGCCTGGTTGTCGATGGTGAACAGCCGCGCGTTCTCCTGGCTGCCGAACGGATAGCGTTCCAGCAAGCGGAAGTTGGCCGCATCGTCCGGGTTATCCGGATTGACCGTGGCGAAGCCGCCGCGCACATAGACCTGTCGGTAGTCCACGCTGGTATAGCCGTAACGCGTGTTCTGGCGCACCGTCCAGGTGTCATTCAAGCGGTGCTCCAGCAGATAGCCGATCATCCACTGCTCCTGGTTGAAGCGATCGAAACCGGGCTCCCCCACATAGGTATTGCGCGAGAACTTGCCGTTCGGATTCGGCAATTGCGTGCCGATCTCCGGGAAACTGGCGTATGAACTGCCGTCCCGCACCCGCAGGTAGTGCGACAGCAAGGTCAGCGTCGTGTCGCTGGACGGCTTCAACGTCAACGCCGGCGCAATGAAAAATCGATCGTTGGGCAGGCCGCTGGCGGGCAGCTCGGCGTCGCGCGCCAGGCCCGTGATGCGGTAGAGCACCTTGCCATTCTCATCCAGCGGGCCCGAGAAATCACCGGCAACCTGGCGCCGGTCGTGATTGCCCATCTGCACTTCCAGCTCGCGCAGCGGCTCGTCGGTGGGCCGCTTGCTGACCACGTTGATCATGCCGCCCGCGCCGTTCTGGCCATACAGCACCGAGGTCGGGCCGCGCAGTACCTCGATGCGCTCGGCGCCGTACACCTCGGTCTGCCAGACCGCCCAACTGTTGTTGTTGCGCAGTTGCAGCCCATCCAGGTAGTAGCCCGGCGTCTGCGCGTCGAAACCGCGGATGATCGTCCAGTCAAAACGCGTATCCGCGCCCCACGGCGACGTGTTGATGCCCGGTGTGTACGCCAGGCTTTCCTTCAACCGCGAAGCGCCGCTTTCCTTGATGAAATCGGCCGTCACCACCGAGATCGATTGCGGCGTTTCCAGGATGGTGCTGTCCGTCTTGGTGCCGGTCGCGCTGCGCGTGGCGACATAGCCGTCCACCGCGCTCCAGGCGGTTTCCGCGGTGCCGGTGACCGTCACCGCCGGCAGCGTGGTCGCGCCATCGGGCTGGGCGGGCCGCAGGGAATAGGTGCCACCGTTGCCGCGCACCACACGCAAGCCCTGCCCCTGCAGCAGGCCGGCAAAGCCGTCCAGCACGGTGTAGTTGCCGGCCAGGCCCGGCGTCTGCTTGCCGCGAGTCAAGGCCGCGTCCACCGACAGCTCGACACCCGCCTCGCTGGCGTAACGGGTCAGGGCCTGATCCAGCGGCCCCGCTGGAATACGGTAATTGCGCACCCCGGCATTCACCCCCGCGGCCGACCCGCTGCCCGGGACCTGGGCCAGAGCGGGCGCCGCTGCCAGCAGGGCCGCACCCATGCCCAGGCCGATACGAAACGCCGACCGCCCGCAGGCAGCGCGCAGGCGCAGGGGGGTGGAGAGAAAATGCAAAGAAGCGTTGCGGCGGCTGGCCATCAGGTCGGTCCCAGAAAGTACGGAAGAAGTGCTACGGCTGATACGTCTTCCGGACGAACGGACGATTTCCTCAATGCCTCGCCAAAAAAAATTGTGACACGCGCCGCTAGGGCATCGCCCTCGCACTCACGGTCACCCAATAAGGGCTGCGATAGCGGATGTCCACCGGCAGGCCCAGCGCCAGGCTGCGCAATGCGCGATCGGTGTCGTGCAACGAGAACACGCCGGTCACTCGCAGGTCGGCGACGGCAGGGTCGCAGCGCAGGAAACCGCTGCGATATCGCGCCAGCTGCGCCGTGAAGTCCGCCAGGCGCATGTCTTCGGCCACCAACACCCGACGTGCCCACGCCGCATCGGCCTCGCGTGCGGCCATCGGCCCTTCGGCACGGTGGGCGTCGAAATGCGCGCGTTGGCCGCTGTGCACCCGCAGGGCCGCCTGGGTCGCGTCACCGGGATAGATATCCACGGCACCCTCGTAGACTGCCAGGACGGCCTGGCGATCATCGTCGCACAAGGTGAAGCGGGTCCCCAACGGCTGCACCCAACCTTGCCGGCTTTGCACGCGCAACGGCCTGCCCAGGGTGTCGGCGGCGGTCGACACCAGGATTTCGCCTTGCAGCAGAATGATGCGACGCTCGCGCCCGTCAAACCGCACATCGATCGCAGAGCGGCTGTCGAGCACCACGCGGGTGCCGTCGGCCAGCGCGATCTCGCGGATCTCGCCGATACCGCTGCGATAGTCCGCCGTCAGGGCATGCCATCCCCCGGCTTCGCGCAGCGTGAAGGCCGTGCCCGCAGCCATCGCGGCCAGGCCCAGCGCCTGCAATGCCTTGCGACGCGCGGCCGATACCGGCGGGCGGGCTTCCAGCAGCACCTGCCGGGCAGCGGGCTCGGACACCCCGCCCAGCTTGCCTTCCATGACTTGCAGGCGGGTCCAGGCGCGCAGGTGATCGGGATGCGCCGCCAGCCAGGCATCACAGGCGGCTTGATCCGCGGCGCTGGCCTCGCCCGACCACATGCGCGCCATCCAGGCCGACGCGCGCCGCACGATCGCCGGGTCGATCGGCCCCTGCCCCGTCACAGGCGGCACCCGCCCCAATGCATCAGTCCGCGCCATCGTAAAGCGCCTGGTAGCACGCCAGCAGCGCGGCCGCGACGTACTTTTCCACCGACGACACCGACACATGCAGCCGTTCGGCGATTTCGCGGTACGCCAGCCCGTCCAGTTTGCACAGCAACAGCGCCATGCGCGCCTTGCGCGGCAGCTTGTGCAGGATGGTGTCGATTTCGACCAACGCTTCCAGCGCCAGCGCACGCGTCTCTTCCGACGGCGCCAGCGCCTCGGGCAGCGCCGCGATGGCCTCCAGGTAAGCGGCCTCCAGGCCCCGGCGCCGATACAGGTCGATCAGCAGGCCATTGGCGATCTGGGTCAGGTAGCGGCGCGACTGTTCCGGCTGCGGCGTGGCGCCGGACGCCAGGATGCGCACATAGGTGTCATGCGCCAGATCGGCGGCATCGAACGCATTGCCCAGCCGCTTGCGCAACCAACCCCGCAGCCAGCCGTGATGGTCGCCATAGAGCACTTCGATGGGCTGGGCGGAGGTCGCGGACATGGGGGACAGGCGGGGAGTTGGCGCGGCGCTTTTCACGAAATGATTTCATGACATGAAATGCGAATTATTCTTAATAATAATTTACGCGCGGGCCAGACGGCAAGCGATCATCAACCCTGTCCACTCCGGCCCCCAGCCAAACGCCCGCCGCCGTGTCACGCGCGCCCCCGGCAATGTTGCGTTTGCAATTAAATCGTGTGGCGATACAATCCTCGCCCATACGATTGCAATTGCAATCGTATGGTGCCGGCAGGCCATAGCCCATCTCCGGCATCGTCATCGCACACGCCATTTATCCGGGTCCCCAACATGCGTCTCTTGAACATCGTCTCTTCCCCCCGCGGCGAACAATCCGCGTCCGTCGCCATCGCCGACGCATTCATTGACGCCTGCCGCCAGGCCTGTCCGTCGCTAGAGGTCGATACGCTGAATGTCTGGCAAGAAGACTTGCCCGACTTCGACAGCCAGGCCATCGGCGCCAAGTACAAGCGCGTCTCGCAAACGCCGTTGAACGATGCCGAATCCTCGGCCTGGGCCCGCATCGAAGCACTGGCCAGGCGCTTTCAGGAAGCCGACCGGATCATCGTGGGCGTGCCGATGTGGAATTTCGGCTACCCCTACAAGCTCAAGCAGTTGATCGACCTGGTCAGCCAGCGCAACCTGCTCTTCACCTTCGATGGCCAAGCCTACGGGCCGATGTTGCAGATCAAGCGGGCACTGGCGATCCACGTGCGCGGACAAAGCCACGATCAAGCCGCGAGCGCGCACAGCCCCGGGTTCTCGCACCAGGCCAACTACATCGACTTCTGGTTGAAATTCATCGGCGTGCAAGAGGTCCGCAGCCTGACGGTGGAACACACCTGGGATGCGCTGGCGCCGGAAACCCTGGAACAGGGCAAAGCCCGGGCAGTGGCGATGGCGGGGGATTTCTAAAAGGACTGAGGCGGCCCCATCGTTTCGATGGGTTCGCGCGCCGTCGAATCGGCCGGAAATGAAAAAAGCCGCTGACGATTGCATCGTCAACGGCTTTTTGAATTCTGGTGGGCTGTGAGTGGCTCGAACACTCGACCTACGGATTAAGAGTCCGCTGCTCTACCAACTGAGCTAACAGCCCTGCACATTCATTCACTTCAATCTGGTCGGGCTTGGCTTGCGCTGTTGCCGTTGCGTCTCGTTGTGTGTGAACTGCGAAGAAGCAAGATTATAGGGAGCTTTTTTTATTTGTGCAAGTCGGTCGCAGATCGACCACAAATATCACGGGCAACGACGGCGTTGCGACCTCGCCGCAGCGCTCCGCCCTGGCCCGTCACGCCGCGTAGCCGCCATCCACGGCCAGGCCCGTGCCCGTCACGTAGCGTCCGTCCGGACCAGCCAGGAATGCCACCATGCCGGCGATGTCGCGCACTTCGCCGTAGTGCGGCAACGACAGCACCGCCACCAGGTCGGCGGCATGGTCGCCGTCGGCGGGGTTCATGTCGGTGTCGATGGGGCCGGGGTGCACGACGTTGACGGTGATGCCGCGTGCGCCCAGGTCGCGCGCCAGCCCGCGGGTCATGCCCAGCAACGCCGACTTGCTGGCCGAATACAGCGTGACGCCCGCCCGCCCCGAGCGCTCGGCCAGGCAACTGCCGATGTTGATGATGCGGCCGCCGTCCGGCATCGACGCCTGCGCGGCCTGGATCGCGACGAAAGGCGCACGCACGTTGATGTTCATCGTGCGGTCGTAGTCATCCAGCGTGACCTCGTCCAGCGGACCGGCCAGGAAGATGCCGGCGTTGTTCACCAACACGTGCACCGGTCCCAGCTGTTCGATGGCCTGCTCCACCGCCTGGCGGACCTGGGCCGGATCCGCCGAGTCCGCCTGGATGGCGCGCGCGCGGCGGCCGTTGGCCTCGAGTTCGCGCGCCAGCGCCGTGGCCGCGTCTTTCGACGAGGCGCTGACATAGGTGAATGCGATATCCGCGCCATCCGCGGCCAGGCGGCGGACGATCGCCGCGCCGATGCCCCGGCTGCCGCCGGTCACGAAAGCCACCTTTCCGTTCAGAGTCTGCATGGGATCATCCTTAATTTGTAGTGATCAGTACAAATATCATCCATCGACTCGACCCGGTCGTCAACGATTTTCTTATCGATCAACACAAAATAGCGCTCGCGAGTAAAATTCGCCCCATGGCAGAACGTGGGCGCCCCCGGAACTTCGACCGAGCCCAGGCCTTGCGCAAGGCCATGGAAGTGTTCTGGTCGAAGGGATATGAAGGTGCATCGCTAACCGATCTGACGGCTGCGATGGGCATCAACTCGCCCAGCCTGTACGGCGCATTCGGCTCAAAAGAAGGACTATTTCGTGAAGCGGTGCAGCTTTATCGCGACACCGACGGCGCCGCCTCTCGGCGCGCCCTGACCGATGCCGAGACCGCCCGCGATGCGGTGCAAGGCATGTTGCTGGCCGCCGCCGACCGCTTCACGGCGCCGGGCGCGCCGCCCGGCTGTCTGATCGTTCTGGGTGCGCCCTCCGGCGCTGACAACCACGACGGGGTCGGCGCCTTTCTGGGCGACAACCGCCGTGAAATGCAAGGCCGCATCCTGGCCCGCCTGACCGCCGGCGCGGCCGCGGGCGAACTGCCCCCGGGCGCCGATCTGAAAAACCTGGCGGCGTTCTACACCACCATCCTGCACGGGATGTCCATTCAGGCGCGCGACGGCGCCAGCCGCAAGACTCTGCAAGCCGTGGCGCGCCAGGCGATGTGCGCCTGGGATGCGCTCACCGGCGGCATGCCCCCTTCCGGCCTACCCCCAGGCCGCGCCCCTTCCTGACGGGATCTCCCATGTTCCGCATCGACCTCCGGCGCCTCATCCTGTGGATCAGCCTGCTGTCGATTTTCCTGGTCCTGGCGGCGGGCCTGCATGCCAGTTATCTCGTCCAGCGCGACCTGCTGCTGCACAACGCGCTGGAAAGCAACCGCGTCTACGCGGCCAAGCTGGCCGCCACCACCGAATACTTCCTGGGCGACCTGCGCCGCCACCTGGCCTTCAGCGCCGACACGCTGGCCGACATGGAGGCCCACCCCGAACTCGCCGCATCGGAAACGCGCCGCCAGGAAGAACAACTGGGGCATTTCAATTCCAGCTTCGTGGTGGCGCCGGATGGCATGGTGCAAGCGGTGTCGCCGTCGTACCCGCAGTTGAAGGGCCAGCAGATGACCAGCGATGCGGCCAAGACCGCGCTGACCACCCGGCGCCCGTTCATCAGCGAACCCTTTCGCGCCAGCACCGGCCGCTGGTTGATCCTGTACACCCATCCGATCTTTTCCCGCGACTACCGTTACCTGGGCTATATCGCCGGCACGCTCTACCTGCACGAAGACAATGTGCTGGACCGCCTGCTGGGCCAGCATTTCAATCGCGACGATTCGCTGCTGTACGTGCTCGCGCGCGATGGCACGCTGATCTACCACCCCGACCGCAGCCGCCTGGGCCACATGTCCGCCGACAAGGCCAAGCTGGGTGCGGCGCTGCGCGGCGAAACCGGTGAGCTGCGCTTCACCGACGCGGACGGCGCCGAGATACTGGCCGGCTACGCGCCAGTGCCCAGCACGGGCTGGACCATCATCGCGCAGCGGCCAGTGGCCAGCACGTTGCTGCCGCTGAACGACCTGCTGATGGCGACCGCCCGCAACACCCTGCCGCTCCTGCTGCTGTCCATCGTGCTGCTGTGGCTGCTGTCGCGCTGGATCGCGCGTCCACTGGGAGAGCTGGCCGGCATCGCCAAGCGCATGCAGGACCCCGATTCGACCGAGCGCATCCGCAAGGTGCGGTCGTGGTATTTCGAGGCCTCGCAGCTCAAGCGCGCGCTGCTGATGGGGCTGGCGTCGATCCAGCACAAGATTCGCGACCTGCGCCGCGCCTCCACCACCGACACCCTGACCGGGCTGCTGAACCGCCGCGGCCTGGACGAGGCGATGGCGCTGCTGCAGGCGGCGGAAACGCCGCTGTCGATCGTGGCGATGGACATCGACCACTTCAAGCACATCAACGACCGCTACGGCCACGCGGCCGGCGACCGCGCCTTGCAGGCCCTGGCCACGCTCCTGACCGAAGGCTCGCGCAGCGGCGACACCGTGGCGCGCAGCGGCGGCGAGGAATTCGTGATGCTGATGCCGGGTGCGCCATTGGCGGCGGCCGTGGCCACCGCCGAACGGCTGCGACTGAAGCTGGCCCAGTTGGGCGCCGCCGCGGGCCTGCCCGCGCCGATCACCATGTCGGCGGGTGTGGCCCATTACCCGGAACACGGCGCGACGCTGGACGAAGTCATCCAGCGGGCCGACCGGGCGCTCTACTACGCGAAGAACCACGGCCGCAATGCCGTCTGCATCGCCGACAACCACGCCCCCGACGGCGCGCGGATGGCGCTGCCCCGCTAGGCGGCCACGCAGCGAGACGGCGCCAGCGCCGTCGACACTGGCCCGGCCGCATCGCCCACCCTACTTGCCCTTGGCAGGCGCCGGCGCCTTGGGCGGCACCCGCATCTGCTTGAGCAGCGTGGCGCAGGAATTGTCGTCGGTGGTGCTGGGGGCGATCAGCGCCAACAAGCCTGCCGCCGGTGTCAGGATCACGCCCAGTGCCACCATGCCCGCCCCACGCGCCGCCAGGGGCAGTACGTGCACCCCCACGTCGGGAGACCCGAACGTGCCGCGCACGTACAGCGGCGAGCGCAGCGAGAAGATCCGGAAGCCCTTGCTGTCCGGCGTGATGTCCAGGTCCAGTTTCTCGTTCTTGAAGTCGGTGGGGCCCGTGATGTTGATCAGGGCATTCTCGGTGTCGAACACGAACACGCGCGGCGTCATCACGCCGCTTTTCATTTCCAGGTCGGCCGCGCCGCAATTGATCTTGACCTCGTCGTCGCCGAACAGCTTGGACACCACGTAATTGCCCACGTTCAGGCCCGCGATTTCCATCAGGCTGCGGCTGATCACCCCATCGTTGACCAGCATCTTCACGTCGCCGGACGCCGTACCCAGCAACGCGGCCACGGAATTGCCCGTGCCTGACAAGGCCAGGTCGCCGTTCATTTCGCCCAGCGTCTTCTGCATGGACTCGGTAGCGGGAAACAGCTGCTTCAGGCGCAGGCGCCGCGCGTGCATGTCGACGCGCCCGGTCATGGGCGCCTTGGATCCGTCCAGATGCAGCGTCGCGGCCATGGTGCCGCCCGCCATGCCGAAACGCAGCGGGTCCAGCGTCAGCTGCCCGTCCTGCAACACCACGTGCACCGTCAGGTCCGACAAGGGTAGCTTGGCGTCATGCACGATGCGGCCGGCCTCGAGCGAGACGTCGGCATCCATGTCGCGCCAACGATCGGTGCGAAAGGCCTGGTCCGGCAGCACCTTGCCGCCGGCGCGCTTGGCCGGCGCGTCCTTGGGCTTGTCCTGGGCCGGCGCGGCCTTGCCCGAAGGCACCCCGACCAGCGGCCCCAGGTCGGCCATGCGCAATTGCCTGGACGACAGCTTGCCGGTCAGCTTGGGACGTGGCGCCGCCAGCGAAAACGACACATCGCCGTGCAGGTCGCTATTGCCCACCTGGCCATTGAAGTCGCGGTAGTCGAACACCGCGCCCCCCGCATTGCGCAACTTGGCCACCAGATGACCGTCGGTGGAATACGGCGGCGTGTCCGGCAAGGTCACGCCGGTCAGCGGATACAGCTGCGCCATGGACCCGCCCGACAGCTTCAGGCGCAGGTCCAGCGCCCCCAGGTTGGCCGGGTCGGTCAGCGTGCCGGTCACCGACGCCTTGGTGCCGCCGATGGCGACGTCGGCCTGCACCGGGAAGGGTTGCCTGGGGTCTTGCAGGGCCAGCATGCCGCCCACCTTGCCCTCGCCCTTGGTGGCCAGGCCCTTGTACTTGCCATCGACCTTCCAGCCGAAGACATAGTCGCGCGGCGCCAGCGCCGCGCCGTCTTGCGGCACGAAGGCCGACCCGGCCACGTCGGCGAACGGCACCGGCTTGCCCAGGGGATCGACCAGCACGGTCAGGTCGGCCTGCAGGATGGCATCGGCATAGCCCACCCGCCCCTTGTCGAAGCCGATTTCATTGATGTCCAGCACCCAGGGCGACGGCTCGCCCGATTCGGGCAACGTGAAAATCCAGTTGGCACGGCCATCGGCCAAGCGTTCCAGGTCGGCGGCGGGCTCGGTCAACTGGATGCGCCGGATCACGACGCGATGGCTCAGCAGCGGCAGTGGCGACAGGCTGAACTCGCCACGCTTCAAGGTGGCGAACTGCGGCGCCCTGGCCCAGTCCGGATTGCCGACGCTGATGTCATTGGCGACCACGTGCGGCCATGGCACCCAGGCCCGCCAGCCGCCTTCGTCGACTTCGCGCGTCCATTGCACGCTCAGGTCGCCATTGATCGCGAACGGCCGGCCAATGGCCGCGGTGACCCGCTCATTGATCATGGGCTTGGCGCGGTTCCAGTCAAACGTGGCGATCACCACTCCCAGCACCACGACCAGGAGGACCAGCCCCCCGGCAATCCCGACCGCTATTTTTGTTTTGCGCGTCATCGTTATCACCTTGCCTTTGCTGCCGGAGCGCCGATGCCCCGGCCCTAATTAGCTCAAGGGTAGCGCGCGAGGCCGGGCAGGTTAAGCTTGCCGGCCTCATAATGTGTGCGGATTTTTCAGTGTCATAGAGTGCGTGGTCGGCAAAAGTTACAAAGCAGACTGCCCACCTCCGGCTTTTTCCGCCAGCGGACGGAATAATCCCTACCGAATTTTCGACGCCACCCCTGTTCAAATGCGCGATCACCCCGATCCCGTAAACCCGACTGGGGCGGACAGCAGTACTACCTGGAGGCCCGATGCGGCATTCGAGTTTGATTTTCGTGGTGGCGGCCTTTGCGCTGCTGACACTGAGCCGCCTGGCGCTGGCCGCATGGCAATGGCAGCGCGTGCGCAACGCGGGCGGCCTGGCGCCCCTGCTGCTCGGCGGCCTGCGCATCGACGCCCATCAGATCTGCGTGCTGGCCGCCTTGCCGGCGGTGCTGTCGCCCTGGCTGGGCCACCTGCCCTTCGCCGCCACGGCCGCCGGCATCTGGTACCTGGTCGCCTTCATCCTGCTGGCGTTCCTGGAAGTGGCCACGCCGCCCTTCATCCTGGAATACGACACCCGCCCCAACCGGCTGTTCGTCGAATACCTGAAGCACCCGCGCGAGGTATCGGGCATGCTCTGGCGGGGCTACAAGGCCGCGCTGCTGGGCGGCTTTGGCGCGCTGGCGCTGATCGGCTGGGGTGCCTACACCCTGTTCGGCCACGCCTCGCCCGACCCGCAACTGGCCTGGTGGCAGATGCCGCTGGCCAGCCTGGCCATCCTGGCCGTCGTCATCCTGGCCATCCGCGGCACGCTGGGCCACCGGCCCATCAACCCATCGTCGGTGGCCTATAGCTCAGACGGCATGCTCAACACCCTGGCGCTGAACTCGCTCTATAACGTGTTCTATGCCGTCTACAGCATGAAGAACGAAAAGTCGGCCTCTGCCGTGTATGGCGGCATGGACGATGACGACATGCACCGGCGTGTGCTGACCCAGGCCGGCCTGCCCTACCCCCCCGCCAACGCAGACCACCCCAGCCTGCATCGCCAGCCCGCCACTCGCAAGACGGCGCGGCCGCTGAACCTGGTGATCATCCTGGAAGAAAGCCTGGGCGCGCAGTACAGCGCCGGCCTGGGCGGCATGAACCTCACGCCGGAACTTGATGCCCTGGCACGCGACGCCTGGACCTTCACCCGCGCCTACGCCACCGGCACGCGCTCGGTGCGCGGCCTGGAAGCCGTAGTGACCGGCTTTCTGCCCACCCCGGCCCAGGCCGTGCTGAAGCTGCCGCGCTCGCAACGCGGCTTTTTCTCGCTGGCCGATCTGCTGGGCCGCCATGGCTACCACTCGCGCTTCATCTATGGCGGCGAGTCGCACTTCGACAACATGAAGGGCTTCTTCCTGGGCAACGGCTTCAAGCAGATCGTCGATCGCGAAGACTTCGTGGACCCGGCCTTCGTGGGCACCTGGGGCGCGTCCGACGAAGACATGTTCAACCAGCTGGACCGGCTGCTGCGCGAAGATGGCGACAAGCCGACATTCACCCTGGCGTTCAGCGTGTCGAACCATTCGCCTTGGGAATACCCGGCGGGCCGTATCCAGACCGAAGGTAACCCCGCCACCGTGGAAAACACCGTGCGCTATGCCGACTGGGCGCTGGGCCGCTTCTTCGAGCGGGCCAAGGACGCGCCGTACTGGGAAAACACGGTGTTCCTGATTGCCGCCGACCACGATTCGCGCGTGTTCGGCGCCAGCCTGGTGCCGGTGCGCCACTTCCATATTCCCGCGGTGATCCTGGGCGCCGGCATCGAAGCGCGTCGCGACGACCGGCTGATCAGCCAGATCGACCTGGCGCCCACGCTGCTGTCGCTGATGGGCGTGGATACCGAACACCCCATGATCGGCCACGACCTGACCCGCAGCACGCCGGGCCGCGCCATCATGCAGTACGACAATACCTACGGTTACCTGAAGGAAAACGACCTGCTGGTGATGGCCCCCAACAAGACGCCCGTGCAGTACCGCTACACCGCGCCGGAAGACTACGCGCCGGTGCCGCTGGACCCGGACCTGGCCGCCGAAGCGCTGGCCCACGCCCTGTGGCCCAGCTGGGCCTATCGCGAAGGGCGTTATTGCATACCCGGCGCGGCGACCATCACGCCGGCCGTCTGAATGACTTGCGTGCGCGTTCGCTGAGGCTGTGGCAATAGCAGTCGGGATGGTGGTCGTTGACCATGCCGACCGACTGCATGAACGCGTAGACCGTGGTGGGGCCGACGAACTTCCAGCCCAGTTTCTTGAGCGCCTTGGACAGGGCGTCGGATTGTTCCGACGTGGACGCACCCAGTGCGGACGGCGCCCCCGCAGGCGCCTCGAAGCGCCACAGATAAGCGCCCAGCGAGCCTTCGCGTTCGATCATTTCCAGCGCGCGCTGGGCGTTGTTGATGACGGCTTCGATCTTGCCGCGATGGCGCACGATGCCGGCATCGGCCAGCAAGGCCAGCACCTGCTTCTCGCCAAAGCGCGCCACCTTGGCCGGTTCGAAATTGGCGAAACCACGGCGGAAAGCCTCGCGTTTGTTCAGGATGGTGCGCCAGCTGAGGCCGGACTGGAAACCTTCCAGGCAGAGCTGTTCGAACAGGGCGCGGTCGTCGCCTTCCGGGCGGCCCCATTCGGTGTCGTGATAGGCCATGTAGTCGGCGGAAGTGTCGACCCAGCCGCAACGGGCGCGGCCGTCGGGGAAGGCGGAATTGGCATTCATGGATAAGGTCCTGGCGGCAATCGGTTCCCGATGCTACTCCAGCCACGTCCCCGAAAAAAGTCGTAGCAGCCGCAAGCCGAATCCAGCTACTATTTCCGACCCTGATCCCGCGCCGGCCGTGTCCGCGCGCCCTTGCCGGATCTGCCAGGCGCGCGGGCGACATGCCCCGGACGCGCCCGGCCGCAGCCGGAGCCGGACAGGCTTTCGGACTTCCCACGCCATGTCCCTGCTCGAGACATCCGTCATCACGTTCGTGTCGCCCGCCACGCTGGCCGGCGACGCCAACCCGGCCGCCAATCCCTGTCTGGACTGCGGCGCCTGTTGCTCACATTTCCGGGTGTCGTTCTATTGCGGCGAACTGGCCGGTGAAAACGGCGGCCACGTGCCCATCGAGCTGGTCACGCAGATGAGCCCGTTGCGGGCCTGCATGAAGGGCACGGAAATGGGCGGCGGCCGCTGCATTTCGCTGCGCGGCGAACTGGGCAAGCCCGGCATCCATTGCGCCATCTACGAAAACCGCCCCACGCCCTGCCGCGAATTCGACATCTGGCAACCCGACGGCTCGCCCAACCCTGACTGCCAGCGCCTGCGGCTGAGCCTGGGGCTGCCCGCCGTGCCGCCGCGCCCGGACGCCGAAAACGATCCGCAAGGCCCGTCGCACCCCAACCAACCCGACCAGCCGGCTGCGGCCTGACGTCGGCCAACGCGCTAGCGGGCCACCGCCAGCAGGCTGTCCGCCGGTTGCTGCGCCGGCTGTTGCGCCGGCTGTTGCGCCGCTTGTGTGCGGCCGCGCTGAGGCTCGGCGGCGCGTCGGCGAGCCCGCACGATGCCCGGGTCCTTGCCCAGGAATTCCAGCACGTTCTGCATCACCCGTTCGCGTTCGTGGTCCACGCAGATCATGTGATAGCTGTCCTGCAGCAGCACGACCGAGGCGCCAGGAATGCGCTCGCCCAACAGCCGCGCCGAGCGCGGGCTGGTCAGTTCGTCTTCGACCGCGTGCATCACCAAGGTCGGGCAGCGCATCTGTTCCAGCCCGCGCTTGACCATGCCGCGCAGGCGATCCACCTGGCGCACGCAGGCCAGCGGCACCCATTGGTAGTGGAAACCATCGCCGCGCGCGAAACCCGCCTTGATGAAGGCCCGCACCAGTTCGCTCTTGACGCCATAAGGGTCTTCTTCCTCGACCCGGATGCGGCGCGGCACGCCTGGCACGTGGTACAGCAGATAACGCAACCCGCGATACCAGGGCGTGCTCCAGCCATCCAGGAACACCGGCGCCGACAGCGACACCAAGGCCCCGCGGGTGTGCGATTCGCGCTTGCACAGCTCGACCGCCAGCAAAGCGCCCAGGCACATGCCGATGACGTGCACCACGTCGTACCGGGCACACAGCTCGCGGTAGCGGCGAGTCACTACGTCCATCCAGTCCTCGACCCGCACGTCCAGCAGGTCCTCGGGGCGGCCGGCATGGCCCGGCAGCGTCACGCCGTGGGTTTCCACCCCCGCGCGCGCCAGTACCTTGTGCAGCGAGCCCATATCGAATTCCGTGCCGCCCAGGCCGTGGATCAGCAGCGCGCCGGTACGTTGCCCGGCCGGTTGCATGGTCGGTTGCGGGATCACGAGGCGCTCCCCGCGGCGGCCTCGAGCTGCCAGGCGCGGCGGGTGGCCGCCAGCAGACGCGCCAGGATCTGGGCGAAGGCGTTTGCCGGGGCCGGCGCCACGGCGGCGCCGGCGCTCCCGGCCGGCGAGAGAACGAGGAAAGGTTGGCAAGTCATGGAACACCCTTGATGCATGGAGGGCAGGACGAGAAGACCTGTCCTACCCTGGCGCCATGGTAGGCAAGGGGCGTGCGGGAAGATCCGCAAATCTGTCGGAAAAAAGTGAAGATCCGTAAACCGCTGAGCGCCTGCCCTGCCCTGGCCAGGTAGCGGCTGGGCGCCTATTCCCGTCCGGCCAGGTAACGTGTCGGCGTGGTACCGAACGCCGTGCGGAAACTGCCGATGAACGCGCTGGTGCTCTCATAGCCGACCGACAGCGCCGCCTCGGTCACCGACCCGCCGCTGCACAGCAATTCCAGCGCCCGCAACAGGCGCGCCTGCTGGCGCCACTGGCCCAGCGTCACGCCGGTTTCCTGACGGAAACGCCGCATCAACGTGCGCGAAGACATGTTCAGGCGCTGGGCCCATTCGTCGATGCCCGACGGGTCGTCGGGCGTGCCCAGCAGCGAATTGGCCAGGTCCTGCAGACGCGGGTCATCGGGCATGGGCAAGAGTAGCGGCGCGTGTTCGCGCTGCGCGATCTCGGCCAGCAACACATCGAACAGCTGCTCGAGATAGGCGTCGGACAGCGCGCCGACCGGCGCGGTGGTGAAACGTTCGACCAGCGCGTCGATCAGCTTGGACGACGGCCACGAACGGCAGTGCGTCGGCAACCGGGCGCAGGCGTCCTCCCGCACGTACAGGAACGACCCGCGCGCCTCGCCGAACCAGCGCGCCGCATGGCTCACCCCGGGAGGAATCCAGCCCAGGCTGCCCGGCAATACCGTCCACACCTGCGCGCCCGCCTGCACCATCACCACCCCCTCGTGCACGAGCACCAGCATGCCCTCGTTATGGACATGGTCAGGGACGAAAATGCCTTTGGATTCCCGCGGGTGACGCATGCTGAAGGGAGTCAGCAAGACATCGGGAAGGGCGTGGTGGACCACGGTCACTTGGAACATGGTTGGCAGATTTGAGCTACAGGTTGACGGATTCCCGTTAGCGGGATCATTTGAAAATGTACATCATTCTCATCATTCGGGCATCGGCCCCGGAATGGAGAATCTACATGGACCACACCCGCTTGCGCGTGGCCGGCATCAAAGCCACCTTCCCCCGCTTGAAGATCCTGGACGTCTTTCACCAGCATACGGATCAGCACATGAGCGCGGCGGACATCTATCGCAGCCTCATTTCGGAACGCAGCAGCATCGGCCTGGCGACGGTTTATCGCGTCATTACGCAACTTGAGGACGCCGGCGTGCTCAAACGTACTCAGCTCGACTCGCACTCGACCGTGTACGAGCTGAATGACAAGGGACACCACGACCACCTGGTCTGCCGGCATTGCGGCCGGATCCAGGAATCCAGCGACCCCGCCATGGCGCAATTGGTACGCAAGATCGCCAGGGACTGCGGCTTCGCGCTGGACTCCTACAGCCTGGTGCTTTACGGCGGCTGCGGCTGCCGCAAGGATGCGCCCGCCCCTTATATCGGAGAATTCGAATGAACCGCGACCAGTTTTTCTTCCACGACCTGTCCCAATTCCCTATCGTCACCGCCAAGCACGGCAGCGCCCCGGCCGGCTATTCCACCAGCTGGATCCGCGAAATGGAAATGCTGGTCAACAACCCGCAGACCTTCGTCATGGTGGTGCCCGACATGCGCCAGGAAGCCAGCCACGATGACCGCAAAGCGATGATCCAATGGCAGACCAGCAACATGGCCCGCCTGAAGGCGCGCTGCCGCGCGTTCATCGCGGTCGAGCGTGATGCCGGCGCCCTGGCCAAGATCCGCAAGCGCGCCGAAAAGATGGCGCATGCATTCGGCATGCCCTTCCTGGCCGTGGCCACGCCGCACGAAGCGGTGCAATGCGCGAGGGAATTGCTGGGCCAGACCGGCCCGGGCGGCTTCGTGGTGGACTGATCCACCGGCCCTGCTGCCGCCCGTTTTCCAGCGCGCCTTCGGGCGCGCTTTTTTTCGTGCCTGGCCCGCGCTCTCGTCGCCAGGCCCCAGCGCGGCGTCTTATTGCCGAAATTAGAATGCAATATTGATAAATTTGCGATTGTGGCAAAAGGTGTTGCTGGAATAAATTCCACCTCTGGCCCGATCGCCTGTCCCACAGGCCAGGGCTGGCATCGCAGCGCGCCGGCCTCCCCGGATGGCGCTCACGGCCTGTCCGCGGCACGACCCGCCCTCGCTTCCATGGTCCGACGCCATTGGCCGGCGCGTTCACAAGACGCCGCGGCGCGACCGCCCCAGGGGGCCGCCGCCTCCCGCGCACCCTCTTTTAGCGGTTGCCGGCCGCCCGGGCTCGACACTGAGATTTACGGCACTCATATCAATGAAGCGATTCCAATTCGACAGCACCGCGCTTCGTTACTTTCTCACCGTTGTCGACACAGGGTCCGTCAATGGCGCCGCCGCCCGGCTCAACGTCGTCAGCTCGGCCGTCAGCCGGCAGATCGCGGGGTTGGAGCAACGCCTGCACAACCAATTGTTCGAACGCCATCCCAAGGGTATGCGGGTCACCGAAGTCGGGCGTATCCTGGCCGATCACGCCCGCCGGGTGGAAGCGGACGCCGCCCGCACCTATGCCGAAATCGACGGCCAGAACGGCCGCTATACCCAGACGGTGAAGATCGCCGGCGCCCCGGGCTTTGCCGCCTGCGCCCTGCCGCGCAAGTTCGCGGCCTTCCAGGCCGAACACCCGTCCATCCGCTTCAGCCTGCATATCCTGGATGCCGGCCAGGTGTCCGAGCGCGTGCGCTCGGCCCAGGCCGACATCGGCGTCACCTATAGCCACTCGGCCGAAAAGGACATTGCCGTCATCTATTCGCATCCGGCCGAGATCGTGGCCGTGATGCGCCCCGGCCATCCGCTGGCGGCCTGCGAATCCCTGCACATCACGCAATTGCCGGCCTATCCGCTGGCGCTGCCCGAAGGCGGCAGCGCCCTGCGCCAGGTGCTCGACATGGCGTGCAGCCTGTACAACATCACCCTGTCACCAGCCTTCACGTCCAACCTGCCGGATGCGGCCTACCAATATGTATTGACGGGTGACGCCGTGACGCTGTGCGCCCGGCTCACCGCCGCCGATCACCTGGAAACGGGCCGGCTGATCTGCCGACCCATCAACGACGCCCTGCTCAACGCCGGCCAGCTCCAGTTCCAGACGCATGCCTCGCGCCCCCTGTCGGACGCCGCGCATCGCTTCCTGCGCTTCATCCGCAGCGACGCGCCCCAGCTGTTCTAGCCTGGCCCGGGACGGGCATTGCCAAAACCAGAATGCCCCCCTGAAAAATGATCAATTGTTAGTTATGTAATTTAAATTTACAGTCAGCCCGGATTTTCCGAGACCGCGCTTTGACGGGTCAGCCCCAAGACACACACAGGAGCCCCCCACCATGCTCAAGAACCTGAAGATACGCACCGGCCTCGCGGCCGTCCTGGCCCTCTTCGTATTGGCGCTGGCGGTCGCCACAGGCATGGGCTGGCTCTACGCCAAGGCTGCCGACCTGGCGGTGGACGACCTGAGCTCGGTGTCTGCAGAACAAACCCGCCCCCTGTACGAAACCCAGACGCTGCTGCTGCGCAGCCGCCTGACGCTGGTGGCCGCCTACCTGGACATCACCAGCGGCAAGGGCGCGCAGGCCCAGGCCAGCGTCGACCAGGCCACCCAATACCTGCAAGACGCCCGCAAACGCTTCGCCGTCTACCAACGCGTGCCCAAGAACACCGAGGCCGGCAAGAAACTGGCCAGCGACCTGGACGGCGTGTTCACCGCCTATGTGCGCAGCATCGAAGCGCTGGAACAGGCCTTGCAGAAGCAATCCGCCGAGGGCTATGCGGCCGCCGTGGTCGACACGCGTACCGCCGACGCCCGCTTCGTCGAACGGGTCAACAGCTTCCTGGAACACACCGAACGGCGAACCGATGAGATCAATGTCGCGTCCGACCAGCGCTACGATCGCGCCGAATTGTCGACCATCATCATGCTGGCGCTGGCCGCCGCATTGGCGGTGGGTTGCTGGCGCTTCATCAGCCGCCAGGTGCTGCAACCGCTGAAGGACGCCGCCCTGCACTTTGACCGCATCGCCTCGGGCGACCTGACCCAGCGCGTCGCGGTGAACTCCCACAACGAGATCGGCGTGCTGTTCACGGCGCTCAAGCGCATGCAGGAAAGCCTGACCCGCACCGTCAGCGAAGTGCGCCGCAGCGTCAACGAAATCAATACCGGCGCGGCCGAGATCTCGTCGGGCAACACCAACCTGTCGTCGCGCACCGAAGAGCAGGCGGCCTCGCTGGAAGAAACCGCCGCGTCCATGGAAGAGCTGGCCACCGCGGTCAAGCAGAACACCGAACATGCCCACCAGGCCAACGGCCTGGCGGCTGAAAGCCGTGGCGTCGCCCTGCGCGGCGGCGAGGCCGTCAGCCAGGTAGTGCAGACCATGACCCGCATCTCGGACAGCTCCAAGCGCATCGCCGAGATCGTCTCGGTGATCGACGGCATCGCCTTCCAGACCAACATCCTGGCCTTGAACGCGGCGGTCGAAGCCGCCCGGGCCGGCGAGCAGGGCAAGGGATTCGCAGTGGTGGCCGGCGAAGTGCGCAGCCTGGCGCAGCGCAGCGCCCAGGCGGCCCGCGAAGTGAAAGACCTGATCGAGCAGTCGTCCAGCAACGTGGACAGCGGCGCCGAGCAGGTCCGCGCGGCCGGCGACACCATGCAGGAGATCGTGGCATCGGTGCAGCGGGTCACCCAGATCATGGCGGAAATCACCGAAGCCTCGACCGAACAGTCCATCGGCATCGACCAGATCAACCGCGCGGTGACCCAGATGGACGACGTTACCCAGCAGAACGCGGCGCTGGTCGAAGAGGCTGCCGCCGCGGCCTCGTCGCTGGAAGAACAGGCCAAGCGCCTGGCGGCCACCGCCGCCTTCTTCAAGCTGCCCGCCGAGACCGTCATCGACGTCACGCCCCAGGCCATCGCGGCCCCGCTGCGCCCGGCCTACGCGGGCTGAGGCCCCGGACGATCCCTGGCAGCAGGGGCCGACACGGCCCGCCTGGCGTCGCCTCGCCGGGCAATGCACCGTGGCCATTTAAGAGTCCGGCCGCCGGGCCGTTGTCCCTAAAGTAAGGCCCTGCAAGCGCGCTTGCACCGGGCCTCCCTTTGACCACGAGCCCCACGACGCATGAGCCGCGCCCTTGCCTGCCATTTTTGCCTCTCAACGCTGGCGCAAGGCGCGCCCCTGCTGGAAAGCAACGGCTCGGCCATTTGCAAGCCCTGCGTCGATGCCTTCTCGGCCGAATTCGCCGAGCGGGCCTGGACCATGGCGTCGTCGCTGGACGAACAGCTGGACGTGCTGCTGGCCGAAAGCAAGCGCGCGCTGGAGCAAAGCGCAACCCTGGCCGAACGCGCCCGCAGCTGCGGCCTGAGCCTGACCGAACTGTCGGCCATGCCGCCGCGCACGCTGTCCTGATCCGGGGAAAGTGCGCGCCGGCAGGGCAGGCCGGTGCGCGGCAGGCCTGTGCCCGCCACCGCGTTCAGGCGCCAAACGCCCCGCTGCGGAAATCCTGATAGGCCTGCGCGATCTGTTCGGCCGTGTTCATCACGAAAGGACCGCGAGCCACGACCGGCTCGCGCAGCGGCAATCCGCCGGCCAGGAACACGCGCATGCCAGCGCTGCCGCTGGACATCAAAATGCCGGAGGGATCGCCGCTTTCCGGCCGGGCCATCCAGACCACCTGCCCCGCCTGCACGGGCCGCTTGTCCGGCCCGACCGTGCCTTCGCCCTCGAGGATATGAAGAAAGACGTTGTAGTCGCCGGGGATCTGCTCTTCGTAGTCTCGACCGGGCTGCATGCGGATGTCCAGCACCGTCACCTTGGCATAGTTGAGCGTGGGCGCCGCGACACCGCCCGATACGCCAGAGAAAATCCGGATATCCACGCCGTCGAGCTGACGTTGCGGCATTTCGCTGCCGATCAGGTCCTGGTAGCGAGGTTCGACCATCTTGTCTGCCGCAGGCAGATTCACCCACAGCTGCAACAGGTGCACGGTCTCTTTCGCGACGGGCACTTCATTATGAAGAATGCCTCTGCCGGCGGTCATCCATTGCGCATCGCCTGGCTGGATCACCCCGCCATTGCCGTGATTATCCACATGCTCAAGATGGCCTTCGAGTACGAAGGTCACGGTTTCCATGCCGCGGTGCGGGTGCGTATCGAAGACGCCCTTCGGAAACCAGTCTTCGGCCATCAGCAGAAACGGATCGTTGAACGCCCAATCCCCGGGGGCGATGAGCTGACGCGCGCAATGCAACGCGTTGATGCCCTGATGGATCGACGGATTGTCGATGCGATGAACTGCGCGTTGATTGATGTCGGTCTGCATGAAGAGCTCCATTGGTGAAGGAAGATCCGGCGGCCAGGACCTGCCGGCTGACTCCCACCGTAGCCCGGCACTCAGCGTCCCAGAATTAGATCTTTCCAAAAATACGTGGAACACACCGTTTCACCCCAGTGATACTGAGATAACCACTCGTCGCGCACGGTCCTTTTGAATCGCTCGACATAGGCATTCTGCTGCGGCTTGGCCCGCCACTTGTAGAACGCTGCCGAACTGATGCCCAGCTCGCGGCATAGCTCGGGCGCTGCCAAGCCTGCCTCGGCCCGCTTGATCGCTTCGATGATCTGGCCGTCTGTGAATCTCGACTTCTTCACGCTGTAGAACTCTTCAACGAGAAAATTCTACTTCTGGATGCGACGCCTCTATGGGGGGATTTCCGTGGCGGGGCCACCCATAGGCCGCGAGCGCGCGCCCAAGAAAAAAGCGCCGCTAAAATCTAGCGGCGCTTTCTGCAAAATTAGGGTGGTGGGCTGAGCGAGACTCGAACTCGCGACCAACGGATTAAAAGTCCGCTGCTCTACCGACTGAGCTATCAGCCCGACCGAAGCCAGAAATTATGGCTTATTTCCAGAATCTTGTCAAAAAATAGAGTCACAGACGAGTCTGCGCCGCAACAACGACAGGGCTACCGCCCCGGGCCGGTGCTCGCTGGCCGCCGCAGGCCACGACCACCGGTACAGCGCGGCATTTCCTGCGCGCAATGAAAAACGGCCGCTTGCGCGGCCGTCTGGCATGGTGGGGACTGCCGCTGGCTTACCAGGCAGCAACCACGGCGCCCTTGAACTTGGTCTCGATGAATTGCTTCACGGCCGGGCTGTGGTAGATGCTGACCAGCTTGGCGAACTCGGGACGGTCCTTGTCCTTTTCACGCACGACCAGCACGTTGGCGTACGGCGAATTGGGCGATTCCTGGGCGATGGCGTCCTTGGCCGGATTCAGGCCGGCTTCCAGCGCAAAGTTCGTGTTCACGGCCGACGCATCGGTGTCGTCCAGCGAACGCGGCAGCTGGGCGGCGTCCAGTTCGATGAAGCGCAGCTTCTTGGGGTTCTCGATCACGTCGATCGGGGTCGCCTTCAGGCCCGCTTCCGGACGCAGCTTGATCAGGCCGTTGGCCTGCAGCAGCAGCAAGGCGCGGCCGCCGTTGGTCGGATCGTTCGGCAGCGCGATGCGGGCGCCGTCCTTCAGCTCGGCCAGCGACTTGATCTTCTTGCTGTAGATGCCGATGGGGAAGATCACGGTCTTGGCGATGCTGACCAGCTTGTAGCCGCGGTCGGCGTTGGCGTTGTCCAGGTAGGGCTGGTGCTGGTAGCTGTTGACGTCCAGGTCGCCCGAGGCGAGCGCGACGTTGGGCTGCACGTAGTCGGTGAACTCGATCACCTGGATGTTCAGGCCCTGCTTGGCGGCTTCCTGCTTGACCACGTCGAAGATCTGGGCGTGCGGGCCGGCGGTGACACCCACCTTCAGCGGCTTGTCCTGGGCCAGCGCGGGCTGGGCGAATACGGCGGCGCCGAGGGCGAACGCGGCCAGCGACTTCAAAACCTTGATGCTCATGTTGCGAATATCCCGAATGTCGGAAGTAGAGGAAGAATGGCCCTGGATGTTCAGCGGTGCGAAATTCGGCGCACGTAGCGGTCGCCCAGGCTTTGGATCAACTGCACCAGCACGATCAGCACGATGACCACGGCGGCCATCACGTCGGACTGGAAGCGCTGGTAGCCGTAGCGGATCGCCAGGTCGCCCAGGCCGCCGCCGCCGATGGCGCCGGCCATGGCCGAATAACCGATCAGGCTGACCACGGTGACGATGGTGGCGGCGATCAGGCCGGGCAGCGCCTCGGGCAAGAGCACCTTCATGATGATCTGCATGGGCGATGCGCCCATGGCGCGCGCGGCGGTGATCAGGCCCGGATCGACTTCGCGCATCGCGTTCTCGGCAATGCGCGCCATGAACGGAATCGCAGCCACCGACAAGGGCACAATGGCCGCGGTGGTGCCGATGGACGTCTGGGCCACCAGGCGCGTGAACGGAATGATCGCGACCATCAGGATCACGAACGGCACCGAACGCGTGGCGTTGATGACCGCGCCCAGGGCGTGGTTCACCGGCTGGTTCTCCAGCATGTTGCCGCGCGCGGTGACAGTCAGGATCACGCCCAGCGGAATGCCGACCAGCACCGCAATGGCGCTAGCCACACCCACCATCAGCAGGGTGTCAAGCAGCGACGTAATAAGCAGGTCGATCAGTTGCGGGCTCATGAGCAATTTCTTCAACGGTAATGTCACGGGCGGTCAACGCGGCAATCGCGTCCTTGACCGCGGCGGGGGTGCCTTGCGCCAGCACGAACATCGTGCCTACGGCCACGCCCTGGATGTCTTCGACGCGGGCCTGTACCAGGCCGACGTCCAGCGAATACTGCGTGGACAGGTCGGACAGGAACGAGCCCGACGCGTCGGTGCCGGTCAGAGACAGGCGCAACAGGCGCACGGCCTGGCCAGGCTTGGCCGCGGCCAGCGTCTCGATACGCTGCTTCACGGCGGCCAGCGTGGCGTCGGTCAGGTCCGACGCGGTAGCCGCCGACACCATGGCGCGGGTCACTTCGTGGCGCGGCTGCGCGAACACTTCGCGCGTGCTGCCCATTTCAACCACTTCACCTTGCGACAGCACGGCCACGCGGTCGCAGACCTCGCGCACCACTTCCATCTGGTGCGTGATCATCACGACGGTCACGCCGGTCTTGCGGTTGATGTCGCGCAGCAATGCCAGGATGTTGTGGGTGGTTTCAGGGTCCAGCGCGGACGTGGCCTCGTCGCTCAGCAGCACATCCGGGTTGTTGGCCAAGGCGCGTGCGATACCCACGCGCTGCTTCTGCCCGCCGCTGATCTGGCTGGGATAGCGATCGCGCAGATGCTCCAGGCCCACCAGGGCCAGCAGGCGCTCGACGCGGGCGGGAATTTCATTCCTGGCCACGCCAGCGATTTCCAGCGGCAGCGCCACGTTGCCGTACACGGTGCGGCGCGACAGCAGGTTGAAGCCCTGGAACACCATGCCGATGCGGCGGCGCTGGGCGCGCAACTGCGCTTCGTTCAGGCCGGTCAGCTGCTGGCCGCCGATGGCAATGGTGCCTTCGTTGGGGCGCTCAAGCAGGTTGATGCACTGGACCAGCGTGCTTTTACCGGCCCCGCTGGGGCCGATGATGCCGAAGACCTCGCCCTGCTGGATGTGCAGGTTGATGCCGCGCAGCGCCTGGAACTGGCCATGCGGCGTGGCGTAGGTCTTGGATAGGTTCTCGATCTGGATCATGGCAAGCGATTTTGTATCTTTTCTCTTCTAAAGAGAACGACCGTTTTTTCCATTTTTTATAACTAACAGTAATATAAAATACGTCCGCACAAAGACGTAAAGGGCAGTCGGGAAGGAAAGCCTTCCTGACTGCCCTTTTGTTCGGGGGTGGCCGGTAGCCGGCCACTCCGGGATCAGCGAGCGCGCGAGATGCGCACTTCAGCGCCGCGGCGCTTGACCTCGAGCCCCTCGGACGGCGAGATGCGCAAGCCTTCCAGGCCCTTGATGTAGCTGGAGCCCTGCATCTGCATGACGCGGATCTTGTTGCGCATGACCACCGGGTTGTGCACCGGCATGCCGAACATCCACACTTCGTCCAGGATGCGCGCCGAATTGAACTCGCCCGTGTGCTGCGCGGCAGGTCCCAGACAGAGCATGTGCCCTTCCCGGCCGAACACCGGGAACTGGCCCAGGTCGCAATCGATGGTCCAGGTGGTGCCGCCTTCGTAGCGGTGGCCGGTGTTCAGGTCCCACCAGGCGTCGCCCTTGGGCAGGTACACCCGCACCTGCTTGCCCGGCTCGGTGATCGGCGCCACCAGCAGGGCCGGGCCCAGCAGGTATTGCAGATCCCATTCGTGGGCATGCGGGTCGTTCGGGAACGACAGCGCCATGGACCGCTGCACCGGCAAGCCGGTGCGCGCGGCGTCTTCGATGGCGCCCAGCACATAAGGCACCAGGCGATAGCGCCATTGCATCCAGGTCTTGACCTGGGCCAGGGTCTCGTCGCCGAAGTCCCAAGGCATCAGGCCGGCCACGCCCTGGAAGGAGAAGTTCGCCGAGAACACGCCGGCGGTCAGCCAACGCAGGTAGAGCTCGGGCGTCATGCCGGCCGCGCTGCGCGAGGCCGTGCCGATGCCGTGCACCTGCACGGGCAGGCCCGAGGCGCCGATGGACAGGGCCGTACGCAAGGTATGGCGCAGGCCGTCCCAGGAATTGTCGACCTGCGGCCCCACCTGCCACGGCAGGCGCTGCGCCGCCGGGAACAGGTCGGTGCTGGGCACCACCCCTTCGGGCGGTACCTTCAGGCCGGCAACCGCGTCGAACAGTGCGCGGCGCACCAGCAGCGGATACATGCTGCGCAGCGCCGCGCCGGTTTCGCCGTTGCGGGCGTTGACGCCGTCGGGGATGGCGATCTGGGCATCGCACGCGGGCGCGTCCAGGCCGTCTTCGATCAGTTGGCGATGGCGCTCGACCCACAGGTTGTAGATGTCGCGGTAGGTCAGGTCCAGCAGGCCATAAGGCTGACCCGAGGTGGCGGCGTTGCCGTCGAACACCTGTGCCGAGCCGTCGTCCTTGGCCAGCAGCCAGCCGCGGTCTTCGAGTTCCTCGAACAGCGGGCTGGTCTTGATCACGCCCGGGAAGCCCGAGGCGGCCACGTGCACGTTGTGCTTGTGGAACAGCGCCAGCATCTGCTTGGCGTCCGGGAAGCGCTGGGCATCCCATTCGAACACGGCCTTGTCGGACTGGAAGCCCCAGGCCGCCGGCTGCGTTAGCGTGACGGCGTCGACCGGGATCTGGTTTTCGCGCATGCGGGCCACCAGCGCCACGGTCTGCGTCGGCATTTCGCCGCTGGCCTGCTGCAGCCACGCGCCCATTGCCCACAGCACCGGCTGGCCGGCGCGGCCGGTCAGGGCGGTGTACTGATTCAGGATTTCGGCGGGCTCGCCGGCAAACAGGAAGACGTCGAGCACGGCATCGTCGACACTGACGATGTAGGCCGAATCGGCCGGCGCGGCGCCCACCGAGTGCTGCACCCGGCGCATCGCGTTGACGTACACGCCCCAGCCTCGCGGGCTCCATGCCAGCGGCAAGGCGCGATGCTCGGGGTCGTCGGAAACGACGGATTCGTCGCGACGGTTCAGGTCGCCCGGGGTTTCGCCCAGGCCGTAGACGCGCTCGTCCGGCAGCAGGGTGAACCCCGCCGTCCAGGAAGCATCGTCGGCCTGGTCCAGCGCGTTGTACCCAAATGCGGGCGTATGCGCGGAAACCTCGGACTCGAACACCCGCGCGTCATTGCGATACAACGCAATTCGCACGGGGTTGGATTGGATCTCCAGGGCAACGTCGCCCTGGGTGATGCGCCAACCGTCCCCGCCTTCGCGTGGCGCGATGGCGGCCTCGCCCACGGCCTCTTGGCGCGCGAGCAGCATTTCAGCCACGGCGCGCGCACGCGCGCCGGGCTTGTCATCGGTAAGGTGGTTCGCCTCGCCGCAGCGCAGGCGAAAAACACCAGGCGCATGCGCCTCGACTACCAGGTGCAACCCATCGCCCGCGTCGAAATCGATGCGACTGGGGCGGGACGTCAGCAGCTCGATGTTGTCGAGCTGGGTAGTATGGGCAAAGTCGAACTTGGGCGGCACAGAGCATCCCCCGGCTTAAGCCAAAAACCATCAAAAGACGCTATTTTGACGGATTTGAGCTTTGAAATAAACTCGGTCCCTCTTCTGGACAGCGATATCATCCAAAAAAGGGGGCACAAAGCCCCCGCCAACGCTTGCCCGGCCAACCGCCGGGGCGCCGCCGGAACGCCAATTTTGAGCCCAAAGCGGGCTATTTGGCGCCAAATCCTGGCATTTCCCGCAATTCTACGCCACCTGGCCCGACTCCCCCCGGGGCCCTGAAGTTTTTTTCAGCGCGGCAAAATAAGTTGGGTCAGATCGGTTTCAAGCGGTGACGGTTCGCCGCAAAGGCGCGCGGCGATCAGGTCCCCCATCAATGCCGACCACGACAGCCCGCGTGACGCGTAACCGGCGGCCAGCCACAGGCCCGGCGCATGTGCCAACGCCCCTACGGCGGGCAGCCGCCCCGGCAGCACCGCGCGCCATCCCGCCCAGCCCGGCAGGCTGCCCGGCACCAGGGCGTCGAACTCCGGAAATGCGCCGCCCAGCAAGCCCGCCGCCTTGTCCAGCGTGACCCGCTGCCCCTCGGCCCCGATGCTCGCCTGGGTCGCGCCATGCACATAGGTGCTGCCCACCACGCAACCGGCCCCGGTGTCGGGCAGCAGATAGCCTTCGCCCCCCACCACGCAGCGGGGGCCGCCCGCCAAGGCTGCTGCCGGCACCAGGGTCACTTCGCCGGCCAGCGCATGCATCTGCGCCACCCGTGGCAGGGGCGCCAGCAAGCCGCTGGCCTCCAATACCGCCTGCGCCCCGAAGGCATTGGCCAGGATGACGGTGCCGGCTCGCGCCAATTCGTGGCCCGCCGCGTCCAGGACACGCCAGCCGGCCCCCTCGGCCACCACCCGCCCCACCGCGCGTGGCACGACCTGCACCCCGGGCGTGGTCAGCAACGCGGGGATCAATTTGTCGGGCTGCACCAGCATGCCCTGGCCAAAAAACACGCCGCCGCGCGCCAGCGGCAGACCTGCCAACGCGCTGGCTTCGTCGCGGCTGACTTCACGGACCCACTCCTTGGGAAGGGCCAGGGTTGCCAGCGTGCCAGCCAGCGCGGCCGCCCGCCCCTCGTCGCGTTCCAGCTGCACGGTGCCGCAAACGGTCGGCGCCGCGCCGACAGGCAAGCCTGCCCACCGCGCCAAGGCCCGGGCGCTGCCCGCGCGCGACAAGCGCGCCCGCGCGTTGTCGTCCCGCGCCAGCACAGGCGTCAAGGCCGCCGCGGCATGGCCTGCATGGGCAGCCATACCGTGCGCCAACGCCGCATCCAGCACCGTCACGCGCCACCCGCGCAGCGCCAGCGACTGCGCCATTCCCGACCCGGCCAGCCCCGCGCCGACCACCACGGCATGGCGGTCGGCATCGGCCACGGCTGGCGCACCCGCCGCGGCGCCCGACGCAGCCACCGCTCCCACGGTCATGTGCCATTTGCCGCCATAACCCGGCGCCCTGCGTGCCTCGAATCCCGCATCCTGCAAGGCCTGCCGCAATTCGCCGGTGCACGCCCAGGTCGCCACGGTGGCGTCGGCCGCGGCCAGCCGCGCCAGCGCCTTGAGCAGTGGCGTCTGCCACATGTGGGGATTGCGTTCGGGCGCAAAGCCGTCCAGGAAGTAAGCGTCCACCCTGGCCGACAAGCGTGGCGCCAGCGTCTGCGCATCGCCAAAACCCAAGGTCAGCGTCACCGCGCCGCCTTCGAACTCCAGTCGATGCAAGCCCGGCAGCAGGGGCGGCCATTGCGCGGCCAATTGCCCGCCCAGCGACGCCAGCGAATCGGGCGCGTGCCGCGCCAGCAACGCCTCGAGGTCTGCGCGCCCAAACGGATGCGCTTCCAGCGACACCACATGCAGGGCGCGCGAACGCTGCGGATCGTCACGCCACGCGCGCCACAGCGCCAGGAAATTCAGTCCCAGGCCAAAACCAGTCTCGCAGACCGTGAAGGCGTCGCGCCCACGCCAGCGCTCAGGCAGGCCATTGCCGCGAAGAAACACGTGTTCGGCCTGCCCCAGCGCGCCCGACGGCGAGTGGTACACGTCGCCATAGACAGGGCTGTAAAGGCGGCCCTGCGCGTCGAATGCAGCGACGGCGGGGAGTAGCGGCACATAGGAAGAAGACATGAAAACCAGCGAATTTGACGAATGCCTGACGGAGAAGATTATCGGACGGCGCGACCGGCTTGCGTTGGATCGACGCCACGCACCACACCGCTTTTGCGGCCGCGGCCACGAATTTGACGCATACCTGGGCTTACACTCGATTCATGGAAACCTATGATCAGCCCCGCTCGCTGGCTTCGTCCATTGACCTGTGCGCCGCGATCGACGCCGCGGTCACAGCGGCGCATGCCGGTGCCGCCATCCTGCAATCCTACGCGCATCACCGCGCCGATCTCGTGATCGACCGCAAAGCGCGCAACGATCTCGTGTCGCAGGCTGACCGCGAAGCCGAGGCCGTCATTATCCAGGAGCTGCAGGCCCGCACGCCCAAGTTCGGCATCGTCGCCGAGGAAACTGGCGGCCAGGCCCAGGGCATCGCCACCTGGTACATCGATCCGCTGGACGGCACCACCAATTTCCTGCACGACATCCCCCACTATGCGGTCTCCATCGCCCTGATCGCGCATGCCGGCACGGCCGTCTCGGCCAACGAACGCCTGGCCGTCGACACGCCCGTCGTCGGCGTGGTCTACGACCCCTGCCGCGAAGAACTCTTCACCGCCGTGTACGGCCTGGGCGCGTGGCTCAATGGCCGCCGCATCTCGTGTTCACGCACCCGCACGCTCGAAGACTCGGTACTGGCCACGGGCTTTCCGTTCCGTGACTTCTCTTTCGCCAGCCAATACATGCCGATGCTGCATGACGCCATCAACCGTGCGCGTGGCGTACGGCGCATGGGCGCAGCCGCGCTGGACCTGGCCTGGACGGCCTGCGGCCGCTATGACGGCTATTGGGAAATGGGGCTCGCCCCCTGGGATGTGGCCGCGGGAACGCTGATCGTGCGCGAAGCGGGCGGCGCCTGCAGCGACATGCATCGCACCGATTCCTGGCCCATCGGCGGACGCGTGGTGGCGGGCAACCGCGACATCGAACGCGCCCTGCACGACATGATCGCCCCGCACCTGGACCAGCCGGGCTGACGCCCGGCCGTCCGGCGGCACATCAGGTCAAGCCGCTTGACCCTGCGGCGCAGCCGCCTTGACTTCGGCATCGGGGCGCAATTCACGCCGCAGGATCTTGCCGACGTTGCTCTTGGGCAGTTCATCACGGAACTCGACGAAGCGCGGCCGCTTGTAGCCAGTCAGCTTGTCCTTGCACCACGCCTGCACCTGCGCTTCGGTCAGCGCCGGGTCTTTCTTCACCACGAACACCTTCACGGCCTCGCCCGAATGCTCGTCCGGCACGCCGATGGCGGCGCATTCCAGCACGCCGGGCATTTGCGCCACTGCCGCTTCGACCTCGTTCGGATAGACCTTGAAGCCGGACACCGTGATCATGTCCTTCTTGCGGTCGACGATACGCGTGTAGCCCTTGTCGTCCATGATGCCGATATCGCCGGTTCGGAAGAATCCGTCGGCCGTCATGGCGTGGCGAGTTTCGTCCGGCTTTTGCCAGTAACCCAGCATGACCTGCGGCCCGCGGATGGCCACCTCGCCCCGCTCGCCCAGCGGCACCTCGTGGCCGGCATCATCAAGAATCGCCACCTCGGTGGACGGCAACGGCAGGCCGATGGACCCCGAATACGCGGTGGCGTTGGTCGGGTTGACCGTGGCCACCGGCGATGTCTCGGACAACCCATAGCCCTCTACCAGCGGCCGCCCGGTGATCTTGAGCCAGCGCTCGGCCACCGCCTGCTGCACGGCCATGCCGCCGCCCAGGGTCAGCCGCAAGCCGGAAAAATCCAGCTTGGCGAAGTCGTCATTGTGGGCCAGCGCGTTGAACAGTGTATTGACGCCCGGGAACACGTTGATGGGCGTCTTGCGCCACGCCCCGATCAGCGAAGGCTGATCGCGCGGGTTGATGACAAGCACGTTGCGCATGCCCGCATGCAGGCCATACAGGCCGCAGACCGTCATGGCGAACACGTGGTACAGCGGCAAGGCGCTGAGAATGGTGATCTGCTGGCCTGCCATGTCGTGCAGCGCGGGGCTGGCCACGGCTTCCATCTGCATCACGTTGGCGGTCAGGTTGCGGTGCGACAGCATCGCGCCCTTGGGCACGCCGGTGGTGCCGCCGGTGTATTGCAACACCGCCAGGTCATCCATCGAAATGGCCGGCGCGGCGAACGGCAGCCGCGCGCCCTGGGCCAGCACCTGCGGCAGCATCAGCGCGCCGTCGATGCGCCAGGCGGGCACCAGCTTCTTGATATAGCGGGCCGCCAGGTTGACCAGCGGCGCCTTCAGGCCGCCGAGCAGGTCGCCCGGGCCCGTCACCACAATATGCTTGAGCGCACCGCGGTCGGACACGCTTTGCAGCGTGTGCGCGAAATTCTCGAGAATGACGATGACGGACGCGCCGCTGTCCTGCAACTGGCGCTGCAGTTCGTCGGCGGTGTAGAGCGGGTTGACGTTGACCACGGCGTGGCCGGCCCGCAGCGTGCCCAGCATGGCGACCAGGTAGGCCGGCACATTGGGCATCATCAGCGCGACCCGTGAGCCCTTGGGCAGCCCCAGGCTTTGCAGCCAGCCGGCGAACGCCCGGGCATGCGCATCCAGCTGCGCATAGGTGATGTCGCTGCCCATGGCGGTCAGGGCGGTGCGGGACGCATACTGCTTGCAGGCGCGGTCCAGCAGGTCGGTCAGCGAGGTGTAGCCGTCAGTGGAAATATCGGCGGGAACCCCTTGCGGGTAATGGGCAAGCCACGGGCGGGTCATGGTGTTTGTCTCCATTAAATTGGCTTTTGATTGATGATAACCTTGTTGCGTTCCCAAATTCCGCTTGATCCCTCCCATGAAACTGCTCGAACCCATCGTCGCCTGGCACCACGACATCTCCCAGATCCGACGCGACATCCACGCGCACCCTGAACTGGCCTTCGAGGAATTCCGCACGGCGGACGTGGTGGCGGCCAAGCTTGAAGAATGGGGCATCGAGATCCACCGCGGCCTGGGCGGCACGGGCGTGGTCGGCATCATCCGCGGCGACCAGCCGGGCGAACGCGCCGTCGGCCTGCGCGCCGACATGGACGCCCTGCCCATGCAGGAAGCCAACACCTTCGACCACGCCAGCAAGCACGAAGGCAAGATGCACGCTTGCGGCCACGACGGCCACACGGCCATGCTGCTGGCCGCCGCGCGCTACCTGTCGCAGCACCGCGACTTCGCCGGCACCGTCTACGTCATCTTCCAGCCCGCCGAAGAAGGCGGTGGCGGCGCCAAGCGCATGATCGACGACGGCCTGTTCACCCGTTTCCCCATGGAAGCCGTGTTCGGCATGCACAACTGGCCCGGCATGAAGCCCGGCCAGTTCGGCGTCACCGCCGGCCCCATCATGGCCTCCAGCAACGAATTCTCGATCGTGGTCAAGGGCAAGGGCACGCACGCCGGCATGCCCAACCTGGGCATCGATCCCGTCATGGCAGCCGTGCAACTGGCGCAGTCGCTGCAGACCATCATCACGCGCAACCGCAATCCGCTGGATGCCGCCGTGCTGAGCATCACGCAGATCCACGCGGGCAGCGCCGACAACGTCGTGCCCAACCACGCCGAACTGCGCGGCACCGTGCGTACCTTCACGCTGGACGTGCTGGACCTGATCGAACGCCGTATGGAAGAAATCGCGCGCCACACCTGCGCGGCCATGGATTGCGAAGTGCAGTTCACCTTCCAGCGCAACTACCCGCCCACCATCAACCACCCCGACGAAGCCGCCTTCTGTGCTGACGTCATGCGCGACATCGTCGGCGACGACATGGTCAACGACCACGTCCAGCCCACCATGGGCGCCGAAGACTTCGCCTTCATGCTGCAGGAACTGCCAGGCGCCTATGTCTGGATCGGCAACGGCACGGGCGACCACCGCGCCGCCGGCCACGGCCTGGGCCCCTGCATGCTGCACAACGGCAGCTACGACTTCAACGACGACCTGCTGCCGCTGGGCGGCACCTACTGGGTGCAACTGGCGCTCAAGCGCCTGGCCAAGGCCTGATCATCCAGGCCTGGCTCACGGCCTGCCCCGCCCCCACCGCCAGGCACATCGCCAGGAAGCGCCGGGCGGCGCGGGCCGCCGCATCGGCATGCGGCACCAGGATGCTCAAGGTGCGCGTCAGCGGCCGGGGCAGCAGCCGCAAGGCCGCCAGCGCGCCGTCTTCATGCCGCATCGACATCGCCGACACAAAGCCCACGCCCAAGCCGGCGCGCACCGCCTGCTTCACGCCTTCCACTCCCGCCAATTCCAGCCCGATCGACGGCGCCAGCCCGGCATCGGCAAACGCGCGTTCGACCAGCCGCCGTACCCCTGAACCCGGTTCGCGCATCACCAGCGCCGACGCGGCCAGATCCCGCAACGTGACCGCCCCCTTGCCCGCCAGGGCATGGTCGGCCCGCACGATCGCCACCACCTCGTCCTGCCGCCAGGCGTGCACGGCCGTGTCGGCGGGCAGGCCGGCCGGGACATCGCCTTCGATGAAGGCCAGGTCCAACGCTGGCAGGCGCTCGACGATTTCGCGGGTATTGCCATCGGACAGATGCAGGCTGACCGCCGGAAAGGCATGGCGGAAGTCAGCCACCAATGCCGGCAGCAGATAGCTGGCCGGCGTGGTGCTGGCCCCCAGGCGCAACGCGCCCGTTTCCAGCCCGCGCCAGGATTCGCGCACGGCCTGCGCCTGCCGGTATACCTGGCGCAACTGCCGCGCCTGCTCGGCCAGGCGCTCACCCGCTTCGGTCAGCACAATACCGTGGCCGCTGCGGCGGTACAGCGGCTCGCCGAACCATTCCTGCAAGGCCCGCAGCTGGCCGGACACCGCCGGCTGCGACAGATGCAGCGCCAGCGCGGCGCGACTGATGTTGCCCGCATCGGCAACCGCGGCAAAGGTAAGCAGTTGGTCTGGGGTCATGAAGGGGTCCGATCAAGGGGGCAAAGGGCGGTTGCTCCGATTAAATATCAGAATTCTTGATATTACATATTCAAAATAAAGATTTTTCAAATAACAGGTCGGAAATTAATATTTCGTCTAGTTATTTAGATATGCCCAAAGGCCCGCCATGAGCTCCGCCACCAGCGCCACCGCCCTCTCTTCCTCTTCGACCGCCGCCCCCGCGGCCACCGCCACTCCCTGGCGCGACAAACTCAACGGCGTGCTGTTCGTCGGCCTCATGGCCGCTGCCGTCATGCAGCTGGCCGACCTGCCCGCCATCCGCCAGCTGGGTTTCTCGCCGCTGGTCGTCGGCATCGTCTGCGGCATGCTGTACGGCAACTTCCTGCGCGGCACCATGCCGGTCGACTGGGGCGTGGGCGTCAACTTCACCGCACGCCGCCTGCTGCGCATCGCCGTGGCCTTCTATGGCCTGAACATCAGCATCCAGCAGATCGCCGCCGTGGGCCTGCCCGGGCTGGCCGTGTCGGTGGCGGTGGTGGTGGGCACGCTGTTGATCGGCACCCTGGTGGGCCAGCGCCTGTTGGGCCTGGACCGCGACACCGCCATGCTGACCGCCGCCGGCAGCGCCATCTGCGGCGCGGCCGCCGTGCTGGCCTTCGAGCCGACCTTGCGTGCCGCCCCGCACAAAAGCGCCGTGGCCGTGGCCACCGTGGTGCTGTTCGGCACCCTGTCCATGTTCCTGTATCCGGTGCTGTACCACGCGGGCTGGCTTCAATTCGACACCCAGGCCCTGGGCATCTATATCGGCGGCACCATCCACGAAGTGGCCCAGGTCGTCGGCGCCGCCAGCAACATCGACCCGGCCACCACCGAAGTCGCCACCATCGTCAAGATGACCCGCGTTGCCCTGCTCGTGCCGGTGCTGCTGGTGCTGGGCCTGTACCTGCGCAGCGCCGCCAGCCACGCCGGCGGCCAGGCCAAGGGCGCCAAGCTGCCTATTCCCTGGTTCGCGGTCGGTTTTCTGGTCCTGGCCATCATCAACTCGCTCAACATCATCCCGGCCGACCTCGTAGCCGCCATCCGCCGCCTGGACGTCTTCGCACTGACCATGGCCATGACCGCGCTGGGCATCGAAACCCGCTTCGCCCAGATCCGCAAGGCCGGCCCCCGCGTGATGGCGCTGGGCCTGATCCTCTACGCCTGGCTGCTGGTGGGCGGCTACGGCATCGTCAAGCTGGCTTCGTGATCCAGCGATAAACCGCTGCGACAGCCCCCCGGCGCGCGCCCGGGGGTCATGTTTTTCCTGCATAATCGGCTGGTTGCCTTGCATTGGAGCCGGCCGCATGACCTCCAGCACCAAAACCCCCTTCACGACTTTGCCCGCCGATCGCGACGCGGTGTTGCGCGTCATGCCGATGCCGGCGGACGCCAATATCCACGGGGACGTTTTCGGCGGCTGGATCATGTCCCAGGTCGACATCGCCGGGTCCATCCCCGCAGCCCGCCGCGCAGCGGGGCGCGTGGCCACCGTCGCCGTCAACGCCTTCCAGTTCAAGCAGCCTGTCTTCGTGGGCGACCTGCTCAGCTTCTACGCCGCGGTCGTCAAGACCGGCAAGACCTCCGTTACCGTGTCCGTCGAGGTCTACGCCGAACGCCAGCGGCTGGACGCCGAAGTCGTCAAGGTCACCGAAGCCACGCTGACCTACGTGGCCACCGACGAAGCGCGGCGCAGCCGCCCCCTCCCTATTCTTTGAGCCGTAACGCATGACGCAGTCCGCCGCCGCGCAGAAACCGCCTGCGACGCCCCGTCGCCTCGACCCGGAAGACGCGCAACACGCCCTGGCGGAAGTCCAGGAACGCCTGCGCCGCCAGCAGCTGGTCGCCGATCTGGTCCATCGCCAGGAAGAAGGCGATGCCAAGGCCACCCTGGTCGAAGACCTGGTGCATCGCCAGCACGAGGCTGAACTCAAGACCCTGCTCGACGGCCTGCACCCGGCGGACATCGCCTTCATCCTGGAATCGCTGCCCAAGGACGAACGCCAAGCCATCTGGAAGCTGGTCAGCCCCGAGCACGACGCCGACGTGCTGCTCGAAGTCGAAGACTGGGTGCGCGAATCGCTGATCGAAGCGATGGACCGCCAGGACCTGGTGGCCGCCACCGGCAACATGGATGCCGACGAGCTGGCCGACCTGGCGCCCGACCTGCCGCCGGACGTCGTCGCCGAAGTCCAGAAGGGCCTGACCGAAGAAGAGCGTGCGCAACTGCTGGAAGCCATGGGCTATCCGGAAGACAGCGTCGGCGCCATCATGGACTTCGAAATGGTCCGCGTGCGCGAAGACGTCACGCTGGAAGTCGTGCTGCGCTACCTGCGCCGCCTGCACGAACTGCCCGACCACACCGACCAGATCTTCGTGGTCGACCGGCAAGACAAACTGCAAGGCATCCTGCCACTGTCGCGCCTTCTGGTCAGCGAACCTGAAACCGAAGTGCGCGCGGTCATGAATTCGGACTTCCTGGCGCTCAACCCGCTCGACTCCGACGCCGACGCCGCTGGCGCCTTCGAACGCTACGATCTGGTGTCCGCCCCCGTGATGGACGACCAGGGCCGCCTCATCGGCCGCGTCACCATTGCCGACGTCGTCGACGTGATGCGCGAAGACTCCCAGGAACAGGCCCTGTCGCGCGCCGGTCTGCAAGAAGAAGACATCTTCGCCCCCGTCAGCACCGCGCTGCGCAACCGTGCGCCCTGGCTGCTGTTCAACCTCTGTACCGCGGCCACGGCGTCGTTCGTGGCGTCGCAATTCGAAGGCACGGTCAGTCAGATCGTCATCCTGGCATTCCTGATGTCCATCGTCGCCGGCATCGGCGGCAACTCGGGCAACCAGACCATGACGCTGATCATCCGCGCCCTGGCCATGGGCCGCATCACCGGACGCAACCTGTGGCAACTCGTCAAGCGCGAACTCTTCGTCACCCTGATGGTGGGCTTGTGCGGCAGCGTGGTCGCCGCCCTGTTCGCCTGGGCCATTTCGCATTCGCTGTCGATTGCCCTGGTCATGATGGCCGCCATGATCTGCAACATGCTGGTCGGAGCGTCGGTCGGCGTGCTGGTGCCCATGCTGCGGGCCCGCTTCGGCAAGGATCCGGCAATGGGCTCGTCGGTGCTGCTCACCTTCGCCACCGACTCGCTGGGCTTTTTCATCTTCCTGGGGCTGGCGACCATTTTCCTGCTGTAGCGCGTCCGCAACGGGCGTGCGCATCATTGTTTCATCGGGTGTCATCCGCTGCCATTTGACAGCTATGTGACAGTAAATATGAAAGGCGCTCCGTTACAGTAACGGAATCGTCATCCTATTTTTCGTTCCACCCATGACCGCCAGACTCCGGGCAGCCTTTTTTTGCCTGCTGCTCTCGACCTTCAGCGCCGCCGCGCACGCCTGTGACAACTTGCCTTCCTGGGCGCAGTCCGCCTGTAACCGGATCGACCAGATCTGGACCGAAGGCGGCAATGACCTCTACTTCAGCGGCTATGCGTGGCACAACCGCGCCATGTACAGCCGCGAGAAGATCAACAGCTTCAATGAATTGGCTTGGGGCGGCGGCTACGGCCGCAGCATCTATGACGAAGACGGCGACTGGCAGGGCCTGTACGCCATGGCGTTTCTCGACTCGCACAGCAAGGTCGAACCCATCGCCGGATATGGCTTCCTGAAAATCGGCCGCGTGAGCGAAAACGTCCGCCTGGGCGCCGGCTACACGGTATTCCTGACGGCGCGCCACGACATCATGAGCTACGTGCCGTTCCCCGGCGTACTGCCGCTGGTCTCGGCCGGCTACAAGGACACCATGCTGTACGCCACGTACATCCCGGGTTCGCGAGGTGCGGGCAACGTGCTGTTCATGTTTGGCCGCTGGTCGTTCTGACGCGGCCACGCCACAGGATTTCGTCTGATATTACGGGGCCGACAGGCCCCGTTTTTTGTGTCGACAGCGGCCTGCCGGCCACGCATCAGCAGGGCTGCAAGCCCAGCCTGCGCACCAGCTCGCCCAGGCGCCAGTCGTCAATGCCGTGGGCTCGCAAGGCCCTTTCGGTTTCCACCACGTAGTCCAGGCAAGGCCCGGAATGCCCGACCGCGTTGCGCACCGAGGTCAGCAGACGGTCATCGGACAGGTCGGCAGCGTACTCCTGGCAAGCACGGTTCAAGAGGAACACCAGGCCGCGCACGGGCGCCTGCTCGGTATGGCAGGCCAGCCAGCGGGGGGTATAGGCGCCGGTGACCATCTCGCGGCGCCACAACGCCTGGAAAACGGCCGGCACGTCGCTCGCGGCGATGAGGAAGGCCACGCCGCGGCAACAGCCGCCACGGTCCAGGCCGAACACCAATCCGGGATTGTCGGGAGAACCGCGATGGTCGTGCGACCACAGGCACAACGACCGGTGATAACCCCGCACCGTCGCCAGGCGACGCTCGCGCCAGGCAAAACCGGGATGCCATATCAGGGAACCGTAGGCGAACACCCACAGGTCGTCGGTGCCGTTCCATCCAGCCAAAAGCTCGTCTACCGACGCAGGTTGCGTCTTCGCCAATCCGGCGCAGCCGGCGGGTACTGCCAACGACATAGGGTCCTCTGATATCCCGGTTCATTCCATAGGAGGAATGACGGATATGCTACGCCGCCTGCCGCGCAAAAGAATTGCGAGATTGCCGTCTCGCAACACCCCGAAAGAAATTTGTATTCCCGGGAAGGGGCCGCAGGGGAAAAAAATTGCGCGGCCCGCACCCGGGCTGATTGCCGAGGTGCCGCCCCGCCCCAGCGCTAGACGGCGTCCAGCGGCAGTTCGGTGGTGCTCTTGATGACTTCCATCGAGAAGCTGGCGCTGACGTCCAGAAGGTCCACCGCCGCGATCAGGCGGCGATAGAAGCGGTCGTAGGCCGCCATGTCTTCGACCACCACCTTAAGCAGGTAGTCAATATCGCCCGCCATGCGGTGAAATTCCACCACATTGGGCAGCGCCATGACCGCGTTGATCAGGCTCTGCGTCCATTTTTCATTGTGCTGGCTGGTCTTGATGGACACGAACACGGTCAGGTTCAAGCCCAGCGCGCGCGGGTCCAGCAGGATGGCGTTGCGCGCGATGACGCCGTCGTCCTTGAGCTTCTGGATGCGGCGCCAGCAGGGCGTGACGGACAGATTGACCTGCTCGGCGATTTCGGCAACCGAGCAGGTGGCGTCCTTCTGCAGCAACGCCAAGATCTTGATGTCCGTCTGGTCCATGGGGTTTCCTCAAGCGATATCGGCCCAATCTTGCCCTGTCGACCTGCGCCCGTCCAGCCGTGGAACACCCTTGCCAGGCCATCGGCTCAATAGGTGCCCGGGTAGCCGCCGCCATCGAGCAGGATGTTCTGCGCGGTCATGTAGCTGGCCTGCGCCGAGCACACATAGGCGCACAGTGCCCCCAGCTCTTCCGGCTGGCCGTAGCGGCCAGCGGGGCTGGCGCGGCCGCGCTCGTCCCACAGCTGCTCGAAGGTCTTGCCGGTCTGTTCCAGCATGCCGCGGATGTGGCGGGCCTGCGCATCGGTGGCGAACGCGCCGGGCAACAGGTTGTTGATGGTCACGTTGTGGCGCACGGTCTGGCGCGCCAGACCGCCGACAAAGCCGATCAGGCCCGCGCGCGCGCCGTTGGACAGCCCCAGCTCGGCGTGCGGCGCCTTGACGCTGCGCGACACGATGTTGACGATGCGCCCGAAGCGCCGCTCGATCATGCCGTCCACCACGCGGCGGATCATGTCGATGGGACCCAACATCATCGAATCCAGCGCGGCGATCCAGTCCTCGTGGCTCCAGTCGCGGAAATCGCCCGGCATCGGGCCATCGGCGTTATTGATGAGAATGTCCGGATGCGGACACGCGGCCAGCGCGGCCTCGCGCCCCGAGTCCAGCGTCAGGTCGGCCGACACCCAGCCCACCCCGTTGCCCGTTTCGCGGGAAATCTCGGCCGCGGCCTGTTCCAGCGTCTGCGGATTGCGGGCGGCGATGGTCACCGCCACGCCCTCGCGCGCCAATTGCAGGGCGCACGCGCGGCCCATGCCGCGGCTACCGCCGAACACCAATGCGGTCTTGCCGCTGATACCCAGATCCATGCCAGACTCCCCAGAGTTGTGCCAAGAAGCGGATCAGTATAGGAGCGCCGGGGGACCTGCGGGATGGAATTTTTTTCCAATCTTCCCCGCCAAACGGGCGAATTTGGCAAAGGCATTCCACGGCAAATCCCTAAGATGAAGGCTTGTCATTCAGGGGGATACGCATGCCTTCTGTCCAACTTGCCGCCTCCGATCTGCGCTCGCTCTGCGAGTCGGTGCAGGCTGCCCAGCTGAATGCGGCACGCGCCCTGCTGCGCGACCTGGCCGCCAGCGTCGCCAATGCCGGCGACATGCTGCAAAGCCTGCCCGAAGACCTGCGCGCCGGTCGCGCCGACACCTACACCCGCCACATTGCCTATGCCGATCCGCATGGCGCCTTCACGGTGGCCTACCTGATCTGGCGTCCGGGGCAATTCAGCCCGGTACATGGCCACAAGACCTGGTGCACCTACCAGGTCCTGCAGGGCGAGCTGGCCGAAACCCACTACCGCTGGGATCCCGATGCGGCCGCCGCCATCGCCTGCGGCGAGGCCCGTCGCCGTCCTGGCGACATCGTCACCGCCACGCAAGGTTTGCGCCAGATCCACCGCCTGGGCAACGCCGGCCCCGGCATCGCCGTGTCGCTGCACATCTACGGCGTCGACCAGGCCGACCTGTGCACCGGCGTCAATCACCTGGTGCCCACGCCCGCGGCGCACTGAACGCGAAAAAAAACAGGGCCCGCAGGCCCCGTTGTCGTTAGCGCATCAGCCCATCCACTGACTCACCGGCGCCGCCGTGTCCTGCAACGGCTGCGCCACCACGTCGATCAGCGTCGGGCCGTCATGCTCCATCGCCGCCTTGATCGCCGCGTCCAGCTTGGCCGGGTCTTCCACCCGCCAGGCCTTCACCCCATAGGCGTCGGCGATACGGGCGTGGTCGGTGCGGTCGAAGTCCACGCTGTAGTAGCGCTTGTCGTAGCCGGCCTTCTGGCTGGCCTTGATCCAGCCGTAGACCGAGTTCGAAAACACGATCATCAGCAGCGGCGCCTTGTGGCGCACGATGGTTTCCAGCTCGCCCACCGTGAAGCCAAAGCTGCCATCGCCCATCACGGACACGCACTTGGCCTGCGGCCGGCCCACCCAGGCGCCCAGCGCCGCCGACATCGAGAATCCCAAGGCGCCATGTGCACGATTGGTGATGAAGTGACGGCCGGGGCGCGAGACATCGTAATAGGCCGAAAAGTACGGGCAAGGCGTGCCCGGGTCCGCGCACACCACCGCGTCATCGGGCAACAGGCGATTCAACGACTGCACCACGCGCTCGGGGCGGATCGGCGCATCCAGGCTGGCGGCCAGGGGTTCGAGCTGCGCCCGGCGCGCGGCCTTGGCACGGCCTGCCAGTACGGCACCATCCGCCGCATCGGACGGCCGGTGCGCCAGGCGCGCCTGCACTTCGGCGCCCAAGGCTTCCAGTGCCAGCTTGGCATCGCCCACCAGGCCGACCTCGGTCAGGTAGTTGGCGCCGATCACCATCGGATCGATGTCGATGTGCAGGATCGGCACATCGCGATTCGGAAAGCGCCAGTGTTCGGTCGACGTGGACCCTGCACGGCACCCCACGAACAGCACCACGTCGGCCGCAGCCACCACGTCGCGCGTCGCCATCACTCCCCCGTTGGAACCCACCACGCCCGCATTCAACGGATGCGTGTCGGCCAGGCTGCCCTGCCCGCTCACGGTCACGCAGACCGCGGCTTTCAAGCTTTCGGCCAATGCCTGCAAGGCGCCGCTGGCACCGGCGATCACCACACCGCCACCGCAGATGATGACGGGCGAACGCGCGCCCACCAGCCGCTGCGCGGCACGCGCCACGTCGGCCGGGTCCGGCGCGAAGCGCAGCGACGGAAACCGCGCGTGTTCGGGCTGCGCCCACACGTCGGCCGCGTCCACCTGCTGCTTCATCACGTCATACGGAAAGCACAGGTGCGCCGACCCGGGCTTGCCGGTCGTCATCGCACGGAATGCGGCGCGCACCATGCCGGGAATCTGGTCCGCGCGATCGATCGTGCGGTTCCATTTCGTCAGCGGCCGGTACAGGGCTTCCTGGTCCAATTCAGTCAACGGGTACTTGCCGCGCGAGCCCACCGCCACATCGGACGTAATGCCCAGCACGGGAATCGACGACTCGTTGGCCTCGACCAACCCGGGCAACAAGTAGGTCGCGCCACCGCCGCTCGGGCCTTCGCAGACGCCGACCTTGCCGGTCACGCGGGCATAGGCGTCGGCCATGTAGCCGGCGCTGCGCTCGTCGCGAGTCAGCACGTGCTGCATGCCGTGGTCCAGGCGATAAAGCGCGTCGTAGAACGGCAGGCTGGTGTCGCCGCACAGGCCAAAAATGTGTTTGACGCCGTTGTGTTGCAGCATCCGCACCATTGCTTCGGCGCCGGTCAAGTTATCCATGTCTTCTCCACGCGATGCGCGGGCCGGGCGGAACGCTGGGCGTCCCGCCACGGTCCGCTCAGTTATCCAGATTGATGTTGCTGCTCTTGATGAACTTGCTCCAGCGGTCGTACTCCGCCTTCACATAGGCATCCAGGGCCGGGCCGTTGGACGCCACGATCTCGAAGCCCGCTTCCTGCAGCTTCTTCTTCACGTCGGGGTCGGCCAGCACCGTGTTGAATGCCTGGGTCAGCTTCTTGATCGTGGCGTCGGGCGTGCCCTTGGGCGCGAACATGCCGCTCCAGGAATACGCCACGAATCCGGGGAAACCGGACTCGGCCACCGTCGGCACGTTGGGCAGGTCGGGCAGGCGCTTCTCGCCGGCCACGGCCAGGGGCTTGATCTTGCCGGCCTGGATCTGGCCGCGCAGCGCGGCAAAACTCAGCCAGGTCATGTTGGCCTGGCCGCCCACCACGGCCTGGATGGCCGGCCCCCCGCCCCCATAGGGCACGTGCAGCAGGTCCACCTTGGACAAGCGCTTGAGTTCCTCGGGCGCCAGGTGGTTCAACGAGCCAACGCCGGTCGACGCATAGTTGAACTTGTTGGGCGGTTGCTTGGCGGCCGCCGCCAGGAATTCCTTCAGGTTGTCGCCCGGCACCCCCGGGTTGGCGCCCAGCACCAACGGAAAGCGCACGGTCTGGGTGATGGCAACGAAGTCCTTGAAGGTGTCATACGGCAGCTTGGGCTTCACGGCGGGATTGATGCCGTGGTTGTCGAAACTGACCAGCAACGTGCTGCCGTCCGGCTCGGCACGTGCCACGAACGCAGTGGCGATCTGGCTGGCGGCCCCGGGGCGGTTTTCCACCACCACCGCGCGGCCACCCAGTTCCTGCGACAGGCGCGGCTGCATGATGCGGGCCAGGATGTCGGTGCTGCCGCCAGGCGGGTACGGCACCACCAGGATCAGCGGCTTTTCGTCCGCTGCCCGCGCGGGCGCGGCCACCAGGCCGCTTCCCAGCGCGGCCAGCGCGCAGACGGCGGCCAAGGCGCGCCGGATCGATGTGTAGGTCATGTTCTTTCCCCTGCTGTTGTGGTGTTGGCCGGCGCTGCCGTGGCGGGTTCGGCCTGGTCCCGCATGTAAATCGTGGAAAAACCGGTGCGAATGACGTCCGTGATCTGGTCCAGGCGGCGCCCGATGTGGCCGCGCATCATGTCCGGCAAGGCATCCACGTCGCGCCGCTCCAGCGCCTGGACAATGCGCATGTGCTCGCCCTGGGTATGGCTACGCCGCCCCTGCTGCATGTCGATCCAGCGCACGAAGTGGATGCGCGCATTGACGCTTTCCAGCGCCCGCACGAATTCCTCGTTGCGCGACAGGCGTGCCAGGGTCAGGTGAAAGGCTTCGTCCAGCGCCAGCAGCCGGGTGGCCTCGCTGTCGTCCGGCTCGTCGCGCGACCGTTCCACGAACGCCCGCAGCTCGGCCAGTTCTGCGTCGGTCGCCCGCTCGCAGGCCGCGCGCACGATGCCCGCTTCCAGCACCGCGCGATATTCATAAAGGCTGTGGATCTGCTTGGCGTCCAGCAAGCGGGCAATGAAGCCGCGGTTCACCGACCGAGTGAGGAATCCCTCGACCATCAGCTGGTTCAGCACTTCGCGCAGTGGCGTACGGCTCACGTTCAGGCGCCGGGCCAGGTCCACTTCGTTGATGCGCTCGCCCGGCTTGAACTCGAAGCGCACCGCCATCGCCTTGACGGCGTTGTACAGCTCGGCCTGTCCGGCCGAGGTGCGGGCAGCGGGTCGGGATTGCGTCATCGGAAGGGTCAGCCGCCAGGGCGCTCCAAGCAGGGATGAAGTGCATACTAAAGTGCATACACTTTGCCTCGCAACTCGGGTTTGCCCGGAACGCAGGCACGACCTATCCGCCCCTTTTATAGGGCAATGCGTGGAATTGGGGAAAACAGACGCGCGGCCGGGTGGCCCCGCCTGGGGCTCAAAGGCCGGTATCGAGCGTGTAGTGCGCGCCGTCGCGGTTTTCCAGCGTCAGCGTGGACAAGCTCGGCATGGTCGCCGACGGGTCTTCCTGCACGTGGATACGCAGGTTGGCCAGCGGCACTTCCCAGCCCCCTGGGGCGGCTTCGGCCTTCACGCCGGCCACCAGGGCCAGGCGCTCAGCCACCTGGCGCGCCTGGGCGGCGCGCGCGTCGATGCGTGTCAGGCTGCGGGCGCCATTGGGGTGCGCCATGAGTTCGGGCGACCAGACGCACTCGGGTGTCAGGTGGCGGCAGAAATACATGCGGATGCCGGGCAACGGCTGCTCGGCAAAACGCACGGTATGGAAACGGGCCTGCACTTCCTGGCCATCCAGCATGGCCGGCCGGCTCAATTCCTGCATGGGATTGACCGCGAAGCCGGCGGCAAGCAGGCGTTCGCGCGTGGCTTCGGCGTCATACGTGCGAAACACCAGCGCTTCCAGCCCGAACGGAGAATCGGCGATCTCCTTGCGGGCTGGCGGCGCGCCGGGCGGCCAGCCCAGCAATTCGACATAGGTGCCTTCCAGCACGATCAGGCGATTGCACGACCCCAGGTTGTGCACCGCCTTATCGCTCAGGTGAAACCCCTGGCGCTCGAAATGCGGCGCCAGCGCATCCAGCCGGTCGCGCACCATGACCACGGCATGGTCGAATTCGGTGTGGCCAACGGAATGCAGCATGGCGTCTATCCGGTCAGACCAGCTTGCCGTGGCACTGCTTGAACTTCTTGCCGCTACCGCACGGGCACGGATCGTTGCGGCCCACCTTGGGCAACACGTTGCGTTGCGGCTGCGCGCCCTCTTCCGTGGCCGATTGGGCCAGGGCCTCGTCGTAGTCGGAGTGGTGGTACTGCACGTTCTGCACATGCGACTGGGCGGCTTCGGCTTCGGCCTGCTCGACCTGTTCGGACGACTGCACTCGCACCGTCATCAGCACGCGCACCACGTCGTCGCGAATGCGGTCCAGCATGCCCGAGAACAGTTCGAAGGCTTCGCGCTTGTATTCCTGCTTGGGGTTCTTCTGGGCGTAGCCGCGCAGGTGGATACCCTGGCGCAAGTAGTCCAGCGCCGACAGGTGCTCGCGCCAGTGCGTGTCGATGGCTTGCAGCATGATCGAACGCTCGAACTGCGACCACGATTCCGCGCCCACCTGCTCGACCTTGGCCTGGTAGATCTCGCGGGCCGCCGCGACCACGCGCTCGCGCAGGTCTTCGTCGGTCAGTGTGGCTTCTTTTTCGAGCATCTCGACCAGCGGCAGACGGATCTGCCAGTCGGCTTCCAGCGCCTTTTGCAGGGCCGGAATGTCCCACTGCTCTTCCACCGATTCCGGCGGCACGTAGGTGTTGAACAGCTCGGTCACCGCGGCATCGCGCAGGTTTTCGACGGTGGCGCCCACACTGGCGGCTTCCAGCACGTCGTTGCGCTGCGAATACAGCACCTTGCGCTGGTCGTTGGCGACGTCGTCGTATTCCAGCAATTGCTTGCGGATGTCGAAGTTGCGGCCTTCCACCTTGCGCTGCGCGGTTTCGATCGAGCGGGTCACCATACCCGCCTCGATGGGCTCGCCCTCGGGCAGCTTCAGGCGTTCCATGATGGCGCGCACGCGGTCGCCCGCGAAAATGCGCATCAGCGAATCTTCCAGCGACAGATAGAAGCGCGACGAACCCGGGTCGCCCTGGCGGCCGGCACGGCCACGCAGCTGGTTGTCGATACGGCGCGATTCGTGGCGCTCGGTGCCGATGATGCGCAGGCCGCCAGCGGCCTTCACTTGCTCGTTCAGCGGTTTCCAGTCGGCGCGGATCTTTTCGATGCGTGCGTTCTTTTCGGCTTCGGACAGCGATTCGTCAGCGCGGATCAGGTCGACCTGCTTATCGACGCTGCCGCCCAGCACGATGTCGGTACCACGGCCCGCCATGTTGGTGGCGATGGTGATGTGGCCCGGCTTGCCGGCTTCGGCAACGATCTCGGCTTCACGGGCGTGCTGCTTGGCGTTCAGCACTTCGTGCGGCAGCTTGGCCTTTTTCAGCAGGCCCGACAGCAGCTCGGAGTTTTCGATGCTGGTGGTGCCCACCAGCACCGGCTGGCCGCGCTCGTGGCAGTCGCGAATGTCTTCGAGAATGGCGTTGTACTTTTCCGCGTCCGTCTTGAAGACCTGGTCGTTCTGGTCCTTGCGGATCATGGGCTTGTTGGTCGGGATGATGACCGTTTCGAGCCCGTAGATTTCCTGGAATTCGTACGCTTCCGTATCGGCCGTACCGGTCATGCCGGACAGCTTTTCGTACATGCGGAAGTAGTTCTGGAACGTGATGGACGCCAGCGTCTGGTTCTCGTGCTGGATCTTCACGCCCTCCTTGGCCTCGACCGCCTGGTGCAGGCCATCGGACCAGCGGCGGCCCACCATCAGGCGGCCCGTGAATTCGTCGACGATGATGACTTCGCCGTCCTGCACCACGTACTGCTGGTCGCGGAAGAACAGCGAATTGGCGCGCAGCGCCACCATCAGGTGGTGCATCAGCGCGATATGGCGCGGGTCGTACAGCGACTCGCCCTCGGGCAGAATGCCCAGGCGCGCCAGAATGCCCTCGGCGTTGACGTGACCGGCTTCCGACAGATAGACCTGCTGGCTCTTTTCGTCGACCCAGTAGTCGCCTTCGGGTTCCGGCTCCTGCGGCTTGGGCTCGCTGGCCATGCGCGTCAAGAGCGGCGGCACCGCGTTCATGCGGATGTACAGCTCGGTGTGGTCTTCGGCCTGGCCCGAGATGATCAAGGGCGTGCGCGCCTCGTCGATCAGGATCGAGTCCACTTCGTCGACGATGGCGTAGAACAGCGCGCGCTGGCGCCGGTCTTCAACACGGTATTCCATGTTGTCGCGCAGGTAGTCGAAACCGAATTCGTTGTTGGTGCCGTAGGTGATGTCGGCGGCGTAAGCGGCCTTCTTTTCCTCGTTCGGCTGCTGCGGCACCACCACGCCCGTGGACAGGCCCAGGAAGTGATACAGGCGCCCCATCCATTCCGCGTCACGGCGGGCCAGGTAGTCGTTCACCGTGACCACGTGCACGCCCTTGCGGGCGATCGCGTTCAGGTAGACCGGCAACGTGGCCATCAGTGTCTTGCCTTCACCCGTGCGCATTTCGGCGATCTTGCCGCTGTGCAGCGCGATGCCGCCCAGCAGCTGCGCATCGAAGTGGCGCATGCCGAAGACCCGCTTGCCGGCTTCGCGCACGACGGCGAAGGCTTCCGGCAGCAAGTCGTCCAGGGAAGTGCCCTGGGCGTGGCGGGAGCTGAACTCCTCGGTCTTGGCCGCCAGCTCCGCATCGGAGAGCGCGGAGATCTTGGGCTCAAGCCTGTTGATCTGGGTTACCAGCTTGCGATACTGCTTAAGCAGCCGGTCGTTGCGGCTACCTATGAGTTTTTTGAGCAGAGAAACCATGCGTATGTCGGCCGCACGAACTACGCCGCGCCCGCAAACAGGCTGAGGGCAGCGTCGCCCGTGACTTGATGTTATTTGGTTGAGCGGGGGTCCGCTGGGAAACGAACCAGTTTAACGCACCTGGAGCGCAATAGCCTGATCCTATGGCCAGGCTGGCACTGTAGCCCGGATCGGACCTCAGCGCGCGGCGCCGTTGGCGCCAACCTGCGCCACCGCGGGCGGCGCGTGTTGCTGCGGCCCGAGGAACAGGCGCGGATCCAGCGGTTGTCCAGCCAGCCGGACCTCGAAGTGCAGGTGCGGACCGGTGGATTGGCCCGACGATCCCACCCGGGCGACCTGCTGGCCCCGTTCGACCAGTTGACCTTGCTTGACCAGCAGTGACGAGGCGTGGGCGTAGCGGGTGATCAGGCCGTCGCCATGGTCGATTTCAACCATGTTGCCGTAGCCCGGCTGGAACTTGGCTTCCAGCACCACCCCGCCCGAAGCGGCCAGGATGGGCGTGCCCGGCGGTGCGGCAAAGTCCAGGCCTTCGTGCATGGCCTGGCGCCCGGTCACGGGATTGCGGCGCCAGCCGTAGGACGAGCTGAGGTACGGATAATCGGTAATGGGCATGGCCGTGGGCATGCGGGCCTGATCGGCCGAACGCCGGGTCAGCGCCGCGTCCAGCAGCTTGAGATTGTCGGTTTGCAGCGCCAGCCGTTCCTGGATTTCGTCCAGCTGGCGGCCCAGCGCTTCGGCCGAGGCCGCGGTGGGCGGCGTGCGATCGGTGAACAGGTCGTCCATGACCTGGGTCGCCTCGGGCGCGTGGTTCGCGTCGGCGGGCGCCGCGGCCAGTTGCTTGGCCACTTCCGGATCGGTATAGGCCACCCCGGCCACCTGAGCCACCCGCTGGCCCAACCCGTCGATGCTGACCAGCTTGGCCTGCAGCGCGCCCACCTTGGCAGCCAGCAGATTCATGTTGCCGCGCAGGAAATCGGCGTCGCGTCCCGGCTGTCCGGACAGCGGCCACCCTACCGTGTGTACCGCCGGCAGGATGGGAGTAAGGTAACGCTGAAGCGCGGCGCCAAAGATGGCGGCGGTCATCAGGGCGCCCCCCAGAAACAACGCCAATCGTGCGCCTCCCAGGGTGAAATGCCCGTCCTGCCCTTCGCGGGCGTGCATAATCACGATTTTCAAGGTTTGCTTCCTAATTCTTAGAGCCGGGATGAATAGACCCACTTCATACCGTCAACGTTCCAGTTCCAGCCGGCGGAAAGAAAATACCGCCCTGGGATGGCTGGGTCATGACATGCGGGGCGCCGGCGTACTGGCAACCGCCCGCAAGCACTTGCAAATCCAATATGCGGTGGCGGCAATTCTGCCCGCCCCGTTGGGCGCCGTGTGCCAGGTAGGCAAGCTGGAAAACCAGCGCCTTCAACTGGTGGTGCCCAGTGCCGCACACGCGGCGAAGATGCGTCAACTGGCCCCGCGCATCGCGCAGGCCTTGTCGGACCAAGGCTGGAACCTTAACGAAATTGCCGTCAAGGTACAAGCCGGCCTGCCTAAGCCCGGTGCCCGCCAGCCGCTCCCCCCGAAAGAGGCGCAGCCCCTGGGCGACACCGCCCTGGGCGCATTCGAAGCGCTGCACGACACCCTGCGCCCCGGCCCCTTGGCCGACGCCGTCGCCAAGCTTTTGAAGCACCACAAGAGTAGCTGAGATAGCCAGGCTTGTCCGGCACGCAGCTCGCCCGGAAACCAAGCGAAACCAAGTTGTCGGACCGGATGATGCCTCGGGAAATACCTGGATGGCACCCGAAGGCGGAGGGACGGCGACAGGTGCCATCCCGGGGACAGGACGGGACACCAGCCGGGGACGGTCCCCGGCGATACCGCCCTTAGCGGCGAACCGGCATCAAGCCAGTTGCCATTCGTGCCGGAACGCCTGCGGCGCCGCGGCTTGCGATTCGTAGGTGACCAATTCCCAGGCATCGCGCTGCGCCAGCAGTGCGCGCGCCAGCTGGTTGTTCAGCCCGTGGCCCGACTTGCACGCCACATAGCGCGCCACCAGGGGCTTGCCCAACAGATACAGGTCGCCAATGGCGTCCAGGATCTTGTGCTTCACGAATTCGTCGTCGTAGCGCAGGCCATCGCTGTTCAACACCCGGTATTCGTCCATGACGATGGCGTTGTCCAGGCTGCCGCCGCGGGCCAGGCCCATCGAGCGCAGGGCTTCGACTTCGTTGACGAAGCCGAAGGTGCGCGCGCGCGCGATTTCGCGCACGTACGAATGGGTGGCGAAATCGATCTCGGCGAAATTGGCGGTCGAGTCGATGGCAGGGTGGCGGAAGTCGATCGAGAAGGCCAGCGCGTACCCTTCATGGGGTTCCAGCCGGGCCCACTTCTCGGTGCGGCCTTCGCCCTCGCGCACTTCCACCGTCTTCAACACGCGAATGAACTGCTTCGGGGCGTTCTGCTCGACGATGCCCGCCGAGCGCAACAGGTAAACAAAGGTGGCCGCACTGCCGTCCATGATGGGGACTTCTTCGGCAGTGAGGTCGATATGCAGGTTGTCTATGCCCAGGCCGGCCAATGCCGACATGAGATGTTCCACCGTGGACACGCGGACATTGCCCTGCTGCAGCACGGATGCCATGCGGGTGTCGCCCACGCCCGTCGCCTGCGCGGGCAAGTCAACGACTTCGGGCAGATCGACGCGATGGAACACGATGCCCGTATTGGGCGCCGCCGGACGCAGGGTGAGCTCGACCCGCCGTCCGGAGTGGACGCCGACACCAGTCGTGCGGACGAGATTCTGAATGCTGCGCTGTCGGAACATGAGACTAAGGTATTTTGAGCCAGGAAGCCGACAAGTTAAGAAGAGATTGCCGGCGTAACTGACGTATTGTAACTCTGTCCGGTTCCCAACGCCATCAAGGGCGTGTGGACCGACCGATAAAACCGTCCCCTATTCACACCGTGCAAGGGAAACACGGGCCGCTCCGCCTCCGGCTTGCCTGCGGGGACAGGCAAGCCGGAGATGAGGGAGTGCATATAGAGCCTGAATCAGGCCCCAAGGTTCAATCCGCCTGCTTGCGCAGGAATGCCGGGATGTCGAAATGATCCATACCCGAGCTTTCCAGTGCACGCACCTGGGCCGACGCCTGGCTGCGCGGGTTGCGCATGACAGACGGCATGTCCAGATTGCGGTAATCACCCTGACCGGCGGCCGGCATCGTGCCCATGGGCATGTTGTCGGTACCGGTACGCAGCACTTCAGCGGTGCTCTGCACCAGTTGCGGACGCGCCTGCGCACGGCCCAGGCCGGTCGCAACCACGGTCACGCGCAGGTTTTCACCCATCGACTCGTCGTAGGCGGTGCCGAAGATCACGGTCGCGTCGTCCGAAGCGTAGCTGCGGATCGTTTCCATGATTTCGCGCGTTTCGCGCATCTTCAGCGAGCGGCTGGCAGTGATGTTGACCAGCACGCCGCGAGCGCCGTTCAGGTCCACGCCTTCCAGCAGCGGGCAGGCAATGGCGTGCTCGGCGGCGACACGGGCGCGGTCAGCGCCCGAAGCCGATGCCGTGCCCATCATGGCCTGGCCTTGCTCGCCCATGATCGTCTTGACGTCTTCGAAGTCGACGTTGACGTTACCTTCGACGTTGATGATTTCGGCGATGCCCGCGCACGCGTTGTGCAGGATATCGTCGGCCGAACGGAAGCAGTCTTCCTGCGTCGCGTCCTCGTCCATCAGTTCATAGAGGTTCTCGTTGAGCACCACGATGAGCGAATGCACGTGCTTGGCGAGTTCGGCAATGCCGTCCTCGGCCATCTTCAGGCGCTTGTTGCCTTCGAACGTGAAGGGCTTGGTGACCACGCCCACCGTCAGAATGCCCAGTTCCTTGGCCACTTCGGCCACGACCGGACCTGCGCCCGTGCCGGTGCCGCCGCCCATGCCGGCGGTGATGAAGACCATGTGCGCGCCGTTCAGGGCGGCACGGATCTCCTCGCGTGCGGTTTCAGCCGACGCGCGGCCTTGCTCGGGCTTGGCGCCCGCGCCCAGGCCCGTGCGGCCCAGACGGATCTGCACCGGGGCGTTGGTCGCCGCCAGTGCCTGCGCATCGGTGTTGGCGCAGATGAAATCCACGCCGTGCACGCCGCTGCGAATCATGTGCGCGACGGCATTGCCGCCTGCACCACCCACACCAACGACCTTGATTACGGTCCCTTTGGTGTTGTTCTCAAGCATCTCAAAGTTCATCATGATGACTCCCTCACAAGTCCGATTTTGCAAATCACAAAAATTCCCCAACAACCTATATTTTGTGAATCGCCTCAAAGCCGAAGCCGACCGGTTTGATCCGCAACGGGTTTGAGACGCCTCCCCTTCTGGCCCGACCCGCGATGCCGCTGCGGATCACGCCAAGGAGCAGGCCCCAACCTGCCCCCCTCAATTCATAAACCATTCCTTCATGCGCGCCAGCAGGCTCTTGAAATTGCCCGTCTGCGCGGCGACCTTGCGGCCACGCACACGCTGCATGCGCGCTTCCTGCAGCAAGCCCATCACGGTCGAGAAGCGCGGATTGCGCATCACGTCGGCCAGGCTGCCTTCGTATTCGGGTACGGCCACGCGCACCGGCTTGAGGAACACGTCCTCGGCCAGTTCGATCATGCCGGGCAACTGCGCAGAGCCGCCGGTCAGCACCACGCCGGACGCCAGCAGGTCTTCGTAGCCGGAATCGCGCACCACCTGCTGCACCAGCGTGAACAGTTCTTCCACGCGCGGCTCGATGACGGCGCCCAGCGCCTGGCGCTTGACCTGGCGCGGACCGCGGTCGCCCAGCCCCGGCACTTCCACGGACTCGTCCGGGCTGGCCAGCACTTGCTTGGCCACGCCATAGCGCAGCTTGATTTCCTCGGCATCGGGCGTCGGCGTGCGCAGCATGGCCGCGATGTCGTTGGTGATCTGGTCACCGGCGATCGGCAGTACGGCGGTATGCCGAATGGCGCCGCCGGTGAAGATGGCGACGTCGGTGGTGCCGCCGCCGATGTCCACCAGCACGACGCCCAGTTCTTTCTCGTCTGCGGTCAGCACGGCCAGGCTGGAGGCCAGCGGCTGCAGGATCAGGTCCTGCACTTCCAGGCCGCAGCGGCGAACGCACTTGACGATGTTCTGCGCAGCGCTGACCGCGCCGGTCACGATGTGCACGCGCACTTCCAGGCGCAGGCCGCTCATGCCGATGGGCTCGCGGATGTCTTCCTGGCCGTCGACGATGAATTCCTGCGTCAGCACGTGCAGCACTTGCTGATCGGTGGGGATGTTCACGGCCTTGGCGGTTTCGATGACGCGAGCGACATCGGTGGCGGTGACTTCCTTGTCCTTGACGGCGACCATGCCGCTGGAATTGAAGCTGCGGATATGGCTGCCGGCGATGCCGGTGTAGACGTCGCGGATCTTGCAATCTGCCATCAGCTCGGCTTCTTCAAGCGCGCGCTGAATGGAGTTAACGGTGGTCTCGATATTGACGACCACGCCCTTGCGCATGCCGCGCGATTCGTGCTGGCCCAGGCCAAGCACTTCGAATCGGCCTTCAGGCAAGATTTCAGCCACCACAGCCACCACCTTGCTGGTGCCGATATCGAGGGCGACGATAAGGTCCTTGATGTCACGGGTCATGGCGTTAGCGTTTCTTGGGAGGTTTCGGTGTGGATTTGGATTTGGCTTCCGACGCGGGCAACGGGGCCAGCGCCAGGGCGAAACCATTGGGATAGCGCAGGTCGGCCTGCGTGATGGTGCGCCCTTCCAGGCGCCCCGCCACGGCCGGCCAGGCCTGCACAAAGCGTTGAATGCGAGCCGCGAACGGCAGCGCGCCGGGCAGGCCATGCGGGTCCGGCGCATCGGCGCCCGGATCGCGGCCCAGGTCCAGCAACATGCCGTTGGACAGCACCACGCGCCAGGCATAGCGCGGGCTCAGCTCCAACTGCTTGACGTGCATGTCCAGCGGTGCAAACCAGCGCGCCAATTCGGCGTAGCGCTGCACCACCAGCGATTCGGTGCCCTCGGGCCCGGAGAACTGCGGCAATACCGTTTCGTCGTCCACCTCGCCCGTGTTGGCCGTGAACGCTTCGCCCCAGGTGTTGATCATCTGGTTTTCGTTCCACAGCGCCAGCGGCTGCTGCTCTTCGATGCGCACGCGCAGCACATTGGGCCAGATGCGACGCACGGTGGCATGCCGCACCCAGGGCACCGATTCGAAGATCTCGCGCGCGTCGTCCAGGTCCACCGTGAAGAAGTTGCCCTTGAAGCGCCCCGCGATCGCCGCACGCACGGCGCCCGGCGACACATAGTGCAGCTCGGTTTCCGGCGAGGCTTCCAGTTCGATGGCCGACAGCGTGAAGTACGGGCGTTGCGCTACCCACACCACGCCCGCGATCAGCATGGCGCAGACCGCCAGCACGGCTAGCGTGTTGGCAATCAGGTTGGTAGTGCGAGCGTCGTTCCACACAGAGTATCCAGGTCAAGCGTTGCGAGCGATGCTGTGCACTTTGCACGAAGCGTCGGCCAGGATCGCCACGCACAGGTCGGCGTAGCTCATCCCGGTGGCGCGGGCGGCCATGGGAACCAGCGAATGGCTCGTCATGCCGGGCGATGTATTCATTTCAAGCAGCCAGGGGCGGTTGTCGGCGTCCAGGATGAAGTCGGCGCGGCCCCAGCCTTCGCAGCCCAGCGCGCGGTAAGCACGCACGGCGATGTCGGACACTTCTTCGGCCACCGCCGGCGGCAGCGTGGCCGGGCAGAAATACTGCGTGTCGTCCGAGAAGTACTTGTGCTCGTAGTCGTAGTTGCCACCGGGCGCGGCGATCTCGATGACCGGCAGCGCGCGCGCGGTCTTGCCGCCGCCCAGTACCGCCACGGTCAGTTCGCGGCCCTGGATGAATTGCTCTGCCAGCACCTCGGCGTCGAACTTGGCGGCCAGGGCATAGGCTTCCTTCATGTCGGAATAACCCACCACCTTGGTGATGCCCACGGTCGAACCTTCATGCGGCGGCTTGATGATCAGCGGCAGGCTCAGGCGGTCGGGCACCAGGCGCAGTTCGGTGTCGGCGTCCAGCAATTCGAATTGCGGCGTCGGCAGGCCTTGCTGCAGCCAGACGCGCTTGGTCATGGTCTTGTCCATGGCCAGTGCCGAGGCCAGCGGGCCGCTGCCGGTATAGGGAATGCCCAGCAGTTCCAGGGCGCCCTGGATCGAACCGTCTTCGCCGTAACGGCCGTGCAGCGCGATGAACACGCGGTCAAAACCCTGGCTGGCCAGCTCGGCCAGGCTGCGCTCGCCGGTATCGAACAAGTGCGCGTCGACGCCGGCGCTGAGCAGTGCCTGGTGCACGCCGGCCCCGGACATCAAGGACACCTCGCGCTCGGCGGAACGACCGCCGTACAACACGCCTACCTTGCCGAATTTCGCGGTCATGCCAGTTCTCCAACTTGGGCGGGGACCTTGCTGATCGAACCCGCTCCCATAACAATCACCACGTCGCCGTCGCGCACGAAATCCACCACGGCTTGCGGCAGTTCGGCGACGTCTTCGACGAAAACCGGTTCGACCTTGCCGGCCACGCGCAGGGCGCGCGACAAGGCGCGGCCATCGGCGGCCACCAGGGGCGGCTCGCCCGCGGAATAGACCTCGGTCAGCAGCACGGCGTCGGCCGTGCCCAGCACACGCACGAAATCTTCAAAGCAATCACGCGTCCGCGTGTAGCGGTGCGGCTGGAAAGCCAACACGATGCGGCGGTCAGGCCAGGCACCACGGGCGGCGGCCAACGTGGCGGCCATCTCGACCGGGTGGTGGCCGTAATCGTCGATCACCGTGAACGTGCCGCCGCCATGCGAGGCGGGCACGGGGAATTCGCCGGTCTGCGTGAACCGCCGGCCCACGCCCTTGAAGGAGGCCAGCGCATCGCAGATGGCTTCGTCGGACACACCAAGTTCAGTCGCTACGGCGATCGCCGCCAGTGCGTTGCGCACGTTGTGCAGGCCAGGCAGGTTCAACACCACCTGCAACGGCGGCAGCAAGGTATCGCGATGGCTGCGCTGCACGTTGAAACGCATGCGCGTACCTTCCGGCTGCACTTCGTAGCCGCGCACCATGGCCTCTTCGTTCAGGCCGTACGACGTGATGGGACGCGACACGAAAGGCATGATCTCGCGCACGTTGGCGTCGTCGGTGCACAGCACGGCGCTGCCGTAGAACGGCAGGCGCTGCGTGAACTCGATGAACGCGCTCTTCAGGCGCGCCACATCATGGCCGTAGGTGTCCATGTGGTCCGCGTCGATGTTGGTCACGATGGCCATCACCGGCAGCAGGTTCAGGAACGAGGCGTCGGATTCGTCGGCTTCCACCACGATGTAGTCGCCCTGCCCCAGGCGTGCGTTGGCGCCCGCGGAATTGAGGCGGCCACCGATCACGAAGGTCGGGTCCAGGTCGCCCGCGGCCAGGATGCTGGCCACCAGGCTGGTCGTGGTGGTCTTGCCGTGCGTCCCGGCCACCGCAATGCCGCGCTTCAGGCGCATCAGTTCGGCCAACATGATGGCGCGCGGCACCACCGGAATGCGCGCGGCGCGCGCCGCAATGACCTCGGGGTTGTCGCCTGCCACCGCCGTGGACGTGACGATCGCGCCCGCGCCGGTGACGTTGCTGGCGACGTGGCCAATCGCGATGTTCACGCCCAGGCTGGCCAGACGGCGCGTCACGGCCGACTCGTTCAGGTCGGAACCGCTGATGGTGTAGCCCAGGTTGAGCAGCACCTCGGCAATGCCGCTCATGCCGGAGCCGCCAATGCCTACGAAATGGATATGTTGAATTCTGTGTTTCATGTTGAACGCCCCGCTGCTTGTTCACAGACGTCGGCGATATGGGCTGCGGCTTCGGGGTGCGCATGCGCGCGGGCCCGTTCGGCGACAGCCTGCAGTTCTTGACGGGAGCGCTGGCCCAGCCAGTCCGCCAGCCACTCGGGGCTCAAGGCGTTCTGCGGCTGCAGCCAGGCGGCCTGCGCGTCGCTCAGGAAGCGCGCGTTGGCGGTTTGGTGGTCATCGATGGCATGGGGAAACGGCACGAACAGCGCCGCCACGCCCGCCGCGGCCACTTCGGACACCGTCATGGCGCCCGCGCGGCAGATCAGCAGGTCGGCATCGCCCATGGCGCCGGCCATGTCGTCGATGAAGGCGCGGCAGTCGGCCGCTACGCCCGCCTGGGCGTAGGCCTGCTGCAGCGCCGGCAGATGTTGTTCGCCGGCCTGGTGAACCACCACCGGCCGACGGTCTTGCGGCAGGCGCGCCAGCGCCTGGGGTACGGCGGTATTCAATGCCTGGGCGCCCAGGCTGCCGCCGACCACCAGCACCCGCAGCGCACCGCTGCGGCCGCTGTAGCGCTGGGCCGGATCGGGCAAGGCGCACAGGTCGGCGCGCACCGGATTGCCCATGGCTTCGCCCTTGGGCAGCACGCCGGGGAACCCGCTAAGCACGCGGCGCGCCATGCGGGCCAGCCACCTGTTGGCGGTGCCAGCCACGGCGTTCTGTTCGTGCACCACCAGCGGCGTGCCGCGCAGCGCGGCGATGACGCCACCGGGGAAGGCAACGTAGCCCCCCATGCCCAGCACCACGTCGGGACGCACCGCGGACAACCGGCCCCAGGCCTGCGCAAATGCGCGCACCAGCAGGAACGGCAGCTTGAGCAGCGCCGCAGCGCCCTTGCCGCGCACGCCGGCAAAACGCAGCGGCACGAGTTCGATGCCGCGCGGCGGCACCAGCTTGCCTTCCATCTTGTCGGGATTGCCCAGCCACAGCACGCGCCAGCCGCGCTGGCGCAGCACATCGGCCACGGCCAGGCCGGGCATGATGTGGCCGCCGGTGCCGCCGGCCATGATCAGGATGGTGCGAGGCGTGGCGCTCATGTCCGCCCCCCGCGCATCATGATGCGGTTTTCGACGTCCACCCGGATCAGCATGGCCAGGGCACACAGGTTCATCACCACGCCCGAACCGCCGTAACTCATCAGCGGCAGGGTCAGGCCCTTGGTGGGCAGCAGCCCCAGGCACACGCCCATGTTGATGAAGGCCTGCACGCCGAACCACATCGCCACGCCATGCGCCACCAGGCCCGCGAAGGTGCGTTCCATGGCGATGGCCTGGCGGCCGATGTCAAAGCCGCGGTAGACGATGATGGCGAACAGCGTGATCACCAGCATCACGCCGGCAAAGCCGAGTTCCTCGCCCACCACCGCCATCAGGAAGTCGGTGTGCGCTTCGGGCAGGTAATGCAGTTTTTCGACGCTGGCGCCCAGGCCCACGCCCAGCCATTCGCCGCGGCCCAACGCGATGAGCGAGTGCGACAGCTGATAGGCGCTACCGTAGGCGTTGTCTTCGTTCCAGGGATCCAGGTAAGCGAACAGGCGCGCACGGCGCCACGGCGACAGCCAGATCAGCATCAGGAAGGTACTGACCAGCACCGCCAGCAGGCTGCTGAAGTACTTGCCGTTGATGCCGCCCAGGAACAGGATGCCGATGGCAATCGCCACGATCACCATGAAGGCGCCCAGGTCGGGCTCGAGCAGCAGCAGCATGCCCACGCCGGCCAGCGCGAACGCCATCGGCAGGAAGCCGCGGGCAAAGGCCTGCATGTGTTCCTGCTTGCGCACGGTGTAGTCGGCGGCGTACAGCAGCGCGGCCAGCTTCATCAGTTCGGACGGCTGGAAATTCAGCGGACCCAGGGGAATCCAGCGGTGCGCGCCGTTGACCTCGCGGCCGATGCCGGGCACCAGCACGGCCACCAGCAGCACCATCGCCACCACGAACAGCGGCACGGCCAGGCGCTGCCAGACGCGGATGGGAATGGCCAGCACGATCGCGGCGGCCAGCAGGCCGGCGCTGATGAACAGGCCGTGGCGGATCACGAAGTAATAGCGGCCATACGAGGCATAGCGCGGGCCGTCGGCCAGCGCGATCGATGCCGAATACACCATCAGCAAGCCAAGCAGCAACAACGTCGACGCCGCGATGACCAGCGGCAGATCGAAGTTGCGCATGCGGGTACGGCCGGGCCGTACGGCGTTGACGCTGGCGGTGAGATCGGCGATCAGGCTCATGCCACCTCTCCACGGTCGCGGGCCAGGTCCTCGACCTCTTCCACGAACACCTGCCCGCGGTGCGGGTAGTTGCGGAACATGTCCATGCTGGCGCAGGCGGGCGACAGCAGCACCGCGTCGCCGGCTTGCGCCAGGTCGGCGGCGCGGCGCACGGCCTCGTGCAGGGAAGCGGCCTGGAGGCAATCGACGCCGGTTTCGGCCAGCACGCGGCCAATTTCAGGACCGTCCTGGCCGATCAATACCACAGCGCGAGCGTGGCGCGAGACGACCGGGATCAGCGGCGAGAAATCCTGCCCCTTGCCCAGGCCGCCGGCGATCAGCACCACGGGCTGGCCCAGGCCTTCCAGCGCGGCCACGGTGGCGCCCACGTTGGTGCCCTTGCTGTCGTTGATGTAATCGACGCCGCCGATGTTGCGCACGAACGCAGCGCGATGCGGTTCGCCCGCGTAGTCGCGCAGGGCGCGCAGCATGGCGCCCCAGCCCAGGTCCAGGCAACGCGCCAGTTGCAGCGCGGCCAGGGCATTCAAGGCGTTGTGGATGCCGCGGATGCGCAGCGCATCCACCGGCATCAGGCGGCTCATGCGGCCTTTGGCACGCACGGGTTCCGGCGCGTCTTTCTTGCGGCGCACGGGTGCGACGGGCTCGTCGAAATCGACCGGCTCGGCGGCCACCAGCCAGGCCACACCCTGGCCCAATTCCAGGCCCATGTCGCCCACGCGCTCGGGCACGTCACGGCCGAAGCTGCGCACGTTCAGCGCGTCCAGCGTCGGCACCATGGCGACCGTGTACGGATCTTCGCGATTGACGATGGCCACGCGTGCCATCTTCAAGAGGCGCGCCTTGGCCTGCGCATAGGCGTCCATGCCGCCATGCCAGTCCAGGTGATCTTGCGTCACATTCAGCACGACGGCGGCGTCGGCCATCAGCGTGTGCGTGGTTTCCAGCTGGAAGCTGGAGAACTCCAGCACCCACACCTGCGGCAGTTCGTCGGCGTCCAGCGCCCCCATCAACGCGGTCAGCGCGGCCGGGCTGATATTGCCGGCAGCCAGCACCGACAGGCCGCTGGCCTGCACCAGGTCGCGCGTCAGAGCGGTCACGGTGGTCTTGCCGTTGGTGCCGGTCACGGCCAGCACGCGGGGACGGTAGTCACGGCTTTCGGCCAATTCGGCCAAGGCGCGTGCGAACAGTTCCATTTCGCCGATGACTTCGATGCCGCGGGCCTTGGCCTCGCGCAGCAGGTCTTCGGCCGGCGCGCCGGTGGGCGCCAGGCCCGGGCTGATCACGACCTGGTTCACGCCGTCCAGCAGTGCAACGTCGAACGAGGTGTCGCAACCCAGGCGGTACTCGACCTCGGCTTGCGCCAGCGCGTCGCGCAGCGCCGGCAGACCGCCCGGCTCCGCGCGCGTATCGGCCACGCGCAGGCGGGCGCCCTGTCGGGCGCTCCAGCGAGCGGCGGCGACACCCGACTCGCCCAATCCGAGGATCAGGACGAGCGGCGCGTCAGCGCGGGAGGTTTCCATCGTATTCATCGCAACTTCAGGGTAGAGAGGCCAATCAGCACCAGCATCATGCTGATGATCCAGAAACGCACGACCACCTGGGTTTCTTTCCAGCCGCCCACTTCAAAGTGATGATGCAGCGGCGCCATGCGGAATATGCGTCGACCTGTTCCATAACGTCGCTTCGTGTACTTGAACCAGGTCACCTGGATCATGACCGACAGGGTCTCGACCACGAACACGCCGCCCATGATGAACAGCACGATTTCCTGGCGCACGATGACCGCGATGGTGCCCAGCGCGCCGCCCAAAGCCAGCGCGCCGACGTCACCCATGAAGACCTGCGCCGGATACGCGTTGAACCACAAAAACGCCAGACCTGCGCCGCCGATTGCCGCGCACAGCACCATCAGTTCGGACGCCCCCGGGATATAAGGGAACAACAAATACTTCGAATAATCGACGCGGCCGACAACGTAGGCGAAGATGCCCAGCGCGCTGCCCACCATCACGGTGGGCATGATCGCCAGGCCGTCCAGGCCGTCGGTCAGGTTGACGGCGTTGCTGGTACCCACGATCACGGCCCATGTCAGCGCCACGAAGCCCAGCACGCCCAGCGGATAGCTGACGGTCTTGAAGAACGGCACGATCAGGTCGGCGCGCGTCGGCAGTGCCATCGTGAAGCCGCTGCCCACCCAGGCCTTGAAGAGCGGCCACAGTTCGGTATTGGCCGGCGCCGACACGGCAAACGCCAGGTAGACCGCGGCCACCAGGCCGATGGTGGCTTGCCAGAAGAACTTCTGGCGCGCCGGCATGCCTTCCGGATCGCGGTAGACCACCTTGCGGTAATCGTCCATCCAGCCGATCCAGCCGAAGCCAAAGGTCACCAGAAGCACCACCCACACGAAGCGGTTGGTCCAGTCGGCCCACAGCAACGTGCTGATGGCGATCGAAATCAGGATCAGCACGCCGCCCATGGTGGGGGTGCCGGTCTTGACCAGATGCGTTTCGGGTCCGTACGAGCGCACGGCCTGGCCGATCTTCATTTCGGTCAGCTTGCGGATCACGCGCGGACCGGCCACCAGGCCGATCAGCAAGGCGGTGGCGCATGCCAATACCGCACGCAGCGTGATGTATTCGAACACGCCCAAGGCGCGCACATCATCGGAAAGCAGACGGGCGATCTCAAGCAGCATGGTGGTCTCCCTGCCCCTTGGACACTTGCCCGTCAGTCGAAGTAAAAGCCGTCACTACCCGCTCCATGCGCATAAAGCGCGATCCCTTAATCAATACGCAGGACGCGCGCAGGCCGCGCAACGCGGCAACGACTTCGTCTACCGATGCGCAGGCGTGCGCGCCCGAACCGTAAGCGGCGGCTGCCGCCCGGCTGGCTTCGCCTAGCGTGATGAGCGCGTCGAGCCCTTGCTCGCGCGCGTAGTTGCCCACCTCGACATGCATGGCGGGGCCGTTGTCCCCGACCTCACCCATGTCGCCCAGTACCAGGACGCGGGTGCCGCCGATACGCGCCAGCACGTCGATGGCCACGCGAACCGAATCGGGGTTGGCATTGTAGGTGTCATCGATGAGCAACGTTCCGTCACTCAATTTCTTGTACTGCATGCGACCCGCGACCGGGCTGAAGCCGGCCAGCGCGCGCACGGCGACATCCAGCGGCGCCCCCGCAGCGATGGCGCTGGCGATAGCGGCCAGTGCATTGCGCAGGTTGTGCAGGCCGGGCACCGGCAGGGTCAGGTCGGCGGCGCCCATCGGCGTCACCACGCGGCAACGCGTCGAATCGACATCTGCCAGGATCTGCTCCGCGTAGACGTCCAGGCCGGGCTGCAGGCCGAAACGCAGCACGCGGCGCGGCGCGGCCAACTTGTCCCAGATGGCCGCATAGGGCTCGTCGCCGGGGTACACGGCCACACCGTCGTCGGGCAGGGCCGCGATGGCCGCGCCATTTTCATAGGCCACCGCTTCCACGGTATGCATGAATTCCTGGTGCTCGCGCTGCGCATTGGTCACCAACGCCACGCTGGGCGCGGCGATGGCAGCCAGCTGCGCGATCTCGCCCGGATGGTTCATGCCCAGTTCGAACACCGCCGCACGATGCTCGGGCCGCAGGCGCAACAGCGTCAGCGGCACGCCGATATCGTTGTTCAGGTTGCCCGCGGTGGCCAGCCGGGCCGCTTCGCCCTTCCAGCCCGCCAGCATGGCGGAAATCATTTCCTTGGTGGTCGTCTTGCCATTGCTGCCCGTCACCGCCACCACCGGCAGCGTGTACTGGGCGCGCCAGGCGGCACCGATGCGCATCAGCGCCAGGCGGGTATCGCCCAGCACCAGTTGCGGCAGGCTCGAGTCCGGCACAGCATGCGCCACCACGGCGGCGCAGGCGCCGCGTTCAGCGGCCTGGTCCAGATAGTTATGCGCGTCGAAGTTATCGCCAACCAGCGCCACGAACAATTCACCGGCGCCGATGCGGCGCGTGTCCGTGGACACGCCCTTCACCAGCGGCAAGAGCAGCGCCAGTCGGGCCCACTCGCGGTCGTCGAAGGGCAGCTTTTCGCCGCCGATGTCCTGGTAGGTCTCGTGGCCCTTGCCGGCCAGCAGCACCACGTCTTCGGGCGAACTGGCCCAGATGGTCTGCATGATGGCGCGGGCGCGGTCGACCTGTACGTCAGCACCTGCCGACGCGGGAATGCCCGCGAGGATCTGCGCCACGATGGCTTCAGGCGATTCGGTACGGGGGTTGTCGCTGGACACCACCACGTGGTCGGCCAGCTCGGCGGCAATGCGGCCCATTTCGGGACGCTTGCCCGGATCTCGTTCGCCGCCGCAGCCGAACAGGCAGATGAGGCGGCCGGCACGCGCCTGCGCCACCGGACGCAAGGCCGCCAGGGCCCGCGCCAACGCGTCGGGCGTGTGGGCGTAATCCACTACGACCAGCGCGCCGCGCCCGGCATTGGCCTGGGTGCTGGAGACGACGGGTTCCACGGTCTGCAGGCGGCCATCGACGGGATCGGTCGCGGCCAATTCACGTGCGATCTGCGCAAACGGCAGGCCCAGCTTGTAAAGCACGCCGGCCACCAGCAACAGGTTCGACACGTTGTGCGCGCCCAATAGGCGCGTCACGATCTGCGCCTCGCCATGCGGCGACACCAGCGTGAAGATCTGGCCTTGGGCAGTGGCCTGGAGATCACGCGCGCGCATCGCGGCGGGAATATAGGCATCCGCGCTCAGGCTGTAGCCCATGACCGATACGTCGGCCGGCAGCGACGCAATCAGGCGGCGTCCGGCTTCGTCGTCCGCATTCACCACCGCGGCATTCAGGCCCGGCCAGCGGAACAGGCGCGCCTTGGCGGCCTCGTAGCGCTCCATCGTGCCGTGGTAATCCAGATGATCGCGGGTCAGATTGGTGTACGCGGCCAACGCCACGCGCACGCCATCCATGCGGCCCTGCTCGATGCCGATGGAAGACGCCTCCATGGCCACCGCCTTGGCGCCGGCATCGCGCATCGCGGCCAGCAGGCGGTGCACGGTCAGCACATCGGGGGTCGTCAGGCTGCCGCCCAGCGTGCGGCCGTCCGGCAGCACGGCGCCCAGCGTACCGATGGTGCCGCAAGGCTTGTCATTGCGGCCCAGTGCGTGGGCAATCCATTGCACCGACGAAGTCTTGCCATTGGTGCCGGTCACGGCCACCACGGCCAGCGCCGACGAGGGGCGGCCATACCAGGTGTCGCCCAGTTCGCCCAGCAGAGCGCGCAGGCCGGTCACCGGCAGCATTGGCGTATCGCCGGCGGCGGCCTCGATGGCCTCGGTGGCGGGCGCCTCGAACAACACCGCGCTGGCGCCCAGCGCCAACGCCTTCTCTATATAAAGACGGCCATCGCTGGACAGGCCCGGGCAGGCGACGAACACGTCGCCCGGCTCGATCTCGCGCGAGTCCAGTTTCAGGTGCGCGGTCAACGACACGCGCGAATGCAACCACGCCACGGCTTGTTCGACCGTGGCGGCGGGGGATGAGAGGAAGCCTTTGGCGCTCATCTGCCTGGCTCCTTGATACCGGCAACAATAGTGGATTCGAAGGGCGCGTCCGGCCTCACACCCATCAACCGCAGACTCCCGCCGACAATATGGGAGAACACGGGTGCGGCAATCGCGCCGCCGTAATAACCGCCGACCGTGGGCTCGTCGATGGACACGGCCACGACGATCTTCGGATCGGACACAGGAGCAAAGCCCACGTACGAGCTGCGATAGCGCTGCATGCTGTACTTGCCATCCACGATCTTGCGCGCGGTGCCGCTCTTGCCGGCCACGCGGTAGCCCTGGACCTGGGCCGCCTTGGTGCCTTCGGGGCCGGCGGCGGCTTCCAGCATGCCGCGGACCAGCGCAGTGGTCTTGGGCGTATAGATCTTGACGCTGGTGGGATCGCTGTCGCGCTTGACCAGGGTCAGCGAGACCATGTCGCCGTTGCGGGCGAACACGGTGTAGGCACGCGCCACCTGCAGCAGCGACACCGACAGGCCGTAGCCATAGGCCATCGTGGCCTTTTCGATCAGGCGCCAGCGGTCCCAGGGGCGCAGGCGGCCGGGCGCGGCGCCAGGGAATCCCACTTGGGGTGCCTGACCCAGGCCCAATTCGGTGAAGCGATCCCACATCTCGCGGGATTCCAGCTTCTCGGAGATCATCGTCATGCCGATGTTGCTGGACTTGCGCAGCACGCCGGCCACGTCCAGGGTGCCGTTGCGGCTCACGTCGCTGATGGTGCTGCCCTGGTAGGTGAAACGGCCGTTGCCGGTTTCGAACAGGGTGGTCGTGCTGATGCGACCCAGGTCCAGCGCCAGTGCGGCCGTGAACGGCTTCATGATCGAGCCGGGCTCGAACGTATCGGTAATGGCCTGGTTGCGCAGGTTGGCGCCGTGGAAGGTCTCGCGCTTGTTCGGGTCGAACGTCGGCACGTTGGCCAGCGCCAGGATTTCGCCGGTATGCACATCGACGACCACGGCGGTTGCGCCCTTGGCCTGGTGCTTGTCCATGGCGTCCTTCAATTCCTTGAACACCAGGTACTGCAGACGGGTATCGATGGACAGGCGCAGGTCGCGGCCATCCACCGGCAAGGTCACGGCCTGCACGTCTTCGATGACGCGGCCCAGGCGGTCCTTGATGACGCGGCGGCTACCCGGGCGGCCCGACAGCTGCTGGTTGAAGGTCAGTTCGACCCCTTCCTGGCCCTGGTCTTCGACGCTGTTGAACCCGACCACGTGCGCCATCACGTCGCCGTCCGGGTAGTAGCGGCGGGTCTCGGGCTGCTGGTGCACGCCGGGCAGGCCCAGCTGCTTGATCTTGTCGGCCACGTCCATCGAGACCTGGCGCTTGAGATAGACGAAGTTCTTGTCTTCTTCGACCCGGCGACGCAGGTCGGCGATCGGGGACTCAAGCAGCTTGGCCAGGGAGTCCAACTGAGAAGGCGTGGCCTGCTTCAGGTCTTCGGGGATGGCCCAAATAGCGCGCGCCGGCACGCTCGACGCCAGCACGGCGCCATTGCGGTCCATGATCTTGCCGCGCGTGGCGGCCAGCGTCAGCGTGCGCTCGTAACGGCGCTCGCCTTGCTGCTGGAGGAACTCGGTGGACAGGCCTTGGAGAAACAGGGCGCGGCCAGCCAGCACGGTAAAACCGCCGAACAGCAGGATCAGCACCAGGCGGGCGCGCCACGTCGGCAACTGCCCACGCAACACCGGATTGTCGAAGAACGGAACGCGCTTCATTGGGCACCTCCGTTGGCCGACACCGGGGCCTGGTTCAGATACAGCGTACGGTCCGGAACGATGGGAATCATCTTCAGGTTGTCGCGCGCAATCACATCGACCCGCGCATTACGCGCAAGTTCGGCGCGTTCCAGCTGCAGGCGCCGCCAGTTGGTTTCCAGGTCGCGCGCCTGCGCCTGATCACGACCCAGCTCAACAAAGAGCTGGCGCGACTGATACCGGCTGGTGACCAGGGAAATGGCCGACAGCATCAGTAAAGCCGCAACGATCAGGTTGACGCGACCCATCAGCGGCGCCCTCCCTTGCCACCGCGGCGCGGCGGCGGAGCCAGGTCGCTGCCGGGCAGCGAGCCGATCTTGACGAACGCGGCGCCGCCCTCGGCAGACAACGGGGTATGGGTGCGTTCGGCGACGCGCAGCACCGCCGAGCGGGCACGCGCATTGGCCGAGACTTCGTCGTCTTCGGCCAGCACGCGTCCCAGGGAGCGCAATACGGGTTGGGGCATTTCGCTTTCGCGCAGCGGCAGGCGCGCATGCGCGGCAGCCGGACGAGCCGCCGCCGCGATGCACTGCTTGACCATGCGGTCTTCAAGCGAATGAAAGCTGATCACCGCCAACCTCCCCCCTGGGGCGAGCAGATCTAAAGCTGACGCGAGGGTGCGCGCGAGCTCTTCGAGTTCCCGATTGATGTAAATCCGTAGAGCTTGAAAGGTGCGTGTGGCCGGATGCTGCCCCTTTTCGCGCGTGCGGACGGCGCTGGCGACGCACTCGGCAAGTTCGAGCGTGGTGCGCAGCGGCCTTGTTGCGCGGCGAGCAGCAATCGCCTTTGCAACCTGAAAAGCAAACCGTTCTTCGCCATAATCCGCTATGACCTCCCGCATCTCATCCACACTGGCTTGCGCCAGCCAATCCGCCACCGTGGGTCCACGAGTGGTGTCCATCCGCATGTCGAGCGGGCCGTCTCGCATGAACGAGAAACCGCGTTCGGCATCGTCGATCTGAGGCGACGAAACGCCCAGATCCAGCATCACGCCATCGACCTTGTCGATGCCGAGCTGCCCTAATTCTTCGGCCATGGAGGCAAAGCCCCCATGCACCACCGTCACCCGGGAGTCCGCCGCCGCCAACGCATTGGCGACCGCAATGGCCTCGGGGTCCTTGTCGAACACCACCAGCCGCGCCCCCGCCCCCAGGCGACTGAGCAATTCCCGGCTGTGGCCGCCACGTCCGAACGTACCGTCTACAAAGACGCCACGTTCCGTCCGCGTAGCCGCGGCCGGCTCGTCCTGGGTGTGCGACCGGGTCGCGCCCTTGCCGCCGAAATCGGCCAGCAACAGCGCGTCCACCGTCGGCTCCAGCAGGACGGGCCGATGTTCGAATTCCATAACTTTTTCAGAACGAAAACTGATTCAACACATCCGGCATACCCTTGGCCAGGTCTTCAGCCTCTCGGCTTGCCAGGGTAGCGGCATCCCACAGCTCGAAATGAGCGCCCAGACCGAGCAGCATCACATCGCGCGTCATACCGGAAGCGTTGCGCAGTTCAGGCGCGATCAGGACGCGGCCAGAGCCGTCCAGTTCCACGTCCTGAGCGTTGCCCAGCAACAGCCGCTGCAACGCGCGAGCCGTCATGGGAAAGGCGGCAATCTGCTCGCGCTTCTTTTCCCACTCGGGCCGCGGGTACACCAGCAGGCAGCCGTCTGGATGGCGAGTCAGGGTCAGGCGGCCTTCGGCCTGCGACACCAGCGCGTCACGATGCCGGGTCGGAATCGAGATCCGTCCCTTGGCATCCAGCGTGAGCGCGCTGCTTCCCTGAAACACCACTTTTACCCCACTTAATTGCACAATTTCCTACTATTTCCCACTCTACGGTATGGCAATGGGGCGGTCAAGCGCGCGGTTGCAATTTTTTCAATCACAACAAGGACTTAGAGCAACTTGTAAATGCGCAAAAAGAAAAACCTCCTAATAAATCAGGAGGTTGCGTCACTAACTAAAAGTGCTTCTTAAGAAGTGGCGGCTAACGATGCCTTTGCATTGTTTTACCTGGCCCGCTGGCCGAAGACTGGCGGGCGTTCCGCGCGGGCTGCCGCGCTCTTGGCTCTGAAAAAAAGCCATCGGCGCCGCACGTAAGAGAAATTCAATGCAAGACGGGTCTATAGGCCGGATTCTGTACGCCAGGTTTCCCTGGCGGGCAATCATTCCTCTGCGCGGATCATTGCTGACCCGCTGTAGCCACCTACCCGCATGCTTGAACGGAGCCGCCCTTCGCGGCCCGAAAGCCGCACGCATGCCTATTTGATGTTGCTCCGGGTAGAGGTTGCCGCGTTTCACCCTGCGATGCCGCCGATCGTTGCCGACCGACGCAATACGGAGATGGCCGTATCAGTGCGCGACTGGCGCGCCCGCCCCGCAGACTCGTCTCTGTGGTCCTATTCCTCGTCCGCGCCCGAAGACGCAGCCGGACGGCCGTTAGCCGTTACCCTGCCCTGTGGAGTCCAGACCTTCCTCGATGGATTCGCATCCACCGCGATCGCCCGACCCGCCTTGCGGTGCGTATTCTAGTACAGGTTGCGAGCCTGTCCCCCTGAGGGGCCAAACGACCGGGCAGGGTTCCTGCGACAATAGCGCTTGATCCGCCTAGACGCAGCAGACACTACCACTACATGGCCCTCGCAACTCTCATCACCCTGACCGACATCCAGCTGGCCTACGGCCACCATCCGCTGCTGGACCACGCCGACTTCGCCATCCAGGCCGGCGAGCGCATCGGCCTCATCGGCCGCAACGGCGCCGGCAAGTCTTCGCTGCTCCGCCTGCTCGATGGCCGCACCCTGCCCGACGACGGCGACATCGCCCGCACGTCGGGCCTGCGCGTGGCCACGGTCGAACAGGAACCCGAGCTCGACGAGAACGCCACCGTCTTTGACGTCGTCTGCAATCTGGACGACGACCACGAAGACTGGCAGCGTCCGTCGCGCGTACGTTCGGTGCTCGAAAAACTGGGCCTGCCCCCGGACGCGCAGATCGCCGGCCTGTCCGGCGGCACCCGCAAGCGCGTCGCGCTGGCCCGCGCCCTGGTCGACGAACCCGACCTGCTGCTGCTGGACGAGCCCACCAACCACCTCGACTTCGAAGGCATCGCCTGGCTGGAAGAGATGCTGCGCACCTGGAAAGGCGCCGCGGTCATCATCACCCACGACCGCCGCTTCCTGGATTCGGTGGCCACCCGCATCGTCGAACTCGACCGCGGACGCCTGCTCAGCTTCCCTGGCAATTTCTCGCAATGGCAGGAGCGCAAGGCGCAGTGGCTCGAATCCGAACGCCTGGAGCAGGCGCGCTTCGACAAGCTGCTGGCCCAGGAAGAAGTCTGGATTCGCAAGGGCGTGGAAGCACGCCGAACCCGCAATGAAGGTCGCGTGCGCCGGCTGGAGCGCCTGCGCGTCGAACGCGCCGAGCGCCGCGAACGCGTCGGCGACGTATCCCTGGCACTGGCCGAAGGCCAACGCTCGGGCAAGATGGTGGCCGAGCTGGAACACGTCAGCAAGCGCTTTGGCGACAAGATCGTGGTGGACGACTACTCCACCACGCTGCTGCGCGGCGACCGCATCGGCATCGTCGGGCCCAACGGCGCCGGCAAGACCACCCTGCTCAAGCTCATCCTGGGCGAAATGCAGCCCGACAGCGGCACGACCCGCCTGGGCACCAACGTCTCGGTGGCCTATTTCGACCAGATGCGCGCCCAACTCGATGAAAACGCCACCCTGGTCGACATCATCAGCCCGGGCAGCGAATGGGTGGAAATCGGCGGCACGCGCAAGCACGTCATGAGCTACCTGGGCGACTTCCTGTTCTCGCCCGCTCGTGCCGGCTCACCGGTACGCAGCCTGTCGGGCGGCGAGCGCGCCCGCCTGCTGCTGGCGCGGCTGTTCGCCCGCCCCGCCAACGTCCTGGTGCTGGACGAACCCACCAACGACCTGGACATCGAAACGCTCGAACTGCTGGAAGAACTGCTGCAGGAATATCCCGGCACGGTGCTGCTGGTCAGCCACGATCGCGCCTTCCTGAACAACGTCGTCACGCAAACCATCGCCTACGAAGGCCACGGCCGCTGGCGCGACTACGTGGGCGGCTACGACGAATGGGTCGCCCAGCGCCCCGCATCGCCTGACGGCGAAGACGCCGAAAAAGCCATCAAGGCTGCCGACGAGGCCGCAGCCCGCGCCAAGGCCGCCAAGCCCAAGCCGGCCAAGACCACCAAGATGAACTCATGGGAGCTGCGCGAACTGGAAGGCCTGCCCGAAGCCATCGCCGCGCTCGAAGCCAGGCAGGCCGAACTGGCCGGCAAGCTCGCCGATGGCAGCCTGTACCGGGATGCCCCGGCCGAAGTCGAACGCATCAACGGCGAACTGTCCAAGCTCGAAAGCGAACTCGAAGAAAAGTTCGCCCGCTGGGAACTGCTGGAGGCGCGCCGCGAAGGCGCCCTGTGAAGACAGCGCCACTATCTATATATATAGATAGTGGCATGTCATAGACATTCCTTCGAACACGCCGCGGTCAGACCGCGGCGCGCCAGGCCAGAGTTTCACCCGCGGCCAGCGGCACCAGCGCCGTATTGCCGAAAGGCAATTCATCCGGAACCTGGTAGGTCTCGCGCACCAGCGTCAAGGTGCCGGTGCTGCGCGGCAGGCCGTAGAAATCCGGGCCATGGAAGCTCGCGAACCCTTCCAGCTTGTCCAGCTTGCCGACGGCGTCGAACGCCGTGGCATACAGCTCCATGGCGTGCAGCGCCGTGTAGCAACCGGCACAGCCACAGGCGTGTTCCTTCAGGCCGCGCGCATGCGGCGCGCTGTCCGTGCCCAGGAAGAATCGCGGGCTACCGCTGGTTGCGGCCTCCACCAGCGCCAGGCGGTGCGTTTCGCGCTTGAGAATCGGCAGGCAGTACCAGTGCGGGCGCACGCCGCCCTGGAAAATGGCGTTGCGGTTGTACAGCATGTGCTGCGGCGTGATCGTCGCGGCGATCGGACCTTCCGCATCGCGCACATATTCCGCGCCTTCCTTGGTCGTGATGTGCTCGAACACCACCTTCAACGCCGGGAAGGCGCGACGTAGCGGCTTCATGACGCGTTCCACGAAGATTGCCTCGCGGTCGAACACGTCGATCGACGGATCGGTCACTTCGCCATGCACCAGCAGCGGCATGCCGCATTTTTCCAGCGCTTCCAGCGCCTTGGCGCACTTGCCCAGCAGATCGGTCACGCCGGCATCGGAATTGGTGGTCGCGCCCGCCGGGTACAGCTTGACCGCGTAGACCTGGCCGGATTCGTGCGCACGATAGATCTCTTCGGCCGACGTATTGTCGGTCAGGTACAGCGTCATCAGCGGCGTGAACGCATCGGCGTTGCCGCCCGCCTTGGTCAGCGCAGCCAGGATGCGGCCGCGGTACGCCAGCGCCTGCTCGGTGGTGGTCACCGGCGGCTTCAGGTTCGGCATGATGATGGCGCGGGCGAATTGCCTGGCGGTGTCCGCCACCACGGCTTCCAGCGCCGCGCCATCGCGCAGGTGCAGGTGCCAGTCGTCGGGACGGGTGATGATCAGTTGCTGAGTGTTTTGCGTAGACATGGGAAGCTTCTTAATCTGCCAGCGGCATGCCCCGTTCGGCCAGCGCGCAGAACATCGCGCTGCCCAGGGGAATGACGGCATCGTTGAAATCAAAATGCGAGTTGTGCAGCACGCAGCCGGAATCGGCCCCGCCCTGCCCCAGCCGGAAATACGCGCCGGGCTTGCTCTGCAACATGAAGGAAAAATCTTCCGAACCCATCGACGGTACCAGGTCACGCACGACGTTCTCCTTGCCGATCATCTCGGTGGCAATGTCGGCGACAAGATTGGCGTGCTGCGGGGTGTTCAGGGTTGCGGGATAAATGCGTTCATAGATCAGTTCGGCCGTCCCGCCAAACGCACCGGCGATGGCAGTGACCAATTCGCGCATGCGCGTCTCAACCATTTCCTGCACCGACTTGCGAAACGTACGCACCGTGCCCACCAGCTTGGCTTCGCGCGGGATCACGCTCATCGCGCCGGGGTGCCCCGCCTGCATCGAGCCGATCGATACCACGGCGGAATCCAGCGGATTGACGTTACGCGACACGATGGTCTGCAACGCCGTGATGATCTGGCCGGCAATGGTCACGGGGTCGATCGTCTGGTAAGGATGCGCGCCGTGGCCGCCGCGGCCGGTGATCTGGATCTCGAAGCGGTCTGCGGCCGCCATCATCGGCCCGGGATTGATGCCGATGGTGCCAGGCTTCAGGCCCGGCCAGTTGTGCAACGCGTAAATCGCATCACACGGAAACGTATCGAATAACCCATCTTCCAGCATGGCTTTCGCGCCACCGCGCCCTTCTTCTGCCGGCTGGAATATCAGCACCGCCGTGCCATCGAAATTGCGCGTCTGGGCCAGGTACTTGGCCGCCCCGATCAGCACCGCCGTATGGCCATCATGGCCACAACCGTGCATCAAGCCGGGCTTGGTGGACTTGTGGCCGAAGTCGTTGTCTTCGGTCATGGGCAAGGCATCCATGTCGGCACGCAGGCCGATCATCCGGCCGCTGTCGCAACGCTTGCCACGGATGACGCCCACCACACCGGTCTTGCCGATGCCCCGGTGTACCTCGATTCCCAGCGCCTCCAGCGCACCCGCGACGATCCCGGAGGTTCGGACTTCTTCGAAGCCCAATTCTGGATGAGCATGCAAATCGCGCCGCAGCGCCGTCAATTCGTCATGAAACAGCCGAATTGATTCCAAAGGAGAACGTGCGTACATAGGAGGTTACAGAATGACGTGAGGTGGGGGACGGTCAGGACATTTTAGTTGCTACAGAGGATAAATGCCTTTGTCTTTACGGGAGAGACACGTTATGCTCCGGCCGCAGGACAATTTTTCCAACAGCCAGAGAAGGAGCGCCGCATTATGGCCACAACCTCCAAACCCGCGACCGCGCGCAAGCCGAACGCTGCATTCATGAAGCCCCTGACTCCCAGCGCCGAATTGGCTGCTGTGATCGGTTCGGAAGCCGTGCCGCGCACCGAGGTCACCAAGAAGATCTGGGAATACATCAAGAAGCACAACCTGCAAGACGCCAGCAACAAGCGCAACATCAACGCCGATGCCAAGCTGCGCCCGATCTTTGGCAAGGATCAGGTCACGATGTTCGAACTGACCAAGCTGGTCAACGCACATCTGAAGTAAGCAGGCAAAGGGCGTACCTCGTACGTCCCTGCCTCGATACTGTCGTGACGCCCTGGCTTGAACGCCGGGCGGCCCCGACTTGTGGCACCTACCGGCCACCGCAGTTCCGCACAGGCTTTCCGCTTGGCGCAGCCAGTCCCATACCCGCGATGGGCACGGCCATGATTCCCACGCAGACTCACGTTTCGACTTACGCATACCGATCTAACGGACGGCTTCCTTGCCCTCGTTCAGGCTGGATTGGCGGGCTTCCTCATGCGCCCAATTCCGGAACGCCACGGCGTCCGGCCGCCCTTTCGTTGCACGCGCATAAACCAGCCAGTACCTGTAGTCGTTCGGCAAGACCACGTCGACAAGTTGGACCCACCTGCCGGCGCGTACAGCACCTCCTGCCAGCAACAAGCGTCCCAATGCCACGCCAGCACCGTCAGCAGCCGCTCAGCGCCAGCGCCGCATCGCTGAATTGCACGCCCTGCGTCAGATCCAGCGACACACCCGCCAGTTCGCACCACTGTCGCCAAGCGGCGCGCGGCTCGTCGTGCAACAGCATGAGCTTGGCCAGGTCCGCCGGGAGCGGCCCCTTCCGCCGCTGCCGCACGTGATCTGTTGCGGCTGCCATTCGATCAAACGCGAGTGAAAGCTCATCCAGAGGCCGCTTCAAATTCAGCGCTGCGTTCGTGACGCTGGGGCTGCTCTGCCACTTCCCGTGGATCTATGGCGGCAAAGTCATCCTCGGCCGCTACCTGTCACCTCGCGCGATGCGCATTCAGGCCGCCGTGTTTGGCACGTCCATGTTGCTGGTCGCGCTATACGTCATCATGAACCGAATTGTCGGTCTCTCTGGCAATCATGCTGCGCGGGGTGTTGCAGCCCCCGGGGCAGACCCTGAAAGTGGAAAAGGAAAAGGCCGGCATATGCCGGCCTTTTTTGAGGGGAAGCCTTATATTCAGGCGTAAGTGGTCGGCGCGGTGCCGTCCATCAGGGACAGCCAGCCCTTGATCAGGCGGTACAAGCCCCAAACAACGGTGGCGACCACGCCAATCCAACCAATATAGATCACCAGGGCCAGGCCGCTGATGGCCAGCCACAGCAATGCCCACCAGAAAGTGCGCAGCAACCAGTCGAAATGCGCGGCGTAAACGGTACCAGCGGCGTCCGAACGCTTCAAGTACATCAGCACGACGGCAGCCAGCGTAGCAATGCCCAGGAAACCACTGGTCAGAAAGCCCAAGGCAAACAAGCCGTAGGCCACATGGGTCAGCGTGCGCAGGTCTAATGCCGTACCGGGCGCGGGGGTCTGGGTATCACTCACGATTACGCTCCAACAATTGACTCAGTCAATCTTACCGCACAAAGCCATCTGGCCCACGAGCGTTGTTATTTGGGCACATTCAGCATTGGCGCGGCTTGCAGCCCTGTTGACGACACTTCAAGTCATCCTTTTTCAGACCTGGCGCCTGCCCATTCACAGCAGTTGGCCCTACGTATTCCATGCTCGATGCCAACGCAAAAGCCCCTGGGCGGCGCAGCCGCCCAGGGGCTTTTTGTATTGCCGCGTTTGTGGCGCCGCGACTCGGAATT
>NZ_JBYSYL010000016.1:0-150082 GCF_058783235.1 Achromobacter sp. FW305-C-28 | reverse complement strand
GTGAACAACCAAGGCGGCAAGCTTCTGGGCGGCACGGCCGATATCCAGGCGGCCAGCCTGGACAACCGCAACGGCGTGGCGCAGGCGGACGGCAAGCTCACCGTCGTCAACACCGGCGCCTTGCAGAATCAGGGCGGCGGCCTGTACGGTGGTTCGGTCGACGTTAACGCCACCAGCCTGTCCAACACGGGCGGCAAAGTCGTCAGTGGTGGGGCGTTGGACGTCAGCACTACCGGCAACCTGGACAACACCGGCGGCTCGGTCGCCGCACAAGGCCAGGCCAGCCTGAACGCGCAAACCCTGTCCAACACGCGCGGCCTGATTGCCGCAGGCAATCTGACGCTCAAGACACAAGGGCTGCTGGACAACAGTGCCGGCCTGATCCAGGCCGACAACCTCGTGGCCCTGACGGCCGGCAACCTGAACAACCGCGACACGCTCGCCAACGGCCTGGCCGGCGCGGGCACAGCATCGCCGTCCCAAGCAGGCGCAACGCCTACCTCGATCAGCGCCTTGGGCGTGATGGGCAATCAGGTCACAGTTAACGCCCAGGCCATCGACAACCAATCCGGCCGCATTGGCGCGGGTCAAGACCTGGGCGTCACCACCGGCACGCTCAACAACACGTCGGGCAATGTGTCGTCCGACGCCAACGCCAAGCTCGCGGTCAATCGCCTGACCAATAGCAGCGGCGCGGTGACGGCCGGCAATTCGCTGGAACTGACCACCGACAACCTGGACAACGACGGCAAGCTCCACGCGGGCCAGGACCTGAAGATCACCGCCAACACCCTGACCAACCGCGCCACTGGCGAACTGATCGCCCTGCGCAACAACACCTTGGTCGTTGGTGGCCTGCTGACCAACGCGGGCCTGATCGACGGCGGCTACACCCGCATCACCGCAGGCAGCCTCACCAACACCGGCCGCCTCTACGGCGACCGCATCGGCATCCAGACGCCGGTGCTTGCCAACGAACCCAACGCCGTCATCGCCTCGCGCGGTGACCTGGACCTGGGCGTGGGCACGCTGACCAATCGCGAGCATGCGCTGATCTACTCGGCGGGCGACCTGCGTGTGGGCGGGACGCTGGACGCCACGGGCAAGGCAACGGGGCAGGCGCAGTCGCTGGTCAATGAATCGGCCACCATCGAAGCCGAGCGCAACGCCGACATCGCGGCGGCCAGCATCCAGAACCGCAACCTGCACTTCGCCAGTGAAACGGTCGAGGTCAGCCGCGAAGCCAAATGGTTCTACCGCCTGGATGGCACCACCGACATCGTCGATGGCGAAGGCATGTGGTTCTGCAACACCGTCAAATCCATTTGCGGCCGTGACCCCAGCTGGATGGGCCAATACGATGAGCGGCGCCTGTTGATGCCGTCGACCCGCTATCCGGAAAGCCGGTACGGCCCGCCCTTTGACTACAGCAATATCCAGGAAGACCAGCAAGGCCGTGCCGGCGTCAGCGCGCCGATCGGGCTGGCGTACATCGCCGAACACTACGACTGCAGCGGCGGCGATGCGGGCAACTGCTACACCAATCCGCCCCAATTCCTGTACAAGCCCGACGCCAAGATCTGGTCGGTCTTCGAGGTCGAGCGCCCCACCGGCATCAAGAAACCGCCAACTCCGGACGAGTGCGGTTGGCGCTGCCCTGCCGACCTGGCCCAGCAACAGGCCACCTACGAGCGCGACCTGCAGCTCTACGACACGTTGAACGACAAGATCAAGGACTTCAACGCCGACTTCCGCAACAACCGCATGATCAAGGACTTCACCTTCTACGAAGTCACGCAGATCACGCGCGAAACCCGCATCACGCAAAGCGATCCGGGCAAGATCATCGTGGGCGGCAACGCACGCCTGGCCGGCAACATCGTCAACGACAAGAGCCGCATCCTGGCCGGCGGCACCTTGAAAACCGAGGGCGGCACGCTCAGCAACGTGGGCGCCGAAGGCCTGCGCACCGTCGACCGGGTAGGCACCATGGCCTACACCTACGAGAAAAACGACTCGCGCAAGTACAACCGGTCCGACTACAACGCCACCGTCCTGGCCGAACGCATCGAAGCCGGCCTGGGCGCCGCGCAAGGCAACACAACGGTAGCCACCTCCGGCCAGACCCCTGGAGCCAGCACCGTCACACAAGCCTTGCCGCCGGCCAGCCTGACCCGCATCACGCTGCCGGGTAACAAGGCCATCACGGTCGTCGTGCTGCCACCCGTCATCCCGACCAGCGCGCTGTACCGCGTCATGCAGGCGCCCAATGCGCCGTACCTGATCGCCACCGACAGCCAGTTCATCGGCTCGCGTTCGGTGGTGTCCAGCGACTTCCTGTTGCAGAAACTCAATCAGGACCCCGGCACGATCTTGAAACGCCTGGGCGACGGTTTCTATGAACAGAAACTGGTGGCCGAGCAGGTCATGCTCGCCAGCGGCCAGCGTTTCGTGGGCGACTACACCGACAACGAAACCCAGTACAAGGCGCTGCTCACCGCAGGCGCAGACTTCGCCGGCAAGTTCGGCCTGACCGTCGGCACGGCGCTCTCTGAGGACCAGATGCGCCAATTGACCAGCGACATCGTCTGGTTGGTGGAGCAGACCGTCACCCTGCCCGACGGCACCCAGCAAAAAGTGCTGACCCCGCAGGTGTACCTGGCGGTCAAGCCCGGCGACCTGCGCGGCGACGGCACCCTTATCGCGGGCCGTGACACGCAGATCAGCACCACGGGGGATGTGAACAACAGCGGCACCATCGGCGCGCGCAACGCGCTGGTCGTCGACGCGCAGAACGTGCGCAACAGCGTCGGCGCCATGCAGGGCAAGACCGTCAACCTGAACGCGCGCAACGACATCGACAACCTGGCTGGGTTGCTGAAGGGCGAGTCGGTCACGTTGGCTGCGGGCCGGGATATCAATCTGACGTCCAGTACGCAATCGAACGTGCGTGGCGGGATCAGCAACACGATCGTTGATGGCGTGGCGCGCGTCGATGCGGGCACCTTGAGCGCACAGGCGGGCAGGGATTTCAACGCCCAGGCCGCGGCTATCGCCGCCAAGGAAGATGCCACCATTCGCGCGGGCAACGATATCAACCTGACGGCCGCCGGTACGCGGTACGGAGAATCGCACGACTTCGGCAAGAAGAACCGGGCGGAGATGCGTACGACCACGGATATCGGCACGCAGATTGTCGCGGGCGGCAACCTCACGCTGATCGCGACGCAGGATGTCAACGCCATCGCCGCACAAGTGGCGTCGGACAAGCAACTGGCCGTGGGGGCCGGGCGCGACATCAACATAGTCGCGGGCGATTCCAGCGGATACACCTACAACGAGATCTACTACAAGACCAAAGGGTTCCTGTCGAGCAAGACCACGCATCGCATCCGCGAGACGGAATGGACGCAAGGGGTCAGTGCGACGTTCGGCGGTGATTCGGTCGTGATGCTCGCCGGCCGCGACATGACCGTCGTTGGCTCGAACATAGTGGGTGACCGCGACGTGCAGATCGGCGTCGGCCGCGACCTGCAGGTCCTGGCCAAGGACGAGACCTACAAGGACTACCAGTACGAGAAGGTCAAAAAGTCGGGGCTGGGTGGCGGTGGTGGTTTCAGCCTGGGCTACAACAAGCAGGAACGCACCGACTGGAACCGCGGCGCCAGCGGCGGGTATTCCGCCAGCACCATTGGCAGTGCCGGCGGCGACCTCACTATCGATGCCGGTCGTGATGTCGGTGTCATGGGCAGCAACTTGTTGGCCCAGGACGGCAATATCTCCATCGCTGGTCGTAACGTCGCCATCATCGCTGGTGTGGGTGAGGCGCGTCAGCATGAGTATCACGAGTTCAAGCAATCCGGCCTGACCATTGGCGTGGCGGGCGGCATGCTGGGTGCTGCGCAGCAAATTCAGGGCACGCTGGAGCAGGCGGGCGAAGCCAAGAGCGGTCGCCTGGCCGCGGTCAAGGTCGGGCAGGCAGCGTATCAGGCAGTGCAGGCCAAGCGGACGATGGACACGGCCAAGGGAGACAAGGCCACCACCGCTGAAAAAGAGGCCGCCAGCGCCCAGATCCAGATCAGCATCGGCGCCAGCAAGTCCGTCAGCGAAACCAAGCGCACTCAGGAATCCGCATTTGGCTCGTCCGTTATGGCGGGTGGCAATATCTCCATTGTGGCGCTTGGCGAAAAGGGTGTGGCCGGCACAGGCAACCTGTCCATCATCGGCAGCGACCTGGCCGGCAAGAACGTGCTGCTGGCGGCCACCAACGACCTGATGCTGCAAAGCCAGGCGCTGACGTCCACGGAAGTTTCCACCAACAAGAACAGCGGCTGGAAGCTCGGCGTGGGGATCGGTGTTTCCGACAGCGGCAGCGGCGGGGGCATCAATATCTTTGCCAGCGGCTACGTCGGCAGCGGCAACGCCAAGGGCAACGGCACGACTTACCGCGAAACCCAGGTCAGCGCACGCGACACCCTGACCTTGATCTCGGGCCGCGACACCATCCTGGAAGGCGCCCAGGCGCGCGCGGACAGCATTCGTGCGGACATCGGCCGCAATCTGATCCTGACCAGCCAGCAAGATTCGGATCGTTACGACGCCAAACAACAGCAGGCCAACGCGGGCGCCAGCTTCAGCTTCGGCTCGATGACGGGCAACGCTTATCTTGGCGCCAGCGTAGGCAAGACCAAGTCGAACTACGACAGTGTGGTGGAACAGACGGGGTTGTACGCAGGCAAGGGTGGCTACGACATCTATGTTGGCAAGCATACGCAGCTGACGGGCGCGGTCATTGCCAGCGACGCCGAGGCGACCAAGAACTGGCTATCCACGGAGACGCTGGGGTTCAGCAACCTGCATAACAAGGCTGACTATAAGTCGACCATGGTGGGTCTGAGCCTGGGTATGTCTGGCGCGCTCGATAAACCCAACAAGGGTGATGCGTTAGGGGGCGGGCCGTCGGGACTGAGCTTTGCCAGCACCAGTGGCAGTGAATCCGGTACGACTCGTGCCGCGGTATCGGCGGGCACGATTGAAGTGCGGTCGGACAAGGACACGGGGCGGGACAGCATTGCGGGGCTGAGCCGCGATACGGCTGGCGCGAACGGCAGCATTGGCAAGATCTTCGACAAGGACAAGGTGCGCGAGCAGATCGAATTCCAGCAGGCGTTTGGTCAGTTGGGGATGCAGATTGCGGGCGATGTGCTTAAGGACCTTGCGAAGGAGAACCCCGAGCTTTGGGGCGAAGGGAAAAAGGGCTCGATTGCGCTACACGCTGTTGTGGCGGGAGTTGGGGCCGCTCTCGGAGGAGGCAACGTACTCGGGGCGATCGCCGGTACAGCAGCGGGCGATGTGGCAAGTAGTCTGGTCCAGGAACAAATACAGAAGGCTGTTGCGGATCTTCCGCCCGAGCTGAGAGACAAGGTCGCCGACGTAATCATCAACGTTATCGCGGGAACTGCCGGAGGTCTTGTTGGTGGCGGCAGTGGGGCCGGTGGGGCCCTCGTTGCCAATATGTATAACCGACAACTTCATCCCGACGAACGCAAGTGGGCGAAAGAAAATGCGGAAGGAATGCAGAAATACGTCGCGGAAGTGACGGGGCAGCATATCTCGCTGGAAGAGGCGTATCAGCGTTTGTTGTCTGCGGGGTACGCCATCGTTGACGAGAGAGCGGATGCTGTCGATAACTCGGGTCGTGATGAATTTGCCCGGCAATACATAGCTCAGAATAAGCCCGCGTCTTTATTTACAGCTAGTCCTGCGGAACGACGGGACCACTTGCTTAATGGCAATGCGGATGGCTCATGGACGCCCGAACAGCAGGCTCGATTTGGAGACAGGAATCCCGGTCAGACGGCCAGTCAGAAGGTCACGAATGCAGAGGCCTACCTTGGAAAACCATGTGGCGCCAGTTGCGCGGCAAAATTCTCAAGTATTAACGATGCGATTGTGTCCTTGGAAGCGGCCAAACAGCTGTACCAAGATGACCCCGGAAGTGTGGAGTTAATCAACCGGCAAATAGCATTGTTGGTAGGTGGCATTACTGAGGATGAAATCGTGAGAGGGGCGGCGGGCTATCTCGGTACGAGGGGTAAAGATGTAGCTTTTGCGCTGTTAGGCACGCCGAGATTGGTAGAAGTATTTCAGAAGTTCAATGCAAAATTGCTGGGTGAGGCGATTGTTCCGCCGGTAGTAACTGCCGAAGCAAGAATAGGCGGGGCTACTTTTGTTGATACTAATCAGACATCCAGGCCTGGGTACGAGATGTTGTCTGGCGACCCAACCCTTATTGCAGAGAGAGTTTTGGAAAAGATACAAAAAAAAGGTAAGGATTTTCCAAATGGCAATATGGCTAATGCTCATGCGGAGATTGGCGTTATCGAGCAGGCTTATAGGGCCGGGAAGACGCAGGGCGCCGAAATGACAATTGTTGTCAAAGGAAAGGATGTATGTGGATATTGTCTAGGCGATATTGCAGCAGCGGCTGACAAGGCTGGTCTAAAATATGTGACTATCCATGCCACAAAAGATGATGTTCCAATGACATATTTTTGGCGTCCAGGAATGACATCTATAAAGGAGTTGCGATGATTGTAACGATTGGAGGGTATTTAATTGATGCTAAGAAAGGGCGAGTGCAATTCGCAGCTCTGATCAACCCAAGCGTAGAGGCGCTGAAATCGCGTCTGGAAGAATTTTCCAACGATCGGTCTGGAGCTTTGGTCGCGCGACTAGAGCCACCTTCTGAGATTGGGCCTTGCAGGCTCCGCCTCTATGTGGATGGTTTCAAATATCTTCTAATGCTTGAGGAAAATTCTGAGGATGGAGAGTGCCTAGTTCGGACGCTTACGACTTCTACGGAAAGGGGTCTGGTGTCTGTGCTTGGGGAGCCTTATCCAATATCAGCTATAACGTCTGATTTTTCTCTTGTCTCTCAATTGTTTATAGACTTTGTAATGCACGGAGATCTTTCTAGGGAAATCATGCGAGATTAAAACAAGATGTTAGACTTTGAGTAGAAATAAGGTGTTGTCTGACACCCTATTACAAAGGATTGAAATGATGAAAAAATTCGATAGTGCCAAAAATATGTGGCGAGATTGGTGGAAATAAGGTGTCAGATTCTGAGGTTTCCCCACGAATTCATCACAATCCTCCCATGGCTTCAAAGGGCTTTAGCGTTCTTTGCAAAAGGCCAAGCACCGACTCCTCAGTCAAAGTCAGCGCGCGCTCGGCATAGATCATGGCTCCTAGCGTAAGCAACGAGATGGTCGGCCGGTCTTTACGGTTATTGGATTCATAGGCCGGCCTCAGTTTCTCGCGCTCGGCCAACTGACCCACCAGCCACAGCAGAAATGTTGCCAGCGCGTGGATCAACAGCAGGATCTGTAAGCGTGCAGCGCCCGCGCTTTGACTCTCCTCAAACGAGAACCCGAACTGATGGGACTGCAAGCTGCGGAAGGTGCATTCGATGCTCATGCGCTTGCGGTAAATCTCAACAATCTCATATGCGTTGGTATCAGCCAGCGACGGCGATGCGCACAGCAACCAAGGCTCGCTTTCTCGCCGGGCGCAGACCTCGCTGTGGCTGCTGCGCTTTCTCTGCTTGAGTTGTGTCAGGGCTTGGCGTTGCTGGGGCGGCTTTCGAGGCCGCGACACCATTCTGGAAGGCGCCCAGGCGCGCGCGGACAGCATTCGCGCCGACGAAGATAAGGTGTCAGACTACGTTTTCGGCCTGAAGAGGTCGCTTTGCGTGAATAAGGTGTCAGACTACGTTTTCAGTCCGATGAGTATCTCGGAAAACGTAGTCTGACACCTTATTTCGAGATCCGTTTACAGGACCGAGAGGTGTAATGCAAAGCGTATTGGACCGTGCAATTTCCGCTGGCGCTAATGCTATTGCTATTGGGAAATAAAAATGAGCGTGAGCGTTCACCAGCTATTGGTCGACTGCACTTCAAATGGTGCGGCATTAAATGAAGCGAAAGTTGAAGTTGAGGGGTGGCTTACCATAATGGACGCCGGTTTGTATTTGTTAGGCAGCAATAATCTGGAAGGCCGTGCGAGCAATAAAAGAATTGGAATAAAAAACTCGGAAATTATCTACGCGATAAGAGACCAGATCCTGCCTATGGGGGGGCGCAGCTTTGTATTTCATCAGGCGAAAGTACTTGGAAGGATGGAATCTATAGACCCTGCCTTAGTCTGTGTGGAGACGATATTTCTTCGCCGAAGAAATTCTGCATATTTTATTGTTGATATAAGACCGGAAACAATAGATCAGGGTAAAAAAAATATGGAGAAAATCTTCTTACGGCTAATAATGGCTTATCCAAGGACTGGTTGGACTATATTTAAAAAAAGTTGTTCAGAGGTGTTGCTGCATAAATCGTCGACCCTGAACAAAGAGGTGGCGCCGATTGTTCGGACAGGGAATCCGGTTTTTTAAGTGGAAGCGCTGGGGTGTTCAAGCTGCCTGTTTGATCGCTGGCAGCGTGGCGAAGTATGCCTCATCCGGAGTCTGATCCGCTAGACTGGAATGGGGCCGACGTTGGTTGTACCCATCCCATTACACACATCTCATAGCATTTGTCGGGCAAACCGCAGGCCCTGTACAAACACGGCGATGTCGCGCATGCCCTGCCACAGGGTTTTGGCCCCGGGCTCACCATAAATAAGGTGTCAGACTCTGAGGTTTCCCCACAAATTTTCAGGGAAATTCATTTTGAATCAGAGGCTTGAGATAACGGGCGAAGTCAAACGATTCGCTGCTGGATGGTCAGGGCGTGCATGAAAGATAAGGTGTCAGACTACGTTTTCGGCCTGAAGAGGTCGCTTTGAAAACGTAGTCTGACACCTTATTTCTTATTTTTGATCCCTCCCGTGAAACAGGGGAAGTGAGATGTTTAATGAAAATCGAGTGCCTTATTCTGTTTTGAAATCGTGGGCATTAGAAGCATATTTCGAAGGATGTATGAACGCTGTAGTGAAAGAACTACCGTTGGAACAGGCTCTTGGGTACGTTGCATATACCTTTGAAGAAGGGTTTGATCGTCCTCTTGAAAATTTGATGTGGGATGTCATTATTTTGGTCCTGTCTGGACGGTTGGATCAAGAAAGATATCAACAGACTCGGGCTAATCTAATCGAAAAAATCGCTGAGAACGATCTAAATGATCTGCTGGTGGATGTTCCGCCTGACGAGGTCGAGCAGTTTAAATTAGATCTTCGTCAACTTAAGTTGATCTCTCGGGGAAATTAAAGATACCGTCTTACCCGTCAAGCGTTTAACTCCAGTCAGGGCGGTATGGCGAGCGTGTTTTGAGTACAGCGAAGCACAGATGAGCGAGCTTTCTCATGGCAGCGCCGAGTGCGGACATCTTGCTTTTGCCTGCCATCAGCGTAAATAAGGTGTCAGACTACGTTTTCGGCCTGAAGAGGTCGCTTTGAAAACGTAGTCTGACACCTTATTTTCTGGTCACGCAAGATATCAAGAACACCGCCAGCTATAACGCCAATCAAATTTCGGTGGGCGGTGGATTCGGCTTTGGTGGTGGGGCGGGCAAGGACGGCCCGGGGGCTCTAGGCACCACCAAGAACAACCAGGTGGCGGGCGGCGCGTCCAAGGAAGCGAGCACGTCGCTGCCTTCAAGCGGCGGGTTCTCGGCCAACCTGCCGGTGGTGGTCGCTGCCAGTGGCAAGGATAGCTCCACGACACAAAGCGCCATCAGTGGCGGCACGATCGTCATTCGTGACGAGGCTGCCCAACAGGCGCTGACAGGCAAGACCGCAGCCGAGACCATTGCGAGCTTGAACCGCGACACGTCCGATACGTTGAATGCGCTCAAGCCGATCTTTGACAAGGAGAAGATTGAGGCGGGCTTCGAGATCGCGTCGGAGGCTGGCAGGCAGATGGGGCAGTTTCTGACGAATCGGGCGAAGGAGGCCGATGCGTTGTCTTCCTCTTTGGCTGAGGAGTTGCAGAAGCCCGGAGGTGGTGACGCCAAACGGATTATTCAACTCGCGGATGAACTGGACAGCGCGCTGAAATGGGGGCCTGGTGGAGACTACCGGCTTATTTCCACCGCAATCCTTGGCGGCATAAGCGGAAACGTCACGGGCGGCGCGTCCGAGGTCGCTCGTGCGAGTGCAGTGAACTACCTGCAGGGGTTGACCGCACAGCAAGTGAAGCTTTTTGCCGATGGTCTGGGATCCTCCCCTCAGGCGGACGTCACGCGTGCCGCGTTGCATACGATCGTCGGATGTGCTGGCGGCGCGGCTCAAGGAACAGGTTGCACCTCGTCGGCGTTGGGTGCCGGCGCCGCGTCAGTCGTCAACGCGCTGTTGAATGCCGCCGATCGCAATGCCGAGGCGGGACTTAGCGTTGAGCAACGTGAAGCGCGACCCAATCTGGTGTCGAACCTGCTGGCGGGTGTCGCGGTTGGTCTTGATGTCGGCGGCGTGGTCAACGGCGGACGCCTGGAGACCGAGAACAATGCTGCCAGTTTGTTGCTCAAGAGAGGTGGACCGGCGCTGATTGGGTTGTGCTTGCGGTCAGTGGCGTGTCGGGAAACCGTAATCAGTAAGACCGCCTACGCTGCGATTAGTGCGGCTACTACCGTATTAATAGCCGCCAATCCTCTGTTGGATAAGGATCAAGCGCAGATCCTTGCTGTGATTCAGTACATTACTTCGCCGACTTCAACGGAACCTCTTCCGGGCAAGCCGGGAGAGCCTGTGCCGCCGCTGCCAATCCCACCTGGTCAGAACGGGGGCAATGAGAACGTTGCGGTTCCTGGCAAGCCGGGTGACGGGCATACGCCGATCAGTGTGCCTGGGCAGGAGAATAATGGATCTGGTGGTGGTACGACCACAACCACGCCTATGCCTGAGCCGCAAGGGCCTCAACTTATACTGAGCGAGGGTGCAAACAAGGGTTCGCTTTCGGGGCCGCCAACACGCATTCCCCCATTATCTGATGAGGCAACCACTCGGTCGCTTGTGTTGGAAAATCAGAGCGCAATTGCTCTGGCGAAACATGGCTTTGAAGTTGTACAAAATCCAGTTGTTCCTGGTCCAAAAAATCCCGATTATTTGATCAATGGTCAAATTTTCGACAACTATGCTCCATCAACTGGAAATGTTAGAAATATGGCAACCTACATCTCCGAAAAGGTCCAAGGTGGACAGACCAATAATATGGTTGTTAATCTAACCGACAGTCCAGCCACTCCTGATGCGCTGCAGACACAGCTTGTTAATTATCCTGTCCCAGGCCTGCAGCAGGTGATCGTTATAGATCAATCGGGTGCTATTTTTAGACTAAATATTAAAGTGAAATGATATGGCGGTTGATCTGTTTTGCTATTCGACAGCCTCTCCTGAAGAGGCTGTTGAGACCCTTGCATCTTTAATGCATGATAATCAGGAGTTTCTGGGTCGGAAATTTTTGTTTTCAACAGTGCGGGAAGCAAGTCAAATTCATAAGGAAATTGCTCTGGATTACGGCATGAGTGTTCATTCATTTTTTATGATTAGTCTCAATGAAAAGAGTGCCGCAAATAGAGTTATTGATGTCGTAAATCTTGCGAAAAATTATTTCCGTAAATATGATTTGCTGGTCTTGCATGGAAATGAGAAAAATATGTAAATGCGCTTTAAAATAAGATGCCGTCCTGCCGGTCAAGCGTTTAGCGGTAGTCGGGGCGGTATGGCGAGCGTGTTTTTAATACAGCGAAGCACAGATGAGCGAGCTTTCTCATGGCAGCGCCGAGTGCGGACATCTTGCTTTTGCCTGCCATCAGCGTAAATAAGGTGTCAGACTACGTTTTCGGCCTGAAGAGCTCGCTTTGAAAACGTAGTCTGACACCTTATTTCCTGACACCGTATTTCCAGCACGACCGATAGCATGTGCCGCACTGATTCATGAGAATCACACCCTCGAAGATAAATCTCAGACTTATCTGATTGAGCCGCCCGCGCTCACGCGATAGATTGGCTGCTGGCCCTTGGCGACCCAGCCGCAGCACTTAATATTCCGGCCCCTCCGCCGTTAGTACTCGGTAGCACTAGAAACTTGCTGCCTGATAGCGATCTATCGTTTGACGGCTCGGTGATACAGCGGCTTGGGACGATGGGCCGGAATACTTGGATCGACGCCAAGACTGTCTTGTCCTCCCGACTTTGCCGCCAAACAGGGCGAATTTCACCCATTCAAGATCGCCTTCATCGGATACCACCACGACCATGCAAGCCCTCAAATTGGCGGCCGCTGCCGCCTTATCACTGCTGACCCCCGGCTGCGCATTCATCATGGGTTCGCCGGCCAAGCCGTTGGCGACAAATCCCGCGCCCGATGAGGTGATCAGCCCCGTGCTGGTCTACACGTCGGACTGCGATTTTCAGAAGCAGATCGACGACACCGGATGGATAGGCGCCCGCACGGCGCTGCCGGCGTTGTATGCGGCCGAGGCCGTGTGCAAAGCGTTGAACAACGAACTGCCGGGTGCCATGGATGCGGCAGACATCAAGGCGACATTCAAGCTGCGCAAGCCAGACCCGAAGTCCGCCCGGCCGCAGGCACTGAAAGAAGATGCGGCGGCCATCGGGGCGAAGTACGTCGTGGCGCTGGGTGAGCCGGGTGGCTTTGGCGGCTATCAGCAGTACGGGCCGTCGGTCGGCATCAAAGTGCGCCTGTACGACGCCGAGTCAGGTGAATACCGTGGCTATGACGAAGACACCTACCCGATTTCACTGCGTGATTATTCCAATCGAGGTCCGGCTGCGGATGGCCAGCGCATCGCGGCGGACATCGCCAACAAGCTGGCGCACACGATGCGCAAGCGTTGTACCGAGGCCTATCCGTATCAATGCGGCAAGACCGGGCTGTTCCGCCTGGCCGAACCGCGCGATGCCTATGGCAAGTGATCGCCGAGACGGCCACCGCATTTTTTTTAATGAGTCGCGAATGATTGCTGTGTTGCGTTCCGTAGCGCCCGCGTTGTTGCTGGGCGGCGCCTTGGCAGGTTGCTCTGCCACCAATCCCAATATTCTCAGCCGTTACGATGCGGGCAGCAGTGCCCGGATCCGCGTGTACGTGTACACGGCAGATCGCATCCGGCTGGATTTCGATCGGACTTGCTTCTTGCCGGCTTCCGGCCTGTTCGGGCATGGCGAAGGCCTGGAAACGATCCAGCGTTCGCATATGCGTGGCAGCGGTAGCGTCGGCATGCCGGCGTCGCCCAATATTACGGGGCTGGTGTTCGACGAATTCGTCATCAAGGCGGGTATCCCGGTGACCATCTACGGTCAGGTCGGCGGCACGTACCAAAACGCCGGACCCTACGGGACTGTGACCATGAGCCGGTATGAGACGAAGAATGCCGCCTACTTCACACCGGCCCCGGGCAAGGACTACGAGGTCTATGTGGAGCAGCGCAAGGTCGTGGTGCAAGACATCACTGCGCCCGACGCCAGTCTGGCCGAGCGGCAGGTGTCGTTGATGCCGGCTGCGCCCTGCCCGGAGCCTCCCCCGACGGCGTTGCCTAAGGTCTGATGGCGGTCAGGGCGCGGCGCGTTCTGCTCGCCTGCCGATCCGTCGGCCCCTGAACTCCCCGCCTTGTCCTGATGGCCTGACTGCCAACCCCGGAATTCACAGGTGCGGCGTTGCGCGGCCGGTGAAACCCGTTGCACCGACAGGCCGACAAACGGCGATCAAACCGGCCATTCCCCCAACCGGTACGCCGAGTCCCAGAACATCCATTCCAGTTGCGCCGCATGCGTGTAGGCACGATGCATGTCCTCGCGCGTTTGCGCTGACGCCTTGTCCGCCGCCTGGTCCACCGACGCAATCACTTCGCGCACCAAGGTATGGAATTCTTCGCCGGCGTAGGTATCGATCCACGCGCTATACGGATTGGGACGGGTTGCGCGCGCATGGATGTCGCGGCCGATTTCGGCGTAGATCCAGAAGCACGGCAAGAGCGCGGCCAGGGCCACGGGGTACGGCGCGCTCCAGGCGGTGGCGATGAGAAAGCTGGTGTAGTGGTGGCTGGCGGGCGACAGCGGGGTGGACGCAAAGGTCTGGGCGTCGATGCCGAATTGCTTCATGAAGCCTTCGTGCAGGCTGCGCTCGACCACCACGGCGTTCTTGGCGGCATCGGCAAATTGCACGACGCCGTCGGCGTGGTCGGCCTTGGCGGCGGCCACAGCCAGGGCACGGCCGAAGGCCAAGAGGTAATGCGCGTCCTGGATCATGTAATGCCGAAACGCCTGCTCGCTGAGCTGGCCGCTGGCCAGTTCCTGATTGAACGGCATGGTGCGCGTTTTGTCGTACAGCGCGGCGTTGCGCGCCCAGGCGTCAGAGCTGAAAGTCATGGCATTCCTCAAGGCAAAAACGGGCGGCGCGCCAGGGTGCGAGCCGCGGTGACGGGCCCCAGGGTATCAGGTGTTGCGCGATGCGCCGCACCGGGGCCGGCAGCGGCCAGTGTATTCATTAATTGAGAATCATTGTTAATATGGCCGTCCTTTTGCCTTGACGCGACGTTCGGCCCCATGTCCCGCTCCACCAACCCCCTGAAAGGTTGGCTTGCCTATTACGGCGAGCTGGTGGGCTCGTGGGCCAAGCGCAATTCGCGGCCTAGCGACGCCGAGGACGCGGCGCAGGATGTGATGGCGCACATGCTGACCGACACCCGCGCGGCGGCGTTGGACGCCAAGTCGTATCTGTACCGGGCGGCGCAGAACCGGCTGATCAGCGAGATCCGGCGGCAGTCGCGCCACCCGGAGACGCCGCTGGAATCGCTGTCGGCCGACGACCATCCGCTGCTGCACGATCCCGAGTCCGGGGTGCGGGCCCGGCAATTGGCCGATGCGCTGGAACAGGCGTTGGCGAGCTTGCCGCTGAAGAAGCGGCAGGCGTATGTGTGGCACCGTCTGGAAGGCTATTCGCAGCCCGAGATCGCGCAGCGCATGGGCTTGGCGCTCAATACGGTTGAACGCTATATCATGGACGCCACCCGCGAAATGCGCGAACAGCTGCAACGCTTCTGCCCCGATTGATTCGCCGCGCAATGACTGATCCCATCGACCCCGTTCTGCTGCGTGACCCGCGCGACGCTGCCGCGTTCTGGTTCGCGCGCGTGCGTTCGGGGCAGATGGACCCGGCGCAGCAGCGGCAGTTCGACGCCTGGCGGCAAGCAGACCCGGCGCACGACCTGGAATACCGCCGCGCCTGCGGGGTCTGGAACGGCATGGCATTGGTGGATCCGGCCAAGCTGCGCGCGCTGGCAGCCGAGCCTGCCCCGGCGCCACGGCGCCGGCCCGTGCTGCGTCGTTCGTTGACGTTGGGATTGGGACTGGCGTGCGCCGCGCTGGTGGCCGCCGTGGCGTTGCCGCAATGGTTGGGTGCGTCGCCGGGCTTTGCGCAGCAATACGCGACCCAGGCGGGACAACGTCAGCAGGCGTCATTGCCGGACGCGTCAGTGGTGGACATGAATACGGCGACGCGCCTGTCGGTGCGCTTGTACGCCGACCGCCGCGTGGTCGAGCTGGAGGCGGGCGAGGCGACGTTTTCGGTGACGCCGGACGCGCAGCGGCCGTTCTATGTCGAAGCCGGAAACGCCACGATCCGTGTCACGGGCACGCGCTTCAACGTGCGGCGCGATGCCGGCGCGGTGCGGGTCGCGGTGGATTCCGGCACGGTGGACGTGAAGGCCGGCCATTGGTGGAATCGCAGCCAGGTGCAACTGGTTGGCGGGCAGGGCACGCATACGCTTGCGGATGGCGGCCTGTCGCCGTCGGAAAAGGTGGATGTGCCCAATCTGCTGGCCTGGCAGGCGGGCCGGGCGGTGTTCCGCGATCAGCCGCTGGCCGACGCGGTGGCCGAGATGAACCGGTATGGCCGCAAGGACATGCGTGTGGCCGACGCCAAGGTCGGGCGCATCCGGATTTCGGGGGTCTTCAACGTGGACAATCCGCAAGCGTTCCTGGAGCTCTTGCCGGCGATCGCGCCGGTACGCGTGCAGACGGCGGCGGACGGCGTCGTCACGATCCTGGGACGCTGAACAGGCGGTCGCTGCTGGCGAATATGGCCGGCGAGCCACGGGCTCCGGGCCGGCCGGATCAGATCCGGATCACACCGCCTTTCCCTTTGCTTTTTCAGGTGGCGAGCAACGCACGCCGGGAGGCTTGCGCCCTACGCGTGGGCTCCACCGTCATCGCTCGCATTGTGCCGGTTTCACTTAGTTTCAATTGAGCGGGAGATTTTCATCAGGGATTTGGCGCGCGGCGGCGTCTTGCAGACAGGCGCGCTGATTGGCGTTGCCGTGCATCGCCAGCATTGCGGGCCGACACGTCGGCCGGCGGGCGTCGATTCCCAGAAAATCATCAGGAAAGCTTGTTCCGTGAACCGTAAATCCGTTGGACTCCGTTCTTGCGCGCCGCCTGCCCGTGGCGTGGGCGCGCTGGCCTTGTCGCTGTTGCTGGCGGCAGGCGTGCCATTCGCTGCCGCGCAGGCGCAGGAAGCGGCGCTGCAGCTGAACATGCCCGCGCAGTCGCTGGAAAGCGCGCTGATCCAGCTCGCCAAGCAGGCTTCGTGGGACCTGGCCTATTCACCGGACGCCGTGCGCAATCTGCGGGCGCCTGCCGTGTCGGGCAACCTGACGCCCGACCAGGCGCTGCAGGCCCTGCTGGTGGGCTCGGGGCTGATCTATGAACGAAAGGGCAGCACGGTCGCGCTGTCGCGCGATCCCAATGACAGCAGCGTGGTGATGGAGAGCATCACGGTGGTGGGCAAGGGCAACGCTATGACGGAAGGCACGGGGTCCTACACCACGGGCGCGATGAATACGGCGACCAAGCTGCCGCTGACCATCCAGGAAACGCCGCAGTCCGTCAGCGTGGTCACGCGCCAGAAGCTGGATGACTTTGCGATGCAGACCATCGACGACGTGGCCAACAGCACCACGGGCGTCACGGTGAACCACTGGAGCAATGACCGCTCGCGCTATTTTTCGCGCGGGTTCACGATCAATACGTTCCTGCTGGACGGCATGCCGGTCACGTACGAGACGGATACGTCCACCTACAGCACCACGGCCATGTATGACCACGTCGAAGTGGTGCGCGGCCCGACCGGCTTGATGACGGGCATGGGCGACCCGTCGGGCGCGATCAATTTCGTGCGCAAGCAGCCGACCGACACGGCGCAGTTCATCCTGACCGGGCGCGCCGGCAACTGGAACAATTTCTTGGGGGAGTTCGATGCAGGCGGTCCGCTGAACGACAGTGGCTCGGTGCGCGGGCGCTTTGTCACGTCGCAGCAGTCACGCGACTATTTCATCGACGGCTACAGCAGCCGCAAGCAGTTGTACTACGGCGTGCTGGACATCGACCTGACGCCGCGCACCACGCTAAGCCTGGGTGGGCATTCCAACACCGAAGACAATCCGGGTTCGGAATGGATGGGCGTGCCCACCGCGCCGGATGGCTCGCCGCTGGATATCCGCCGGTCGCGGCGCTTTTCGCCATCGTGGAGCTATTGGGACAAGAAGGAAAACAGCGTCTTCGCCGAGTTGAAGCATTCGTTCGACAGCGGCTGGGTGGCCAAGGCCGCCGCGCGTTCGGTGAACGCGAAGTCGGCGCTGGATGGCGCCTATTTCGTCAGCGGCAGCTACGACGAGCAGGGCAATATGCTGTACGACGTGATGGGCGGGCGCTACGACTACGACAAGAAGCAGCAGAGCTTTGACGTGTCGGCGCAGGGGCCGGTCAAACTGTTCGGCCGCTTTCACGATATTGCGCTGGGCGCGAGCTATCGCAAGGACACCTGGCGCGACGATGGCTACAGTTACCTGGATACGCCGGACGGCTATTACATGCTGGGTGGCGTCAATCCGTACACCTGGAACCCGGATTCGATCCGCCGCACCGATTTCGTGAAAGACACGCTGTGGCGCCGCGACCAGCGGTCGGCACTGACCTCGGCCTATGCCACGGGCCGCTTCCGCCTGGCGGATCCGCTGAGCATGATCCTGGGCGCGCGCCTGGACTGGTTCGATTTCGACAACAGTCAGTACCAGGGCGCCTGGAGCAGTCATCGCAAGTTCAGCGAAGACAAGCACTTCACGCCCTACGCGGCGCTGACCTACGACCTGAACGACAACCACTCGGTCTACGCCAGCTATTCCAGCATCTTCAAGCCGCAGTATTACCTGGACACGTCCGGCACGGTGCTCAAGCCGGTGGAAGGCACCAACTACGAAGTCGGCCTGAAGGGCAGCTATCTGGATGAGCGTATCAATGCCGCGATCGCGGTGTTCTCGACTACGCAGTCGAACCTGCCGCAGGCAGTGACCGACATCCCGTCGTGCTTTGTCGCCACCAACTGCTATCGGGCGGTGGGCAAGGTCAAGAGCGAAGGCGTGGAAATCGACGTCAATGGCGAGCTGTTGCCGCGCCTGAACGTGGGCATCGGCTATTCGTATACCCGCGCCAAGGTGACATCGGGCGGCATCGACGGCGCGCAGGGGCAACCCTATGCCAGCTACATTCCGCAGCATCAGTTGAAGATCGCCGCCATGTATCACCTGTCCGGCGCTTACGAGAAGTGGCGGCTGGGCGGCGCGGTGCGCGCGCAAAGCAAGACGTCGACGCAGTCGTTGACCGGCAGCGAAGGGTACGAGCTCAAGCAGTCGCCGTTCATGGTGGCGGACCTGGTGGCCGGGTACAAGGTGAACCGGCAGCTGGACATCCAGTTCAACGTCAACAACCTGTTCGACAAGCGCTACTTTGAATCGATGCAGGGCAATAACGGTGGCAACTACTACGGCACGCCGCGCAGCTTCCTGCTGACGACGCGCTATCAGTTCTAGGCAAGGCCGCCGGCGCGCCATCGTGTGCGCCGGCTGTGCAGAACGCCTGGCGCGGCGGCGGGTGCCGGCCGCGCCTGACGGCGTTATTGCATGTACCACCCGTGGCTGACCACGAACGATTGGCCGGTGAACGCGGCGCTGGGGAAGGTGGACAGGAACAGTGCGGTCTGTGCCACGTCTTCGACGGTGGTGAAAACGCCGTCCACCGTGTCGCCCAGCATCACTTTCTTGACCACGTCTTCTTCGCTGATGCCCAGTTCCTTGGCTTGCTCGGGAATCTGCTTTTCGACCAGGGGCGTGCGCACGAAGCCGGGGCAGATGACGTGCGAACGCACATTGTGGGCCGCGCCTTCCTTGGCCAGCACGCGCGCCAGGCCCAGCAGGGCGTGCTTGGCGGCCACGTAGGCAGACTTCAGCGGCGAGGCTTCATGCGAATGCACTGAGCCCATGTAGATCACCACGCCGCCGCGGTTGTCCTTGTACATGTGCTTGAGCGCGGCTTTGGTGGTCAGGAAGGCGCCGTCCACGTGGATGGCCTGCATCTTCTTCCAGTCCGAGAATGCGAAGTTCTCGATGGGGTTCACGATCTGGATGCCGGCGTTCGAGATCAGGATGTCGATGCTGCCGTAGGCCGCTGCCACACGGTCGATGCCTTGGTTCACGGCGTCTTCGTTGGTGACGTCCATGGCCACGCCCATGGCTTTGCCGCCGGCTTGTTCGATTTCTCGGGCCACGGCGTCGGCGCCGGCCTGGTTCAAGTCCGCGATGGCGATGGCCGCGCCTGCTCGTGACAGGGTCAGCGCGATTTCCTTGCCGATACCGCTGGCGGCGCCGGTGACGACCGCGACTTTTCCGTTCAGATTGCTCATGCTGGGAACCTCCGGGTAAGGATGCCGCGAGCCGGGTAGCGCCCGCGGATGCGTGGGGCATGCCTTGATGGTAGCGCCCCAGGATGAGAGCGGCCTGAACGCGCGCTGGGTAACTTTTTATGTCATTTGCTTCCGCGTGGCAGGCCGTGGCGCGGGTGGCATGTCAGGACGGGCCGCGCAGCGTCCCGGGCGCTGTTACCAAGCGGGCGCGCGCGCCGAAATCGGCCATTGCCGGTTGGCGCCGGCTGCGCGAGAATCCGCCGGATTCAGGCCCTGCGACAGACCAGGGGCCTTCATTTCTTACAGAGCGAAGACAAGCGTGTCATCAGTCATGAGCGGTCAGGTGGGCGTCAGGGCAGCGGGATCGAGGGCGGGGCGCGTGGCGCGGCAGATGATTGCCGGGGCCTGCCTGGGGTGGGCGGCGTTGTCGGCGCAGGCCGCCTACATCGTGGTCGACACGGGCCACACGCCCAAGCAGCCGGGCGCCACGGGCGCCAGCGGCCGGGTCGAATACCAGTACAACCTGGACCTGAGCGCCGCGGTGGCCACCGACCTGAAGCGGCGGGGCGACCGCGTGACGCGGGTGTCGGCCGATGGCGCCGAGATCGCGTTGGGGCGGCGGGCGCTGACGGCGCCGGACGCGGACTTCTTCATTTCGATTCACCACGATTCGATGCAGCAGAAGTACATCGACGCGGGCCGCCAGCGTGAATTCGCGGGCTTCGCCATCTTTGTGTCGCAGCTCAATCCCAAGTACGAAGACAGCCTGCGCTGCGCCCGCGCGATCGGCGAGGCGTTGGTGGCCGCCGGCGAGAAACCGTCGCTGTACCACGCTGAACCGATCGCGGGCGAAAACCGTCCGCTGCTGGACCGCCGCCTGGGCGTGCATCGCTATGATGGCCTGGCGGTCCTGAAGACCGCGGCCATGCCGGCGGTGCTGGTCGAGGCCGGCGTGATCGTGAACCCCGACGAAGAGGCCCGCCTGGCCCGGTCCGACACCATCCAGCGGGTGGCGCAGGCCATCGCGGACGGCACGCAAGCCTGCCAGAAGCGGTAGCGGAGGGCGGCGCGGGGTGGCATTGCCCGGCGGGATGGATAAAATCCCGCTGCAATAGGCGTTCCGTGGATAAGGACTGATGATGCTGAAAAGAACACTAACGGCAGTAGGGTTGAGCGTGGCGATGTCCCTGGCGGCCCTGTCGCCCGCCACGGCGCAGACGCCGGCGGGCGCGCCGCAGCAAGAGGAACCGGAGCGCTACGGCCCGTTTTTCTTCCTGCCCAGCCAGCCCAACTTGCTGATCTACGTGGGTGCCGTGGGCGCCAACGACATGCTGAACCTGAAAAAGGCGCTGCGCGAGCATCCGACCATTTCCACCCTCATCCTGCAGAACAACGGGGGCGGCCTGGTCCATATCGGGCTGGTGGTGGCCGAAGAAGTCTACGAACGCGGACTGAACACCTACATTCCCAAGGACAGCTACTGTGCGTCGGCGTGCGCGTTCGTGTTCTTTGCCGGACGCCAGCGCCTGGCCGAGGGGCGTCTGGGCGTGCATCAGATCACCGCGCCCGAGATGACCGGCGAGCAGGCCCAGTTCGGCGTGTCGGACATCGTCGCGACCCTGCCGAAGTACGGCGTGTCGGCCGATGTGCTGGGCATCATGTTCAGCACGCCGTCCAAGGAAATGTATTTCTTCTCGCCACAGGAAATCATCAAGTACGGCATCAACCGCACGGGCAACGTGCAAACGGCCAGCAACGCGCCGCAGCAGGCCGCCCCGCGCAGCGCGCCGGTGCCGGCCCCCGCGCAGCAACCCGCCGCCGCGCCCTCGCAGGCCCAGGCCCCTGACGACGAGCCGCGCCTGCCGCCGCGCAAGCCCGCCCAGTCCGCCCCTGCGCCCGCCCAGGCGCCCGCGCCGGTGCCCAATCCCTACATGCCCAAGGAAACCGCGCCGGCCGCGATTTCCGACGAGCAAAAGGCGATCAATGCCGCTGCCCTGATGATCCAGGCAGGCAGCGGCACCAACGAAGAAGCGATGAACTTCACGCGGGAGTTCTACGCCGATACGGTCGACTACTTCAAGAAGAAGCGTCCGAAGTCCGAGATCCTGGCCGACAAGCAGGCGTATTTCGCCCGCTGGCCGGTGCGTCGCTTCGTGGTGGACCAGAATTCACTGAAGGCCAAGTGCCAGGATCAGATGTGCATGGTGGTCGGCCTGTACGACTACAAGGTATCCAGCCCGGAACGCGGCAAGACCGCCACCGGAACGTCGAATTTCACCTACGTCCTTGACCTGCGCAACCGTTACCGCATCGTCATGGAAGACAGCGAGGTCATCAGCCGCTAAGGCAGTGGCCGATGCCAGGGAGCATTGCAATGCGTTTGAAAATCCGCGCGGCACAGTGGTTGTGCGTGATGGGCCTGGGCCTGTTGTCCGCGCAGGCCATGGCCATCAACTGCCAGAAGGCCGGCACGCAGGCCGAGAAGCTGATCTGCTCGGACCGCAAGGCCGTGGCGGCGGATGCCGAGCTGAATCGGGCCTATGCGGCGCTGTTGAAGCAGGCGCCCGACGACGAGATCCGCACGGCGATCAAGGATGGCCAGCGCCAATGGGTGAACGCGCGCGACCGTGCGCTGGAGCGGCTGGCCGACAACCCGGATTCGCTGCAGGATGATGACGCCACGCCGGGCAGTATCGCGGCCAAGCTGATCGCGGCCCGCGCGGCGGATCTGACGGCGCATCCGAAAAACAGCGCCACGCCCACCATGATCAGCGCGGCGTTGCGGCAGCGGGAATTCCGCAAGCAGTTCACGGGCGGGCCGTTCTCGGGCTACGACGTGTCTTGCGACGTGTTGCCGCCGTATGAGGTCTACGGCTGCTTTGCGATCCGCCACTACCAGAACAACGACCGCGTCTGCAGCGTGGAAGACTACTGGGCCACGGGTTCGGTATACGTGCAGCGCTATGTGGCCAAGCTGGTCGACAACAAGCCGGTGCCGGTGGCCTCGTGCTCGTTCAACGGCAATGACGCCAACTGCCCGGGCGGCATCGCGGACGATGCCCACTGGAACACTGGCCCCGAGGTGCACAAGGTCGATTACCCAACATCGCCGTTGGCCAAGCTGGCTGTGGATATCGACGACAGCGACGACTACACGTGGCTGCAGGCTTGCCTGACGGACAAGACGTTCCCGTTGTCGAACCCGACGTCCGCGGGCAAGTAACGCGGCGTCAGGCGTTGGCGCGTCGCTCCGCGCGGTGCTTGGCATCGTGCCGCAATGCGCCCCGCTGTACCACTGCTTGGTCATGCGTGGTATTGCGGGCGCCGTACAGCAAGGTCAGGCGGACGTGTCCGCCACCGGCTTGCCGTTGGCGCGCAGCAGCAGGAACCCCACCACGGCCGAGGCCAGCGACCCGGTCAACACGCCGATCTTGGTGGCGTCGATGGCGGCCGGGTCGGTAAAGGCCAGTGCACCAATGAACAGGCTCATCGTGAAGCCGATGCCGCACAACAGGGCCACGCCGTACAGCTGCGTGAAGTTGGCATGGCGCGGCAGGCTGGCCATGCCGGTCTTGATGGCCAGCCAGGCAAAGCCGAAGACGCCCAGCTGCTTGCCCAGGAACAGGCCCAGCGCCACGCCCAGCGGCACGGGCTGCGCCAGGCTGGACAGGCCCATGCCGGCAAACGACACGCCGGCGTTGGCGAAACCGAACAGCGGCACGATCAGCAAAGCGACAGGCTTGTGCAGCGCGTGTTCCAGCGCATGCAGCGGCGAATGTGCCCCGGCGTGGCCCTGATTCTGCGGACGCAGCGGGATGGTCAGCGCCAGCGCCACGCCGGCCAGCGTGGCGTGCACACCGGACTTCAGCACGAAATACCACAGCACCACGCCGATCAGCAGGTAGGGCGTCAGGCGCAGCACGCCGGCCCGGTTCAGGCAGAACAGGCAGGCCAGCAGCGCACCGGCCAGGGCCAGGGCGAACAGGTTCAGTTCAGACGTGTAGAACAGCGCAATGATGACGATGGCGCCCAGGTCGTCCAGGATGGCCAGGGCCGTCAGGAAGATCTTGAGCGACGTGGGCACGCGGCTGCCCAGCAGCGCCAGGATGCCCAGGGCAAAGGCGATGTCGGTGGCGGCGGGAATGGCCCAGCCGCGCAGGGTGTCGGAGCTGCCCAGGTTGACCAGCACGTAGATCAGGGCGGGCATCACCATGCCGCCCAGCGCCGCGATGCCGGGCAACACGATGCGGGATATGCCGCGCAGTTGGCCGTCGAGGACTTCGCGTTTGATTTCCAGGCCGACCAGCAGGAAGAACACGGCCATCAGGCCGTCGTTGATCCAGTGCAGCACGGACTCCTTGAGCATGACGGTGCCCACGTGGAAGCCCAGCTTGGTGCCCAGGACCTCGAAATAATGCGGGGCGAGCGGGCTGTTGGCGATGACCAGGGCGGCGGCGGCCGCCAGCATCAACACGTATCCGCCCAGGGCTTCTGAGCGGAGGAACGCCTGCAGGAATGAAACGGGCCGGGACGACGATGGGGGGGCCTGCAGGGTCACTGGAGCATCCTTTATTGCCTTTGAAGCGATTCAATTCAAGAAGCTGAATTTTACCTTAAAGGCGTATGACAGTCGTCAAATATCGGGAATTTCGGCGAACTACCTATTAATTTTCGGAAATTTCTACAGAGGCGTTGTCGTGGCGATTCAATGCCACAGCAACGCGTTCATGGCTTCGACCAGCCGGTTGCGGTAGCGCGGCAACAGCGCCTGCACGCGGGCCTGGCGGTCGGCCCATTCGGCGGGTTCGCTGCCCTTGGCGATGCGCGGGGGCGCCCAGATCGGGTCGGGAAAATGGCGGTCGCCGCGCCAGCGCGGAATCACGTGCCAGTGCAGGTGCGGCACCATGTTGCCCAGCGACGCCAGGTTGATCTTGTCAGGCGACAGGATCGACTGCTGCGCTTCTTCCACCACGTACACCGCCCGCATCAGCAGGTCGCGTCCGTGGGTGGACAGGCTGGTCATCTCGGCCAGGTGGGCGTTCCAGATCACGCGCGTGAAACCGGGGTAGTCCGGGTCGTCGACTTCGATCAGGCGCAGGTGCGGCCCCCGCCACAGCAGTGTGCCGCCCTCTTCCTGGCAGAGCGGACAGTTGGGGTCGCGCGCGCTCACGGCAGCACCTTGCGGTATTGGATGAAGCCGGAACGGTCGGCGATGCGGTCGTACAGCTGCATCGCCGTGGCGTTGGTTTCGTGGGTCAGCCAGTACACGCGGGCGCAGTTGGCGGCGGCGGCCTGGGCGTAGACGTGTTCGATCAGCTTGCGGCCGGCGCCGGTGCCGCGGGTGTCCGGGTCGACATACAGGTCTTGCAGGTAGCAGTAGTCGCCAGCGGTCCAGGTGGACCGGTGGAAGATCCAGTGCACCATGCCGACCGCCTTGCCGCTGTCGTAGGCCAGGGCCGCGTGCATGGGTTCGGCGGGGTCCAGGAAGCGCGCCCAGGTGTTGCGCGTGACGGCATCGGCGATGTCGACGCGGTAGAAATCCTGGTAGCCCTTCCAGAGGGGCAGCCAGACGTCGAAATCGGCGGCGACCACGGGGCGGATGTCGGCGGAACTCATGGGGCAGGTCCTCTTGTCGGTCAGAGTTGGCTTTCGAGGGCTTCGACGATGTGCCGCAGCACTTGAAGGCGAGCGTACCGCTTGTCGTTGGCCGATACCAGATGCCAGGGGGCGTGCTGGACGTCGGTGCGGGCCAGCATTTCGTTGGTGGCCGCGGCGTATTCCTTCCATTTGTCCCGGTTGCGCCAGTCGTCGGGGGTGATCTTGAAATTCTTGAAGGGCGATTTCTCGCGATCCTTGAAGCGTTCAAGTTGCACGTCGGCCGTGACGGCCAACCAGAACTTCAGCACCAGTGCGCCGCTGCTTGCCAACTGACCTTCAAAGTCGTTGATCTCGGCGTAGGCGCGGCGCCATTGCGACGGCGGCGTGAGTTTTTCGACCCGCTCGACCAGCACCCGGCCGTACCAGGAGCGGTCGAAGATGGCGATGCGGCCCAGGCGCGGGACATGGCGCCAGAAGCGCCACAGGTAGGGGCGCGCCAATTCATAGCTGTTGGGCGCGGCGACGGGGGTGATGTCGAACTGTCGCGCGTCCAGCGCATGGGTGATGCGGCGAATGGCGCCGCCCTTGCCGGCAGCGTCCTGGCCTTCGAACACCAGCACCAGCGAGCGCCCCTGGAATTTCTTCGAGCGGGCGGCGCGCGCCAGCCGGCCTTGCAGCAGGCCGAGTTCGGATTCGTAGTCGTCGCGATCGACCTTGGCGTCGTAGTCGAGCTGGCCCAGGCGATCCAGGATGCGGGCCGGGCCGGTGTGCGCCACGAACGTCGCGGGAATGCGCGGCACCGTGTGCTGGCGCATGGCGGCCAGCACCGCTTCGGCCGTGCGCGCGGCGCGCATGTTCTCGTCGGCGCTGGGAATGACGACCCAGGGCGCGTGGCCGCTGTCGGTATGGTTGATGACGACCTGGCCGCTGTTGCGGATGCGGTCGTATTTCTTGTGGACTTTCAGGTCCACCGGGCTGACCTGCCACGAGGTCTCGGGGCTGGCCAACAGGCGCTGGGCGCGGGCCTGCTGGGCTTCGGACGACAGGTGGAACCACAGCTTGATGATCTGCACGCCCTCGGCGGCCAGCATGGCTTCGAAGCGGCGGATGGCCACCGACTGCGCTTCGATGTGATCCTGGTTGGGCTTCTTGCGTGCGGCTTCGCGGATCAGTGGCGTGTACCACGAGCCGAACACGATGCCGGTGCTGCCCTTGGGCGGCAGGTCTTTCCAGTAGCGCCACATGGGCGGGCGGTCGAGCTCGTCGCCTTCGGGCGGGCCGTAGGCCAGCGTCTTGATGTGACGCGGGTCCATCCATTCATTGAGCAGGTTGACCGTGGCGCCCTTGCCGGCGCCATCGATGCCGGCCACCACCACCAGCAGGGATTTCTCGGCCTTCTGCAGGCGCTGGTATTGCGCGTTCAACAGCGCCACGCGCAGCCGCGCTTCGAGGGGTTTGAAGTCTTCTTTCGACAGGCTGGGGTCGGCTTCGGCTTCGGCGAACATAGGGGATCCGTCAGGTCGGCAATCGTGCGATCGGGCGATCTTGCGGGATATCCCGGCAGCGCGCAAGTGCGTGGCCGACGCCTGCGGCCTACAGCGAGTCGAGGGGAATCTTGAGGTAGCGCACGCCGTTGTCTTCGGGCGGGGGCGGGTGGCCGGCGCGGATGTTGATCTGGATGGCGGGCAGGATCAGGGTGGGCATCGACAGCGTGGCGTCGCGCCGCGTGCGCATGGCCACAAAGTCGTCTTCGGCCACGCCGTCGTGCACGTGGATGTTGCTGCGACGCTGTTCGGCCACGGTGGTCTGCCAGGTGGCCTCGCGTCCGGCGGGCGGGTAGTCGTGGCACATGTACAGGCGGGTGTCGGCGGGCAGACCCAGCAGGCGCTGGATGGACTGATACAGCTGATGGGCATCGCCGCCCGGGAAGTCGCAACGCGCGGTCCCCACGTCGGGCATGAACAGGGTGTCACCCACGAACACCGCGTCGCCGATGCGGTAGGCCATGTCGGCCGGCGTGTGGCCGGGCACGTGCAGGGCGGTGGCCGTCAGCGTGCCGATGCGGAAGGTCTCGCCATCCGTGAACAGATGGCCGAATTGCGAGCCATCCAGCTGGAACTGCGGTTCCAGGTTGAAGATCTGCTTGAACACGCCCTGCACCGTGCGGATGCTCTGGCCGATGGCGATCACGCCGCCCAGCTGGCGCTGCAGGTAGGGCGCGGCCGACAGATGATCGGCGTGGGCATGGGTCTCCAGCAGCCATTCGGTTTTCAGGCCGTGATCGCGCACATAGGCCACGACCCGGTCGGCGCTGGCGGTGCTGCTGCGGCCGGACTTGGGGTCGTAGTCCAGCACCGAATCGATGATGGCGCAGGCGCCGCCCGGCGTGGCTTCGTGGACCACGTAGGTGACGGTGGCCGTGGCCGGGTCGAAAAAGGCTTGGATCTGGGGATTCATGGGCAAGGCGCCTTGGCCGTGAGACGGCCGTCAACTTCTGACAATATATATTTTTCAATAATATTGTTGGATAGTTTATGCGTCAATATAATGATCAAATCCTATCCGGCCGATTGATCCTCATCAAATGAATGCCCCTCTGACCGAATGCGAAGTCGCCGTGCTGCGCGAATCCGCCTCCCAGGCCTGCGCGCTGCTCAAGGCACTGGCCAACGAAGACCGGCTGCTGCTCTTGTGCCAGTTGGTGCAGGGCGAACGCAACGTGGGCGAACTGGAATCCCTGACCGGCATCCGCCAGCCGACCCTGTCGCAGCAACTGGGCGTGCTGCGCGACGAAGGCCTGGTGGCTACGCGCCGTGATGGCAAGTACGTCTATTACCAGATGGCCAGCTTCGAAGTCAGCCAGGTCATGAAAACCCTTTCCAGCCTGTACTGCGGCCGCGCGATGGCGTCGCTGAAATGATGGTCGATTGGGCCGCCTTCACTCCCTGGACGGCTGCGGCGGGCGGCCTGCTGATCGGCGCCGCCGTCGTGGGATTGATGCTGGGGGCTGGCCGCATTGCCGGCATCAGCGGCATCCTGGGCGGCCTGCTGCCCCCCGGGCGTGACCGCGCCTGGCGCCTGGCGTTCTTGTTGGGTCTTGCCGTGTCGCCGTGGCTCTATCGCCTGACGGCGGAATTGCCCGCCATCTCGGTGGATGCCGGCACCGGCCGGTTGATAGTCGCCGGCCTGCTCGTGGGCCTGGGCACCCGTTATGCATCGGGTTGCACCAGCGGCCATGGCGTGTGCGGCCTGTCGCGCGGCGCTGCCCGGTCGCTGGTGGCCACCGCGCTCTTCATGGGGGCGGGCTTTGTCACGGTGTACGTGGTGCGCCACCTGATCGGAGCCTGACATGCCTGCGCTATTCGCCTTCGCTGCGGGCCTGGTCTTCGGGCTGGGCCTGATCGTTTCCGGCATGGCCAATCCCGCCAAGGTATTGGGGTTTCTTGACCTGGCCGGCCGCTGGGATCCGTCCTTGGCGTGGGTCATGGGCGGCGCCGTGCTGGTGGCCGCGCCGGGTCTGGCGTGGGTGCGCCGCCGCCGCGCCAGCCTGTCCGGCGAGCCGTTGCACTGGCCCACCGTGTCGCGCATCGATGTGCGCCTGATGGCCGGCAGCCTGGCGTTCGGCGCGGGCTGGGGGCTGGCGGGCTTCTGCCCCGGCCCTGCGCTGGTGGCGGCCGCGGCCGGCGTGCGCGAAGCCGGGGTGTTCGTGGCCGCCATGGTCGTTGGCATGGGGCTGTTTTCAGCCATTGAATATTTCAGGCGCCAGCCCTGACGGGGCGGCGCCGACAACAGGAGACAAGCATGCAGACAGCCGCACAGGCGCAGCGCGATTTCGATGTGGTGGTGGTGGGCGGCGGATCGGCGGGCATCGGCGTCACCGCCAGCCTGCTGCGTCGCCGGCCCGACCTGCGCATTGCCGTCATCGAGCCCAGCGACAAGCACTACTACCAGCCCGCCTGGACGCTGGTGGGCGGCGGCGCGTTTGACATTGCCAAGACGGTGCGCCCGACACGCGCGGTGATGCCGGGCCGGGCCACCTGGCTGCAGGCGGCCGCCGCCGGCTTCGAACCCGAGGCCAACCAGGTCCGGCTGGCCGACGGCAGCGCCGTCAGCTACCAGCAATTGATCGTCTGCCCGGGCTTGCGGCTGGCGTGGGACAAGGTCGACGGCCTGACGGACACGCTGGGCAAGCACAACGTCACCTCGAACTACCGCTTCGACCTGGCGCCCTACACCTGGGAACTGGTGCGCGGCCTGAAGGGCGGCACGGCGCTGTTCACGCAGCCGGCCATGCCCATCAAATGTGCCGGCGCGCCGCAAAAGGCCATGTACCTGGCGTGCGACCACTGGCGCCGCACCGGTGTGCTGGACCGTATCCAGGTGGAATTCGACCTGGCCGGCGCCGTGCTGTTCGGCGTGCCCACCTTCGTGCCGCCGCTGATGCGCTACGTCGACAGCTACGGCATTTCGCTGGCCTTCAACTCGGCGCTGGTGGCCGTGGACGGCCCGGGCCGCAAGGCCTGGTTCGACGTCAAGGACGCCGAGGGCGCCGTGACGCGGGTCGAGAAAACATTCGACATGCTGCACGCGGTGCCGCCCCAGGTGCCGCACGATTTCCTGCGCCAGAGCCCGCTGGCGGACGCCGCCGGCTGGTGCGAGGTCGACCCGGCCACGTTGCGCCACGTGCGCTATGCCAACGTCTTCGGCCTGGGCGACGGCATCAGCACCACCAACGCCAAGACGGCCGCGGCGGCGCGCAAGCAGATCGTCACGGTGGCCGAGAACCTGCTGGCGGTGCGTGAAGGCCATGCGCTGCCGGTTGCTTACGACGGTTATGGCTCGTGCCCGCTGACGGTCGAACGCGGTCGCATCGTGCTGGCTGAATTCGGCTACGGCGGCAAGCTTCTGCCCACGTTCCCGCTGGACCCGACCGTGGCGCGCAAGAGCGCCTGGTTCCTCAAGGCCACGATGCTGCCCTGGATCTACTGGAATGGCATGCTCAAGGGCCGCGAGTGGCTGGCCCGTCCGTTGGGTAACTGAGCGGGGCAGCATGATGTATTCGGTGACGCTCATCAGCCTGGGGCTGGGTGGCGGTGTAGGCCTGATCCTGGGCCTGACGGGGGCGGGCGGGGCCATCATGGCGGTGCCGCTGCTGGTGTTCGGGCTGCACCTGAACGTGTCGCAGGCCGCGCCGATCGCGCTGCTGGCCGTGGGCCTGTCGGCGGCGCTGGGGGCGGTGCTGGGGCTGCGGGCCGGCAAGGTCCGCTACCGCGCCGCCGGCTTCATCGCGGCGACCGGCATCGTGGTGTCGCCGCTGGGCCTGTGGGCCGCCCGGCGGCTGCCCAACGCGCCGCTGGCCATCATCTTTGCCGGCGTGCTGGGCATGGTGGCCTGGCGCATGTGGCGCCAGGGCTCCGGCGCGGCGGCTGCCACGGCCGCACCGCCGCGCACGCCACCCTGCCTGCTCAATTCGGACACCGGCCGCTTGCGCTGGACCGCGCCTTGCGCTCGTGCGCTGGCCGGCACGGGCGTCATCGCCGGATTCCTGTCGGGGTTGCTGGGGGTGGGCGGGGGCTTTGTCATCGTGCCCGCGCTGCGCCGCGCGACCGACCTGCCGATGCAGGCCATCGTCGGGACGTCATTGGCCGTGATTGCATTGGTGTCGGCCAGCGGCGTGGTGGCTGCGGCCGCGGGCGGCCACCTCGATTGGGCCATCGCGCTGCCCTTCACGGTGGCCGCGGTGGTAGGCATGCTGGCCGGCCGCGCGGTGGCGGATCGCTTTGCGCCGCGCCGGCTGCAGCAAAGCTTCGCGCTGTTCGCGGCCTTGGTGGCCGCGGCCATGCTGGTCAAGGCCGTGATGGCGCTGGCCGCCTAGGCAGGCCCACGGCCGGCGCGCGCGGCACCGGCCGGATCGCCGCATTACTCGTAGGTACGGATGTCGTCGATGACCTTGCCGTCGTTCGGCAGGGCGCCGGCGTCGGCCCATTCCACGTCGCCGCGCAGCTTGGTGACGTCGCGCATGGATTCCGCGATGCGGGCGCTGAGTTCTTCGCCGCGTACTCGCGATTCCACTTTCAGCACCATGCGGTCCGAGCCGGTAGTGCCGCTGATGACCAGCCTGGCCCGCAGGATCTCGGGATGGCGCCGCACCACGTCGGCGACCTGCGACGGATGCACGAACATGCCGCGCACCTTGGTGGTCTGGTCGGCGCGGCCCATCCAGCCCTTGATGCGGGTGTTGGTGCGGCCGCAGGGTGAGATGCCGGGCATGACGGCCGACAGGTCGCCGGTGCCGAACCGCACCAGCGGGTAGTCCGGGTTGAGCGTGGTGACGACCACTTCGCCGACCTCGCCATCGGGCACGGGTTCGCCGGTGCCGGGGCGCACGATCTCGACGATGATGTCTTCGCCCAGCACCAGGCCCTGGCGGGCCGGGGTCTCGAACGCGATCATGCCCAGGTCTGCGCTGCCGTAGGCCTGGTAGCCCTCGATGCCGCGGGCGGCCAGCCAATCGCGCAGCGACGGCGGAAAGGCCTCGCCCGACACCAGCGCGCGGCGCAGCGAATCGAGCTTCACGCCCAGTTCGTCGGCCTTTTCCAGAATGATCTTCAGGAAGCTGGGCGTGCCGGTGTAGCCGCTGGGCGCCAGGTCCTGGATGGCGCGCACCTGCTGTTCGGTCTGGCCGGTGCCGCCGGGAAATACGGTGCAGCCCACGGCATGCGCGGCGGTTTCCATCATGGAGCCGGCCGGGGTGAAGTGATACGAAAAGCAGTTGTACGCCAGTTCACCCGCGCGGAAGCCGGCCGCGTACAGGGCGCGGGCAAAGCGCCAGTAGTCGGCGCGGGCGCTTTCCGGTTCATAGATCGGGCCGGGCGAGGCGAACACCCGCATCGCTTCGCCCCAGCCGATGGCCGAGAAGCCGCCAAAGGCTTTGCCGGGGCCGGCGGCGCGCGCGGCGTCATCGCGGCTCTGCTGCTGGCGTTCCAGCAGTTCGTGCTTGCGCAGCACGGGCAGGCGCGCCAGTGCGGCGCGGGACGTGACCGTGGCGGGATCGATGCCGCGCAGCTGCTCGGCAATCGCCGGTGCACGGGCGATTGCCCGCGCGATGGCGGCGGGCAGGGCTGCCATCAGCTCGCGCTCGCGTTGCTCGGGCGCTCGGGTTTCCAGAACATCGAAAAACTCGGACATGGGATCGCACCCTCTCGTGTGCCGTACTGCGGTGTCGTTGCCGGCGGCAGGCCGGACCGCGCCGGCTTGCCGCTCCAGGGATCAGGCCAGCCAGCGTTTGCGGCGGCGGTAGAACTTGTTGTCGCGGAAACTCTTGCGTTCGCCGCTGGAAATACCCAGGTAGAACTCTTTGACGTCCTCGTTCTGGGCCAGGTCCTGCGCGGCGCCGTCCATCATCACGCGCCCGTTTTCCAGGATGTAGCCGTAATCGGCATAGCGCAGCGCGATGTTGGTGTTCTGCTCGGCGAGCAGGAAGCTGACGCGCTCGCGCTGGTTCAGGTCGCGCACGATCTCGAAGATCTCTTCGACGATCTGCGGCGCCAGGCCCATCGACGGCTCGTCCAGCAGGATCATGTTGGGGTTGGCCATCAGCGCGCGGCCAATGGCGGTCATCTGTTGCTCGCCGCCCGACGTATAGCCGGCCTGGCTGGCACGGCGTTGTTTCAGGCGGGGAAAATACTGGTACACGCGGTCCAGCGCGGCGTTGGTGTCACCCCGGCTGATGTTGCGGGTGTAGGCGCCGGTCAGCAGGTTCTCTTCGATGGTCAGGTGGGCAAAACAATGCCGGCCTTCCATCACCTGCACGACGCCGCGCTTGACCAGCTCGGCCGGCGACAGTCTTTCGATGCGCTGGTCGCGGTACTGGATGTGGCCTTTGGTGACGTCGCCGCGTTCGCCCTTGAGCAGGTTCGAGATCGCGCGCAGCGTGGTGGTCTTGCCGGCGCCGTTGGCGCCCAGCAGGGCCACGATCTTGCCTTCCGGCACCTGCAGGGAAACGCCCTTGAGCACCAGGATGACGTGGTTGTAGATCACCTCGATGCCGTTCACATCGAGCAGCACCTTGGGGGCGCTGGCGGTAGTAGCGGTAGTGGTTGCTGCGGTCATGGCGTTTCCTGCGGCATGGTGGCGGCCGACGCGGATGCGCCGGCCGCCGGTTCACATCAGTTCTCGCAAGTGCGGGGCGTGATGTTCTTTTCCTTGGCGTACTTCGCCGCGGCTTCCTTGACCATCGGGTCCAGCAGGGTCTTGTCGGCCTGGTACCAGTCCGAGGCGACCTTGAACTTCGCGCCGTCCCACTGCACGATGCGGGCCCAGTCGTCACCCTTGTGGTTGCTGCACGAGGTCTTGACCGGACGCATGATCTGGCCAAAGCCCAGCTGGTTCAACCGGTCCTGGGTGATGTTCAGGTTCTCGAAGCCCCAGCGCACCTGCTCGGGCGTCAGCGCCTTGCCCTTGCCGTACTTCTCTTGTGCGGTGCGGATCGCTTCCACCTGCAGCATCGAAATCATCATGCCGCGGGTATGGGCGATGGTGCCCAGCGTGGTCTTGCCCGACTTGTCCGAACCCTGGCCTTTGTCGTAGACGTACTTCTTCAAGTCGTCATAGACCTTGTCGTGCTCGGCGCCGCTGTTGTGCACGGTGATGGCGTTGTAGCCCTTGGCGACGTCGCCCAGGTCTTTCACGTCACCTTCCGAGCCGGCCCACCAGATGGCGTACATCTTGTCGCGCGGATAGCCGCTGGCTTGCGCTTCGCGGATGGCGGTCGGGGTCATGATGCCCGCGCTCCACAGCAGCACGTAGGCCGGACGGGCCTGGCGGATCTGCAGCCAGGTGGACTTCTGTTCCACGCCCGGCGCGGTCACCGGGTACAGCAGCAGCTCGAAGCCTTCCTTGGCGGCGCGCTTCTGCAACAGCGGGATCGGTTCCTTGCCGTACGGCGAGTCGTGGTAGACCAGGGCGATCTTTTTGCCCTTGAGCTTGTCCATGCCGCCTTCTTTCTTGGCGATGTCCTGGATCATCACGTCAGCGGCGGTCCAGTATGTGCCGAGCAGCGGGAAGTTCCACTCGAACACGCTGCCGTCCACCGATTGCGACAGGCCGTAGCCCATCGTCTCGACGGGCACCTTGTCGACCATGGCCTTGTCGCTGACGGCGAAGGTGATACCGGTGGATTGGGTGTCAAAGCCCGATGCGCCGGTGCCCTTGCCCTTCAGGCGTTCGTAGCATTCCACGCCGCGGTCGGTGGCGTAGGCGGTTTCGCATTCCTCGTAGGTGATCTTGACGCCGTTGACGCCGCCGTCGCGCTCGTTGACCAGCTTCAGGTAGTCCAGCTTGCCGTCGGCCCAGGGGATGCCCAGGGGTGCGAAGGACCCGGTGCGGTACACCAGCAACGGAACGAACTGCTCTTCCGCCGCCATCGCCGGCGTGGCCACCGCGGTCACGGCGCCGGCTGCGGCCACCAAGGCTGCCGCCAACTTCAGGTTAAGACGCTTCATCTCCATTTACCTCCTGCGTGGTGTTTGGGTCAATAAACCCTCGGACACCGGGGTTGGCCCGGTCTGGAGCCGGGTATTCAGGATGTGGGCCGCGGCGCTTTTGCCGCCGTGGCCCGCAGAAATCAATGCGGGAAAGGCCAGATGCGCAGTTTCTCTTTGCCGATGCTCCACAGCCGGGCGAGCCCATGCGGCTCAGCGATCAGGAAGAACACGATCAGCGCGCCGAACACCATGTGTTCGATGTGCGCGGCGGTGTCCACCGACAGCGGCAGGCCCAGCATGTGCGGCACGTTGGACAACGCCACCGGCACCAGCACAATGAAGGCCGCCCCGAAGAAGCTGCCGATGATGGACCCCAGCCCGCCGATGATCACCATGAACAGCAGCTGGAACGAGCGCGTCAGGTCGAACGCCAGGGGTTCCCACGAACCCAGGTGGATGTAGCCCCACAGCGCGCCGGCCACGCCCACGATGAACGAGCTGACCGCAAACGCGGTGAGCTTGGCGTACATGGGGCGGATGCCGATGACCGAGGCGGCCACGTCCATGTCGCGGATGGCCATCCACTGGCGGCCGATGGCGCCGCGCACCAGGTTCTTGGCCAACAGGCTGAAGATCACCACCAGGATCAGCACGAACAGGTACTTTTCCAGCGCGCTCTGCACCGGCAGGCCGAAGGCGGTCAGGGGCGGTACCGACACGTTGCCCGACGACGAATAGTTGGTGAAGAACGGAATGCGCAGGAACGCCCAGTCGACGAAGAACTGCGCCGCCAGGGTCGCCACGGCCAGGTACAGGCCGCGGATACGCAGGCTGGGAATGCCGAAGATGACGCCGACCAGCGTGGCGAAGCAGCCGCCCAGCAGGATCTGGATGATCAGCGGCATGCCGGGAAAGCGCACGCCGAAGTTCCAGGCCGCATAGGCCCCCACCGCCATGAAGGCGCCCGTGCCCAGCGAGATCTGGCCGCAATAGCCCACCAGAATGTTCAGGCCCACCGCGGCCAGCGACAGGATCAGGAACGGAATCAGGATGGCGCGCAGCAGGTAGTCGCTGGACAGTGCCGGGATGGCGATGAACGCCACGGCCAGCAGCAGCCAGATGAAGATGCGGTCCTGGCGGATCGGGAAGATCTGCTGGTCAGCGCGATAGCTGGTCTTGAATTGGCCGTTTTCGCGATAGAACATGTTTTTATCCTAGAAGGCCGGGGCTTAAACGCGGTCGATGATCTTCTCGCCGAACAGCCCTTGCGGACGGAACAGCAGGAACACCAGCGCCAGCACATAGGCGAACCAGATTTCGATGCCGCCACCCACCAGCGACCCCAGATACACCTCGGACAGCTTTTCGCCCACGCCGATGATCAGGCCGCCCAGGATGGCCCCCGGCACGGACGTCAGGCCGCCCAGGATCACCACCGGCAGCGCCCGCAGCGCCGCGGTCGACAGCGTGAACTGCACCCCGAACTTCGATCCCCAGATGATGCCGGCCACCAGCGCGACCAGGCCGGCCACGCACCAGACGATGACCCAGATGCGGTTCAGCGGAATGCCGATGGACTGCGCGGCCTGGTGATCGTCCGCCACGGCGCGCAGCGCGCGGCCGGTGGAGGTGAACTGGAAGAACAGCGCCAGCGCCGCCACCAGCAGCGCCGCGATGACCGCGGCGGTCAGGTCTTCCAGGTTGATCAGCAACCCGCCTTCGAATACCGAGTCCAGGATCATCCACGGATCTTTCGGCATGCCCACGTTGATGGAATACACCGAGCTGCCGAACGAGATCTGGCCCAGGCCGTCCAGGAAGTAGCTGATGCCCAGCGTGGCCATCAGCAGCGTGGTGGCTTCCTGGTTGACCAGGTGGCGCAACACGAAGCGTTCGATCGCCACCGCCAACAGGAACATCAGGATCGCGCTGACAATGAACGCCAGCACATTGGCCAGGATCATGTTCTCGAAGCCGAACCAGCGCGGTATCCATTCGGAAAAGCGCGCCATGGACAGGGCGGCCACCAGCACCATGGCGCCTTGCGCGAAGTTGAAGACGCCCGATGCCTTGAAGATCAGCACGAAGCCCAGGCCGATCAGGGCATACATCATGCCGCTCATCAGGCCGCCGAATAAGGTCTCTAGAAAAAATCCCATGTCTCGTCCGCCTTAGTGCGACACGCCGAGGTAGGCGCGGATGACGTCTTCGTTGGCGCGGACTTCGTCCGGCTTGCCGTCGCCGATCTTCTTGCCGTAGTCCAGCACCACCACGCGGTCGGAAATATCCATCACCACGCCCATGTCGTGCTCGATCAGGACGATCGTCGTGCCGAACTCGTCGTTCACATCCAGGATGAAGCGGCTCATGTCCTGCTTCTCTTCGATGTTCATGCCGGCCATCGGCTCGTCCAGCAGCAACAGGCGCGGTTCCATGGCCAGCGCGCGGCCCAGGTCCACGCGCTTTTGCAGACCGTAGGGCAGGCGTCCGACCGGCGTCTTGCGAAACGCCTGGATCTCCAGGAAGTCGATGATGTTCTCGACGAACTGGCGGTGTTCGATCTCTTCGCGCTCGGCCGCGCCCAGGCGGAATGCCTGGGACAGCAGGCCGCACTTCATGCGCAGATTGCGGCCGGTCATGATGTTGTCCAGCACGCTCATGCCCTTGAACAAGGCCAGGTTCTGGAACGTGCGGGCGATGCCCATTTCGGCGGCGCGGCGCGGGTTCATGCGGGAAAATCGTTCGCCGCGAAATTCGATGCCGCCCTGCTGCGGCGTGTAGACGCCGTTGATGACGTTCAGCATCGAGCTCTTGCCCGCGCCGTTGGGCCCGATGATGGCGCGGATTTCATGTTCGCGCACATTGAAGGAGATATCCGTCAGCGCCTTGACGCCGCCGAAGGACAGCGAAATGTTCTGCATATCCAGCATCACGTCGCCGATGCGCTGGTCGCGGTCGTTGTTGCTCATGGTCTTTACGCGGCTCGGGCGGTGATGGCGGGGAACGTCTTGACCGGATGGATACGCAGGTCGGCGGAAATCTTGCCGGTGCGCCCATCCTCGAACTTCACTTCGGTCTCGATGTACTGCGACGACTTGCCGCCGAACAGCGCATCGATCAGCACGCCGTACTTCTGCGCGATGAAGGCGCGCCGCACCTTGCGGGTGCGCGTCAGTTCGTCGTCGTCGGGGTCCAGTTCCTTGTGCAGGATCAGGAAGCGGCTGATCTGCGAGGCCGACAGCTTCGGGTCGGTGGCCAGGTCCGCGTTCACTTGCTCGACGCACTCTGCGATCAGCTGATACACCTCGTCCTTGCCCGCCAGGTCGGTATAGCCGGCATAGGGCAGGCCGCGGCGCTCGGCCCAGTTGCCCACGGCTTCCAGGTCGATGTTGATGAAGGCGCACACGTCCTCGCGGTCGGCGCCGAAGGCCACCGCTTCCTTGATGTGCTGGAAGAACTTGAGCTTGTTCTCCAGGTACTTGGGCGCGAACAGGCTGCCGTTGGCCAGCTTGCCCACGTCCTTGGCGCGATCGATGATCTTGAGCTGGCCGTCGGTGTCCAGGTAGCCCGCATCGCCCGTATGGAACCAGCCGTCGGCGCTGCGCGCCTCTTCGGTGGCCGCGGGATTGCGGTAGTACTCCTTGAACAGGCCCGGGCTCTTGACCAGGATTTCGCCGTTGTCGGCCACGCGGATCTCCACGCCCGCCACGGGCGGGCCGACCGTGTCGTCGCGCACCTGGCCGTCGGGCTGCACGCACACGAACACCGACGTTTCGGTCGAGCCGTAGAGCTGCTTGAGGTTGATGCCGATGGACCGGTAGAACACGAACAGGTCCGGGCCGATGGCCTCGCCGGCCGTATAGGCCACGCGCACCCGGCTCATGCCCAGCGCATTGCGCAGCGGACCATAGATCAGCACATTGCCCAGCGCGTAGCGCAGTCGGTCCCAAGCGTTGACGGATTCGCCGTCCAGGATGCGGGTGCCCACGCGGCGGGCCAGCTTCATGCAGGCCTGGAACAGCTTGCGCTTGATGTAGCCCGCGTCTTCCATGCGGATCATCACATGGGTCAGCAAGCCTTCCAGCACGCGCGGCGGCGCGAAATAGTAGGTAGGGCCGATGTCGCGCATGTCGATCGACACGGTGTCGGGCGATTCCGGATGGTTCACGGTAAATCCCGTGACCAGCAGCTGCGTGTACGAGAACATGTTCTGCCCGATCCAGGCCGGGGGCAGATACGCCAGCACGTCTTCCTGGTCCGTCAGCTTTTCCATGTCGGACACGGCGCGGGCACGGTCGATCAGCGCATGGTGCGTCAGCACTACGCCCTTGGGCTTGCCGGTGGTGCCCGACGTATAGAACATCGCCGCCGCGTCGTGCGGCTGCACGGCAGCCACGGCGCGCGCGAAGAAGTCGGGATGCTGCGTGGCGTAGTCGCGGCCCAGCTCCTCCAGCTTTTCGTACGACAGCAGCATCGCGTCCGAGTAATGGCGCAGGCCGCGCGGATCGTCATACACCACATGCTTGAGCGCGGGGCATTGCTCGCGCACTTCCAGCATCTTGTCGACTTGTTCCTGGTCTTCGACCACCGCCACGCTGATCTCGGCGTCCTGCAGCACGTAGACCATTTCCTGGGCTACGGCGTCCTGGTAGAGCGGCACGGGAATCGCGCCCAGCGATTGCGCGGCCATCATGGCCATATACAAGCGGGGGCGGTTTTCACCGATGACGGCCACGTGCATGCCGGGCTGGATACCCAGCGACGCGAAGCCGTGGGCCACCTGGCGCACGTGCTCCGCCACATCGGACCAGGTAAGGGTTTGCCAGATCCCCAGATCTTTCTCTCGTATCGCGGGCCGCGACCCGCGCACGTCGGCATGCGCGAACAGCAGCGCTGGAAAGGTGTCCAGCGCGGCCGGCACCTGTGCAGATGCGGGCGATGAATGTGCCACGTTGTCTCCTCCGGTTTGGGCGCGCCGGGCCGGCAGCCGCTAGATGCGGCGCGGGCGATATCGCGCTTGACCAGTTGGTTTTAGATTTACGGCAGGAGTTAAGGTATAAGGTTGGGTTGCTACCAACTGTCACCATCGCGACATTCAAGGAACTTTTAGGGTATTCCCGATGCAGCTATCCGACTCCCTGCAACTTGCCGCGGCCTGGTTTCGCGTGCTCAACGCCGAGCAGCAATCGCGCGTCGAGCGAGACCTTTCCGTGCAGCAAGTCGCCGCCGGATCGATCATAGAGCGCAAAGGCGAACTCGCCCAGGCATGGATAGGCGTGCTGGCAGGTTTGGTGAAAGTATCGGTGGGCAATGCCGAGGGCAAGGTCGCCTCGCTTACGGGCGTGCCCGCCGGCGGCTGGATCGGCGAAGGCTCGCTGCTCAAGCGCGAAGTCCGCAAGTACGACATCGTCGCGCTGCGCGAATCGGTCGTCGCGCGCCTGCCCGCCGCTACCTTCGATTGGCTGCTGGACAACAGCATCCCTTTCAACCGCTACCTGCTGCACCAACTGAACGAACGCGTCGCGCAATTCATCGGCAAGGCCGAATACGACCGTCTGCTCGACCCCGACGCCCGCGTGGCGCGCTGTCTGGCCGAACTCTTCAACCCGCTGCTGTATCCCGGCATGGGCATGCGCCTGACCATCACCCAGGAAGAAGTCGGCTACCTGGCCCGCGTCTCGCGTCAACGGGCCAACCAGGCGCTGCGCAAGCTGGAAGAGGCGGGCCTGTTGAACGTCGAATACGGCGCCGTGCGGGTGCTGGACCTGGACGGTCTCAAGCAGTACGGCTCCGACCGCAGCGCAGTGGAAGGCGAGCACGTCGCCTGACACGGGCGGCCCTCAGCCAGTCCGACTCCGGACACCCCTTGCGCAGCGCACCATAAAAAAACACTTGACGATAAATAGCGCGCTATTTAATATTGCGCAATGAAATCCAGATCCCAGCCGAAAGGCGCCTTCAACCCGCTGCTGCTAGACAGCCAATTGTGTTTCGCCCTGTACTCGACCTCGCTGGCGATGAACAAGGTGTACCGCAAGCTGCTGCGCGGCCTGGATCTGACCTACCCGCAATACCTGGTCATGCTGGTGCTGTGGGAAGGCGACGAAATCACCGTCACCGACATCGGCGAACGCCTGTTCCTGGACTCGGCTACCCTCACGCCCCTGCTCAAGCGGCTGGAAGCGGCGGGCCTGGTCACCCGCACGCGGGCCCAGGAGGACGAGCGCCAGGTCATCGTGACCCTGACCAAGCAAGGCCGCGACCTGCGCAACCAGGCCGAAGCCGTGCCCCACGCCATCGCGGAAGCCGCCCAGTGCTCGCTGCAGGAAGCCCAGGGCACCATGAAAGCGTTGCACGAATTGCGGGAAAAGCTGGTCAGCAGTCTTTGAACCTTAGTCTTTGAAGTGGATGATGGCAGTTGCCGTCATCCGGCATTAAAGATAGCGCGCGATGAAATTGTGTGCTATTTAATCAGGAAAGGCCGAGCCGGGAAGGGTCCCGCCAGCCTGGCAGTCCCACCATCACCTTCCAAAAGGAACGCATCATGTCCATCGAAAAAGTCCTGTACCGCGCCCACGCCCACGTCACCGGCGGCCGTGAAGGCACCGGCGTATCCAACGACGGCAACCTGAACGTCAAACTGACCACCCCGAAGGAACTGGGCGGCGCCGGCGCGGCCGGCACCAACCCCGAACAACTCTTCGCCGTCGGCTACTCCGCCTGCTTCATGGGCGCCATGAAGTTCGTCGCCGGCCGCGACAAGATCGCCATGCCCGCCAACGCCACCATCGATGGATCCGTGGGTATCGGCCCGATCCCGACCGGCTTTGGCATCGAAGCGGAACTGAAGATCTCGTTGCCTGGGATGGATCGTGCTGAAGCGGAGAAGCTGGTCTCTGCCGCTCACATCGTCTGCCCGTACTCGAATGCTACGCGTGGCAATATCGATGTGACGCTGACGATCGAAGTCTGATCGCTGCGCGCGATCTGGGGCGCGGCCTGATTGGGCAGGGGTTGTTTGCTTAGGCAAGATGGTTCTTGCTTAGGCCGCGCCTGGGGCTGGGCGCCTTGATGGCGAGCGCCCACGATTGCGGTCCGGAGCCTTCGCTCCGGACTGCCCCGTCGTCATCGTCGTCCCAGCCTGCGGCTGCTCCTTCCGATTCCCTCGGGCGCATCGAGGTTGCTCGCCATCAAGGCACCCAGCCCCAGGCGCTACCGTTTTCGAGAAATGGGGCGTTGCCAGGCCGGGGTGTGGGGGAGAGGTTTGCGTCGCTCGCCCCAGGCCGCCCGCGCGGCCGGCTTGGGGCGGGCCCTGCAAGATCATCGGCGGTCAGTCAGCGCAGCAGAAAGACGTTAAGCACGCTGCTCGCCCCAACGAGGCGAAAACCAAAGCAATCCTGAGTCCGGGGCGTCGGCTGCCCCTGGTGGGCGGGGCGTGTAGATGCGCCCGAGGGAATCCGTAGGAGTCGCCGAAGGCGAGGACGAGGATGACGACGGGGCAGTCCGGAGCGAAGGCTCCGGACCGCAATCGTAGCCCCGCCCACCAGGGGCAGCCGACGCCCCGGACGGCAAAAGAACGCCACCCCAGCCAGCAAGTAATCCTCAGTGCCCCCCACCAAGATAAGCCGCCACCACAGCAGGATCATGCTTGAGCTTCTCAGCACTTCCATGCACTGAAATCCGCCCGTTCTCCAACACATATCCGTAGTCGGCCACGTTCAGCGCCGCCGCTGCAAACTGTTCAACCAGCAACATCGTCACGCCTTCGTCCTTCAGGCGGGCAATGATCCGAAAAACCTCTTCCACCAGGATCGGCGCCAACCCCATCGACGGCTCGTCCAGCAGCACCAGCTCCGGATTCAGCATCACCGCCCGCGCCATCGCCAGCATCTGCTGCTCGCCGCCCGACAGCGTCCCCGCCAATTGCTCGCGCCGTTCCTTCAGCCGCGGAAACAGATCCATCGCCCGGCCCAGATCCGCCTGCACGTCCCCCTTCGGCCGGCTGCCCGTCAGCCGCGGAAACGCGCCCAGCAGCAGATTGTCTGTCACCGACAGCGTCGGGAATACCCGCCGGCCTTCCGGTGAATGGGCCAGCCCCAGTCGCGCAATGCGGTGCGACTCCAGCCCGTCGATCCGCTTGCCGCTCAACGTCACCTCGCCCGCCGTCGGTCGGATCATCCCCGACAGCGCCCGCATCGTCGTCGTCTTGCCGGCTCCGTTCGAGCCGATCAACGTCACCACCTTCGCCTTCGGGACCTCCATGCTGATGCCGTGCAGCACCTTCACCTTCCCGTAGCCCGCTTCCAGATTCTTGATCGATAGCATGTTGTTGTCCTTGGCGTCAGGCGGGCGCGCCGCCCAGATACGCCTCGATAACCTTGGCGTTGCTCTGCACTTCGTTCGGCAGGCCTTCGGCGATCTTCTGGCCGAAGTCCAGCACCGACACCGTGTCGCACACTCCCATCACCACATCCATATGGTGTTCGATCAGGATCAGCGTAATGCCGTGATCGCGCACCTTGCGGATGATGGCCAGCAGCTCCACGATGTCTGGCGCCGTCAGGCCGGCAGCCGGCTCATCCAGCAGCAGCAGTTGCGGGTCCAGCGCCAGCGCGCGGGCGATTTCCAGCAGGCGTTGCTTACCGTAGGGCAGGTTGCGCGCCTCTTCGCTGGCCATCGTGTCCAGCCCCACGAATTCCAGCAGCGCCAGTGCGCGGGCACGCGCCCCTTGCTCCTCGCCCTTCCACTTCGACGTGCGCAGCGCAATGCCCGCCAGCCCCGTCGTGAACGTGTGGTGCAGGCCAACCAGCACGTTTTCCAGCGCCGTCATCTCGCCGAACAGCTGCACGTTCTGGAACGTGCGGGCGATGCCCGTGGCCGCGATATCGGCGGGCGCCAGGCCCACCAGCGACTTGCCCGAGAACTCCACCGCGCCCGCTGTCGGCACATAAATGCCCGTCAGCACGTTCATCATCGTGCTCTTGCCCGAACCGTTCGGCCCGATCAGGCCGTGGATCGTGCCGCGCTTGATCGTCAGGTCCACCTCGTTCAGCGCCTTCAGGCCGCCGAACTGCATCAGCACTCCCTTGGCCGCCAGTAAGGTTTCGCCCTTGCCCTTGGCCGCTTCGGGCACGGCTTCCTGTTCCTTCACCAGATCCTTCTTCACCGACAGCGCCGCGCGGCGGGTCGAGAAGAACAGGTTGCGCACAAAGCCCACGATGCCGTCGGGCAGGTAGTACACGACGAACAGGATCATGGCGCCGAAGATCGTCAGGCGCCAGTCCGTCACTGCATCCAGCCAGTACGAGAACACCGCCAGCACGATCGTGCCCACCACCGGCACCGCCACCCGGCGCGCCTCTGCGCGGCCCTTGGAAACGGCCACCGCGCTGCCCACCGTCACCAGGACCGCCACGCCCAGCGCGATCAGGCGGAAAGTGCCGATGTCGTCCAGCATCTTGGGCAGCAGCACGATGATCGACGCGCCCAGCAGCGCGCCCGTGCGGCTCTTGCGTCCGCCCATGATGATCGCCAGCAGGAACAGGATCGTGAGTTCGAAGTTATACGTATTGGGCGAAATGTACTGCTCGGAATACGAATACAGCGCGCCTGCCAGCCCCGCGAAACCGGCGCTGATCACGAACGCGAACACCTTGTGCCGGTACACCGACACGCCCATGCAGTCCGACGCGATCGGGCTGTCGCGCAGCGCCTCGAACGAACGGCCCAGGTGCGACTTAAGGATCCGGTGCACCACGATCAGCGACAGCACCAGCAGCGCCGCGACCAGCCAGAAGTATTCGCTCTTGGTCAGGATATGCCCGCCGATCGACGGCTTGGGAATCTTGATGCCCAGCGGCCCTTCGGTCATGAACGTCATTTCGTTGATCAGGATCTGGATGATCGTGCCGAACGCCAGCGTCACCATCGCCAGGTACGGTCCCGTCACCCGCAGCGCCGGCAATGCCAGCACCGCGCCGAAAGCCGCCGCGATCAGAATGGCGGCGGGCAGCGTCACCCAGATGGGCATCTGCAGATGGAAGAACAGCACGCCGGCCACATATGAGCCGATGCCGAACAGGCCGGCGTGGCCCAGCGACACCTGGCCGGTATAGCCCACCACGATATCGAGCCCGAACAACAGGATCGAATAGATCATGATCGTTTCGATCAGGTGCAGGTAATACGTGTTGGTCACGCCCAGGGGCACGGCAGCCAGGCAGGCCACGGCCACGATGGAAAGCAATAGGTGCAGGGGTTTCATCGCTTACACCTTCTTGATCGCGGTCTTGCCGAACAGGCCGGCGGGCTTGAAGGTCAGTACGAGCAGCAGCAGGACCAGTCCCGGCACGTCTTTGTACCCCGTTGAAAGATAGAAGCCGGTGGTCGTCTCGGCGATCCCCAGGATCAGGCCGCCCACCACCACGCCCATGCCGCTGGACAGGCCGCCGATGATGGCGACCGCGAAGGCCTTCAGGCCCAGCACCGCGCCCATGGTGGCGCCGGTCAGCGTCAGCGGCGCCACCAGCACGCCCGCGAAGGCGGCGGTCAGCGACGACAGGGCATACGAAAACGTGATCACCATGCCGGTGTTGATGCCCATCAGGCCGGCGGCATCGCGGTCGTTCGACGTCGCGACGAAGGCCTTGCCGTAGATGGACTTGCGGTTGAACACTTCCACCAGCAGCATCATGGCCAGCGCGCCGAACACCACCAGCAGTTCCATCGGCAGCACGTTGGCGCCCAGCACCTGGATCGGCGCTTCGGGCAGCGGCGAAGGAAAGCGCAGGTCGTCGCGGCCCCAGATGTTCTCGGCGACGTTCTTGAAAATGATGCCCAGGGCGATCGTGGCCATGATCCAGCCGAATTCCGACCGTGTCTTGATCGCCGGCCGCACGCCGATACGTTCGACCAGCGCGCCCTGCGCGAATCCGAAAATGCAGACGATGGGAATCATCACCCAGTAGTTCACGCCCAACCCGACGAGCGTCAGCCCGACCAGCGCGCCCAGCATCAGGGCTTCGCCCTGGCCGAAGTTCAAGGTGCCTGAAGTGGCGAAAGTAAGCTGGTACCCGAACGCGATGACGGCATAGATCATGCCTAGCGCGATACCGCTATAGATAAGCTGTAGAAGAATCATGGTGTTTTTCGTGAGGCGCTTTGGTCCTGCCCAACCCCCTTGGGCAGAACGCTGTTGTCAGGCGGCTGCAGGCCGGCGCCCCGGGTGGGAGGCGCCGGCGGCGGCGGCCGGGCAGCCGCCGCGTCGTTGCTTCAGACGAACTTAGTTGGCCTTGACCACGCGGCCGCCCTTGACCTCGCCGATGACCACTTCCTTTGCGGTGATCGCGTCGTGGTTGTCGTGGGTGAACGGCTTGTTGTAGGTCATCACCACGCCTTCGACGGGCGTTTGCAGGTTTTCAAGCGCTTCGCGGATCTTCGGGCCGTCGGTCGAATTGGCCTGCTTGATGGCCGCGGCCAACAGGAAGATCGAGTCGTAGCCCTGGGCCGCCGACACCGGCGAGTCGATGCGGTTGTTCTTGGGCTTGAACTTGGCCAGGTAGGCGTCGATGAACGCCTTGCGCTTGGGCGTGTCCGGGTCCTGGATGAAGGTCTGCGGCATGCGCGCGCCTTCGCCGTTGGCGCCGGAGTTGTCGATATAGTTGGCCATCGACAGCGTCCAGCTGCCGATGATCGGCACCTTCCAGCCCAGCTTGGTCATGCCGTTGGCGATCTGGGCCAGCTCGGGGCCGATGCCATAGGTCAGCACGGCTTCAGCGCCCGCGGACTTGGCCTTGAGCAGCTGGGCCGTCATGTCGACGTCCTTGATGTTGAACTTTTCCACGGCCACGGGCTTGATGCCCTTGGCGTCCAGGGCCTTTTCCAGGTCCTCGCGGCCCAGTTGGCCGTAGTTGGTCGAGTCGGCCAGGATCGCGACCTTCTTGAAGCCGCGGCGGGTGATGGCTTCCTCGACGATCATCGGGGCCTGGATGCTGTCGTGCGCCGCGTTGCGGAACACATAGTTGTCCGGGAATTCCGGCGCCTTGAACTGGTGCGTGATCACGCTGCCGGTGGCGACGTTGTTGAACACGGGGATCTTGGCGTCCTGGTAGAAGCGCTGCGACGCCAGGGCCACGCCGGTGTTGATGTAGCCGACCGTGGCGGTGACCTGCTCCTTGTTGATCAGTTCCTGGGCGATCTGCACGCCGCGTTCGTTCTTGGCTTCGTCATCGCGCTCCACGGCGACCAGCTGGCGGCCGAGTACGCCGCCGCTCTTGTTGATTTCCTCGATCGCCAGGCGCACGCCGTCGCGCATGCTCACGCCCATGGACGAAGAGCCGCCCGTGTAGGGGCCGGCCACGCCGATCTTGATGGGGTCGGCGGCGTAGCCCGCGGCCGATACGGCAAATGCAAGGGTTCCTGCTAGCAGCTTCAAACGAAAATCCATGGATGTCTCCGTTGTAATTAGTAGAACTGCGTGGAAAACCGTGTGCCGGCGCCTGGCGGCGTGAAATAGGGGGTGAGGCGGCGCGCTCCTGTGTTGCGTGTTGTGACTGTCTGCTTAATCGCTTACGCGAATCTGACCCGGCGGGGTTTTTCCGTGTAAATACCTAGTACGCGTGCACGGGTTGCGGGCCGGGCGCGGCGATGCAGCATGAAGCACAAAGGAATCGGGGTGGGCGACGCGCACGACGCCGGCTTTGCGCGCGCGGCCATGTTCGGCGCATCCTAGCCAGCGACGCGCCTGGGTGCGCGGAATTTCCTTCCGCCCGGGGCTGGAAATTTATTCCGGCTTGGCCGCCAAGCCGCGTGGCCATTGGGCCGCGCGTTCGCAAACCTCGCCCAGCCATAGGGAAAACGCTTGCACCGCGCCACGCGGCGGACGCGAGATCTCGGTGCACAGGTGGTACTGCGATTCGCCGGGCGTCTCGATGTCCAGCACCCGCAGCAATTTGCCCTCGTCCAGCCATTCGGCGGCCAGGGTGCGGCGGGTCAGGGCGATGCCCTGGCCGGCACGGGCGGCGGCCAGCATCATGCCCAGGTCCACCAGCCAGACCCCGCGCGCCGGCTCGGGCCAGTCCAGCCCTGCCGCGGCCAGCCACGGGCGCCACGGTTCCATGGGGCAACGCAGCAGGGCGGCATTGGCCAGGTCGGCGGGACGCCGGAACGGGCCGTGCGCATCGCGGTACTCGGGTGAGCAGACCGCGAATACGGGGTCGGATGTCAACGGCTGCGCATGCAGGCCGGGATACTTGCCGCTGCCGAAGCGGATCCAGGCGTCGGCGTTGGGCGGCATGATGTCCAGGTAGGGAATGGACAGCATGATCTCCAGTTCCACGTCCGGATAGGCGGCGGTGAAGCTGGGCAGGTAGGGGATCAGGACCTGGCGGGCAAAGGTGGGGGTGGACACCACCCGCAGTGGCTCCAGCTTGGGTTCGCCGCGCTTGTGCAGCGAGGCGTCGGACAGCAGGTCCAGCGCCGTGCGCACTTGTTCCAGGTATTCGCGTCCGGCGGCGCTGAGGGTGGCGCCGCGGCTGCTGCGGATGAACAGGGACACGTTCAGTTGGGCTTCCAGCGCGGCGATGCGCTTGCCGATGGCGCTGGCGGTGACGAACAGCTCTTCGCTGGCGCGCTCGAACGAGCCCAGCCGGGCGGCCGCTTCGAACGCCTGGATGGCGGCCAGCGGCGGCAGGCGCACGTCTTTGGAAGGGGAGGGTCCGCGCATGATCGTCTGGCGGGCCGGCCATGCGCCCGACGAAAGAGTGGCAACCCGGCGATTATAAAAGTGCCGGGCCGAGCAGTCTGTCCCCGTATTCCCTTACACGCCCTTGATCGCCAGGCTGACGGCCAGGCCCGCCATGACGACGGCGATGATGCCGTCCAGCGCGCGCCAGGCCGACGCGCTGGCAAAGAAGCGGGCGAACAGGCGCGAGCCGATACCCAGCACCGCCAGCCACAGCAGGCTGGCCGTGAAGGCGCCGGCGGCGAAGGCCATGCGGGCGTCGTCAAAGCCGTGGGCCAGCGAGCCGACCACCACCATGTCCAGCCAGAAATGCGGGTTCAAGAGCGAAAAGCCCAGCGCGCCCAGCATGGCGGCGCGGCGCGAGGGCACCACGTCGCGCGCGGCGGCCAGGCCGCCGGTGGCGGTCCAGGCGCGGCGGGCCGACTGCAACGCGTACCAGGACAGGAAGGCCACGCCGAACCACAGTACGGCGGTGGTCAGCCAGGGGAACCAGGCGGTCAGCGCCTGCAGGCCCGACACGCTGGCGAAGATGAAGACGGCGTCGATCAGGGCACAGATGGCGACCACCGACAACAGATGGGCGCGCATCAGCCCCTGGCGCAGGATGAACGCGCTTTGCGCGCCCACGACGGCGAACAGGCCCAGCCCGGTGGCGGTGCCGCTGGCCCAGGCGGTGAGAAAAAGGGGGGATGACAACGTGGCAAACATGACGCGAACCTCTCGACTGCAACGCCTTATGGCGGCGCTTGAAAACCTGGCCGGCAGCGTTGCGCATACCGGCAATGCATCATTTTCGCTTGCAGAGGATATGAAATACAGCTAATTTTCCTTCACTATCTTAAGCAAAGCTAATCTCATGAAACTCGATCACGGCAACCTGCGAGCCCTGGCGGCGGTGGTGCGCGAAGGCAGTTTCGACCGTGCCGCGCTGGCCCTCAGCGTGACCCCGTCGGCGGTGTCGCAGCGGATCAAGGCGCTTGAAGACCGCATGGGGCGGTTGCTGGTCCAGCGCACCGTGCCGGCGGCCGCCACCGCCGATGGCCAGGTACTGGTGCAGCTTGCCGAGCAGACGGCCTTGCTCGAGCACGATGCCCTGAACCGCCTGGGCGTGGCGGACGACGACGTGCCCCACGCCAGTATTCCCGTCGCGGTCAACCACGACAGCCTGGAAACCTGGTTCGTCGACGCGGCCCTGCAGTTCGCCAGCCGCACCCGCGCCACGCTGGACATGCTGTCCGAAGACCAGGACCATACCGCCGCGCTGCTGCGCAACGGCTCGGTGCTGGGGGCGGTCACGACGCTGGCCGACCCCGTGCAGGGCTGCCGCATCCACGCGTTGGGCAGCATGCGCTACGTGGCCACATGCAGCCCGGCCTTTCACAAGCGCTACTTCGCGCAGGGCGTGAACGCGCAGACGCTGGCCCAGGCGCCCGTGCTGGTCTTTAACCGCAAGGACGCGTTGCAGGCCCGCTTCGCACACAAGATCTCGGACCCGACGCCGTGGCAGCCGCCGGTCTGGTGGGTGCCGTCCACCCGCGCGTTCGTGCAGGCCACCCTGGGCGGACTGGGCTGGACCATGAATCCGCTGCCGCTGGTGCAAGAACACCTTGACGCAGGTCATCTGGTCTTGCTGCGTGGCCGCGCTTGGGAAGATGTGCCGCTGTATTGGCAACATTGGCGGGTAAACTCCGAGGCGATGGAAGCTTTGACCGACTCGGTTCTGTCAGCCGCCCGCAGCCTGGTCCGGCGGCGTTAACCCAATAGGAGAACACCCCATGAACATCCGCAAGTTCGCCGCCGTTGCCGCTTTGAGCCTGTGTGCAGCCGGTTCGGCCTGGGCCAAGGACTACAAGGTCGGCGAGGTCGAGATCGACGACCTCTGGGTGCGCGCATCCGCCCCGGGCCAGTCCAACGGCGCCGGCTACATGGATATCGACAATGATGCCAAGACACCCGACCGCCTGCTGTCCATCACGTCGGCCGCGGCCGAACGCGTCGAGCTGCACACGGTGGAAACCACGAACGGCGTGGCCAAGATGCGCCAGGTCGAAGACGGCATCGCACTGCCAGCCGACACCGAGGTCAAGCTCAGCCCGGGCGGTTACCACGTCATGTTCATCAAGCTGAAGGCGCCCTTCGCCGATGGCGGCACCGTGCCGGCCACGCTGAAGTTCGAAAAGGCGGGCGAGGTCGCGGTGCAGTTCAAGGTCAAGCCGGCGTCTTACAACCCGGGCATGAGCCACGACCACGGCGCGATGAAGCATTGATACTGGCGAGCGGCCTGGGGGCCGTGCGCATGTAAAAACGGAGCCTTGCGGCTCCGTTTCTGTTTGGGCCTCGGTCCCGCGCCGGTCGGGCGCGGGGGCGTGGCCTGGCGGCGAGGCTGGGCCCTGCGGTTTAGTACAGACCCTGCTGGCGCATCGCGTCGGCCACCTTGACGAAGCCGGCGATGTTGGCGCCGTCCAGATAGTTGACGTATTCACGCTCGCTGTGGCCGTGGCGCACGCAGTTCTCGTGGATGTCGCGCATGATGGCGTGCAGGCGCGTGTCGACTTCTTCGCGGGTCCATGACAGGCGGGCCGAGTTCTGGGCCATTTCCAGGCCCGACACCGCCACGCCGCCAGCGTTGCTGGCCTTGCCCGGCGCGTACAGCACGCGGGCGGCGATGAAGGCCTTGGCGGCGTCCAGGGTGGCCGGCATGTTGGCGCCTTCGGCTACGCACAGCACGCCGTTCTTGATCAGCGTCTGGGCATCGGCCAGTTCCAGTTCGTTCTGGGTGGCGCAGGGCAGGGCCACGTCCACCGGCACGTGCCAGGGGCGCTTGCCGGCTTCGTAGACCAGGCCGAATTGGCGGGCGTAGGTGTCCAGGCGGCCGCGCAGGTCGTTCTTGATGTGCATCAGCGCCACCAGCTTTTCGTGGGTGAAGCCGGCTTCATCGACCACGGTACCGTTCGAGTCGGACACGGTCACGACCTTGGCGCCCAGCGACATGGCTTTCTCGATGGCGTATTGCGCCACGTTGCCCGACCCCGAGACCGACACGCGCAGGCCGTCGAACGACTTGCCGACGCGCTTGAGCATTTCTTCGGCGAAGTAGACGGTGCCGTAGCCGGTGGCTTCCGGGCGGATCAGGCTGCCGCCGAAGGTCAGGCCCTTGCCGGTGAACACGCTGGCGGTGGAGTTGGACAGCTTTTTCATCATGCCGGCCATGAAGCCGACTTCACGCGCGCCCACGCCGATGTCGCCCGCAGGCACGTCGGTGTCCGGGCCCAGGTGGCGGTACAGCTCGATCATCAGGGCTTGGCAGAAGCGCATGACTTCGGCGTCGGACTTGCCCTTGGGGTCGAAGTCGGAGCCGCCCTTGCCGCCGCCCATGGGCAGCGTGGTCAGCGAGTTCTTCAGGGTCTGCTCGAAGGCCAGGAACTTCAGGATCGACAGGTTCACCGACGGGTGGAAACGCATGCCGCCCTTGAACGGGCCGATGGCCGAGCTGTGTTGAATGCGGAAAGCGCGGTTGACCTGCGCCTGGCCCCGGTCATCGGTCCAGCACACCCGGAACTGGATCACGCGTTCCGGTTCCACCAGGCGCTCGAGCAGGGCGTGCTCGGCATAGTGGGGGTGCTTTTCGATGAAAGGCCACAGGCTCAGCATCACCTCCTGGACGGCTTGCATGAATTCCGGCTGCTGCGGATCGCGCGCGGCAACGCCACGCAGGAAGTCGTCCAGACTCTGCACTTTCAACATGATCTCCTTGGGGGTGCTTCGAATAGGTGCGGGCTTGCGCCGTTTTGGGGCGGCTTGTGCCCGTTTTGGTGCGTTTGCACCGGCTTGGTGCGGAATTGTAGGGCTAATTTGTTGCCCTGCGCAAAGCCGAAAGATGCGCCATCACCTTGATATCAAAGCGCTTTTTCTTGAATAAATGGTGACGCATGATGGTTTGGCGGGTGCTGGCCAAGACCAGGCCGCCACTGGAAAACCCGGGGAGCCTTGAAATCATAGGGAAATTTAATGCGTCCCTAATAAATTATAGGAAGATGCTGCGCCGCCGGTGCCGGGCGTCATAGGGAGACCCGGGGGGAAATGGCCCTGTACCGGAAATTCTGACGGGGTGTCAGGTATTAATATGTCCCTATTATTATTTTTCGAAAAATCAGACGGACGACCCGATTCGGGCCGTCCGTCCGTCTTCGTTACAGCGTGGCGTCGTAATCGATGGTCAACGGCGCGTGGTCGGAAAAGCGTTCGTCTTTATAGATGGCAACGTTGCGCGCACGGGCGGCGATGCCCGGCGTCGCGATCTGGTAGTCGATACGCCACCCGACGTTCTTGGCCCAGGCCTGGCCACGGTTGCTCCACCAGGTGTATTGGTCCGGGCGGTCGTCGATGGTGCGGAACACGTCCACGAAGCCGCGCTTGTCGAAGACGTCGGTCAGCCAGGCGCGTTCTTCGGGCAGGAAACCGGAGTTCTTCAGGTTGCCCTTCCAGTTCTTCAGGTCGATTTCCTTGTGCGCGATGTTCCAGTCACCGCAGATGATGAATTCGCGGCCGGTCGTTTTGTGTTCGTGCATCAGCTGGTCGATCCATGGGCCGAAGCGGTCCAGGAAGCGGTACTTGGCTTGCTGGCGCTCATCGCCGCTGGAGCCCGACGGCAAGTAGGCGCTGATGACGGACAGGTTCTTCCAGTCGGCACGGATGATGCGGCCTTCGGGATCGAACTCCTCGCAGTCCAAGCCGCTGACGACGCGTTCGGCCGAATCCCGCAGATAGATGCCCACGCCGCTATAACCCTTTTTCACGGCATGGTGGAAGTGGCCCGTGTAGCCGGGCGGGTGGCGCAGGTCTTCGGTCAGGTCTTCGTCCGACACCTTGATTTCCTGCAGGCACAGCACGTCGGCGGCGTGCTTTTCCATCCAGGGTTGCAGGCCCTTGCGAAAGGCGGACCGAATGCCATTGAGGTTGATCGACGTGATGCGCAGCAAAGCGGGACTCCTGTAGAGCGGCCGAGGGCGGCCGGAACGATGCCAGGAATTTAACCGACTCGGCGGCGCGGCCTGGGAAAGCCCCCGACAACGGATAAAATGCCGGGGTTTGCCATCTCTCGGACCTTCCTCGCATGTCTGCCGCCCAATCCGCCCACCACGCTTCTGCTACCTCGCTCGATTTCGTCCGCTTCGCCTTGAACGAAGGCGTGCTGCGCTTCGGCAGCTTCAAGGTCAAATCGGGGCGCATCAGTCCCTATTTCTTCAATGCGGGCCTGTTCAACAGCGGCGGTTCGGTCGGCAAGCTGGCGGGCTTCTATGCCCAGGCGCTGCTGGATTCGGGCGTATCGTTCGACATGCTGTTCGGCCCCGCCTACAAGGGCATTCCCCTGGCGACGGCCACCGCCGTGGCGCTGGCCGGCCATCCGGCCATGCAAGGCCGCAGCGACGTGCCGTTTGCCTACAACCGCAAGGAAGCCAAGGACCACGGCGAAGGTGGCACGCTGGTCGGCGCGCCGCTCAAGGGCAAGGTCGTGATCATCGACGACGTCATCACGGCGGGTACGTCGGTGCGCGAATCGGTGGAGATCATTCGCAACGCGGGCGCCGAACCGGCGGCAGTGCTGATCGCCATGGACCGCATGGAACGCGCTGGCCCGGACGACGCCCTGTCGGCCCATTCCGCCGTGCAGGACGTGGCCAAGACCTACGGCATTCCTGTCGTGGCCATCGCCTCGTTGGCGGACATCATGGCGCTGTTGCAAGACGACGCCGCGTTTGCCGAGCACCGTGACGCGGTGCTGGCGTACCGGACGAAGTACGGGGTGAAGTAAGGCGCTTGCGAGCATGAAATGCAGGGCGGCCGAGTGCCGCCCTGTTGTTGTACGGCGGCGTTCAGCCGTAGCGCGCGATCGGTTCGGCCACACCATGGGGCTGGCCGTAGACCGCGATACCACTTGCTCGCGCAGCGTCGGCCAGCTTGCGGTCGAAGGTTGCCAGGCAGGCGTTGTTGCGCCACGCCAGTTCGACATAGCTGGCATCGTAGGTGGTTAACCCGTGAGTCCGAGCCAGTTGATAGACGCGCCATATGTCAGTGCGGCCCAGCAGCCAGGCCAGGGCGACGGACGCGTCGGGTACCAATCGGATCGGTGTCATTCGCGGCCTTCTTCGATCCAGGCGCGGATGACTTCGTGCGGGACGGGCGCGCCAGGGGCGAAGTGCTTCATCGCTTCCAGGGCATCATGACCATCGAGCGTGGTCGTGGACGAAACAGGCGTGAGCCGGGCATAGGGCACGCCATCGATCGAGATGATGAAATGCTGGCCCTGGGTGACGGCTTGCAGGTGGTCGGCGAACCGGTGCAGCAGATCGCTGCTGCTGAGTTCGATGTAATTCATGGCCAAATCTCCAGTCGGAATCGACCAGATCATTCTTGGCCAAACAAAAGGCCGCGACAAGATGTCGCGGCCCTAGGATTGGTCTGATCTTGCTTGCCGCCCCGGGGACGGCGCATCCGGATCAGCTGTCCAGCTTCTGCTTGAGCAGGTCGTTGACCTGCTGCGGGTTGGCCTTGCCGCGGGCGGCCTTCATGATCTGGCCTACCAGCGAGTTGAACGCCTTCTGCTTGCCGGCGCGGTACTCCTCGACGATGGCCGGGTTGGCGGCCAGCACCTCGTCGATCATGGCGCCGATTGCGCCGGTGTCGCTGATCTGCTTCAGGCCGCGGGCCTCGATGATGGCGTCGGCCTGGCCGCCGTTTTCGCCGGCCCACATGGCGCCGAACACTTCGCGCGCGATCTTGTTGGAGATCGTGCCGTCGATGATGCGATTGATCAGGGTCGCCAGGGCAGGGGCCTGCACCGGCGAGTCGGCGATGGCCTTTTCTTCCTTGTTCAGCGTGGCGGCGATTTCGCCCATGATCCAGTTGGCGGCCAGCTTGGCCTGGCCAGCCGGCAGCGCATGCGCCACGGCTTCGAAGTAGGCCGCGAGGTCGCGGCTGACGGTCAGTTGCGCCGCGTCGTAGGCGGGCAGGCCGTATTCGGACTCGAAGCGGGCGCGCTGGGCGGCCGGCAGCTCGGGCATGGTGGCGCGCACTTCATCCACCCACTCGCGCGAGATGACCAGCGTGGGCAGGTCGGGATCGGGGAAGTAGCGGTAGTCGTGCGCGTCTTCCTTGCTGCGCATGCTGCGGGTTTCGTCGGCGTCCGCGTCGTACAGGCGGGTTTCCTGGACCACGGTGCCGCCGTCTTCGATCAGCTCGATCTGGCGCCGGGCTTCATAGACGATGGCGCGTTCCAGGAAGCGGAACGAGTTGACGTTCTTGATCTCGGTACGGGTGCCGAATTCTTTCTGGCCGACCGGGCGCACGGAGACGTTGGCGTCGCAGCGGAACGAGCCTTCCTGCATGTTGCCGTCGCAGATACCCAGCCAGACCACCAGGCTGTGCAGGGCGCGGGCGTAGGCCACGGCCTCGGCGGCCGAGCGCATTTCCGGCTCGGTCACGATTTCCAGCAGCGGCGTGCCGGCGCGGTTCAGGTCGATGCCGCTGGCCGGCGAGCCGTTGGCCAGCGTGAAGTTGTCGTGCGAGGACTTGCCCGCGTCTTCTTCGAGGTGAGCACGCGTCAGGTTGACGGTTTTTTCTTCCTCGCCCACGAAGAACGACAGCGAGCCGCCCACCACCACCGGCAGCTCGTACTGGCTGATCTGGTAGCCCTTGGGCAGGTCGGGGTAGAAGTAGTTCTTGCGCGCAAACACCGAGCGCGGCGCGATCTCGGCGCCCACGGCCAGGCCGAAGCGGATGGCGCGTTCGGCGGCGCCGAGGTTCATGACCGGCAGGCTGCCCGGCAGGGCCAGGTCGACTTCGTTGGCGTGGGTGTTGGGCGCGGCGCCGAATTGGGTGCTGCTGCCCGAAAAGATCTTGGAGTCGGTGGAAAGCTGCGTATGCGTTTCCAGGCCGATGACGATTTCCCAGTTCATTGTTTAGGCGTCCTGCTGGGCCGGCGAGGCTTTGTGCCAGTCGGTGACTTGTTGGTAGCGGTCGGCGATGGCCAGGAGACGGCCTTCGTCGAAGTAGTTGCCGATGATCTGCAGGCCGACCGGGCGGCGAGCGCCAGCGCCGCCGGGCCGCCCCAAGGCGCTGGCAGCCCCCTCGGGGGGCAGCGAGCCCGGCGAGCGTGGGGGCTGTCCCCCACCGAAGCCGCACGGGATCGACATGGCGGGCAGGCCGGCAAGGCTGACGCCCAGCGTGTAGACGTCGGCCAGCCAGTCGGCGGTCGGGTCGTCGCGGTTGTCGCCGATGTTCTTGGCCACCGTCGGGGTGACCGGGCCCATGATGACGTCGCACTGGCCGGCATAGGCGCGCTGGAAGTCCTGCGCGATCATGCGGCGCAGGCGCTGGGCCTGCAGGTAGTAGGCGTCGTAGTAGCCGTGGGACAGCACGTAGGTGCCGATCAGGATGCGGCGCTTGACCTCGTCGCCGAAGCCTTCGGCGCGCGAGCGGCTGATCATGTTGTCCAGACCGTCGTACTGCGCGGCGCGGTGGCCGTAGCGCACGCCGTCGTAGCGGGCCAGGTTGCTGGACGCTTCGGCGGGGGCGATGACGTAGTAGGCGGGAATGGCCAGTTCGGTGCGCGGCAGCGACACCGGCACGCGCACGGCGCCCAGCGCTTCGAACTGGGCCAGGGCGGCTTCAACCGCGGCAGCCACGTCCGGGGCCAGACCGGCGCCGAAGTATTCGGCGGGCACGCCGATGCGCAAGCCCCTCAGGGGCTGGCTGCCGGCGGCATCGAATTGGGCCTGCGCGGCGTCGAAGTCGCGCCGCACGCGGCCCGGCTCGTTGACGGCGCCGTCGCATTTTTCCAGGCTGGTGGCGTCACGCGGGTCAAAGCCGCTGATGACGTCCAGCAGTTCGAGCAGGTCGCGGCTGCTGGGGGCCAGCGGGCCGGCCTGGTCCAGGCTGGAGCCGAAGGCGACCATGCCGTAGCGCGACACGGTGCCATAGGTGGGCTTGATGCCGCTCACGCCGCACAGCGCGGCGGGCTGGCGGACCGAGCCGCCGGTGTCGGTGCCGGTGGTGGCCGCCACCAGGCGGGCCGCCACGGCCGCGGCCGAGCCGCCCGACGAGCCGCCGGGCACGGCAGCCGGGTCCCAGGGGTTCTTCACGGGGCCGTAGGCCGAGTTCTCGTTGCCCGATCCCATGGCGAATTCGTCGCAGTTCAGCTTGCCCAGCGAGACGGCGCCGGCCGCTTGCAGGCGCTCGACCACGGTGGCATCGAACGGGCTGACGTAGCCGTCCAGCATCTTGCTGCCGGCGGTGGTGCGCCAGCCGCGGGTGACGAACGCGTCTTTGTGGGCGATGGGCACGCCGGCCAGCGGGCCGGCGGTGCCGGCGGCCAGCGCGGCGTCTGCGGCGCGGGCCTGGGCCAGCGTCAATTCGGCGTCAATGTGTAAGAAGGCGTTCAGGCCGCTGGCCGCGTCAGCGGCCGCCAGCGAGCTTTGCGCCAGCTCGACGGCGCTGACCTGGCGTTGGGCGAGGGCCGCGCGCAGGGCGGCGATCCCCTCGAATTGGGTATGCAAGGCGGGTTTCGTCATGGCTTAATCTAGGACCTTGGGAACCAGGAAGAGGCCATCCTGGGCATCGGGGGCGTTGGCCAGCAGGTCTGCGCGGCGGGCCTCCGAGGCGGTTTCGGTCACGGCGTCCTGGCGCAGGCGCAGCACGATGTCTTCGTGGGCGGACAGCGGGTGGGCCAGGGGTTCGACGCCTTGGGTGTCGACGGCTTGCAGCCGTTCGATCAGGTGGAGGATGCCGTTGAGCTCGGCCTGCGCGTGGGTGCGCTGGTCCGGGGTCAGTTCGATTCTGGCCAGCTTGGCAATGCGGGCCACATCTGTGTCATTGAGCGCCATGGGGATTGCAAATATCGAGAAGCGAAGGCCGAGGGGCGGGACTGGGCAGTATGCACATGCCAATACCGTTACAAAGCTTGAATAGCCTGCATTTATGCGCTATTTCCGGGGAAATTATAAGTTATGATTCACGGTTTAATCGCCGTGATGACAGGCGGACCCGACCTTTCTCGGGTCTTACGCCCCGCGGCATGACCCCAATTCCCCCCAGAATTTAGCTGAGCTCCCATGTTCGGATTCCTGCGCAGTTATTTTTCCAGCGATATGGCGATCGACCTCGGTACCGCCAATACGCTGATTTACGTCCGCGGCAAGGGCATCGTGCTCGATGAGCCCTCCGTGGTCGCAATCCGTCATGAAGGCGGGCCTCACGGCAAAAAGATCATCCAGGCCGTCGGCCACGAAGCCAAGCAGATGCTTGGTCGAGTGCCCGGCAACATCGAGGCCATCCGGCCCATGAAGGACGGCGTCATCGCCGACTTCACGGTCACCGAACAGATGCTCAAGCAGTTCATCCGCATGGTGCACCCCCGCAACATGCTGGCGCCCAGCCCGCGCATCATCGTGTGCGTACCCTGCGGCTCCACCCAGGTTGAACGTCGCGCCATCCGCGAATCGGCGCTTGGCGCCGGTGCGTCCCACGTCTTCCTGATCGAAGAACCCATGGCCGCGGCCATCGGCGCCGGCCTGGCCGTGTCCGATGCCAGCGGCTCCATGGTCGTCGACATCGGCGGGGGCACCACCGAGGTGGCAGTCATCTCGCTGGGCGGCATGGTCTACAAGGGTTCCGTGCGCGTCGGCGGCGACAAGTTCGACGAAGCCATCGTCAACTATATCCGCCGCAACTACGGCATGCTGATCGGCGAACCCACCGCCGAACTCATCAAGAAGGAAATCGGTTCCGCGTTCCCGGGTTCCGAAGTCCGCGAAATCGAAGTCAAGGGCCGTAACCTGGCCGAAGGCGTGCCGCGCAGCTTCACGGTCTCGTCCAACGAGATCCTCGAATCCCTGACCGACCCGCTCAACCAGATCGTCTCTGCCGTCAAGATCGCCCTTGAGCAGACCCCGCCCGAACTCGGCGCCGACATCACCGACAAGGGCATCGCCCTGACCGGCGGTGGCGCCCTGTTGCGTGACCTGGACCGCCTGCTGCAAGAAGAAACCGGCCTGCCGGTGGTGGTCGCCGATGATCCCCTGACCTGCGTCGTGCGCGGTTGCGGCGAGGCGCTGGAACACCTTGAGAAACTGGGCGCGATCTTCATCAACGACTAATCCTGCCCGCCAGCCCGGAGCCCCGCTTTTCTACGGCTCCGGCCGCTGCGGGGGCGGCGGGCGCGGGCGCCCGGGCTGAGATTCATGCAACGACAAGGGACTCCCCCCCTATTCAGGCGCGGTCCACCCGCGGAGGTGCGGCTGGTCGTCCTGGTCGCCTTGGCGTTGGCCCTGATCATCATGGATTCGCAATGGCGCATGCTCGAACCGGCGCGCCGTGCGGTGTCCGTGGCGCTGTACCCCTTCCAGCGCGCCGTCATGGCGCCGCGCGACCTGGTCCAACAGGTCAATGAATGGGTCAATGCGGCCAACCTTATCCGTAGCGAAAACGAAGCGCTGCAACGCCAGCGCATCGAATTGGCCCAGGTGGCCACCCATGCCGCGCAGCTGGCCGCCGAAAACGCGCAATTGCGCCGCCTGCTCGGCGTGACCGATACCGTGGCTCAGTCGGCCGTGGTGGTGGAAGTGCTGTACGAACCCACCAATGCCTTCAACCAGCGGCTGGTCTTCAACAAGGGCAGTAAGGCTGGCCTGGCGCCGGGCATGCCCGTCATCGACGAAGGCGGCGTGGTCGGCCAGATCGTGCGTGTCACCCCCATGACGGCCGAGGCCGCCCTGGTCACCGACGAACAGGTTTCCATTCCCGTGCAACTGCTGCGCAACGGCCTGCGCCTGATTGCGTTCGGCGGGAACTCTCCGGGCAAGATGGAGGTCCGTTACCTGGCTGCCAATGCCGACATCAAGGAAGGCGATACTATCGTCACCAGTGGCGTCGGCGGCCTGTTTCCCGCCGGCCTGCCGGTGGCCAAGGTAACCTCGGTCGAACGCGATACCGCTTCCGGCTTCGCGCGGGCCGTCTGCGAACCGCTGGCCCACCCTGAACGCTATCGCCACTTCCTGGTCCTGCAGGTGGATGTGGAACGTGCCGAGTCCAACCGTCAGGAGGTCGATTCCGGTGGATCGGACTAATCAATCATCAGGGCAACCCCGGCGCCGCCTGGGCACGCCCAGCAATGTGCACCCCGAACGCCTGTCCGGGCCGGCCCACGGCGTGTTCGTCTGGGGCACCATCGTCCTGGTCTGGCTGGTGTCGCTGCTGCCGTGGCGGCTGTGGCAGGGCGCGCCCGACGTCCTGATCCTGATCATCGCCTTCTGGTGCGTGCATGAGCCGCGCCGCGTGGGCTTGTTCACCGCGTTCTGCTTCGGCCTGCTGATGGACGTACACGATGCCGGCCTGCTGGGCGAGCATGCGCTGTCCTACACCCTGGTCGCCTACGGCGCCGTGGTGCTGCACCGGCGCCTGCAACGCTTCGACCTCTGGAGCCAGGCCATGCACATGCTGCCTGTGTTCCTGATTGCGCGCTTCGTCACCCAGATCATCCATGCGTGGCTGGCCGGCAAGTGGCCGGGCTGGGACTGGGGTATCAGCGTCGCCATCACCGCCGCCTTGTGGCCGCTGGCGGGCTGGGTTCTGCACTTGCCGCAGCGCGGTGCCGACGACGCCGAATCTTCCTCCGCCTGACGGCGGCGCCGCTTCATGTTCGAATTCAAGAAAACCGGCCAGCAGCAGAAGCAGCGTTTCCGCCTGCGCGCCTGGGTGGGCGGCGTGTTCGCGCTGGCCTGCTTCGGCGTGCTGGTGGGCCGGTTCTGGTACTTGCAGGTCGACCGCTACGAAGGCCTGTCCGAGCGCGCCGACCGCAACCGCATCGCGGTGGTGCCGATTCCGCCGCGCCGCGGCGAAATCCTCGACCGCAACGGCGAAGTGCTGGCGCGCAACTACCGCACCTATACGCTTGAAGTGGTGCCCGCCCAGGCCGGCAACATGGCCGCGCTGTTCGAGCGGCTGACCCAGGTGGTGTACATCAGCCCGGCCGACCAGCGCCGTTTCAAGCGCCGCGCGGCGGAATCCAGCCGCTACGCCAGCCTGCAACTGCGCAACAACCTGAACGAAACCGAAGCGGCCTGGTTCGCCGCGCACGCCTTCCAGTTCCCGGGCGTGGAACTGCGCGCCCGCTGGGTGCGCGAATATCCGCAAGGCGTATCCGCCGCCCACGTGGTGGGCTACATCGGCCGCATCGCCGAAGGCGACAACGAAGAGCTCGAACGCGCTGGCCTGCTGGGCAATTACCGTGGCACCGATGTCATTGGTAAGAAAGGTATCGAAAAGACCTGGGAAGAAGCCCTGCACGGCCGCACCGGACTCGAAGAAGTCGAAGTCACCGCCGGCGGACGCCCCATGCGCACGCTGCGCCGCATCGATCCCGTGCCCGGCTCGGACATCATGCTGTCCATCGATCTGGGCCTGCAGAAAGTGGCCGAAGAGGCCTTCGAAGGGCAGCGCGGCGCGCTGGTCGCCATCGACCCGGACACCGGCGAGGTGCTGGCCTTCGTGTCGCAGCCGTCGTTCGACCCCAACCTGTTCGTCGACGGCATCGACGTGGACAACTGGCGCATGCTGAACGAATCGCCGGACCACCCGCTGATCAACCGCCCGCTCTACGGCACCTATCCCATCGGTTCCACCTACAAGCCCTTCGTGGGCCTGGCGGCGCTGGAACTGGGCAAGCGCCGCGCCACCGACCGCATTTCGGACCCCGGCTACTACGAGTTCGGCGGCCAGAAATTCCGCAACGCGGGCGGCGCGGCCTACGGCATGACCGACATGCACAAGGCCATCGTCGTGTCGTCCGACACCTATTTCTATTCGCTGGGCCCGGAAATCGGCGTGAACGCGCTGCACGATTTCACCAAGCAGTTCGGCTTCGGCCAGATCACAGGCATCGACCTCGAAGGCGAGAAGCGCGGCGTGCTGCCCTCCACCGACTGGAAGCGCGCCGCCTACAAAGACAAGGACCGCCAGCGCTGGTACGCCGGCGAAACCATTTCAGTAGCCGTGGGCCAGGGCTACAACGCCTTCACGCTGCTGCAACTGGCGCAGGGCACGTCCACGCTGGCCAACAATGGCCTGTACCGCCGCCCGCACCTGGTGCACGCGGTGCGAGACCCGCGCACCGGCGTGGCCAAGCCCACCGAGTCCGCGCCCGACTACCGCATCCCGCTCAAGCAGGCCAACGTCGACGTCATCAAGAACGCCATGGCCGACGTGGTCCGTGCCGGCACGGCCCGCCGTGCTTTTGCCAACGCGTCGTACCAGGCCGCCGGCAAGACCGGCACCGCCCAGGTGTTCAGCCTGCGCGGCGGCCACTACCGCGCCAGCGCCATCGACGAACGCCTGCGCGACCACGCGCTGTTCATGGGCTTCGCGCCGCTCGAACACCCGCGCATCGCCGTCTCGCTGATCGTCGAGAATGCCGGTTGGGGCGCCAGCGTGGCCGCCCCGGTCGCCCGCAAGGTGTTCGATTACTGGCTGGCCAAGGATCGGCAGGACAAGATCGTGCGGCCGGACCGCAACGCGCCGCTGGCTAGCGTTGAAACCATTACTTCCGACGTGGTGCGTCGACCATGAAGCGTCTCGGCCTGATCCTGTTGCGCGTCTTCACGGCTTTCGACTGGCCGCTGCTGGCCATCCTGATGATGTTCGCCGCGCTGGGCCTGACCGTCATGCATTCGGCGGTGGGCGGCACCGACTGGCGCTTTGCCGAACAGTCGCGCAATTTCATCATCGCGTTCTTTGCCATGTGGAGCATGGCGCTGATTCCGCCCAAGTGGCTGATGAAGCTGGCGCTGCCGTTCTATGTGGTGGGCGTGGTGCTGCTGCTGGGCGTGGAATTCTTCGGCGAAACCAGCAAGGGCGCCACCCGCTGGCTGAACCTGGGCGTGACCCGCATCCAGCCCTCCGAGATGATGAAGATCGCCGTGCCCATGATGCTGGCCTGGTACTTCCAGCGCCACGAGGGTGCGGTACGCATCCGCGACTTCCTGGCCGCCGCCGCCATGCTGGCCGCGCCGTTCGGCCTGATCGTGCTGCAGCCCGACCTGGGCACCGCGCTGCTGGTGTTCGGCGCCGGCTTCTTCGTCATCTATTTCGCCGGTCTGTCATTCAAGCTGCTGGTCCCGGTGATGCTGGCCGGCATCATCGGCATCGGCACGCTGGTCTACTACGAAGACCAGCTCTGCGAACCCGACGTCAACTGGGTGGTGCTGCACGACTACCAGAAGCACCGCGTCTGCACGTTGCTCAATCCCAGTTCCGACCCGCTGGGCAAGGGCTTCCACACGATCCAGTCGATGATCGCGGTGGGCTCGGGCGGCGTGTACGGCAAGGGCTACATGAAGGGCACGCAGACGCACCTGGACTTCATTCCCGAACGCACGACCGACTTCATCTTCGCGGTCTACGCCGAGGAATTCGGCCTGTACGGCGGCATCGCGATCCTGGTGCTGTACGGCCTGATGATGGCCCGCGGCCTGACGATCGCGTCCCGCGCCTCATCCCAATTCGGCCGTCTGCTATCCGGCGCGCTGACGATGATGCTATTCATCTACGTGTTCGTGAACGTCGGCATGGTGACAGGCATCCTGCCAGTGGTGGGCGTGCCACTTCCCTTCATGAGCTACGGCGGCACAGCCCTCTTCACCATGGGCATCGCATTCGGGATCATGATGAGTATTAGTCGGCATAGGTCGGTTAAGGCTTAAAGACGTTGGCTTCGTAGGCCGCCGAGGGCGAGGGGCTTCGTGGTGGCGGGCGCCCACGATTGCGGTCCGGCGCGCCGGCGCCGGACTTCCCTAGGCGGGCCCCCCCTTCGTCATCCTCGTCCGCCTGCGGCTCCCTACGGATTCCCTCGGGCGCATCGAGGTTGCCCGCCACCACGAAGCCCCGCACCCTCGGCTACGGTTGTGCAGAATTGGAATGCCGCTAAAGCTGTTGGGGGCGGAGAGGTTTGCGTCGCTCGCCCCAGGCCGGCCGCGCGGGCGGCCTTTTGGGGCTTTCGCATTGCGGTGCGTCGTGACGGTGTTCGCTGCGCGCTGATGGTGGTCCCGTTTGAGGCCATGCGCGCTTCAGGCGCATAGCCCGCAGTGCTACGACGCAAGACGGCGTGTAAGCCCCAAAAGGCCGCCCGCGCGGCCGGCCTGGGGCGAGCCCCGCAAGATCTCTCTCTTCCCCCCGCCGCTGGTAAAAACGCCAAGCACACTGACCTTCCCGGCATCCGGCAAATTGCAACTGCTGTGAGCCTGTTGCGTTGGGGGCTTAGGAGGGCGGGGCGTGTAGATGCGCCCGAGGGAATCCGTAGGAGTCGCCGAAGGCGAGGACGAGGATGAGGAAGGGGGGGGCCGCCGAGGCGAGTCCGGAGCGTAGGCTCCGGACCGCAATCGTAGCCCCGCCCTCCTAAGCCCCCAACGCAACAGGCGGCTCAAGAACCCCTGAGCCGCCTGTACACAACAACCACAAAACCAAAAACCTACGGCAACGCATCCCCCACACCCAGATCCGACGCCAGCGTCTTCAACCCGTCCCAGATGCGGGAGTCGAATTCCAGGGAGTCTGCGTTCAGGGCGCGGTTGCGGGCTTCGTATTCGCCGGGGTATTGGACGCCGTCCACGCCTGGTTGCGGCGGGCAGGCGTGCAGGTAGTCGATGAACGCGCCCACTTCCATTGAGCGCCAGTCCGTATTGAAGTCCACCTGCGGGTCCAGCAGCAGCGCGAACATGTTGTTCGTTGCCACCCCGTTGCGCGGATGTTCCGGCTGGATCGTGCCGCCGCCCGACAGCACGCCGGCCAGCAGTTCCGCCACCAGGCCCATTGCGTAACCCTTGTGGCCGCCGAACGGCAGCAGTGCGCCGGGCGGGTTCGCGAATAGCGCGTTCGGGTCCGTCGTCGGGTTGCCCTGGGCGTCGATCAGCGATCCCGGCGGGGCTTGTTCGCCCTTGGCGGCCAGCACCCGGGCCTTGTTCACGGCGATCGAGCTCGTCGCCATGTCTACGATGAACGGCGGGCGGCCGCCCGGCAGCGGGCCGGCGAAGCACAGCGGGTTCGTCGTCAGGCAGGCGCGGGCGCCACCGAACGGCGCGACTGTGGGGGCGCGGTTGATCACGTTGGTGAAGGCCAGCAGGATCAGGCCCTTGGCCGCCACCATCTCGCCGTAGTGGCCCATGCGGCCCAGGTGATGGCTGCGGCGCAGCGTCAGGATGCACTGGCCGTGTTCCTGCGTGCGTTCGATCGCCTTTTCGATCACGACCTTGCCCACGTGCTGGCCCAGGCCGTTGTGGCCGTCGTATGCCAGCATCGCGCCGCGGTCGTTCAGCAGTTCGGGGCGGCCGTCGGCTTGCGCCAGGCCGTCGCCCAGCACGCGGCGGTAGTTCGTCAGGATCGACAGGCCGTGGCTGGTGTAGCCGACCCGGTCGGACTCCACCAGGTGCTCGGCCACATCGCGGGCGATGTCTTCCGGCACGCCTTGTGCGACCAGCACACGGCGTCCGAATTCATTGGCTTGGGCGATAGAGATTTTCATGATGCGGCCTCCTTACAGCCAGCCCAACCAGCGCCAGTAGGTCATGCCCATCAGGATCATCAGCGCGTAGCCGATGAGGGTGACCAGGATGCCCACCTTGGCGAACTGCTTGGCATTGAAGGTTTCCGTGCCCAGGCACACCATGTTCTGCGGCGCGTTGATCGGCAGGATGAAGCCGTAGCTCACCACGAAGCCCAGCAGCATGGTCATGCCCAGGCGGCTGAAGTCGCCCGGCAGCGTGGCCAGCACCGAGATCAGGATCGGCAGCATCGCCGAGGTCAGCGCCGTGGCGCTGGCGAAACCCAGGTGAATGATGATCAGGAAGGCAGCCAGGATCGCGAAGATCGCCAGCGGTCCCAGGTGGTCCAGGCCCGTGTGTTGCACGACCTGGTTACCCAGCCATTGGCCGGCCTGCGTCGTCAGCAACGCGGTGCCCAGGCTGATGCCCACGCCGAACACGATCACCGTGCCCCATGGGATACGCGATTGCACGTCTTTCCAGGTCATCACGCCAAAGCGCGGCAGCATCAGCAGCACCAGGCCGAAGTAGGTGGTCGAGGTCGTGTCGAAGCTGTGCAGCTTGCCTTCGGTGGACCAGAACAGCAGCAGCATCACCGATACCGCCATCAGGCGCTTTTGCGCGCCGGTCATGGGGCCCAGTTCAAGCAGCGATTTTTCGACGGCTTCCTTGCCCCCCGCGATGCTGTCGCTTTCCGGCGGCAGCAGCTTGAGCACGATGATGATCAGCACGGCCGACATGATCAGCGACCACGGTGCGCCCGCGATCAGCCAGTCCGACCACGCCACGCGCTGGCCCAGCATCTTTTCCATGAAGCCGACCGTCAGCAGGTTCTGCGCGGCGGCGGTCTGGATGCCGACGTTCCAGATGCTGGTGGCCTGCGCCACGATGATCATGATGCCAGCGGCAATGTTCGAGCGCTTGTCCACGCCGAAAGCGGCGATGACACCCATCATGATGGGCACCACGGCGGCGCTGCGGGCGGTGGCGCTGGGCACCACCAGGCTCAGCACGATCGTCACTGCGATACATCCGATCAGGATGCGGCGCGTGCTGGTGCCGACCTTGGACAGGGTCACCAGCGCGATGCGCCGGTCCAGCCCGGTGAACGTCATGGCCGCGGCAATGAACAGCGCGCCGGTGACGAGCGCCAGCGCCGAGTTGGCAAAGCCCGTCAGCGCCATGCTGATGGCGGCGGACGTGCCGTACAGCACGCCGGGGTCTTTGATTGTCGGAGCCGTGCCCAGCAGGAAGGCCATCAGCGTCGTGATCATGATCGCGCTGGCTTCGTAGGACACGGCTTCGGTAATCCAGACCACCACCGCGAACGCCAGGATGGCCAGCATGCGGTGGCCGGCAACCGGCAGGTCTGCCGGCAACGGCAGCATCAGCACGCCGATCATCACGATGAAGCCGGCGATGAGTCCGATTGGGATTTTTGCTTTCTTTGGGGCTTGCGAGGCAGGGACAGCGGCTGGCGCAGTCATATCCATCTCCGGTTGAGGTCAAACTGACGGCACGTCGCAACCAGGCCTGGGGCGTGATCAAAGCGAAGTGCCGACGCTACAGAATGATCGTGACGGCATTAAGGAAAACCCGTATTGATATGGGTCAAACCGGTGGAGATTCGCGCTTGTGGAAAACCCATCCCGCGCATTATGCTCGTCCGCCCGCATTGGTCGCAAGCGTGAGATTGTTGCACAATTAAAAACAAATAGCCCGGTGATGGGCAGCAACAAGCGCTTAATTCGTTCGTGTTATGAAATGAACGCGGGTCAGCCCAGCGCCAGGCGCAACTGTTCGTCCAGGTGCAGCGTGGGCGCAACGCGCCAGCCGCTCTGGGCATAGCGCAGCCAGCGGCCCAGCACCAGGTGCGTCAGCAGGCTGGCGTGCGCGGCCACATTGGCTTCGGGGGGCAGGCCGCCGTCGGTGATGGCGATGCGCAGCGATTGCTTGAGCGACGCCTCGATGCGGTCGTTGATGTGGTTGATGCGTTCCTGCAGGCGGTTGTCTTCGGTGACCAGCGCGTCGCCGGTCAGCACCCGCGTCATGCCCTTGTTGCGTTCCGAGAAGGTCAGCAGCATCGACACGGTCTTGTGGGCTTGCGACAGGCCGTAGGGCTCGGCGGTCGCGATCTGGTTCACCAGCGTGAAAATGCTGGTTTCGATGAATTCGATCAACCCTTCGAACATCTGCGCCTTGCTGGCGAAGTGCCGGTACAGCGCAGCTTCGGAGACCTGCAGTCTGGCAGCCAGCGCGGCAGTGGTGATGCGCGACGCGTGCGGCTGCTCCAGCATCTCGGCCAGGGTCTGCAGAATCTGGGTCTTGCGCTCGCCGGGTTTGCTCGCCATGGACGGGTCTGGTCTTACGCAGGCTGACGGTGGATGAAAAGAGGGCGCCGGCCGCTATCCCCGCAAGGGACGCCGGCGCAACAGCAAATCACTGACGGAGTTTACCCGCAAGTCGACGTAAGCCGGCCGCTGCGAACGGCCGCGCGCGAACGGTGTGCCGGGGTGGAAAACGTGCACCGTGCGCAGCCCCGCCTGGCGTGCGCCGCGCAGGTTGGCCAGGGTGTCTTCCACCAGCACGGCCTGGCGCGCCGGCACGCCTTCGCGGGCCAGCACATAGCGCAGCAGCGCGGGCGAGGGCTTGGGGCGGAACTCGCCGTGCAGGCGCATGTGTTCGATGGCCCACAGGCTGTCGAACTGGCGCAGGATGCCCAGGCGCCGCAGCACCGCGCGCGCATAGTGCAGCGGCGCGTTGGTCAGCAGTACCTTGCGACCGGGCAGCTGGCGCAACTTGTAGGCCAGCCCCTTTTCGGCGCGCACCAGCGGATTGACGTCGAAGTCGTGGCTGCGGTGCAGGAAGGCGTGAGGGTCCACGCCATGGTTGCGCACCATGCCGATCATGGTGGCCCCGTAGCGTTTCCAGTATTGCTTGCGCACCTGGTTGGCCGTGTCGACGTCGACGCCCAGCGCCTCGACCACCGCCAGGGTCATGCCCTGGTCGATGCGCGGAAAGATGGCGTGGGAGGTGTCGTGCAGCGTGTTGTCCAGGTCGAACAGCCACAGGCGCCCGGGGGCGCCCGTGGCCGTGCGACGCGAGCGGCGCTGGCGCACCGCGGGCCGCAGCAGGGTGCGCTGCGCTCGCATCAATGCGAGCTGATCATCGTGCCAACGCCTTGGTCGGTCAGGATTTCCAGCAGCAGGCAGTGCGGCACGCGGCCGTCGACGATATGCACCGAGTTGACGCCGTTCTTGGCGGCGTCCAGCGCGGACGAGATCTTGGGGAGCATGCCGCCCGAGATCGTGCCGTCGGCGAACAGTTCGTCGATGGTCTGGGCCGACAGGCTGCGCAGCAGCTTGCCTGCCTTGTCCAGCACGCCCGGGGTGTTGGTCAGCATCAGCAGCTTTTCGGCGCCCAGCACTTCGGCCATCTTGCCGGCAACCACGTCGGCATTGATGTTGTAGGCCGTGCCGTCTTCGCCGTAACCGATGGGCGAGATGACGGGGATGAACTGGTCGTCTTGCAGAGCCTTGACCACCGCCGGCTCGACCAGCGTGATGTCGCCCACGAAGCCGATGTCGATCGGTTCAGCGGGGTTTTCCTTGTTGGCCATCAGCTTTTTCTGCGCCTGGATCAGACCGCCGTCCTTGCCGGTCAGGCCCACGGCCTTGCCGCCGACCTCGTTGATCATCATGACGATGTCTTGCTGGACCTGGCCGCCCAGCACCCACTCGACCACTTCCATGGTTTCGGCGTCGGTGACGCGCATGCCCTGGATGAAGGTGCCTTGCTTGCCGATACGGCGCAGCGCGTCGTCGATCTGCGGACCGCCGCCGTGCACCACCACCGGATTCAGACCCACCAGCTTGAGCAGCACCACGTCATGCGCAAAACTGCGCTGCAATCGCTCTTCCGTCATGGCGTTGCCGCCGTACTTGACCACGATGGTTTTGCCGTGGAATCGTCGGATGTAAGGCAGCGCTTCGGAAAGCACCGCGGCTTTGACAGCAGGAGACGAGACGGCAGCAGGGTCGGGGGTGTCGGTCATGGCAGCTAAGTCGGCAATAAGTAGAGTATGAAAGTTAGAGGTTGGAAGCCCGCGCGCCGCTGGCGGCGCGATGGCGTTGCCCCCCGAGGGGGCGTAGGGTCCCGCAGTAAAAAATGCCTGCACAGGAACGCGTCGGGACGCGGTAGCGCAAGCATACGACGGATTGTAGACCCCACAGGTTCCTTATGCTTTAAACCCATGTTTATATGCCCGACAAATAACCGGCATTCGGGTAAATTGGGGGCGTTTTCACAACGGGTGCACCCCTCATAAGGGGGTATCCCCCCACCGGCTGGGCATATGCCCCCAATTTCTACCTATAAAAGAGGCAACTCATGCGTTTGAACTTCGTCCGCTCTGCCCTGGTGGCGTCGGCCCTCCTGGTGTCGGCTACCGCCGCCCACGCTGAAAAGATCGTGGTGGGCGCCACCCAGGTCCCGCACGCGGAGATCCTGGAAGTGGTCAAGCCCCAGCTCGCCAAGGAAGGCGTGGACCTGGACATCAAGGTCTTCAGCGACTACGTGCAGCCCAACCTGCAATTGGTGGACAAGCAGCTGGACGCGAACTTCTTCCAGCACAAGCCCTACCTGGACAGCTTCAACAAGGACCGCAAGGCCACGCTGGTGCCGGTCGCCCTGGTGCACGTCGAGCCCTTCGGCGGCTACTCCAAGAAGATCAAGAGCCTGGCCGAGCTGAAGGATGGCGCCACCGTCGCCATCCCGAACGACCCGTCCAACGGCGGCCGCGCGCTGGTGCTGCTGCAAAAGCAGGGCGTCATCAAGCTGAAGGACCCGTCCAACATCCTGGCCACCGCCGCCGATGTGGTCGAGAACCCCAAGAAGCTGAAGTTCCGCGAACTCGAGGCTGCCATGCTGCCGCGCTCGCTCGATGACGTCGACCTGGCCCTGATCAACACCAACTATGCGCTTGAAGCCGGCCTGGTGCCGACCAAGGACGCGCTGTTCATCGAAGGCGCCGATTCGCCCTACGCCAACGTGCTGGTGACCCGCTCGGACAACAAAGACGCGCCCGGCATCAAGAAGCTGGTCAACGCGCTGCACTCGGCCGAGGTGAAGAAGTTCATCCAGGAGAAGTACAAGGGCGCGGTGGTTCCTGCGTTCTGATACGCCGCAAGGACTGACCCTGTTGTTGAAACCGCCCGCTTGCCGGGCGGTTTTGTTTGTCACAGACGAAAAAAAACCGCTCGGCAAGCGGGCGGCTTCTGTTGCGATCGGGGCGGGGTCAACCTGCCGCCAATGCCTTTTCGACGGTGGCGTGGAATTCGGCGACGTCGTATTCGCCCAGATAACGCTTGATGACGTGCCCCTTCTTGTCGATCAGGAACGCCGTGGGCGTCAGGCGGATGTCGCCGAAAGCGCGGGCGATGTCGCCCTTGGTGTCCAGCGCCACCGGGAAGGGCAGCTTGCGGCTTTCGGCGAAGTTCAAGACGAAATTAGGCGGATCGTAGTTCATGGCGACCGCGATGGCCTCGTAGCCCTTGCCGGCGTATTCGTTATAGGCCGAGATGGTCTCCGGCATCTGCTTGACGCAAGTGACGCAGCTGGTGGCCCAGAACTTCACCAGCACCACCTTGCCGCGCAGGTCCTGCATCGAGAAGGTCTTGCCTTCGAGCGTGGTGAACGTGACGTCGGGCGCGGTTTGCGCCGGCCGCATGACGAACCAGGCGCCAATGCCGACCGCCACGAGGACGGTCAGGGCTACGATGGCTTTTTTCATTTGATGGGCATGGCTTCAACGGCGCTGCCACCGCTGGGGGCAGGGGCGCCGCTGCTGCTGCCGGCTGCGCCCGAGCTGTTCTCGATGGGGGCCTTGGTTTCAGTGGAGTTCGACTTGTTGCTGTTCGACAGGCGAATGGCTTCTTCGCGGCTGATGGTTTCGAACAGTTTTACCACCTTTGCGACGCCGCCGACATCGGCTGCGGCGTTGGCAGCGTAATCGCCTTCGGCCTGGGTCAGCTTGCCCATCAGGTACACGACGCTGTGGTCGGTGGTGAGGGCGATGGTGCCGGACGGCACGTATTTGGTGTTGATCAGCGCCGTCTTGACCTTGGACGTCAGCCAAGTGTCGTTCGAGCGGACGCCGAACGAGGCGATCGGGCCGACATTGAGCTGGTTGACCACCTGCTTCACATTTTCGACGCCCTGGGCGATGGCGGTGGCCTGCGACTTGGCTTCTTCAGTGGGCACGTCGCCGGTCAGCAGCAGATGGCCGCCGTAGGCCATGGCATTGACGCGGGCGGTGTCGCCCAGCTTCTGGGAGATCTGGCTCTGGGCCTTGAAGGCCATGTTCTGGTCTTCGAGCTGGATGCCCGAGGTGCGCCGGTCGGTCACGACCACCGCCGTGGTGGCGGCGGCGCCGCCCACGATCAGGGGCGCGCAGGCCGACAGCGACAGCGCGGCGCCGGACAGGGCTGCGGCAAGCAGCAGGGGACGGGCGGCGGTTCGGACGTCAGGAATCATTCGGTGTCTCCAAGCAGAAGAGCGTCAATGCCGTCGCAAAGCGCGTGCAGCAGCAGTATATGGACTTCCTGGATGCGCATCGTGCGATCGCTGGGAACACATAGATGGACGTCCATCGGCGTGATGAGTTCCCCCATGACACCGCCGCCCTTGCCGGTCAGGGCCAGCACATGCATTTCGCGGCTGGCCGCGGCTTCCATGGCGCGGACCACATTGGGCGAATTGCCGCTGGTGGAAATGGCCACCAGCACGTCGCCGGCCTGGCCGAAGGCGTTGACCTGGCGTTCGTAGATCTCGTCGAAGCCGTAGTCGTTGCCCACGGCGGTCAGGATGGAGGTGTCGGTGTTCAGGGCGATGCCGGCCAGGGGCAGGCGCTCGCGTTCGAAGCGGCCCACCAGTTCGGCGATGAAATGCTGGGCGTCGGCCGCGGAACCGCCGTTGCCGCAGGCCAGAATCTTGCCGTTGTTGGCCAAGGCGCCGAATAGCACGTCCACCGCCACTGCCAGCGGTTCGGCCAGGACGTTCATACTTTGTTCGCACGCAGCCATGGCGTCGCGAAAGTGCGACGTCATACGAGAGGTCATATCCATGGGCGCGATTATCTCACGCGCCAGCAGAAATCAGCCCAGCTCGAATGCGGCGCGCAGCCACTGGACCTGGCCGCCCTCGAAGAGCACGGCGTCGAAGCGGACGGCGGGCGTGGCGCCGCCCCAATGACGCCGTGTCAGTTCCGGCAGCCAGTGGGCCGCGGCGCGGGCCAGCCGGGCTTGCTTGGCCCGGTCGATGCTCGCGGCGGCCCCGCCGAAGGCGTCCGCCTGCCGCGAGCGGACTTCGACGAAGACCAGGACGTCGCCCTCGCGCATGGCCAGGTCGATCTCCCCCGCGCGGCAGGCCAGATTGCGGGCCAGCAGCGCCAAGCCGCCCGCCAGCAAGAGACGCAGCGCCGCGTCTTCGTGGCCATCGCCCGTGCGTTGGCGGGGCGAGCGCCGTGCGGGCGGCCGGTCGGGCGGATTGGGGCGTCGGGCGCTGCGGCGGCGGCGCTTGTCGGCGCGCTGGCGGGCGGCCAGGGCCAGTTCGAAGGCAAGGATGTCATCCATCAGGCGGGTTCCGGAAGCGGGCGTCGATGGCGGCTACACTGGCATGGTTTTCCGTGTAAGCAGGCAGCAATGAATCAAAATGTCTCACCCCCGGTGGCCGGCGATGCCTGGACCCGCGTCGCTGAACGCGTGGCCGGCCAGCATTGGCCTGCGCAGGCGCTGTATGTGGTGGCCACACCGATCGGCAATCTGGGCGACCTGGGGCTGCGCGCCTGGCACGCGCTGCAGCGCGCCGATGTGATCGCGGCCGAAGACACCCGCGCCAGCCGCACCTTGCTGGACGCCTGGGGAGTCACGACCCCCTTGATGGCCGCCCATCGCCACAACGAGGCCGCGGCGGCGCAGGCCATCTGCGAACGCCTGGCGCAAGGCCAGCGGGTGGCGCTGGTGTCCGATGCCGGTGCGCCCGCTGTCAGCGACCCTGGCGCCCGCGTGGTGCGCGCCGTGCGAGAGGCCGGTTTCACCGTGGTGCCGGTGCCGGGCCCCAGCGCCGTGATCACGGCGCTGATGGGCAGCGGCGTCACCACGGATGAAAACCCCGCCTATGCCTTTGCCGGCTTTCCGCCGTCCAAGGCCGTCGCCCGCCAGCGTTGGCTGCGCAGCTGGTGTGCGCTGCCCGCGCCGGTCGTGATGTTCGAATCGCCGCACCGCCTGGCGGCCACGTTGGCCGATCTGCTCGAGGTCTGCGGCCCCGAGCGCCACCTGACCGTGGCGCGTGAGCTGACCAAGCGCTTCGAGGAAATCGCCACGTTCACGCTGGGCGAGGCCGCGGCCTGGCTGGCGGCCGATTCGCACCGCGAACAAGGCGAGTTCGTGCTGATCGTGCATGCCCGGCCTGGCCAAGAGGCCGACGACGAGGCCGACCCGCGCACCGACGCGTTGCTGGACGCCTTGCTTGAAACGCTGTCGCTGCGCGATGCTTCCAAAGTCGCGGCCAAGGTCACCGGCCTGCCGCGAGACGTTCTGTACAACCGGGCCCTCTCCCGCAAGAATTCGTAAGACATGGTTTACACAGCTGTCGCTTCCAAGCGTTCCGGCCAACCCGACGAACGCATCGTCTATCGCGATATCCCCACGCCGTTGGGTGAAATGCGCCTGGTCGCCAGTGCCAAGGGCCTGCGCGGCGCCTGGTTCACCGACCAGACGCTGCTGCCTTCGGCCGAGGGGTGGGGTCGCGTGGACGCCGATCCCATCCTCGAGCAGGCGCGCCGCGAGCTGGACGAGTGGTTTGCCGGTCAGCGCCGCGACTTCGACGTGGCGCTCGACCCGGTCGGCACGCCGTTCCAGCATGAAGTGTGGCGTGCGCTGTGCGCGCTGGATTTCGGCCAGCTCGCCAGCTATGGCGAACTGGCGCGCACGGTGGGCCGCCCCAAGGGCGCACAGGCCATCGGCGGCGCCGTGGGGCGCAACCCCATCATCATCATCATTCCGTGCCACCGTGTGATTGGCGCCGACACCTCGCTCACGGGCTTCGGCGGCGGCTTGCCGCGCAAGCAGGCATTGCTGGAACACGAGGGCAGCCGCTATCTCAGCCGCAACCCGCGCGCGCGCCGGGTCTGCGATGGACAGGTCGAACTGCCGTTCGAGCCGCCGGCCTTCGACTGGCCGCGGGCGCAGCAGGCCCGCGACGCCTGACGGTTTATTGCGCCGCGATGCTGGGCGTGATGCCGATGCGGTCTGAGACGAGCTGCACCGCATTCATGGCGCTCTGGCGATCAGGGTAGGGCCCGATCTTGACGCGATACAGGTTGTTGGATTGTTCGACGCTGGCGGGCGGCGCACCCTCGGTGCCCAGCTGCGTATTGATGCGGCTGACCAGCGACTGCGCATTGGCCGGCTGGCTGAAAGCACCCACTTGCAGGTAGACGCTGCCGATGCCGCCCGCGGCCGGCTGACGCACGGGCGCGCTGCCTGGCGCGGGCGCCGGTTGTTGCGCCAGCGGTTGCGGGTCCAGCGAGAGGGGCGCGGCGGCCACGGGCGTGGCCACCGGCGTGGAGCCAATGGCCGACGCGGGCGTTGCCGCCGGGGCGCCCGATGAGGCCAGGCGGCGAATCTCGTCTTGCGGAATGCTCTCGACCACGACCTGGCCGCTGCCCGGTCCGATGATGCCCAGCTTGTAGGCCGCCACGTACGACAGGTCCATGATGCGGTCGCTGTGGAACGGGCCGCGGTCATTGACGCGCACGATGATGGTCTTGCCGTTGACCAGGCTGGTGACCCGCGCGTAGCTGGGAATCGGCAACGTGGTGTGCGCGGCCGTCATGGCGTACATGTCGTAGGCTTCGCCGATCGACGTCGAGTTGCCATGGAATTTCTTGCCATACCACGACGCAATGCCTTGCCGCTTGTACGGCTGGCCGGTGGTGTCGGGCACGTAGCGCTGGCCGAACACCACGTACGGACGGTTGGCGCCGCTGGCGTAGGGCTCGATGCGCGGCACCGCGTCCGGCACCTGGTCCAGGTTGGCTGGCGGGTTGGCGTCCGGGCCGTCGTCCTTGTAATACCCGCCGCCTTTTTTGCGGCCTCCGGTGGAAGAGCAGCCGGCCACGGCAATGGCCAGCAACAGCATCATCAGGAAAGTCAGCGGGCGGGGCAGGGTCATGCGGATTCGTCGGGCAGTTGGGTGCGATGGCGCACCAGCAGCGGGTCGTGGTCGGCAAAGCGCTTGGCGAGCTGTTCGACCACGTAGACCGAACGATGCTGCCCGCCGGTGCAGCCGATGGCGACCGTGAGGTAATTGCGGGTGTCCTGGGTGTACTGCGGCAGCCAGCGGTTCAGGAAGCCGGCGATGTCGTCGATCATCTGCCCTACCTGGTCGTAGCCGGACAGCCACGTCGCGACGGGCTCATCGCGACCCGTCAGCGGACGCAGGTTGCGGTCGTAGTAGGGATTGGGCAGGCAGCGCACGTCGAACACCAGGTCTGCGTCGCGCGGCACGCCGCGCTTGTAGGCGAACGATTCGAAGGTCAGCACCAGCGGGGCGCGATCGGCCTGGATCAGGTCGCGAATCCAGGCGCGCAACTGGCCCGGGGTGAGTTCCGACGTGTCGATGACGTGTTCCTGCTCGCGCAGCGGCGCCAGCAGTTCGCGTTCGAGCGCGATGCAGTCGGTCAGCGACGGGGCGGTGCCGCCGCGTTGCAGGCGGTCGGTCAGGGGATGGCGGCGGCGCGATTCCGAATAACGCTGCACCAGGGTGTCGGTGCTGGCATCCAGGAAGACCACGCGCAGGCTGGTGCCCATGGCGCGCAAGGCGGTGACGACGTCGGGCAGTTCGGCCAGTTCGCCGGGGGAGCGCACGTCAATGGCGACCGCCACGCGTTCCAGGCCGTCGTCGCGGGCGTTGGCGATGAATTCGGTCAGGAACCGGACCGGCAGGTTGTCGACGCAGGTATAGCTGGCGTCCTCGAGCATGCGCAGGGCGACGGATTTGCCTGAGCCTGATATGCCGGTTACGAGGACGACTTTCAACATGGACATGATTGTGGCACGCTTTTCCAGGACGATGCCGGCGGGTTGGCATCTGATATGGCCGTAAACTGCAAATCTGCGCCTGTACCGGTCAGTACGCCCTGACGTAAGCTCGGGCATCCGCACAAGAGAGATTCACCTACGCGCCCCGCCGTCATGCGCCTTGGGGGGGTTGGAATTTGACTTAGTGTTAACTGGTCCTAGATGTTAGCCCTCATTTCCTTTTGTAGTGTTTCACTGCCGCGGCATTGGGCAAAATCCCGCCTGTTGGCTGCCGCGCTTGTCGTGTTTTCGACAGCGCCCGCGATGGCCCAGGACACCGCGCCATCGCTGCAGCCGGGCACGATGCAGGCCCGCGTGGCGGCCTGTACGGCCTGTCACGGCGCACAGGGCCGGGCGGGCGCCGACGGCTACTACCCCCGCCTGGCGGGCAAGCCGCAGGAATACCTCTATCACCAACTGCTGAATTTCCGCGACGACCGCCGCCAGTACCGGCCGATGGCGCACCTGCTGGCGGGCCTGCCGGATGCCTACCTGCATGAAATGGCGGCCTACTTTGCAGACCAGCATGTGCCCTATCCGTCGCCCGCCCGCGTGGACGTCCCCGGCGCCACCTTGGAGGCCGGGCGCAGGCTGGCCCTGTCGGGCGATGCCGCGCGTGGCCTCCCGGCGTGTGCCTCCTGTCATGGCGCGTCCCTGGGCGGGCTGCTGCCCGCCATTCCCGGCTTGCTGGGCTTGCCGCGCGACTACATCAGTTCGCAGATCGGCAGCTGGAAAAGCGGTCAGCGCCGCGCCGCCGCGCCTGATTGCATGGCCGACATCGCCAACAAGCTCACGCCGGAAGACATCGGCGCCCTGACGGCGTGGCTGTCGTCGCAACCGGTTGCCGACAGCTACGGCCCCGAGGCCGCCGGCTCCTTGCGCCTGCCCGCTGAATGCGGCAGCCAGGCCCAGCGGTAACGGGGGCGCAAGATGACACTGATGAAACGAATCCTGGGGTCCCTGTTGGCGCTGACCGTGGTGGTCCTGGGCGCCCTGTATTGGCTGGGCACGCGCGATGACACCAGCACAGGTCCTGCCGCGGCGCCGTCTGACCCGCAGCAGCGGATCGAGCGCGGACGCTATCTGGCGCTGGCCGGCAATTGCGCGGCCTGCCACACCGCTCGCGGCGGCCCGGCCTATGCGGGGGGCACGGCCATTCCCACGCCGTTCGGCACCCTTTACGGGCCCAACATCACCCCCGACGACAAGACCGGCATCGGCGCCTGGAGCGCCGACGATTTCTGGCAAGCCCTGCACAATGGCAAGTCGCGCGACGGCACGTTGCTGTATCCCGCCTTTCCTTACACCGAATACACCCGTGTGAGCCGCGCGGATGCCGATGCGCTGTTCGCCTACCTGCGCACCATCGCGCCAGTCAACCAGGCCAATCGGCCGCCTGAGCTTGATTTCCCGTATGACCAGCGCATCTTGCTGGCGGCGTGGCGCGCGCTGTATTTCAAGCCTGGCGCACTGGAGCCCGATGCCGGCCAATCCGAGCAATGGAATCGCGGCCGCTACCTGGTCGAAGGCGTTGGCCACTGCGCGGCCTGTCATGCACCGCGCAACAGCCTGGGCGCGACCCGTCCGGCCGACGGCCTGACCGGCGGTGTGATTCCGGGGCTGGAATGGTATGCGCCACCCCTGACCAACGACCCGCGCGCCGGGTTGGGGCGTTGGTCCGCCCAAGACATCGCCGACCTCCTGCAAACCGGCATCGCGGCGCATTCCAGCGCCAGTGGTCCGATGGCCGAAGTGGTGCTGGGCAGCACGCAGCACCTGACGGGTGAAGACGCGCTGGCGATGGGGGTGTACCTCAAGTCGTTGCCGGACACGCCGGCGTCTACCGCTGCGTCCGCCGCGCCTGTGTCGGCCGCGGCCATGGAACTGGGGGGCAAGATCTACCGCCAGCAATGCGTGCAGTGCCACCAGGCCGCAGGCGAGGGCAGCGCGGGCGCGTGGCCTGCATTGGCCGGCAACCCTACCGTGACCGCGCCATCGCCCGTCAATGCCATTCGCATCGTGCTCGATGGCGGCTTTGCGCCCGCCACCGCGGCCAGCCCCAGGCCACACGGCATGCCGCCTTTCGGCCAAATGCTGAACGACAACGACATCGCCATGCTGGTGTCCTACATCCGCAACAGTTGGGGCAACGCGGCGGGCGGGGTGACGTCGCTTGAGGTCAAGCGCGCGCGGGCCGCGGCAACCCGCAACTGATCAGCGCGACCGCGTGGCCTGGCTGCAGGCCGCGCGGGCCATTTCGCCCAGGATGCGAATGGCATCGTCCTGGCCCGGGTCCCACGGGTGTCCGTAGTTCAGGCGGAGCGCATTGCCGAACTGGCCGCTGGCGGAGAAGATCGGGCCCGGCGCCACGCTGATGCCGCGCGCCAACGCCTGCCGGTGCAGCGCCAGCGCATCGACGGCGGCGGGCATTTCCAGCCACAGGAAGAAGCCGCCTTGCGGCCGCGTCACTCGGGTGCCCGCCGGAAATTCGCGGGCGATGGCGTTGGCCATCAAGTCCTGCTGGGCCTGCAAGGTTTCGCGCAGCCGCCGCAGGTGACGGTCGTAACCGCCTTGCTCCAGGTATTCGGCGATGGCGCCTTGCGCGGGGCTGGACGCCGACAGCGTGGACGACAGCTTCAGGCGCTGCACGCGTTGTGTGTAGCGCCCCGCGCTGGCCCAGCCAATGCGGTAGCCCGGTGCCAGGCATTTCGAGAACGACGAGCAGTGCAGCACCAGGCCCTGTGTATCAAAGGCCTTGGCGGGCACGGGGCGCGTCGCGCCGAAATACAACTCGCCGTAGACGTCGTCTTCGATCAGCGCAATGTCATGGCGCGTCAGCAGCTCGACCAGCTGGCGCTTCTTTTCGTCGGGCATCAGGCTGCCCAGCGGATTCTGGAACTGCGTCATCAGCCAGCAGGCCTTCGGCGCATGGCGCGCGATGGCAGCCTCCATGGCGCCCAGGTCTACGCCCGTGCGTGGATGCGTGGGCACTTCCAGCGCTTTCAGCCCCAGGCGTTCCAGCGCTTGCAAAGCGCCATAGAAGGTTGGCGCTTCGACGATGACCGTGTCACCGGGCTGCGTGACCGCTTGCAGGCAAAGATTCAGCGCTTCCAGCGCGCCGTTGGTGATCACGATGTCGCTGGCCGGCACGTTGATGCCCGCGATCAGGTAGCGCAGCGCGATCTGCCTGCGCAGGCCCGGGTTGCCGGGCGACAGGTCTTCCATCGTGGCTAGCGGGTCCTGGCGCTTCAGGTGCGCGGCCATGGCCTGCGCCAACCTCGGCAGCGGGAACAGCAGCGGCGAGGGGAACGCGGAGCCCAGCGGCGTGACGTCGCGGTTGCGCACCGAATCCAGGATGTCGAAGATGCGTTCGCTGATCGCCAGCTCGGTGGATTCGCCGTCGGGACAGGACGTGCCGGGCTCGGGCGGCAGGCTGTCACTGCGCGTGTTGACGTAGTAGCCGGAGCGGGGGCGCGCGCGGATCAGGCCGCGCGCTTCAAGCAGGTAATAGGCCTGGAACACCGTCGACGGGCTGACGCCGCGGCTGGCGCAGGCATCGCGCACCGACGGCAGCTTGTCGCCCACGCGCAAGACGCCATCGCGGATCGACTGGGCGATTTCGTTGGCGAGTTTTTCGTAGAGGCTCACGGGGCCGCAGGGCGACGCGCGTTTACTTGCTGCTTTGCAGGATCGCCATGGCCTGGCGTTCCATGAATTCGCCCAGGGTGTCGATGCCGCGCAGCTTCAGGATGGTGTTGCGCACGGCGGCCTCGACCAGCACGGCCAGGTTGCGGCCCGCGGCCACTTGCAGCATGACCTTGCGCACGGGCAAGCCCAGCATGTCCTGGGTGATGTCCTGCAGCGGCAGGCGCTCGAACTTGTCCTGTGCGGTCGCGCGCACCAGGTGCACGATCAGCTTCAGGCGCATCTTGCGGCGTACCGAGGTCTCGCCAAAGATGGTGCGGATGTCGAGCAGGCCCAGACCGCGCACTTCCAGCAGGTTCTGCAGCAGTTGCGGACAGTGGCCTTCGATCATGTTGGGCGCGGTGCGCGAGAATTCCACCGCGTCGTCGGCCACCAGGCCGTGGCCGCGCGAAATCAGTTCCAGCGCCAGTTCGCTCTTGCCCAGGCCCGATTCGCCGGTGATCAGCACGCCCAGGCCCAGCACGTCCAGGAACACGCCGTGCACGGTGGTGGTGGGCGCCAGCTTCTTGCCCAGGTAGATGCGCAAGAGGTCGATCAGTTGCGCGGCGGCAACCGGCGTGGACAGCAGGGGGACCTGATGCTGGTCGCATTGATCGACCAGGTCTTGCGGTGGCGTCAGACCGTCGGCCAGCAAGATGGCCGGGACGCCGCCGATCAGCAGCTCGTCCATGTGGTGCATGCGGCGGCGCAGGTCGAAGCGGGTGTAGTACGCCAGCTCTTCCTGGCCGAACACCTGGATGCGCGAGGGGTGGATCAGGTTCAGGTGACCCACCAGGTCCGCGGCTGCCATGCCGTCATCGGGAATTGCGCGGTCTGCGGCCCCTTGTCCGGAAATCCAGTTGAAGGGGATTTTGTCGGCGTTGTCGTCGACGAGTTCCTGCACCGTAAGCATGGCAGCGTTTCCGCGAGGGGTCAGAGTTGGCCGGTGGTAAGCATCTTGTGGACGATGGCCGGATCGGCCTCCGTGGCCAGCGCTTCACGCAATGCCTTGTTGGACATCAGCTGCGCCAGTTCGGCCAGGATATCCAGGTGCTGTTGCGTGGCGGTTTCCGGCACCAGCAGACAGAGCAGCATCGAGACGGGCTGGCCGTCGGGTGCGTCGAACGTGATGGGTTGCGCCAGGCGGATGAACGCGGCCAGGGCTTGTTCCAGGCCCTTCACGCGGCCATGCGGCACCGCGACGCCTTGGCCCAGGGCGGTCGAACCCAGGCGTTCGCGTGCGAACAGGCTGTCGAACACGAGCGCGCGCGCCAAGCCATGGTTGTTTTCAAAGAGAAGGCCAGCCTGTTCGAACGCGCGCTTCTTGCTCGTGGCGAGCATATCGAGGACGACGTTGCCGGCGGGAAGGATGCGCGACAAATGATTCATCGGACCATTATAGGGTTATATGATGCACTGCAAAAATGCCGGGCCAAGATGCCTTGCGCGGCGGGCTTCGGGTGGCCCGGCTCGGCGCTTGCCAGGGCGGGTGGGCCCCAGGGCGAGAGCGACAGCATAGACCGATAGCGGCGCGTTGTGGGCATTCTCGTGCACCCGCGCGCAGTCCGGGCCGCAATGTGCGGTGATTTCACGGGCGAGGGATGGGCGAAGCGGATTCGTCGACGCACGTCGAGAAGCGGGGGCAAAAATGGGGGCAAATCCGGGGAGGGGCACTGCAGGAGGGGAGTTTGCCGATGCCCCGGCTGGACGAATCGTCTAGCGGGACACCGGGACTTAGGCAGGATTCAAGAATCGCTGTTTAGCTTGGCTCGCACGGCGAGCGGGTCATGAAGCGCGTTACTGCTGGGGTGGCGAGAGGCTCGCCGCTTGCCGCTTCACGGACTCTGCCGTGTGACTTCGTACCTTGTCCTTGTGCTTGATGACCTGACGGTCGACTTTGTCAGCAAGAAGGTCTATCGCTGCGTAGAGATTTTCATCGGTTGCTTCACAATGAATATCCTTGCCGCTAAGACGCATGGTGATTTCGGCTCTGTGCCGCAGGGGCTCTACTGAGAGCATGACCTGGGTATCGATGACGTGATCGAAATGCCGCAGCACTCGCGCCAATTTGTTCATGACATATTCCCGGATGGCCGGGGTGACGTCGAGGTGACGACCGCAGATGCTCAGGTTCATAGTGTGCTCTCCTTCTAAAAGAGGAAAAAATGGTGCGCAAAATGCGCGGTGGGGTCGTTAGGCGTTCTCCTTGTTTGAGAGGGTTCGTTTAGTACTAGTGTATAGACTCGGGCCGATAAAACAAGCTGACCTAGCGCAAGTTCATGGCATTTTTATGGCGGATTCCCAGGGGGCGCTCCCAGGGGGCCAGGAAGGGCCCTAGGGGCTTTCCCCAGGGGTCTGTTACATGCGGAAGTGTTCGCCCAGGTAGACGCGCCGCACGGCCGGATCGCCGACGATTTCGTCGGGGTGGCCGTCGGTCAGGACCTTGCCTTCGCTGATGATGTAGGCGCGGTCGCAGATGCCGAGCGTTTCGCGCACGTTGTGGTCGGTGATCAGCACGCCGATGCCGCGGCCCTTCAGGAAGCGCACGATGCGCTGGATTTCGATCACCGCGATGGGGTCCACGCCGGCGAAGGGTTCATCCAGCAGGATGAAGCGCGGACTGGTGGCCAGCGCACGGGCGATTTCCACGCGGCGGCGTTCGCCGCCCGACAGCGAGATGGCCGCGTTGCTGCGGATATGGCCGATCTGCAGTTCTTCGAGCAGCAGTTCCATCTGCTCGTTGATCTTGGGCGTGGACAGCGGGCGGCCATCAGGCCCCAATTGCAGTTCAAGCACTGCACGGATGTTCTGCTCGACCGTGAGGCGTCGGAACACCGAGGCGTCCTGCGGCAGGTACGACAGCCCCATGCGGGCGCGCTTGTGGATCGGCATGGCGGTGATGACCGAGCCGTCGATTTCAATGCGGCCGGCGTCGGCCGGCACCAGGCCCACGATCATGTAGAAGCTGGTGGTCTTGCCGGCGCCGTTTGGGCCGAGCAGGCCGACGACTTCGCCGCTGACGACGGACAGGGACACGTCCTGCACCACGGTGCGGCCGTTGTAGGTCTTGCGCAAGCCGGTTGCGCGCAGGCTGCCCTGCTTGACGCCCGAAGGGGCGGAGGTCACAGGAGTCTGCACAGAGGGTTGATTCATCGTGGCTGCGTATGGTGGTGCATGGGAGGCGCTTTAACGCCCTTTCTTTGATTCTTGCTGCTTGCGGCATTCGGCCACCGCAGCATCGGACTTGGCGCGCGGTTCGGCCACCGAGCGGACCCGGCCGCCCGCGGCGGCCGAATTCGGGCCGCCCTGGGCTTCGTAGGTGCCGCTCTTTTCGTTGTAGCGTACCCGTTCCCCGCGGATGGTGTCGAAAGGCTTGCCACAGACGTAGCGCACGACCACGGCCTGGCCGATCAGGTCGAACGTGCTCTTGGTGCCGTCGTATTCGGCGCGCAGGCCCTTGCCTTCGATCAGCTCGAAGGTCTCGGGGCGTTCCTGGCGGATGGTCACGACCTTGCCCTTGTTCGCCGTCGCGGTGCCGTACTGATTGCCGGCGGCGTCTTCGCGCATTTCGAGCACGTCGGACGTCAGTGTCATCAGGCCGCGCGTCATGTTGACGTTGCCGGTGAAGACGCTTTGCTTCTTGACGTCGTCGTAGTGCAGGGTGTCCGACAGGATCGTGGTGGTGGGTTCCTCGGCGGGCGCGGCCTTGGTCGAGCCGGCGGCCGGCTTGGGGTCGGCCGCGAGCGCCGGCGCAACCGCCGATGCCATCAGCAGCACCGCGCCCAGCAGGCGCGTGGTGGGGGCAATGCGAATCCGAAGGTCGGTCATGGTGTCTTCTGGTCAGAGGTGTTGGCAGGGGTCTCGGCCGGGCGGCGTGATTTGTTTTCTCCGCCGGCGATTTCCACGTCGGTGGAGGCCGATACCTGCAGTTGGCGTGTCTTGTTGTTGTAGTGCATGCCCTTGCCGTTCATGCGCGAGCGTCCCTTGATGACTTCCGCCGGCAGATCGGTAAAGACCACGTCATCGTCGGGCAGCAGAATCAACTGCTGGCTGCGTACGTCCAGGACATCATTGTTGGCGTCGGGCTGGCGATGCACGTGCGCGTCGCCATTCATGACGATGCGCTTGCCGCCCTGTTCCATGATGGCGGTCTTGGACACGCCCACGGTGATCGGGTTGGCTTCGCGCTGGCCAATGGCTCGCGGCTCGGTGATGTGGTACGAATCGTCGTCCGGGAAATGCTCGGCGTATTCGCCTTCCAGGCGGTTGATCGGACGGCCGGTGGGGTCGGTGCGCAGCATCACGAAATTGCGCGACCAGGCGTCCATTTCGTGCGTGACGCGGCGCGGCGGATCCGACTGGATGGCGCGCTGCGCGTAGTCGGCTGCCCAGTACGTGCTGGCGACAAGCACCAGCAGCAGGAACAGCGCGATCAGGGAAGGAAAACGATCTTTCATCGGGTCTGCCGGTCAGGGCGTAGTTAGAGGCGCTTACTGGATGGCGCCCGGGCCGAGCAGGCCCGGCGCCGTCAGGAAGCCGCCCAGGCGGCCTTGCGAGGCCAGCACCAGGTCGCAGCATTCGCGTACCGCGCCGCCGCCGCCCGGTTGCGTGGCGATCCAGTGGGCCGCCTGGCTGACGTAGCCCGGTGCGTTCGGCACGCTGGCGGCAAAGCCGGCGCGTTGCATGGCCGGCAGGTCGATGATGTCATCGCCCATGTAGCCGGTCTGGTTCAGTTGGACCGCGCTGCGCAGCGCAAGTTCGGCCAGGGCTGCACCTTTGTCGCGCACGCCCTGCATGACTTCGGAAATGCCGAGTTCGGCCGCGCGGCGCGCCACGATGGGGCCGGAACGGCCGGTCATCAGGGCGACCTTCAGGCCGCCTTCCATCAGCAGGCGCAGGCCGTGGCCGTCCAGCGCATGGAAGCGCTTGAGCGCTTCGCCGGTTTCGCCGTAGTACAGGCTGCCGTCGGTCAGGACGCCATCCACATCGAAAACCATCAGGCGCACGGCGGCGGCGCGTTCGCGCACGGCCGGGGTGATACGGGCCAGGACCAGCGCTTCGGCCGGGTGGGTGATCGAAGGAGGAAGGGTCATAGTCATACCACTTTGGCTGCCATCAGGTCGTGCATGTGCAGGGCGCCGAGCAGGGCGCCTTCGGCGTCCAGCACCAGCATGTGATTGAGCCGCTGGTCATCCATCTGGCGGGCGGCCTCGACGGCCAGCGCATCCGGGTTGACGCTGCGGGGGGAGCGGGTCATGCCTTCGTCGACCGTCAGGCTGCGGATGTCGCCGTAGCGCGCGATCAGGCGGCGCAGGTCGCCGTCGGTGAAGATGCCCAGCGGGCGGTGTTGCGCATCGGTGACCACGGTCATGCCCATGCCTTTGGCGGACATGACTTCCAGCGCCTGCGACACCGGCGTGCCCGCCGCCACGATGGGCAGGGCGTCGCCCTGGCGCATGACGTCACGCACATGGGTCAGCAGCCGGCGGCCCAGCGCGCCGCCGGGGTGCGAGCGGGCGAAGTCCTGCGGGCCGAAGCCGCGGGCTTCGAGGCAAGCCACGGCCAGGGCATCGCCCAGGGCCAGGGCCGCGGTGGTGCTGGCGGTGGGTGCCAGGTTCAGCGGGCAGGCTTCTTGTGCCACGCTGGCGTCAAGGTGGACGTCGGCCAGGCGGGCCAGTTCGGATTGCGGGTTGCCGGTGATGGCGACCAGACCCGCGCCCATGCGGCGCGCCACCGGCAGGATGGTCAGCAATTCCTGGCCGGAGCCGGAATACGAAATGGCGATCAGCACGTCGTCGCGGGTGATCATGCCCAGGTCGCCGTGCACGGCCTCGGCGGCATGCACGAAGAAGGCGGGCGTACCCGTGGACGCCAGGGTCGCGGCGATCTTGCGGGCGACGTGTCCGGTCTTGCCGATGCCGCTCACGACCACGCGGCCGCGGCAGGCCAGCAGCATGGCGACAACCTGCGCGAAACTGTCGTCCAGGCGGGCGGACAGGTCGAGGATGCCCTGGCTTTCGATTTGCAGCGTCCTGCGCGCAGATGCCAGCGCGGTGTCGGACGATGTGGTGGGATGGTCGGTCATCAGGGGATTTTAATATCAGGTTGCGGGTTTGCCCCGGGCAGGGGGGTATGGCATCCTGGCGGCTCTTTTATCCGGCTATCAATCTTTCCTTTCCAGGCCCGCTCCATGTCCAGCATTCCCAGCCCCGTCCTTGGCACGCCCCTGTCCCCCTTGGCCACCCGAGTCATGCTGCTCGGATCGGGCGAATTGGGCAAAGAGGTCATCATCGCCCTGCAAAGGCTGGGCGTGGAAGTGATTGCGGTGGACCGGTATGCGGACGCGCCAGGCCACCAGGTGGCGCACCGCGCCCATGTGGTGTCGATGACGGACCCGGAAGCCCTGAAACGGGTCATCCAGCAAGAGCAGCCGCACGTTATTGTCCCCGAAATCGAGGCCATTGCCACCAGTTTGCTGGTGGAACTGGAATCGGCGGGCGTGGCGCGGGTCACCCCGACCGCCCGGGCGGCCCAGTTGACCATGAACCGAGAGGGCATCCGCCGCCTGGCGGCCGAGACCCTGGGCCTGCCGACCTCGCCCTACCGTTTCGTGGATACCGAGGACGAACTGCGCCAGGCCATCGACGGCGGCATCGGCTATCCGTGCGTCATCAAGCCGGTCATGTCCTCCTCGGGCAAGGGCCAGTCGGTCATCAAGAGCGTGGACGACGTCGCGACCGCCTGGCGTTACGCCCAGGAGGGCGGCCGGGTGGGCGGGGGGCGCGCCATCGTCGAAGGCTTCATCCGCTTCGACTACGAAATCACCCTGCTGACCGTGCGCGCCCGTGGCGCGGACGGCCAGGTCGAGACCCGCTACTGCGAGCCCATTGGCCACAAGCAGGTCGACGGCGACTACGTCGAAAGCTGGCAGCCGCACCCGATGTCGCCCGCCGCGCTGGAGCGGTCGCGCGATATCGCGCTGGCGGTCACGTCCGAACTGGGCGGCCTGGGCATCTTTGGCGTCGAGCTGTTCGTGGCCGGCGACCAGGTCTGGTTCTCGGAAGTCAGCCCGCGGCCGCACGACACCGGCATGGTCACCATGATCACCCAGGCCCAGAACGAATTCGAGCTGCACGCCCGCGCCCTGCTGGGCCTGCCGGTGGACACCTCGCTGCGCCAGCCTGGCGCCAGCAGCGTCATCTACGGCGGTGTCGACGCGCAGGCCGTGTCGTTCCACAACGTGGCGCAGGCGCTGGCCGAGCCGGGCACCGACATCCGCCTGTTCGGCAAGCCTGAATCCTTTGTCCGCCGCCGCATGGGCGTGGGGCTGGCCGTGGCCGAAGACGTCGCCGCCGCTCGTGCCAAGGCCAAGCGCGTATCGGCCGCCGTGACCGTCAAGGCCGGCTGACCTTTCCCTCGCCGGGCGCCACGATGGCGTCCCGCAACCGCGGTATCTCGCCACCCGCCTGACTGGCCGGTGGCTTTTTTTCGTCGTGAGATTGCAACAACAGGGCTCTAATTTGCAGGGGGGAGCGGCGTATTCACCTGCGCTTGCGGCAATACCCCTTTCAAGAGTGTGGTTTGCGCTTTCGCACAGTTTGTTCGATAATTTCAGGAATTTCTGAAAACGGCGTAACTAGTTATATCCGACCAATCAGGTCGGGAATGGCCGCCGTGGTTGCTGACTGGTCTGGATTGCTCATGGTGCTTACCCCTCAAAACGAACGTTTCGTCCTGCACTTCGGCGAAATGGGCAGCCGTTGGGGCGTGAACCGCACCGTCGGCCAGATCTACGCCCTGCTGTTCCTGTCGCCCGAGCCCCTGCACGCCGACGACATTGCCGAAACGCTGGGTTTTTCGCGTTCCAACGTCAGCCTGGGGCTCAAAGAGCTGCAGTCCTGGCGCCTGGTCAAGCTGGTGCACCAGGTCGGTGACCGCCGCGACTACTTCGAGACCCCCAAGGACGTCTGGGAGATCTTCCGCATCCTCATGGAAGAGAAGCGCAAGCGCGAAATCGATCCCACCCTGACCTTGCTGCGCGACACGCTGCTCGAGCCCCCGTCGGGGCCCAACGAAGCCTATGCGCAGCAACGCATGACCGAAATGCTGGAGCTCATCGAACTGTCCACCGGATGGTTCGATGAGGTTCAACGCCTGCCGCCCGAGACGCTGCAGAACCTGATGAAGCTGGGTTCGAAAGTGCAGAAAGTGCTTGGATTCGCCGGCAAATTGCGGGGCAAGAGCTGATTTCGATCCGCCCCGATTTTTCAGGAAACCTCTATGAAGTTGTATACATCGCCCGTATCATGGCGCGAGAGACGGCCTGGGAACCATGCCGGTTGCTGTGGCTACTCACCTGCATGGGAGCGCCCCAATGATTGATCTCGACGTCGTGAACCTGTCGCGATTCCAGTTTGCCGCGACCGCGCTTTACCACTTCCTTTTCGTTCCCCTCACGCTCGGCCTGTCGTTCATCCTGGCCATCATGGAAAGCGTGTACGTCATGACCGGCCGCCCCATCTGGAAGCGGATGACCATGTTCTGGGGCACCCTGTTCGGCATCAACTTCGCGCTGGGCGTGGCCACGGGCGTGGTGATGGAATTCCAGTTCGGCATGAACTGGTCCTACTACAGTCACTACGTGGGTGACATCTTCGGCGCACCGCTGGCGCTCGAAGGGCTGATGGCCTTCTTCCTGGAAGCCACCTTCGTCGGCCTGTTCTTCTTCGGTTGGAACCGCATGTCCAAGGTCAGCCACCTGGTGGTGACCTGGCTGGTGGCGTTCGGCACCAACTTCTCGGCGCTGTGGATCCTGATCGCCAACGGCTGGATGCAGAACCCGGTCGGTTCCGTGTTCAACCCGGACACGATGCGCATGGAAATGACCGACTTCGCCGCGGTGATCTTCAACCCGGTGGCCCAGGCCAAGTTCGTGCACACGGTCAGCGCGGGCTACGTGGCCGGCGCCATGTTCGTCATGTCGATCAGCGCCTGGTACCTGCTCAAGGGACGTCACACCGACCTGGCCAAGCGCTCGATGGCGGTGGCGGCCAGCTTCGGCTTGGCGTCCGCGCTGTCGGTGGTCGTGCTGGGCGACGAAAGCGGTTACCTCACGACCGAACACCAGAAGATGAAGATCGCGGCCATGGAGTCCATGTGGCACACCGAGCCCGCGCCCGCTTCCTTCAACCTGATCGCGATTCCCAACCAGGCCGAGCGCAAGAACGACTTCGCCATCGAGATCCCCTACGTCATGGGCATCATCGGCACGCGTTCGCTGACCACGCCGCTGCTGGGTATCGACGACCTGATCCTGCGCGCCGAAAACCGCATCCGCGACGGCATGGTGGCGTATGACGCCCTGCAAAAGATCCGCGCCAATCCCAAGGATACCGATGCGCGCATGGTGTTCGACCGCACCTGGCCGGACTTGGGCTACGCGCTGCTGGTCAAGCGGCACCAGCCCGACATGAGCAAGGTCACCGAAGACGACATCAAGAAGGCGGCCGTGGACACCGTGCCAAATGTGGCGCCGCTGTTCTGGGCATTCCGCATCATGGTGGCCGTAGGCATGTACCTGATCCTGTTCTTCGGCGTGGCGTTCTGGCTGGCCTCGCGGGGGCGCCTGGACAGCCGCCGTGGCCTGCTCAAGGTCGCGCTGTGGAGCCTGCCGTTGCCGTGGGTGGCGATTGAAAGCGGCTGGTTCGTGGCGGAATACGGCCGCCAGCCCTGGGTGATCGAAGGCGTGTTGCCGACCTACTACGCGGCATCCGGCCTGACCATCGCCGACCTGGCCATCAGCCTGGCGATCTTCCTGGTGCTGTACACGGTGCTGCTCGTCATCGGCGTCAAGGTGATGCTGCACGCGATCAAGGCCGGACCGAAATCCGACGCGCCTGCGCCCGCCGGCGCCGCCGCCGATCCTGTCCGCGCCGCCGTGCGCGCTTAAGGGGAGAGAAGCCATGGATACCCTTATTCCTTTCGACTACGCCACCTTGCGGGTGGTCTGGTGGGCGCTCTTGGGCGCGCTGCTGATCGGCTTTGCCGTCATGGACGGCTTTGACCTGGGCGTGGCGGCGTTGCTGCCCGTGGTGGCCAAGACCGACGCCGAGCGCCGGGTCGTGATCAACGTCGTCGGCCCCGTCTGGGAAGGCAACCAGGTGTGGCTGATCACGGCGGGGGGCGCCATCTTCGCCGCGTGGCCCTTGCTGTACGCCGCATCGTTCTCGGGCTTCTACCTGGCGATGATGCTGGCGCTGATCGCGCTGATCCTGCGTCCGGTGGGCTTCAAGTACCGCAGCAAGATGGAAGGCACCCGCTGGCGCAATAGCTGGGACGGCGTGCTGTGTTTCTCGGGTGTGGTGGCCTCGCTGGTGTTTGGCGTGGCGGTGGGCAACATCATCCTGGGCGTGCCCTTCACGTTCGACGGCAATGCGCTGCGCATGGTCTACCAGGGCCATTTCTACCAGCTGTTCACGCCGTTTGCGCTGTTGTGCGGCGTGCTGAGCGTGGTGATGCTGGCCATGCACGGCGCGGTGCTGCTGGCATGGCGCACCGAAGACCCGATCTCGTCGCGGGCCCGCAATTGGGGCCGCCTGGGCGCGCTGCTGACGCTGGCGCTGTTCATTGCGGGCGGCTTCTGGGTGGCTGGCGGCATTGGCGGCCACGCCATCACCAGCACGGTCGACATGCAAGGGCCGTCCGACCCGATGCTCAAGACGGTCGCGGTGCAGACCGGCGCCTGGATGGCCAACTACGCCACCTGGCCGCTGATGTGGATCGCACCCATCCTGGGCGTGGCCGGTGCGGTGCTGGTGCTGCTGTTCCTGACGCTGCGCGCCAACGTGCTGTCGTTCCTGGCGTCGTCGGTGTCGATTGCCGGCGTCATCCTGACGGTGGGCTTCTCGCTGTTCCCGTTCCTGATGCCGTCCTCGACCAACCCCAAGGCCGGCCTGACCGTCTGGGACGCGTCGTCCAGCCACATGACGCTGTGGATCATGGTGATCGCCGTGGTCATTTTCCTGCCGATCGTGACGCTCTACACCGCCTGGGTGTACCGCGTCATGCGCGGCAAGGTGACCCATGAATCCGTGGGCGACACGCCCAACTCATACTGACAAGGAGCCTGCACCATGTGGTATTTCTCGTGGATACTCGGCCTGGGACTGGCGTGTGCGTTCGCTATTCTCAACGCAATGTGGTTCGAGCTGCGCGAAGGTCACTCGCATGACCCACGTGCCAGCCGTGAAGACGAGTGAGCGGCGGCGCTAGCAGCCTCGAGCACGATCCTTCGGCAAGCCTGCGCAAGCCGCCGCGCGAGCAATCGCGCTGGCTGATGTGCCTGGCCCGGGCGGCCCGGTTTCCGCTGATGCTGGCGGGGGCCGCGCCGCTGGTGTCGGGCGTGTTGCTGGTGGTGCAGGCCTGGCTGCTGGCCAACGTGCTCGACGCGGCCATTGCCAGGCAGGTGCCGCGCCAGGAACTGCTGGCCGGCATCCTGGCCATCGCGGCCCTGATGGGCATGCGCGCCTGCATCACCTGGCTGGGCGAGCGCGCGGGGGCCGATGCCTCTGAACGCATCAAGCGCCACGTGCGCCAGGCCTTGTTCACACGCTTGCTGGACAAAGGCCCCGACTGGAGCCGCAGAAAGGCGTCGGGCGAAATCGCCAGTGCGCTGGTCGACCAGGTCGAGGCCCTGGACGGATTTTTCGCCAAGTACCTGCCGGCCATGGCTGCGGCTGCATTGCTGCCCGTGGCTTTTGCCGTGGTGCTCTTGCCCGTGGACGTGGTGGCAGGCCTGGTACTGCTGATCACCGCGCCCCTGATTCCGCTGTTCATGGCGCTGGTGGGGTGGGGCGCGCAAGGCGCCAGCCGCCGGCACCTGCGGGCGTTTGCACGCCTGTCGGGCTTTTTCGCCGACCGGCTGCGCGGCCTGTCCACCCTGAAGCTCTATGGCCGCGCCGAAGCCGAAGCGGCGTCGGTCGCTGCCGCCAGCGACGCGCTGCGCCAGCGCACGATGTCGGTGCTGCGCATCGCCTTCCTGTCGTCCGCGGTATTGGAGTTTTTCGCCGCGCTGGGCGTGGCGGGCGTGGCCGTCTATATCGGCCTGACCTACCTGGGCTTCCTGGACGTGCGCTGGTCGCCGCTGACGCTGCAGGCCGGGCTGTTCTGCCTCTTGATGGCGCCCGAAGTCTACGCGCCGCTGCGCCAGTTCGCGGCCCACTACCATGACCGTGCCGCGGCGCTGGCCGCGGTGACGCAGATCGCCACGCTCTTTGACGGGCTGCCGCAAGGCGCAGCGGCCCAGGCCGAGCAGGCCACGCCTGCAGTAGTCACGCCGGGCGCTGCCGCCTTGGCGGTGGCGAGCCTGAGCATGACCGCACCCGGCCGCCCGCTGCCGGTGCTGGCCGATGCCGCGCTGTCGCTGGCGGCGGGCGAGCACGTCGCGTTGATGGGCGAAAGCGGCATCGGCAAGTCGACCCTGATCGAAGCCATTGCCCGCCTGCGGCCCTGTACCGGCGACGTGCGGATCGACGGCGCGCCGCTCGCCCAGTGGCGTGAAGCCGACCTGCGTGCACGGGTGGCGCTGATTGGCCAGAAGCCGCAATTGCTGGCAGGGTCCATTGCCGACAACATCCGGCTGGGGCGCCCGTCCGCGTCCGACGCCGAAGTGCTGGAGGCCGCGCGTCGCGCCTGCGTGCTGGAATTCGCAGAAAGCCTGCCGCAGGGCCTGGCCACGCCGCTGGGCAGCCGCGGCCATGGCCTGTCGGGCGGCCAGGCGCAACGCGTAGCGTTGGCAAGGCTGTTCCTGCGCGACCCGGGCCTGATCCTGCTGGACGAGCCCACTGCCCACCTGGACGAGGCCACGCAGGCGCGTGTGCTCGATGAAATCCTGGCGTTCGCCACCGGCCGAACGTTGCTGCTGGCCACGCATTCGCCCGCCGTCGCCGCGCGGTTCGCGCGCGTGCTGCGCATTGCCGACGCGAAAGTGAAAGACGCATGAAGAACCTGTTGTTGCTGTTGCCCCTGTATGTCCGCCGCAAGAGCGGGCTGTTGCTGGCGTTGTTCTGTGCCCTGGCGACGGTGGCCGCCGGGGTGGGGCTGCTGGGGGTGTCGGGCTGGTTCCTGACCGGCGCGGCGCTGGCCGGAGCGGGCGGCGCGTTCAACCTGTTCGCGCCGTCGGCGCTGGTGCGCGGGCTGTCGTTCCTGCGCATCGTGTCGCGCTATGCAGACCGGGTGGTGGGCCATTCGGCCACGCTGCGTCTGCTGGCGGACCTGCGCGGGACCGTATTCAACGCCTTGATCCGACTGACGCCGCGCCAGCTGGCCCGCTACCGCAGCGGCGACCTGGTGGCCCGCATGACGGGTGACGTCGATGCGCTCGATACGGTGTTCCTGTTCGTGCTGGCGCCGTTGGCGACCGCCATCCTGGCCGGCGCGATCCTGACGGCGGTGCTGGGCTACTGGGTGCCGGCGGCGGCGCTGGCGTTCGCGCTGGCCCTGCTGACGGCTTGTCTGCTCGTGCCGCTGTGGCTGGTGCGCGCGGCCCGCAAGCCGGGTGCGGCCGCACAGGAAAGCGCGGCCGGGCTGCGCGCAGCGACGCTGGATGCCGTGGATGGCCATGCCGACATGGTCGCGTTGCACGCACAAGCTCAGACCCGTGCGCACTTCGAGCAATTGTGCGCGGCCAGCGCCCGGGCGCGCGCCAGCCAGGCCAGGGTCGCCGCGCGCGGTCAATGGTTTCTGCAGATCGCGGCCGGGTTATCGGTGCTGGCGCTGCTGTGGTTCGGCCTGGACACCTTCGAGGCGGGCGCGCTGGCGGGGCCGCTACTGGTGGGGCTGTTGCTGGCGGTCATCGGCATCTTCGAAGTCGCGGGCCCCATCATGCGTGGCGCCTCGCGCATGGGCTCGGCGCTGTCGGCCGCTGCGCGCATCCGTGACGTGGCGCAGCGCGAGCCCGACATGACGGACCCCGCCATGCCCAGTCCGCTGCCGTTGCGCGGCGAGCTGGAACTGGACGGCGTCGATTTTTCCTATCCGGCGCGCCGGCAAGGCCAGGCTATGCCTGTGCTGCGCGATCTGCACTTGCGTGTGGCGCCGGGCGAACGCGTGGCCATCGTCGGCGAGAGCGGCGCGGGAAAATCGACGCTGCTGCATCTATTGCTGCGCCTGGAAGATCCGCTGCGCGGCCAGGTGCGCTTTGCCGGCGTGGATGCCCGCGCGTGTGCGCAGGCGGACTGGCATCGGCGCATCGCGCTCTTGTCGCAGGACGCGCCGGTATTCCTGGGCACGCTGCGCACCAATCTGCTGATTGGCGACCCGCAGGCAGACGACGCCGCGCTGTGGCGCGCGCTTGATGCCGCGCGCCTGGGCGAGTTCGTGCGCGGCTTGCCCGACGGCCTGGATACCTGGGCCGGAGAAACCGGCTCGCAGCTGTCGGCGGGCCAGGCGCGGCGCCTGTGCCTGGCGCGCGCCCTGCTGTCGCCCGCCGCCGTCATCGTGCTGGACGAACCGACGGCGGGCCTGGATGCGGCGACCGAGGCGCAATTCCTGGCCGACCTGGGCCCGGCGGTGCAGGGGCGTGCCGTCGTGCTTGCGACGCACGCGGCGTTGCCGCCCGGCGCGGTGGACCGTCGCTATGCACTACGCGAAGGTCGGCTTCATGAATTGTCATCACAGGCGGCAATCCTGGCTTAAGCGCGGTGGCGAGGTTATAGTTCGCCTTGCTTCAATTCTTCAGGGCCGTCTTACCATGCAGACCGACAACGCCGAGTACATCCGGCGCACTATCCGCAGCGTTCCAGACTGGCCCCAACCTGGTGTCATTTTTCGCGACATCACGCCCGTGCTGCAGGATCCTCGCGCATTCCGGGTGCTGATCGATCTCTTCGTCTACCGTTACATGCGCCAGCGCCTGGATCTGGTTGCGGGTGTGGATGCACGCGGTTTCATCATCGGCAGCGTGCTGGCCTATGAACTGAACTTGGGTTTCGTGCCGGTACGCAAGAAGGGCAAGCTGCCGTATCGCACCGTGGCCGAGGAATATTCACTGGAATACGGCAATGCGTCCGTCGAGATGCACACCGATTCCGTGCGCACCGGCCAGCGTGTCCTGCTGGTCGACGACCTGATCGCCACCGGCGGCACCATGCTGGCGGCCATCAAGCTGCTGCAGCGCCTGGGCGCCAACGTGGTCGAGGCCGCGGCCATCATCGACCTGCCCGACCTGGGCGGTTCGGCCAAGGTTGCGGCCACGGGCACGCCGCTCTACACCGTCTGCAAATACGACAGCGAAACGGCTTAGTTCGTTCGGCATGCCTGGGCAGCCAATGCTCAGCTATCCGACAGGCGCGGCTGGATGAAGTCCAGGAATGCCTTGGTCTTGGCCGGCAGCATGCGCGACGGCAGCAACGCAAACAAGGGCAGCGGGGTGAGGCTCCAGTCGGGCAACACCCGCACCAGGCCCGCTTGATTAATCGCCCGTTCCATTGCATCGAACACCAGCAGCGGGGTGATGCCCAGGCCTTGCCCGGCCAATCGCCCCAGCATGCCGACGTTGTTGGCCGACAGTCGGCCGGATACCTGCACGCGTTCCACCTTCTCGCCCGAATGCAGCATCCAGAAGGATGATTCCTCGCGCATGGTGGGGCGCAGGCATTCGTGGTGGCTCAGGTCGGCGGGCACGCGCGGTTCGCCATGGCGCGCCAGGTAGTCGGGCGAGGCATACAGCTGGTGAGCCATCAGCACGATCTTGCGCGAGATCAGGCTGGAATCAGGCTGCTGGCCAAAGCGCAGGATCAGGTCGAACGGATTGCTGATCGGGTCGATCGGCCGCATGCTCAGGTCGAAGTCGCATTCGATGTCGGGATGCTGTTCGCGGAACTCGCGGATCACGGCGGGCAGGAACAATTGCGCCAGGCTGGTGGGCAATGAAATGCGCAGGCGGCCCTTGGGTTGCACCGCCATGTCCAGCAATTGGTCGTGTGCGATGCGGGCTTCTTCGACAATGTGGCGGCAGCGCTCGAAATAGATGGCGCCGGCCTCGGTCAGGTCGATCTTGCGGGTGCTGCGATTGAGCAGGCGCATGCCGACGCTGCGTTCCAGTTCGCTGACGCGGCGCGACAACGTGGAAGTCGGAATATTCAGGGCCTCGGCCGCATGGCTGAAGTTCTTGCGCTTGGCGACTTCGACAAACAACGCGATGTCGTTAAGCTGGATATCCATGTAGCCCTCGAAAGTCAAAATTCCATTTCTGGCAGATTTGTATCATAAATGGAATTATTATCCCAGCAGTGGAAATGTCTATTTAGCCACGCCGAATGCATCCCTCACCAGGTGGTGAATTTATTTTCCGTTACCTAACTGGCTGGCGCCTGAACGTTTGTCGGCCTTGCCGCCAAGGCCTGTGCGAGAGGATTGCGCAATTGATGAGCAGACCGAGCCGGATGCCGCTTGCAATTGTCCCATCAGTGCAAATATGTTCACCAAAATAAGGGTTTTTACTAGGGCCTAATAACCAGATACTTCATCCCAGCAATCAAATTGTCATATCGCAGCAGCCGTCCCGGCCGCCGACGTTATGCAAGGTTTAGGATGGAGTCATCACAATGAAAGCCCTAGCTACCGCACTCATGGTTACCGCAACGCTGGTGGGCATGTCCGCCGCTCATGCCGACGGCAAGACCCGCGAACAGGTCCAACAGGAACTGCAAGCCGCCAAGGCCGCAGGCCAGGTCACGTTCGGCGAACAGGACTACCCGCCCGCCACCGTGCAGCGCACCAGCCTGTCGCGTGAACAAGTCCAGCAAGAGTTGCAAAGCGCCAAGGTTGCTGGCCAGGTCACCAGCGCAGAACTGGATTACCCGCCCCGCGCCGCCGCGCCGGAATCGGTGGGCAAGACCCGCGAACAAGTGCGCGACGAACTGGCCCGTGCCAAGGCCAGCGGTGAATACACGTTTGGCGAACTGGACTACCCGCCCAAGGGCCGTTGAGTCGACGCCGCTGTCGCCGATCGAACAGAACCCCTGGCGCGACCAGGGGTTATTTGTCTAGGCAAGGCGGGGCGATACGGCGCGGGATGTCGCGTTTATGCCGCAAAAACTGTGCGGCCGGCGCAACAAGTGATGTCGCGCCAGAGGTCGAAATCGTCGCGCCAAACCCCGCCAATAGCGCAATTGCGAGTAAGAATTCACATTTGATATCAAGGTGTTGACGCGGATTCTTGCCGGCTGGGACCAGCCGGGCGACGGGCATTATTCCACCCATGGAAAGTAGTTCGTCGAAATCTGGGTTACTTCAAATTGTTCCAAGATCGACACTAGATTCAGTGCACAGGCCGCTCGCTTTTTCGTAGCGGCCCGCCACCCGCGGCGGCTGTCGCCGTGCGGTTGCGGATTGCCTTTTATCTTGCCATTTTGGGGACTTTTATGAAGAAGACGCTATTGGCTGCCGCGTTGCTGGCGGCCTCCGCCGGCGCTGCGCAAGCCGCCGACTCCGTGACCTTGTACGGCTTGATCGACGCCGGTGTCGGTTACGAGCAAGTGAAGTTCGACGGCGCCAAGCAAAGCCGCTTTGGCGGCACGCAAGGCGTGAGCAGCGGTTCGCGTTTCGGCCTGCGCGGCTCGGAAGATCTGGGCGACGGCTTGCGCGCCGTGTTCAACCTGGAAGCCGGTTTTGGCCCGATGAACGGCCAGTCGTTGCAGAACGGCCGCCTGTGGGGCCGCCAAGCCACCGTGGGCCTGGACAGCGATAGCTGGGGCCGCCTGGAATTCGGCCGTCAGACCAACCTGGCCTCGAAGTACTTCGGTTCGATCGATCCGTTCTCGATCAGCTACAACACCGCCAACCTGGGTACCACGTTCGGCAGCGCCAACACGATGCGCCTGGACAACATGGTCCTGTACCAGACCCCCAGCATGGGTGGTTTCAAGGCCGGCGTGGGTTACTCGTTCAGCGCCGACGACAGCGTCAATGATTCGAAGCAGACCGGCTTTGCCACGGGCAACAACAACCGTGTCATCACCGCTGGCGTGCAATACTTGAACGGCCCGCTGAACCTGGCGGCTGCCTATGACCGCTTCGATCCGTCCAACGATCGCGCTGGCGGCCAGTCGGATGCCCGCATCCAGGAGTACATCATCGGCGGTTCGTACGACTTTGAAGTGGTGAAGCTGGCTGCCGCCTTTGGCCAGACCCGCGATGGCTGGTTCATCGGCCAGAACATGGGCACCACGCCGGACGGCATGCAGAAGCTGGGTTCGTTCAAGCTGGCTGATGGTTTCCGCGCCAACTCGTACATGATCGGCGCGACCGTGCCGCTGGGTCGCCACGCGGTGTTCGGTTCGTGGCAGCGCGCCACGGCCAGCAACGACAAGCTGACCGGCGACGATGCAACGTTCAACGTCTACAGCCTGGGCTACACCTACGACTTCACCAAGCGCACCAACCTGTATGCGTACGCCTCGTATGGCGACAACTACGCGTTCCAGAAGGATGCGCGCGACACCGCGTTCGCCGTGGGTGTGCGTCACCGGTTCTAAGCCAAAGCCGGTCCGGCTGCACCTTGCTGAATGCGCGGCACATTCTCCGTGAGCCGCCGAGTGACAGCGAACCCCCCCTTCAGGTTGCAGCCGGGCGGGTCTTGAGCAAAGAAGGGAAGGGCCTCCAACGGGAGGCCCTCTCGCTTTCCACGCGCGGCAAACGCTACAGGAACAGCTTGTAGGCCGGGTTCTCGGTCTCGTTCCAGTGCGGATAGCCCAGTTCGGCCACGAAGTTGCGGAACTGCTTCTTGTCGGCCGCCGGCACCTGGATGCCGATCAGGATGCGGCCGTAGTCGGCGCCCTGGTTGCGGTAGTGGAACAGGCTGATGTTCCAGTCCGGATTCATCGCGTTCAGGAAACGCATCAGCGCGCCCGGGCGTTCCGGGAATTCGAAGCGGTACAGAAGCTCGTCGCGCGCCTGCGCCGAACGGCCGCCAACCATGTGGCGCAAGTGGGTCTTGGCCATTTCGTCATGCGTCAGGTCCAGCGTGTCGAAACCGTTGCGGCGAAAGTGGCTGGCGATCTTGTCGGGTTCGGCCGGCGACGAGACTTGCAGGCCGACGAACACATGAGCGCGGTCGGAATCGGAAATGCGATAGTTGAACTCCGTGACGCTGCGCTCGCCCACCAGTTCGCAGAAGCGGCGGAAGCTGCCGCGCTGTTCGGGCATGGTGACGGCGAACACGGCTTCGCGCATTTCGCCGACTTCGGCGCGTTCGGCTACAAAGCGCAGACGGTCGAAGTTCATGTTGGCGCCGCAGGCAATCGCCACCAGGGTCTTGCCCTTCAGGTTGTGCTCGGCGGCGTACTGCTTGGCGCCGGCCACGGCCATGGCGCCGGCCGGTTCCAGCACGCTGCGCGTGTCCTGGAATACATCCTTGATGGCGGCGCAGATGGAATCGGTGTCCACCACCACGAAATCGTCGACGTACTTGCGCGTGAGCTTGAAGGTTTCGGCGCCGACCATCTTGACGGCCGTGCCGTCGGAAAACAGCCCCACGTCGTTCAATTGAACCCGGCGACCGGCACGCACGCTGCGCAGCATGGCGTCGGAATCTTCGGTCTGCACGCCGATGATCTTGATCTCGGGGCGCAGCTGCTTGATGTAGGTTGCCACGCCGGCGATCAGGCCGCCGCCGCCGATGGCCACGAAGATGGCGTCGATGGGGCCGGGGTGCTGGCGCAGGATTTCCATGCCCACCGTGCCCTGGCCGGCGATCACGTCGGGATCGTCGAAGGGATGCACGAAGGTCAGCTTTTCTTTCTTTTCCAGTACTTGCGCATGGGCGTAGGCGTCGGAAAAGCTTTCGCCCGCCAGCACCACTTCGCCGCCCAGGCGACGCACGGCGTCGACCTTGACCTGCGGGCTGGTGGTGGGCATGACGATGACGGCGCGGCAACCCAGGCGGGTGGCGGCCAGCGCCACCCCTTGCGCGTGGTTGCCGGCCGAGGCCGCGATGACGCCGCGGTTGCGCGCCGTCGGGGTCAGGTTGGCCATCTTGTTGTAGGCCCCGCGCAGCTTGAAGCTGAAGACGGCCTGGGTATCTTCGCGCTTGAGCAGAATCGTGTTCGACAGGCGCTGCGACAGCAGCGGCGCGGCTTCGAGCGGCGATTCGACCGCGACGTCGTAGACCTTCGAGGTCAGGATGCGTTTCAGGTAATCAGTGGACATGGACTGCGCTTGGGGGTTGGGGCCAGAAAGGAGGGCCGCGAGGGCGTGGGGCTGATTATTGCAGGGAAAGCCGGGCCGGCCCGCGATTTCGCGGCGGATCGCCACGCATCGGACACGCTTGGCGGGTCGGCCAGGGCCGCGCCGCGGCTACACTCATAGCCCTATGGAAGAAAGCCTTCTCTTTGCCGTTCACTGGCTGCTGGATCTGTTGGCCCTGCCTTCGGTGGGCCTGTCCGCCATTTTTGCCGTCTCGTTGATCTCGGCCACCTTGCTGCCGCTGGGGTCCGAACCGGCGGTGTTCGGCTACATCAAGCTGTCGCCGGACATGTTCTGGGCGGCGATTCTGGTGGCGACGTTGGGCAACACCATCGGCGGGGCGATCAGCTACGCGATGGGGTTAGGGGCTGAAAAGGCGGTCCACCGCTGGAAGGACAAACATCCGTCTGGAAAGGACCCCCACCCGAACGCCACCGCAGATGGCCGCATGCGTGGCCGCTGGAACGAACGGGCCCACGCCTGGATCCACCGCATGGGGCCGCCGGCCTTGCTGCTGTCGTGGCTGCCGGTGGTGGGCGATCCGCTGTGCGCCGTCGCCGGCTGGCTGCGGCTGCCGTTCTGGCCGTGCGTGGTCTATATGGCCATCGGCAAATTCCTGCGCTACCTGGCCATGACGGCCAGCCTGTTGTGGCTGTTCCCGGGGCAGCTCTAGCGCTGACGGCGGGCTTAATCGGGGACGCATAGTGTTGGAATATTCCGATTTTCGAGCGCTTCCCAGGGGGTATTCGGGGGCAGTTCCGGCCAATGGCATAAAATAATTTTTTAAGGGCCCCCTCTTGCCGCCATGAACGCCCCACTCGCTAGCCACATCTTGAACGGGGCGATGCCGCCCGCCGCTCCCGCGCGACTGCGCGAAATCCCCTACAACTACACGTCGTTCTCCGACCGCGAGATTGTCGGCCGGCTGCTGGGCGATGACGCCTGGAGCCTCCTGGGCGACCTGCGCGGCGAACGCCGCACGGGGCGTTCCGCGCGGATGCTGTACGAGGTGCTGGGCGATATCTGGGTGGTGCGCCGCAACCCCTACCTGCAAGACGACCTGCTCGACAACCCCAAGCGCCGCAAGCAGCTGATCGATGCACTGCATCATCGGCTGGGCGAAATCGACCGCCGCCGCGAACCCGGCGCGCCGGCCGAAGCCGGCCACGACCCGCACCGCGACGAGAAGGTCGTGGGCCTGTTGGGCCGGGCGCGGTCGGCCATTGCCGCGTTCGAAGGCGAGTTCGACCAGACCGCGATGCTGCGCAAGCAGGCGCAAAAGGTGCTGGGCCGCATCACGGCGCGCGACAACATCAAGTTCGACGGCCTGTCGCGGGTGTCGCACGTCACCGACGCCACCGATTGGCGCGTCGAATACCCGTTCGTGGTGCTCACGCCTGACACCGAAGACGAGATCGCCGCGCTGGTCACGGCCTGTATCGAACTGGGCTTGACCATCGTGCCGCGTGGCGGCGGCACCGGCTATACCGGCGGCGCGATTCCGCTGACCTGGAAGTCGGCGGTCATCAATACCGAAAAATTCGACAAGCTGGGCAAGGTCGAGTCCTGTATCTTGCCCGGGCTGACCGAGCCCGTGGCCGTCATCCATGCCGGCGCAGGTGTGGTCACCAAGCGCGTTTCCGAAGCCGCCGAGGCCGCGGGCTTCGTGTTCGCCGTGGACCCGACCTCGGCCGAGGCCTCGTGCGTGGGCGGCAACATCGCCATGAACGCCGGCGGCAAGAAAGCCGTGCTGTGGGGCACCGCGCTGGACAACCTGGCCTGGTGGCGCATGGTCGACCCGGACGGCAACTGGCTGGAAGTCACGCGCCTGGCGCACAACATGGGCAAGATCCACGACGTGGACATGGCCCGTTTCGAGCTCAAGTGGTTCGATGGCCGCGGCAAGCCCGGCGAGCGCCTGCTCAAGACCGAAACCCTGGAAATCGCGGGCCGCGTGTTCCGCAAGGAAGGCCTGGGCAAGGACGTCACCGACAAGTTCCTGGCCGGCCTGCCGGGCATCCAGAAAGAAGGCTGCGACGGGTTGATCACGTCGGCGCGCTGGGTGTTGCATCGCATGCCCAAGCACACCCGCACGGTCTGCATGGAATTCTTCGGCCAGGCGCGCGACGCCATCCCGTCGATCGTCGAGGTCAAGGGCTACCTGGACGGCGAAGGCCGCGCCCGCGGCGCCATCCTGGCCGGCCTTGAGCACCTGGATGAACGCTATCTGCGCGCGGTGGGCTACGCCACCAAGAGCAAGCGCGGTTCGCTGCCCAAGATGGTCCTGATCGGTGACATCGTGGGTGATGACGACGACGCCGTGGCGGCCGCCGCCAGCGAAGTGGTGCGCCTGGCCAATACGCGCCACGGCGAAGGCTTCGTGGCCGTCAGCGCCGAGGCCCGCAAGAAGTTCTGGCTGGACCGTTCGCGCACCGCCGCCATCGCTCGCCATACCAACGCCTTCAAGATCAACGAAGACGTCGTGATTCCGCTGCCCCGCATGGGCGAATATACGGATCACATCGAACGCATCAACATCGAACTGTCGACCCGCAACAAGCTGCGGCTGCTCGATGCGCTGGACGACTACCTCTGTACGCCGTTGCCGGTGGGCAAGGCGGAAGACGCGTCCGACGACGACGAAACCCGCGCCCAGGTCCTGGCCGAGCGCACTCGCCAGGCGATTGACCTGCTGGCTGCCGCGCGCCAGCGCTGGCAATGGCTGCTGGACAACCTGGACCTGCCGCTGGCGCAAGCCATGCCGCAGCTGGACGGCCTGGGCCTGTCGCCCGTGGCGGCCGCACTGGCCGAGCGCCTGGCGGCCCAGCCGCAGGCGCGCGTGTTCGACGTGGTGCAAGACCGCACGATCCGCGTGTCCTGGAAAACCGAGGTCCTGGCCGGCCTGCAAGCCGCGTTCTCGGGCGCGGCGCGCAAGCCCATCCTCGACGAACTCATCGCCATTCACGGCCGGGTGCTCAAGAGCCGCGTATTCGTGGCGCTGCACATGCACGCCGGCGACGGCAATGTGCACACCAACATCCCGGTCAACTCCGACGACTACGGCATGCTGCAAGAGGCCCACCAGGCCGTCGAGCGCATCATGCAGATCGCACGCGACCTGGACGGCGTGATCTCGGGCGAACACGGCATCGGCCTGACCAAGTACGAATTCCTGACCGAAGCCGAACTGAAGCCGTTCCAGGACTACAAACGCCGCGTCGACCCCAACGGCCACTTCAACGCCGGCAAACTGATGCCGGGCGCCGACCTGCGCCACGCCTGGACGCCCAGCTTCAACCTGATGGGCCACGAGTCGCTGATCATGCAGCAAAGCGACATCGGCGCCATCTCGGATTCCATCAAGGACTGCCTGCGCTGCGGCAAGTGCAAGCCGGTGTGCGCGACCCACGTGCCGCGCGCCAACCTGCTGTATTCGCCCCGCAACAAGATCCTGGCGACCTCGCTGCTGGTCGAAGCCTTCCTGTACGAAGAGCAGACCCGCCGCGGCGTCAGCCTGAAGCACTGGGAAGAATTCGAAGACGTGGCCGACCACTGCACGGTCTGCCACAAGTGCTACAACCCCTGTCCGGTCGACATCGACTTCGGCGACGTGTCGATGAACATGCGCGCCGTGCTGCGCCGCATGGGCCGCAAGTCGTTCAACCCGGGCACGGCCAGCGCCATGTTCTTCCTGAACGCCAAGGACCCGGCCACCATCAACGCCACCCGCAAGGCCATGGTGGGCGTGGGCTATAAGGTGCAGCGCGCCGCGCACGACCTGCTGTCGGGCCTGGTCAAGAAGCAGACGGCCGCGCCGCCCGCCACCGTGGGCAAGCCGCCGCTGCGCGAGCAGGTGGTGCACTTCGTCAACAAGAAGATGCCGGGCGGGCTGCCCAAGCAGGCCGCACGCAAGCTGCTGGACATCGAAGACGCCAACTACGTGCCGATCATCCGCGACCCCAAGGCCACCACGGCCGACACGGAAGCGGTGTTCTATTTCCCGGGTTGCGGTTCCGAGCGCCTGTTCTCCCAGGTGGGCCTGGCCACCCAGGCCATGCTGTGGCACGCTGGCGTGCAGACCGTGCTGCCGCCGGGCTACCTGTGCTGCGGCTATCCCCAGCGCGGCAACGGCATGACCGACAAGGCCGAGCAGATCATCACCGACAACCGGGTGCTGTTCCACCGGGTCGCCAATACGCTGAACTACCTGGACATCAAGACGGTGGTGGTCAGCTGCGGCACCTGCTACGACCAGCTCTCGGGGTATGAGTTCGACAAGATCTTCCCGGGTTGCCGCCTGATCGACATCCATGAGTACCTGCTCGAAAAGGGCATCAAGCTCGAGGGTGCCAAGGGCGTGCGCTACATGTATCACGACCCCTGCCACACGCCCATGAAGCTGCAGGACCCGATGAAGACCGTGCGTTCGCTGGTGGGCGACGGCGCCGTCAAGAGCGACCGCTGCTGCGGCGAATCGGGCACGCTGGCGGTCAGCCGGCCCGACATCTCCACGCAGGTGCGCTTTCGCAAGCAGGAAGAGCTCTTGAAGGGCGACGCCGCGCTGCGCAGTGACGGTTTCACTGGCGACATCAAGGTGCTGACCTCGTGTCCGTCGTGCCTGCAGGGCCTGTCGCGCTACGAAGGCGATACCGGCATGGACGCCGACTACATCGTGGTCGAAATGGCGCGCCACATCCTGGGCGAAGGCTGGATGGAAGACTACGTGCGCCGCGCCAACGCGGGCGGTATCGAGCGCGTGCTGGTGTAATCCGCGCAATGCCTGCGCGCCGCGGGGCGCGCACGGCACCTGGCAAAAGAAACGCGGCCCTCGGGCCGCGTTTTTTCATTGCCACGCAGCGCCGGGGCTGCTTATTCCAGCTTGATGTTCGCCTTCTTGATCACGTCCGCCCAGGTGGTGCGTTCCTGTTCTGCGTAGGCCTTGAAGTCCTTGGCCGACAGCGGCATGGGGATCACGCCCATGTCCAGCATCTTCTGCGACACGGCCGGCGACTTCAGCGCGGCATCCAGTTCAGCCGACAGTTTCTTGACGACGGGCTCGGGCAGGCCGCCAGGGGCGACCAGGCCCTGCCAGGCGTAGGCGGTGAAGTCGGGCACGCCCTGTTCGGCCATGGTGGGGGCGTCGGGCAGCACGGCCACGCGCTCGGGCGTGGCCGAGGCCAGCACGCGCAGCTTGCCGGCCTTGACGTTGGGCAGGCCTGCGGCCAGATCGATGAACATCACGTCCACCTGTCCGCCCAGCAGGTCCTGGATGGCCGGGGCGGCGCCCTTGTAGGGCACGTGGAGCAGGTTGGCGCCCGTGCGCTGCTTGAACAGTTCCAGCGCCAGGTGGTGCGGCGAGCCGGCGCCGGCCGAGGCGGCGGTCAGCTTGCCCGGTTCCTTCTTGGCGGCCTGGATCACGTCGTCCACCGTCTTGTACGGCGAATTGACGTTCACGGCCAAGAGCAGCGGGAACTTGGCGATGCCGCCGATGTAGGTGAACTTGGACGGATCGTAGGACAGCTTGGCGTACAGCGACGGGTTGAAGGCCAGGGTGCCCGAGTCGGCCGTGCCGATCACATAGCCGGTGGGTTCGGCCTGCGAAATGGCGGTGGCGCCGATGATGGTGGCCGCGCCGGGGCGGTTTTCGACCACGATGGTCTGGCCCAGCGGCTTTTCAATGCCGCTGGCCACCGTGCGCGCGACCACGTCGGCGCCGCCGCCGGCCGGGTAGGGCACGATCCAGCGGACGGGCTGGGAAGGCCAGGATTGGGCGGTGGCCGCGGTAGCGGCCAGCGACAGGGCGGCAAGCGCCAACAGGCGCCGTGCTTGTTTTTGCATGGGGTGTCTCCTCGTTTTTAGCGACGTCATTATGCCCCGCACCCGGGGCAATATGCGTCTGTTTCGAGGCCCGGAATCAGCGGCTTATTGCGGATCGGGGTAGCTGCGGACGCCAAAAATGGCGGTGCCGATGCGGACCTCGGTGGAACCTTCTTCGATCGCCAGCTCGAAATCGCCGCTCATGCCCATCGATAGCCGGTCCAGCGACACGCCCGCGATGGCGTCCTGGCGCAATTGGTCGCGCAGTTCGCGCAGGGCCCGGAAGCAGGCGCGCACCTCGGCCGGATCGGGCGAATTGACCGCCATGGTCATCAGGCCCTGCACGCGCAGGGTGGGGAATTCGGTGGCGATTCGGCGCAGGAAGGCGGGCACGTCGGTGGCGTCCATGCCGAACTTGCTGGGTTCGGACGAAGTCTTGACCTGCACCAGCACATCCAGGGTCCGGCCCTCATTGACCAGGCGGCGGTGCAGGGCCTCGGCCAGGTCCGCGCGGTCCAGCGACTGCAGTTCGGTGGCGTCGCGCGCCGCGTCCTTGGCCTTGTTGGTCTGCAAGTGGCCGATCAGCACCCACTGCACGCCCTGGCCCGCCAGCGCGGCGGCCTTCTGGCGCAGTTCCTGTGTCTTGTTTTCGCCGAAACGGGTCAGGCCCAGCGCCATGGCTTCGCGCACGGCATCTACTTCGAACGTCTTGCTGACCGGCAGCAGCGTCACGCTGTCCGGCGCGCGGCCGGCGCGTTCGCAAGCCTGGGCAATGCGTTGCTGGATGCGGGCGAGGCGCCCGGCCAGGGTGTCGACAGCGGTCATGCAGTTCTCGTGGGGTCGGAATGTCCCATAGTGTAGGACCTGGGCAGCCGGTTTCACCACAGTCGGCCTTATCGGACCGTATCTTCGTTGACCCTGTTTGATCGGCAGGCTTAGAATTTGTAGATATTTGTTTAGATTTCAATGTTTTAAAACCCCCGGCGCGGTCCCCAAGGGCAGCGCGGTCCATCCCTTTTCCTTGTCCCCTCCGCCATGTCCAGTGTCGCGCCCGACTACGCCTTCGCCACGCCTTTCCTGAATCCCCCCGCCTCCCCGATCCGCTCGCTCATGCCGTACGCGATGCGTCCCGGCACCATTTCGCTGGCGGGCGGCTATCCCGCCCAGGAACTGTTCGACGTGGACGGCCTGTCGATTGCCTCCACCCAGGTCATGGCACGCCTGGGCGCCTGCCTGCAGTATTCCAACATCGACGGCCAGGCCAGCCTGCGCAACGAGCTGGCGCGCCTGTCGGCGGTGCGTGGCCTGCATTGCAACCCGGATACCGAACTGGCCGTCACCGGCGGCTCGCAGCAAGCCATGGCGCTGTTGACCCGCGTGATGCTGCAACCCGGCGACCACGCCATCATCGAATCGCCCGCCTTCCCCAATTCCGTGCAGGCGCTGCGCTACACCGGCGCCACGGTGCACACGGTGCCGTCGGGCCCCGACGGCATCGACATCGACGCGCTCGACGAACTGGCCGCGCGCATCAAGCCCAAGATGGTCTGCGTGGTGGCGTCGTTCTCGAACCCCTGCGGCGCTACCATCTCGCGCCAGCGCCGCCTGCGCTTGCTGGAACTGGCGGTCAAGCACCGCTTCCTGATCGTCGAAGACGACCCCTACAGCGAACTGCGCTTTGCCGGGCAAGCCGTGCCGCCCATCATGGCGCTGGCCGAAGGTGAGGCCCGTCACTGGGCCGTGTACCTGGCCAGCATGTCCAAGACCATGGCGCCCGCCCTGCGCATCGGCTGGCTGGTGGCGCCGCCCGAAATCCGCCGCCGCTGCGTCGGCGCCAAGGCTGCCGACGACATGGCCTCGTCTGCCTGGATCCAGGAAGTCGTGGCCCAGTACCTGGCCAACGGCCGCTACGAAGAGCACGTGCCGCGCATCCGCGCGGCCTACGGCCAGCGCTGCGACGCCATGGCCGATGCGCTCACGCGTGAATTGAACGGCCGCATCGTCTTTCGCAAGCCCGAGGGCGGCATGTTCTTCTGGGCCCGCCTGACCGGCGAGGTCGACGCCACCCGCCTGTTGCCCTATGCGATCGAACACGAAGTGGTCTATGTGCCCGGCAAGGCGTTCTACGCCGATGCGGCGCAGGCCGACGTGCATGCCATGCGCATGTCGTTCGCCACCATGAACGAAAGCCAGATCGCGCTGGGCATGCAACGCCTGAGCCGTGCGCTGGACGCCTGCGAGGCCAATCAACCCGTATCCATCTCGCTGGCGGCCTGATATACCTAAATAAGCGCTTGTTATTTGGCGCGGGCGCTTCATGTCTATAAGCTTCTCGCCTCGGCGCGCGTGCGCGCCCCGCTACAACAGGGCGCTGGCGCGTCCCGGTACAACAGGAATCCAGGTCATGAATATTGCTAAAGGGTTGGTGGGCGCGGCGCTGCTGTTGGCAGCGGTACAGGGTGCACAGGCGGCGACGCTGGACGTCGTGCGCCAGCGCGGGGCGGTAGCCTGCGGCACCACCACGGGTTTTGCGGGCTTTTCCGCACCCGACGCGCAAGGCAAGTGGCAAGGGCTGGATGTAGACCTGTGCCGGGCCATCGCCGCGGCCGTGTTCGGCGATGCCGACAAGATCAAGGTGGTGCCGCTCAATTCGCAGCAGCGCTTCACCGCGTTGCAGTCCGGCGAAGTCGATGTCCTGACGCGCAACACCACCGTGACGCAGCAGCGTGACACCGCGCTGGGCATCATCCATGCCGGCATCAATTTCTATGATGGCCAGGGTTTCCTGGTGCCCAAGTCGCTGGGCGTCAAGAGCGCCAAGGAAATCAACGGCGCCACGATCTGCCTGCAAACCGGCACGTCCAACGAAAACACGCTGGCCGACTGGGCGCGCGCCAACAACGTGACGTACAAGCCGGTCGTGATCGAGACCTTCAACGAAGTGGTCAACGCGTTCGCGGCCGGTCGTTGCGACGTGTTCTCCACCGACGCCTCGGGCCTGGCTTCCATCCGCATTTCCAAGCTGCAGAACCCCGACGATTACGTCGTGCTGCCCGAGATCATCTCGAAAGAGCCGCTGGGCCCGTTCGTGCGTCAGGGCGACGACGCCTGGCTGAACATCGTGCGCTGGTCGCTGTCGGCCATGATCGAAGCCGAAGAATACGGCGTCACGTCCAAGAACGTCGACGAACAGGCCAAGAGCGCCAACCCCAACATCAAACGCATCCTGGGCGTCACGCCCGGCGGTGGCGCCAACCTGGGGCTGGACGAAAAGTGGGCCTACAACATCGTCAAGCAGGTGGGCAACTACGGCGAAAGCTTCGAGCGCAACGTCGGCCAGGGCAGCCCGCTCAAGATCAAGCGCGGCCTGAATGCGCAATGGACGCAGGGTGGCCTGATGTACGCGCTGCCGATTCGCTGATCTAGTAAATCCCGTAGGGAACCTCGACCGCCAAGGGCTTGCCGCCCTGGGCGGGCCGCAGGGCATAGGTGTGCACCACGCCGTCATCGCTGGCAAGCGGCTCTTCCTTGCGCTCTACGGTGTAACGCTTGCCGTCCAGCTGCAGCGTATTCGGCGCGACGGCCTGGGCCTGGGCGGGCAGCAGCAGGCCGCCCAATTCGTCAGCCATGTCCGAGAATTCGTGATCGACCAGTGCGCCTTCCGCCCGCAGCAACTGCACGTGTGGCCGATACGGCGCGGCGTCCAGGTTCCAGCCGTTCACCAGATCGGTGATCCACGGGCCCGGAATGTTGTAGGTGGTGTCCAGCTCGGCCTCGCTGATCTCAGGCCCGACCACGACCAGGCAGCACACGGTCTTGCCGGCCTTGGGGTCGTAGGCTGCCCAACGGCTGCCCGCGGCCGCCACGCCGGGCAGCATCGAGTAGCGGTATTGCTGATTGAGCTGGGCATCGGACACCTTGCGCCACGCCCCGACGACGGGCGGCTGCGATGGGGGGGATGCCGACGCGGGCGGTTGCGCCTGGCAGGCCAACGTCATTGCAATGCCCGTGATCAGGGCGGCGGTCTTGAACGTTAAGGGGATCATGTCCTGTCTTGGGTGTCTGGATGTGATGGATGACGTCTGGGATCGGTCAGCGTGCGGTGGCGTTTTACCCCGGCAGATTGCCTGGCTTGCGCGTTGCGCGTTCGGTCAGTCGCTGCGCCATGTCCTGCTGGCGCTGCATCAGGTCGGCGATCTGCTCGGCATAGAGATCGGTAAAGTCACCGTCCAGCGGCTGCGGATCGGTCAAGTCATCGATCACCACCACGGTCCCTGCCTGATCCACGCCCCAGATCCGGCCGCCATCGCCCACGATTTTCAGCAGGGGCAGGATGCCGGGCAGACCGGCCTCGGCCAGCCGGCGCTGCTGCGCCGAGATGCTGGCCCATTCGGGCAAGTCTGGGGTGTCGATGCCCAACAGCAACAGGCCGCGCCAGAACGTCCAGGCGGGGCCGACCTCGAACTCTTTCGCATGCGGCCAGACGGCTTCGCGCGCCATCACGCACAAGCCATTGGTGCGCTGGCAGAAGGCGGCAAACGCTGCCGGCAGCGGAAAGCCGACCGCCGCTTCAAGCGCCCCGATCGCTCCCGCGTCGGGGGCGGGCGCGGCGACGACCTCGAAAAACTCGGTGTCCACGGGCTCCAGGATTTCCCACATGCGTTGGTGAAACTGTTCGGCGGTCAGGGTCATGCAAGTTTCCTCAATCGATTTACAACGCTAATAGCGCCTTCGCGGCTTTGGCGGCGGCGGACGTGCCAGTAAAGCCCGCCAGCCAGCCGCGCAGGTCCGCGGCCTGGACAGGGTGCGCGTGGCGCAGCGACTCATCCAGCAGCACGGTAAGCAAGGATCCGACACCGCGCGTCTTGGGGTCCAGGTGCGGCAACAGACCGCCCAGCACGGCGATGACGGCCGCAGGTGCCAATGTCGCCGCGTCGGTGAAGGACGCTGCCCAGCGGGTCAGGACGATCGCGGGCACGCAGGCGGCGTAGGCCTGCGCGGCAGCGGTTGCGTCCAAGCGGTGCGGAATCGCAGCGGCAAACGCTTCCACGGCCTGCGCGCGCACCTCGGCCTGCTTGGCCGCCATGCCCAGGGCAAGCAGTTGGACGGTTTCCGCGTGCCACGCGCCCGGATGCCCGGCAAGAACGCGCAGCACGGCGGGGGCGCGATGCTCGGCTTCGTCGCCCGCCGCCGTGTTCATGATCGCCATGCTGGCCGCGGCCAGCGGCAAGGTCGACGCGGGGTTGGCCAGGCCGAGTTCGGCGCAGACCAGCGCATGGGCGTCGCCCCAGTCGTTGTATTGCAGCGGACCTGACGGAATCAGCGCCGGCTGCGTGGCCGAAGGCGTTTCGTCGGGCGCGGCATGGATCACGGGGCTCCACCATACCCACTGCGGCGAGCCGTCGGCCTTCAAGGTGCTCGATCCGCGGCTGCGCCATTCGATCCGCACGGTGTCGGTGATCTGCGGCCATGCGCCACCGGTAGCCTCGACCGCCCGGGCCCGATGCTCGGGATGCACGCGCAGCAAGGCCTGGGTGAGATCCACCGGCAATGGGGTGCCGCCTTCCCGGCCCGCCTCGAAGCGGGCCAGCAGGGCGTCGGCATCGACCCAACCCTGCGTGTCGGTGGGCGTGGCGAGCAGCGGGCGGCGCGGCGCCTGGCCCTGCAAGATCGCGGCCACCTCGCGCAGGCGGGTGATGAAGCTGGGTAGCAGGGTGGATTGTTCGGCGCTCGGCAGCGCCTGGCGTTTGCCCTCGCGTTCTTGTACCCACTCACCGTTGACCAGGCTGGTGGAGGTGTTCTGCCAATACTGCCGTGGCAGGAATGGGACCTTAGGGTCATGCGCCGCCAGCAGCAGCGCGGCCGCGTAGTGCTGTCTGTCGCGCTCGGCCAGGCGGCGTGCGCGCTTGGCCAAGGGCGCGATCGCGTTGACCACCTGCCGGGACGTCGCCAGCCACGCCAGCGCCAGCTCGAATTCCAGGGCGTCGGCGGGCGCTTCCAGCAGCGCGGCATAGCGTTCCTGGGCGTCGTCGTCCGTCCAGGGATTCAGGGGCGCGGGTGATGGCAAATCGGATGGCGTGCCCGACAGGCCTGGGGCACTGGCGCTTGCTGCAAGACCTTTGTCCACCGTTGCTTCGGCCTTGGCAGCCTCGGCTTGCGGCAGCAGGATGGCCACCGCCGGCGCCAGGGCGTCGCGCTGCTGTTGCGCCAGATCTACCCGGCCCATCTTCACCAGCGCCTTCACCGCCGCCCGTTGCACGTCGGCATGTGGATGCCCCAGACCCAGGGCCAGCGCCTGCGTCAGGGCCTGCGAATCGACCCGTGCCTGTGCGCCCAGTGCTTCCAGAATGCGCAGCACCGACAGCGCCGCGCTCTTCGGCCCCGAGAATGCGCCGCCGCAAGCGTCCACGAAAGGCGTGGCGTCGAGCAGGCCGTGCTTGTGCAGCGTCTCGAACTGCTTCACTGCCAGCGATACGGTGGCAGTGATCGACGAGCCCAGGCACAGCCGCAGCAGGTGTTGGTCGGCTGCCACCTCGTCGGGCGTGGGGGCAAGCGTTGCATAGACCCGCGAGTACCAGCCGGCGCGATAGGAGGAGAAATCCCGGTTCAGCGCTTCAAGGCAACTGCGCAGCACCCGGCGCCGGTCCAGCGTGCCTTCGTTGGTCAGCAGCACGACCGTGTTGTGCCAGTTCAATTCCTCGCGCGAGAACTTGTCGATGTTCGCCAACGAGATCTCGCCGCCGCCTTCTACCTCGAAGACGCGCCAGAACACGTTGTCGCGCAGCGCGTGGTCGTGGCGCAGCATGAACAGGCGCACTTCCTGTTCGTGGCGTCCGCCCAGCCCGCCGACCAGGGCCAGCACGTAGTCATCCGTCGGGTCGACCTGCAGGCCGTTGAACAGTTCGTTCAGGCGGATCGGCAGAAAATTCGGGCGCTGGGACCAGCTTTGCGTCATTTCACGCAGCCGCTTGGGCGACGCGTCCACTGTGCGCATATCGTCCGACTGCACGGCAAGCAGGGCGTCGTACAGGGTGCGCAGGGTCGCGCCATCCTCAATCAGCCGCGCCGTGTCGCGGTAGTAGTCCCAGAGATTCTTGTAGGGCGTCATGTGCGTGGTCATCCCTCATGAGTCTGCCGCGCGGCGGCTGCGGCGGTTTCGGTCAACGGCGTTGCCCGCGATGCGACGGCATCCAGGCTGCGCAAGGTCACTGCCAGCACGGATGCGCCCTTGCTCCGTGCCGCCAGCACGGCGGGCAGCGCCACCGGCATGCCGTAGTCATTGGCCAGGCGGGCGGCAAGTTCGATGAGCTTGACCGCCTGGGCCAGCGGCTTGCCTTGGGCATCGAGCAGATGCGGCAGCAGCGCCGCCAGCGTTTGCAATACGCGGCAACCGGCAAGCGCGCTGATGGACGCGGCGTCGGCCAGCGTCTGCGCCAGTCGTCCGGCCAGGACGAAGCCCTGTGCCAGGTGCGCCGCGATCTGCGCGGCGAACGGCGCGGGGTCGAGCAGGCCCGCGTCAGCCAGGCGTGCGATTGCCTCGGCGGCCTGGGCGCGCTGCTCGGCCATTTTCGCCGATGCGGCCAGCGCCAAGGCCGAGTACACGGGCGCACCGGGCACCTGCCGGGACGCGCCCAGCGCCGTCAGCAACGGCGCGAGGCCGCGCACGTTGATGACCTGCACCGCCGCGCACAACATCGGATGAAAATGCGCGGCCAGCGTGTCGGGGTTGGACCGCAGCAGCCAGGCCGTCCATTGCACGACCTGGTCGTAGCCGTCCTGCTGCCGGGCTTCCTGGACGCGGAAGGTGAATTCGGCCGGTACGTCGGCGACATCCAGGGCCGGCGAGGCGGACGCGTGGGTCACCGCGGCGGTGTCCGTCGGCATCCAGAACGGCTTGGGACCCTCTCCCAACACCTCCAGGTCGCGCGAGAATGTGCCTTCGCCCGGCGTGGCAACCACCCGTTGCCAGGTGAAGCTTTGGGTCGGAACAGGCGCCGGGGCCACGAAGGGTTCACCCCGCGCCCTACTCGACCGCAGGTCGTGGAAAGCCCCCGCCAGCAAGGCCAGCGGCGAATGCGTCGCCAGGTACTGGTAGCCCGAGCGCGAGGTCCAGGTTTCGTTGACCGTCCAATCGCCGGTCTCGACGTCGTAGGCGCTGCTGGTGAACGTGTGTTCCTGCAACGCCACGCCCGCGGGGCCCGGCGTGCCCGTGCTGGCCACCACATAACGGGCATAGCCCTGGAAACTGACGTCGCCCCGGCCCAGCAGCGCGGCGGCCAGAAGGCGCCGTGGCGAGCCATTGTGTTCATCCCATACCGACGCGATGATCTCGGCGGCGCGCTGTTGCAGCGCCTCAGGCAGCGCAATCTGCGGACGGCGGGCCAGGTAGTCGAAAATGCGCGGCAGCTCGGCGCCGTGTCCGACGCCCTCGAACTGCGCCCCGATCAAGGCGTGCAGTGCCTCGTCGTCGCTGATGTCGGGCGCAGGCTCGGGAAGATCCGGCAGCGACGTACTGCGCGGTGCCGGTATCGTGATTGTGCGGCTGACGTCGTCCTCTTTCGTGCGAGCCTCGCCCTCTGCATCGGCGGGTTGCATCTCGTCTGTCGCAACCATGAGCTTGCGCGCCAGCGGCGCCAGGTCCAACGGCATGCCTTCCAGCGCTTCGCCGACGATCTGCGAGATGCGATCGCTTTGCCCGGCATCCGTCTTGAGCGCGGCAAGCAGCGCGAGCTGGGCCTTGACCAGCTTCTTCTCCGTACGGGTCAGGACGGCGGGCGCGGCCTCGATCATCGCGTCCACATCCAGTTGTGCGGCGGCGCGCTTGAGCATGTCCTGGGCCAGGCCCACCGCCGTGCTTGGCGCCGTGGCGAGCACCGAGAAATACGTGTGTTGCCTGGCCGCGACTTCGTGTGCGGTCGGATCGACCAATCGATGCACGCGCAAGTACCAGGCAATGACTTTCGCCGAGAAGTCTCGCAGCAGTGCTTCCAATGACTCGGCGAGCAGGCGTTCCCGGAATGCCGGGCTGGCCCGGCATAGCGCCAGGATGGCGGCGTCCCAGGCAAGGCCGGTACGCTCGATGAGCTGGTAATCGGCGCCCATTCCGTCGACGCGGAACAGGGCCCAGAACTCGCGTTCGACCCAATCGGGGTGCGCCTGCAGATGCGCGGCCATGAGCTTGCCATGGTCTTCGTCCCGTTGCCCGTCCGCGCCGATGGCGCTGACCTGTTGCACGAAGCACCGGAGATAGGCCTGGGACAGCGGCGCCTGGTCATCCAGTCGAACCAGCGCGCGGCATACGGGCCAGACCAGAGGTTCGGCCCACCAGGATTGTTCCGCAAACAGCTCGACGAATGCGGCCCGCCAGGATGCTTCCCGTTCGCTTGCCGCGGCGATGACGGCTGGCGCCATCGCGTCATGGCGTGCGGCATAGTCGCGCTTGCGCGTCATATCTGCCGGCGCCAGGATCTCGGCCACCAGCTTGGGCTTGCCCAGCGCGGTCAACACGAAACATGCCCTTGGGGTTGGACCCTCCGCGCTGAACAGGCGCGATGGCGGCAAGGTCTTGGCCAGCGCGGCGCGGTCTTCCTCGTTCGCGCCGGCCAGAGCGCGGACTAAGGCGGTGACGTCCGTCGCGTCGCCGCCAGCGGCCTCGCGCAGCGCTGCGCGGCGTTCGGTCAGGCTCAGGGTCATGCGTCGGCTCCAGGCGCGTTCAGCGGATCGAGAAACATGCGAGCGGCCAGCGTGTGCTTGCAAGGGCCGCGCGTGCCCTGGTATTTGGCGTTCCAGGGGCATGTACAGCGATCGTGCGACGGTTCGACGCCCAGCGCCACGCGGTACCGCTGCGGCCCCGACTGCACCGTGTATCGCCCCTCGCCCTCGGGCAGCACCGCGCCGTCTGCCAGCAGCTTGCGCGCATCGGCCAGCCGCGGATGCAGCGTTTCGAGCAGCCCCGCCTGCACCGGTAGCGGGCGATGGAAATACGTGCCCGCCGCCAGATCGAAACCCACCTGGCCGGACGACGCCAGCACGCCCAGCGCGGACGCGATCTGCGCTTGCGGCAGCAGCGCCCGCACGGCCAATTGGGCAATATCGATGCGGGGTTCGAAGGCCAGCAGCGTGGATACGAATGCCGCGTCCTCGTTTGCATCGCCGCCCGCGATCAGATGCAGCACCGAACCCTCGCCCGAGAAGCCGCGTGACTTCTCTGGGCTCAGCCCCAGCGTGACCCGCGCGCCCGGCAGTTCCAGCACCCAGGCGCTGGCCTGGGGTTGGCCACCCGCCGCTACATCCGCCCCGTAGGCGCGTAGCGCCGTGGCGTAGCGCAGCAGTGGCTCCAGCACGCGCAGCCGCTCTGGTCCCGCCACGCACACCGCGCCCGGCGTCGCCTGCGTGGCCAGCCGCAGCGAGCGGGCGGCCTGGGTTGCCCACATCACCGTCTTGGTCGCCGATGAGCGCGGCAGCGCCTGCACGAACTGGCGCAGTGCGGCGCCGGTGAGCTCGTGACGCGCCGTCATGCCCGCCGACAGCATCTGCGTTTCGGCAAACCCCTTGAGCCAGCGCGTGGGCAACGGGACTTTCTCTTCGACGATCTCGCCCGCTGGCGTCGCCACCCGCAGCGCATCGTTGCCCACGTTCAGGTGCAGCGGTTCGGACGCGCGCAGCCCGGCCAGCGCCTGGCGCAACGGGGGGTTCACGTCCACGTTGGTGACGCCGGGCGCCGAATGCGTGGCGTCCAGCGCCGCTGCGTCCACATCCAGGCGCGCATACACGCCGCAGCACACGCTGAAGGACTCGAAGCGCAAGCCCTCGGGCGTGGAAGTCACGACCGGATCCGCCGCCCGCAGCACCGCCGCCAGCGTGTTCGGCGGCACATAAAAGCGGGTGCGGGCCACTCGTGCCAGCATCAGCAGCGCTTGCGCCACCACGGCGGGCTGGGCCACGAATCCGGAAAAGAAAAAGGGATGCGCCACCGCGCCCGACGGCGCAAGACCGCCGCTGGTGGCCAGGCTCAGGTCGGCCTGGCCCTGCCGTTGGGCGAATTCGGAGGGGGCAAGATAGGCATAGGCCAGCTCCGTCATGCTTCAGGGCTCCTGGGTAGGGGCGCGACGAGCCTCTGTCGTCGCGGGGGCTGGCGGGTCAACTTCGCCGGTACAGTTCGGCAATCTTCGTGAAGGCGTTGCGCAGTTCGCGTGTGCCACCCTGGAAGATCACGGGCCGCCCGCTATGCGTGAACACCACCAGTCGCTTGGAAAACAGCATCGGCACGAACCGCGCGCCGCGCACGTCTTCCCAAGCGACCTCGCGGCGCGCGAACCAGCTTTGGCGCAGGCCGCGTTCGTCGATGGTGGTGATGGATGTCTGCATGTGCCAGGAGATGAACAACAGGCCGATGAAGCACAGTCCCACGCCCACGGCCAGCGCAGCGTCGAAAGGCTGCGCGGGGGCGCGGATGGCGGTCGTAACGACCTGCACGCCCAGCACGGCCAGGATGACCCAGGTCAGGATGCGGACCCAGTCCGGCCATGCCTGTCCCGACAGGGGCAGGGGGCCGATGGCGCGCAGCAGGGCGGCAAGTTCCTCGGGCGGAGGGGGGGAGACGGGGGACGTCATGCGGCTGCGGAATTCCGATAGCGTTGCGAGAAGATGCGCGCCAGGCGGTCCTGGCGCTCACGCGAAACGCGCGCAGCCATTCTACGAGGTTTCGCGTCAGGCGGCCCGCTTGGCGGCAATGGCGTTGCCGGCCCGGCTGGAGCCCTTGCGATTCAGGTTGGCCGACATCCATTGGCCGATGTCGACCACGGCGTCGAAGTCCACGCCCGTGTCGATATCCAGGCCGCGCAGCATGTACAGCACGTCTTCGGTGGCCACGTTGCCGGTGGCGCCCTTGGCATAGGGGCAGCCGCCCAGGCCTGCCACCGAGGCGTGGAAGATCGAGATGCCGGTTTCCAGCGATGCCAGGATGTTGGCCAGCGCCTGGCCGTAGGTGTCGTGGAAGTGGCCCGACACGCGCGCCGGGTCCACCACGCGGGTGACCGCCGCCATCACATCGCGCACGCGTTGCGGCGTGCCCACGCCGATGGTGTCGGCGACGTCGATTTCATCGACCTGCATGGCCAGGTAGCGCTGGGCCACGTCGACCACCGCGTCAATCGGCACTTCGCCCTGGTAGGGACAGCCCAGCGCGCAGCTGATGCTGCCGCGCACGCGGATGCCGGCTTCGCGGGCGGCCTGCACCACGGGTTCGAAGCGTGCGATGGATTCGGCGATGGAGCAATTGATGTTCTTTTGCGAGAAGGCCTCGCTGGCCGCGCCGAAAATGACGATCTCGTCCGCGCCGGCGGCCAGCGCGCCTTCGAAGCCCTTCGTGTTGGGCGTCAGCACCGAATAGATCGTGCCGGGGCGGCGCTCGATGCGCGCCATGACGTCGGCGCCGTCGGCCATTTGCGGCACCCATTTGGGCGACACGAACGAAGCCGCCTCGACGTTGGGAAAGCCGGCCGCGGCCAGGCGGTTGACCAGTTCCACCTTGATGTCGGTGGACACGAATTCTTTTTCATTCTGCAGGCCGTCGCGGGGGGAAACCTCGACGATCTTGACGCGGGAGGGCAAAGCCATGTCTCTTCCTGTATCGGTATCGGGTGGCGACCGCGGCAACTCGACGGCACCATCGTCAATAGTAGCGCCAACGCCTATTTCAGGCGCTGGAAGCGGCCATCGTCCAGGCGCGCCACGCGGGCGGCCAGTTCCAGTTCCAGCAATTGCGCTTGCAGCGTGGGCGTGTCCAGGCCGCAGCGCGCCTGGATGGCATCCAGGTGCAGGGGGTCGAACCCCAGGGCATCGAGGACGGGGTGGTCAGGCAAGGCGGCGGGCGCCTGCGCCTTGGCGCGCGGCGTGCCGGGCGTGGCGCCGCCGCCCAGTTCGTCGGTGATGTCGGCGGCAGTCTCCACCAGCTTGGCGCCCTGGCGGATCAGGGCATGGCAGCCCCGCGACAGCGGCGAATGAATGGAACCCGGAATGGCGAAGACCTCGCGCCCGCTTTCGCCGGCCAATCGCGCCGTGATGAGGGACCCGCTTTGCTTGGCGGCCTCGACCACCAGTACGCCGCGCGCCAGCCCCGCCACGATGCGGTTGCGCTTGGGGAAGTGCTGCGGCAGGGCGCCCGTGCCCAGGGGCAGTTCGGACACCAGTGCGCCGTGGGCGGCAATGCGGTGCGCCAGGTCACGATGCTTGGCGGGATAGATGCGGTCGATGCCGGTGCCCATCACTGCGACCGTGCCTGCGCCGCCAGGGCCGGCATCCAGCGCGCCTTCGTGGGCCGCCGCGTCGATGCCCAATGCCAGCCCGCTGATGACCCGCCAGCCACTGCCCGCCAGGTGGCGGGCGAAGGCGCGGGCATTTTCCTGGCCTCCCGGCGTGGCGTTGCGCGCGCCCACCACGGCCAGCGCCTGGCCTTGCAGATAGGCCGGATCGCCGGTCACGTAGAGCAGGATGGGCGGGTCGGCGATGGTGAGCAGGCTCTGCGGATAGGCGGGGTCGGCCAGGGTCAGGATGTGGTGATCGGGGGCGTCGACCCATTGCAGGGCGCTGTCGACCTGCGCGGCCATGTCGGCGGGCATGGGGGCGGCCAGCTGGCGCGCCAGCGCGTCGGGCACCTGGCGCATCAGGGCGCTGGCCCGCTGCGCATAGATCTGTTCCGGCAGGCCCAGCGCACCCAGCAAGGTACAGGCCGTGGCGGAGCCGACCCCGGGTTCCAGGGACAGGCGCAGCCAGGCGGACAATTCGGCAACAGTGTGGGTCAGCGGCATGAAAACGAGCGCCGGCGGGCCGGCAGGTACGGAGGGCAGAGGGCGGGGCGCGCAGCGCCGGTCGTCCGAGAGTGTCGCACGGCCACGGCACAGGCCAGGACAGGGGCGGATCGATTCGTCCCGGATCGGTGCCCGAAAACGGGGGCAGGTTGATCCGTGCAATCTTCCGTTTAGCCGAAAACTATTAGAAATCAAGACTCTAATGAATTAAACTCTTATCCAGGCACTTATTACTGACGACCCCTTTCAATGGCTTTACTCCCTATTCTTCGCTACCCGGATCCGCGCTTGCACAAAGTGGCCAAGCCGGTCGCCGAGGTCGATGACCGCATCCGCCAACTGGTGCGCGACATGGCCGACACCATGTACGACGCGCCGGGCGTGGGCCTGGCCGCAACCCAGGTCGACGTGCACGAGCGCGTGGTCGTCATCGACGTGTCTGAAGAAGGCAATCAGCTGCTGGTGCTGATCAACCCCGAGATCACCTGGCACAGCGACGACCACAAGATCTACGAAGAAGGCTGCCTGTCCGTGCCCGGCGTGTACGACGAAGTCGAGCGCGCCTCGCGCATTCGCTGCAAGGCGCTGGATATCGACGGCAAGCCGTTCGAGTTCGACGCCGACGGCCTCCTGGCGGTGTGCGTGCAGCACGAACTGGATCACCTCGAAGGCAAGGTGTTCGTCGAGTACCTGTCTTCGCTGAAGCAGAACCGCATCAAGACCAAGCTGAAAAAGGCCGAGCGCGAAGCGCTGCGCGCCTGATGCCCGTTTCCTTTCTTCTGGTCCGACCCTCATGCGCCTAGTTTTCGCCGGCACGCCGGAATTCGCCCGTATCGCCTTCGACGCCTTGCGGGCGGCGGGCCACGATATTCCCCTGGTCATGACGCAGCCCGACCGTCCCGCGGGGCGGGGGCTCAAGCTCACGCCCAGCCCGGTCAAGCAGGCCGCGCTGGATGCCGGCATTGAAGTCGCCCAGCCGCGCAGCTTGCGCCTGGACGGCCGCTATCCCGACGAGGCCGCGCAGGCTCGCGAACTGCTCGAACGCGTGGCGCCTGACGTCATGGTGGTGGCGGCGTACGGCCTGATCCTGCCGCAATGGGTGCTGGACCTGCCGCGCCTGGGCTGCCTGAACATCCACGCCAGCCTGTTGCCGCGCTGGCGCGGCGCCGCGCCCATCCAGCGCGCTATCGAGGCAGGCGATGCCCGTACCGGCGTCACCATCATGCAGATGGATGCGGGCCTGGATACCGGCGACATGCTGCTGGAACGCGTGGTGCCCATTCATGACGACACCACGGCAGCGCAATTGCACGATGCGTTGGCCGTGGCCGGCGGCGAGGCCATCGTCGCCACGCTGGCCGCGCTGGAACAAGGCGGCCTGACGCCGGTGCGCCAGCCCGAGGAAGGCGTGACTTACGCCGCCAAGCTGGACAAGGCCGAGGCGGCACTCGATTGCAGCCAGCCTGCCGCCTTGTTGGCGCGTCGCGTGCGTGCGTTCAATCCCGTGCCTGGCGCCAGCATCCGCTTGCCCGGCCTGGACGACCCGGTGAAGGTGTGGCGCGCCCAGGCGCTGGACCAGGCTGCTACGGCCGCGCCTGGCAGCGTGCTGAGCGCGGATGCCCAGGGTATCGATATCGCGACCGGCGACGGCATACTGCGTTTGCTGGAATTGCAGAAGGCGGGTGGCAAGCGCCAGCCCGTGGACGTGTTCGTGCGGGGCTGGCAGCCGGCCTGAGCAGGATTGCGGGACCCGCAGCGCCGCGCGCCGCCGGTCCCCAGCATGTGTCCGGCTTTCAGTCCTTCGCGGCCAAGAGATCCAGATAGGCGCCCGACAGCAACTGTTCGGGCTTGACCTGCAGGCTGGCCAGCAGTTCATGGGCTTCGGCCATGCCGGCTTCGACGCTTTCGCCGTCGCGCAGCACGACTTCGAGTTCCAGGAAATCCCCCAGCCCTTCGACCCGATCCAGGTGGATGCGGGTACGGCCGGCCAGGTGCAGCAGGCGAGTCTTGCGCACGCGGCCCGCGAGGCCACAGGCCAGCGTCAGGGTTTCGCGCAGGGTGTCCGGCGATGAGGTCGGCGATATGACGTAGAAGCTTTCTTTCGGCCCGGTGGCGTCTGCGCGGCGATAGAAGATCAGCTCGCCGGCGCCGTCGGCAAAGACGCGCAGCTTGAGTCGGCCGTTGGGGCAGGCAAAGAATGTGTCATCTTGCACGATGGTGACTGGCGTCGTGCCGGACAGGGCGGCCGCCAGCGGTTCGACGGCGTCCACGCTGGCTATGCGGGCCTTGATTTCGACATTGCGTGCCATGCGGTTTTCCTCGGGAACGGGTCAGCTCGCCAGGGCGGGCAGGTCGGCAACGCGCAGGAACAATTCATCGGGGCCGCGTTCCCGCAGCGCATCGACGTGGTTGTAGCCCCAGGCCACCGACGCCACCCGCACGCCGGCCTTGCGCGCGGCATCGATGTCGCGCATTTCGTCGCCTACCAGCAGGAAGCGTTCGGGGGCGGTGTCGTGGCGTTTGAGCAGCCGGTCGATCTTGGCCGGCTTGCCGAACAGGTCCGTGCCGCATTCGTAGTCGTCGAACAGCGCGACGATATCGGGCCCCAGCACGCGCTGCACGTTTTCGAGCGAATTCGAGCTGACCACCGCCAGCCGCATGCCGCCGGCCTTCAGGCGTGCCAAGGCATCGGGAATGCCATCGAACAGATGGACACTGGGGTCGATTTCCTGCATCAGCGTGCGCACGTGCGCCATGATCGCGGGCAGTTTCCACAGCGGAATGCCCAGGAACTTCAGGATTTCCGAGGCTTCGCGGTGACGCAGCTGGTCGCGTTCAGCCGCGTCGATCTTGCGAAAGCCGTACTTGTCCGCGACCGTGTTCAGGATGGAATTGAACCAGGGCATGGTGTCTGCCAAGGTCCCGTCAAAATCAAAAGCTGCGATGTCGTATTTCAAGTAAGCAATCCGTTGCCGGTCTACATGGGGTGAAGCAGATACTGCACCACGGGGGCCAGGTCTTCAAGCGGCGGGGCGCCGGCCACCACGCGCTGCGCGTTGGTCCAGGGATACTCCAGCGCCAGCAGCCAGCCGAATACCGCCTCGGCATCGCCGGGCGGCAGCGTCACCATGGTCTCGATGGTGATGGTCAGGCGGTTGGCACGATAAGGGTCCGGCTGGAAGCCCCAGTCGTACCGGCCACAGCCCACGCGCACATTGCCGGTGGCTTTTTCCGTCATGCCGACAATCCAGTCGCAACGGTATTCCGGCAGGCACGCGCCGGCCTCGGGCCGGGCCAGGTAGAAGGTGTAGACGTTGTCGTAGGTCTGGCCGAACTTGCGCACCAGCGTATCGGTGATGGCCGGCAGGCCGTGCGATTCAGGGGGAAAGGCGATGGCCTGCGTGCGCAGGGCCATCTTCAGCACCGCCTGCGGGGCGAAGGCGCGCGCCATGTAGTGCGGGCGGTTTTCGTCCTTGGCGTGGAAGTAGTCACGCAATACAGACTCGGTGCAGGCGGGAGACAACGGGCCGGTGGACATTGCGAGGCTTTCCTTGGGACGGGTTGAGATGGGTCAGGCCTTCACCGGCTCGAACCATTTCGAGACGTTGGGCGGTTCGTAGATCGCGTAGCGGTCCAGCAGCGTGGCGGGGTCGCTTTCGACCACCAGCATGTCGCGGTGCTGGGGGCGCATGAAGGCTTCGTCGACCGCGTGGTCGACGAACTGCATCAGGGCGTCGTAGTAGCCGGCAATGTTCAGCAGCCCGCAGGGCTTCTGGTGCATGTTCAGCTGGGCCCACGTCCAGACCTCGAAGAATTCTTCCAGCGTGCCGGCGCCGCCTGGCAGCGCGATGAAGCCGTCGGCCTTGTCCATCATCATGGCCTTGCGCTCGTGCATGTTCTGCACCAGGTGCAGTTCGGTCAGGCCGCGGTGGGCCTGCTCTTTTTTCTGCAGCAATTCGGGGATCACGCCGATCACGCGGCCGCCGCCGGCCAGCACTTCGTTGGCAATCACGCCCATGATGCCGACCACCGAACCGCCGTACACCAGGCCGAGGTCGCGCTTGACCAGTTCGCGGGCCAGCACGCGGGCCTGTTCCAGGTATTCGGGGCGGGCGCCGGGGTTGGAGCCGCAATACACGCAGATGTTCTTCAGTGTCATATGACGCTATTTATAGCCTAGCCCGTTACAGATTGCGTCACGGGTCTTACGGGAAGCCGATAGTTTACGAGAAGCGTCGCCAGCGGTTTTTGTCGGGGAAGCGAGGCCCGCAAACGGGGTCGTGGGCAATGTTTGGACACAGCATCTTTTCGAGCGGTAGGTAGACTGGATCGTTCGGAACGACTGGAAGTCCAGCGTCGTATGACCCACTCAAAAGGAGCTAACGATATGGAAAACACGACCCGCAACCGCGAAACTGCACACCGCCCCTTCGAGATGGATGTGAAGGCGATCCGCGCCAAGGCGCGCCAGGACATCGAGTCCGGCGCCGTCACCGATACCTACCGCGCCGACCGCGAGCAAGTGCTGAAGCTGCTGAACGAAGCGCTGGCCACCGAAATCGTCTGTGTGCTGCGCTACAAGCGCCACTTCTTCATGGCCCGCGGCCTGAACGCCGAACCGGTGGCCGCCGAATTCGCCGAACACGCCACCCAGGAACAAGACCACGCCGACAAGCTGGCCGAACGCATCGTGCAGCTGGGCGGCGAGCCCAATCTGTCGCCCAAGGGCCTGCTTGAGCGCAGCCACTCCGAGTACGTCGAAGGCAAGACGCTCGAAGAGATGATCAAGGAAAACCTGATCGCCGAGCGCATCGCCATCGACAGCTATCGCAAGATGATCGAGTACATCGGCGAACAGGATTCGACCACGCGCCGCCTGCTCGAAGAAATCCTGGCGGTCGAGGAAGAGCACGCCGACGATATGTCGGACTTCCTGGCCAAGCACTAGTCGCGGGGCAGGATGCGTCGGGCGGTACCGCCTGGCGTTCGCGCGGCGGGCATCCCGACGGGGTTGTCCGCCGTTGACGTTTCAGGGCGTCGCTGCCCTTCAGTGTGGCGGGTATGCCGCATCGTGGCGGCGCGCCGCCGCGTCCAGCTGCGCATGATGCTGCTCGGCCCAGCGGTCCAGCGCCACCAGCGCCACGTTCAACGATCGGCCCAGTTCCGTCAGGTGGTAGCGCACGTGCGGCGGCACCGTGCGCAGGTCTTCGCGCAGCACCAGCCCGTGGCGTTCCAGCTCGCGCAGCGTCTGCGTCATGATCTTCTGCGAAATGCCGTCCAGCCTGCGCAGCAGTTCGCCATTGCGCAGCGGGCCATGCGCCAGCGCCGGCAGAATCAGCGGCACCCACTTTCCCGAGATCAATTCAAGCGCGCGGCGCGAGGGGCAGGCGGCGTCAAAGACGTCTGCCGGTGGGCGATGCGAGGGGGGTGCCATGGAAGCCTTCCTGTAGTTACCAAAAGGTGCGTACTTGTGCCTGGGTAACTATAGGTCCTAATCTGGCCGCTGGTTGATTCTTGGGAGGCCGCGATGGCCTGGTGGATCTTGCTGGCCGCGAGCGCGGTGGAAATCGTGATGGCGCTGGCGTTGAAGTATGCGGACGGGTGGACGCGGTTCTGGCCCAGCGCCATCGGCATTGCCGCGGCCCTGGGCAGCATCTTCCTGTTGACGCTGGCGATGCGGCACCTGCCCGCGGGCACGGCCTATGCGGTCTGGACCGGCATCGGCTCGGTCGGCATCACGGTATTCGGGATCTTGTTGTTCGGCGATTCGCCGTCTGCCGCGCGCCTGGCATGCATTGCGCTGATCGTGGGCGGCGTGGCGGGCCTGAAGCTGCTGGAAGCGTAAGGCGCAGCCGGCGGCCGTGGCCGCCGGCGGATCTTCACGTCAGATCGCATCGGCCCAGAGGTCGTACTCGTCCGAGTCGGTGACGCGGGCGCGCACCAGGTCACCGGGCTTGAGCACGCGGTCCGAGCTGACGTACACGCAGCCGTCGATTTCCGGCGCGTCGGCGCTGCTGCGGCCCACGGCGCCGTCTTCGTCCACTTCGTCGATCAGCACGTCGATCTCGCGGCCGACCTTACGGGCCAGGCGCGCGGTCGAGATGGACTGCTGCAGTTCCATGAAGCGTTCCCAGCGGTCTTGCTTGACGTCGTCGGGCACCGGGTTGTCGAGCAGGTTCGCGGGCGCGCCTTCCACCGGCGAATACTGGAAACAGCCGACGCGGTCGAGCTGGGCTTCTTGCATCCAGTCCAGCAGGTATTGGAAGTCTTCTTCGGTTTCGCCGGGAAAGCCGACGATGAAGGTCGAACGGATGGTCAGGTCCGGACAGATCTCGCGCCACTTCTTGATGCGGGCAAGCGTCTTGTCTTCAAAGGCCGGCCGCTTCATGGCTTTCAGGATGCGCGGGCTGGCGTGCTGGAACGGAATGTCCAGGTAGGGCAGGATCTTGCCCTCGGCCATCAGCGGAATCACTTCGTCCACGTGCGGGTACGGATACACGTAGTGCAAGCGTGTCCAGACGCCCATGTCGGACAAGGCCATACAGAGCTCGGTCATGCGGGTACGCACGGGCCGGCCATTCCAGAAGCCACTGCGGAACTTCACGTCCACGCCGTAGGCGCTGGTGTCCTGCGAGATCACCAGCAGTTCCTTCACGCCGGCCTTGACCAGGCGCTCGGCTTCGCTGAGCACGTCGCCCACGGGCCGGCTGACCAGGTCGCCGCGCATCGACGGGATGATGCAGAAGCTGCAACGGTGATTGCAGCCTTCGGAGATCTTCAGGTAGGCGTAATGGCGCGGCGTGAGCTTGACGCCCTGCGGCGGCACCAGGTCGAGGTAGGGGTTGTGGTCTTTCTTGGGCGGGGCGGCATCGTGCACGGCCCGCACCACTTCTTCGTACTGCTGCGGCCCGGTCACGGACAGCACGCTGGGGTGCACCTTGCGGATCACCGATTCCTCGACGCCCATGCAGCCGGTGACGATGACCTTGCCGTTCTCGGCCAGCGCTTCGCCAATGGCTTCGAGCGATTCGGCCTTGGCGCTGTCGATGAAGCCACAGGTGTTGACCACGACGACGTCGGCGTCGTTGTACTCGGGCGTGACTTCGTACCCTTCGGTGCGCAGTTGGGTCAGGATGCGTTCGGAGTCGACCAGGGCTTTGGGACAGCCCAGGCTGACAAAGCCGACTTTGGGGGAAGACATGGAATACCTCGGTGGGCGCTAGCCGGCGCCAGTGATCAAATACTGCGCAATTTTAGCGCGGCAGGGCGGGGGGCCGTTATTTTAGCGGGTCGTCGGACGGGACGCCGGATTTAATGCGTCCCTGAATAAATGATGAGGGGATGACCCTGGGGCCGACGCGGGCGCCGGTCCGAAGGCACTTTGGCGCAGTGTCAGCGGCGCTTCCTGTCGTTGCCGGCCTGCTGTTCCAGTTCGTGGATGCGCTGCTGCAACGCGTCCACTCGCTGGCGGTAGTCGCTGACATCGTTGTAGACGCACAGGATACGTCCTTGTGCGTCATCGGCCTGGTCGCGTTGCAGCGCCGCGTGCACGCGCACCCAGGTATAGCTGCCGTCCTTGCGGCGCAGCCGCTTTTCCATGACGCTTTCGGAAATCTCGCCCTGGAGCAGCCGCGACAGGGTCTGCAGGTTGGCGGGCAGATCGTCGGGGTGCGTCAGGGCCTGGAAGGTCTGCCCGGCGAGTTCCGCCGAGTCATAGCCCAGCAGGGCGCACAAGGGCGGGTTGACCCGCCGCCAGCCGCCGTCCAGGTCCAGCCAGGCCATCGGTACGCCGGCCTGCTCGAAGAAGGCGCGAAAGCGCTCTTCGCTGCGACGCAGTTTTTCTTCCGCCAGCTTGCGGTCGGTGCTTTCCATGCTGATGCCGATCATCTTGACCAGCCGGCCGGCACTGTCGCGCAGCGAGGCGCCGCGCGAGGTGATCCAGCGCACCGAGCCATCGCTTTGAATGATCCGGAAATCGTATTCGTAGCTGCTGCCGTCTTCCATGCATTGGCGATAGATGCGTTGCAGCGCTTCGACGTCTTCCGGCACCACGTGGATCCAGAAGTCTTCATTGCGGCGCACCGGCCAGCCGTACACGTCTTTCACGTTCGCGGAATACGACACCGCGTCCGTCAGCCAATTCCATTCCCACGTGACGATACGGGCGTTTTCCTGCGCCAGTTTCATGCGGGCTTCGTTTTCCATGATTTCGGCCGTGTAGCGACGGCGCACTTCTGTCATGGGCAGTTCGACGACTTCGGTCTGTTGCACGTCGCGCAGCGCGTCTTCGCCGTAGCGCAGCCAGATCCAGTTGACGTCCAGCAGTTGCGCCAGCTTGCGCAGGTTGCCGTAATCGATTTCACCGCCGCGGGTCCATTTATGCACGGCCGTGCGGGAGACGTCCAAAGCGTTGGCCACGGACTGCAATGAGAGTTTGCGGTGTTCCAGTAATTCTTTGAGGTGTAGTGAAAAGCTGTTTTCCGTCATGACTCTGCTGTCCCCGACCAGCGGTCAGTATAGCCGAGCGTCCCATAATGCAGCCTCTTCTATTGACAGTGAAAATGCATTGCAGTAGCGCCTTTTCAGGCGCTTCAAACGGGGTATTTGGCGTGCCATCGGCCGCGATGCCGCACATTCAGAATATCGGCAGCGGGTATTCGAAAATCAGGCGAAATTGATTCGATGACGCGCCTGATGTGCCTTGCGTCATGCGATGCACGGCGTAGCGCAGCCGTATGGCCAAATTGCGTGCGCTGCCCGATTGCACCACGTAGCGCAGGTCCACGTCGCTTTCCCAGTGCTTTTCGCCGCTGGCGTAGTAGGCGTAGGGGCTGGTGCGGTCGAGATGGCTGCCGTCGGCGCCCGAGCCGCGCACGTATCGTAGCTGCAAGCTGGCGCCGGGCACTTGCATGGCGTCGAGCTTGCCCAGGTCCAGCGCGTAGAAAAACCCCCATGATTTCTCGTGCGGCCCGTTGAAGTCGGCGAGCTGCGATGAATTGGGCAGGAATATCGAGTCGTGATAGGTGCCTGGCCCCATGCCCAGGTAATCCAGCGGCTGGTCGCCATGCACCTGCTGGCGCGCGACCTTGAAGGTTTGGGCGCCGGCGGTATAGGACAGCGCCAGCCCCCAGGCGGTCACGTCGATGTCGCCCGCGCGCTTGGCGCCGGCATCGACGGAGTGGTAGGCGGACAGGTCCAGGTTCAAGGCGTTGTCGCGGGGCAGCTTCCAGGTGTGGCCCGCCGAAAGATAGAACTGCTTCCAGATGTCCCGGAATTCGCTGCCATAGGCACTGAGGCGGGTGGCAGGGTCCAGCTCGTGGCGGCCGCCCAGGAACACCACCTGGTCGGTACTCACGCCGGCGTAGGACGCATAGAAGCGGCCGTCGTGGCTGACCTGGTTGAAGTCGCGTGCTTTGGTCATGCGACCTGCTTCCAGGAAGGTGTCCGGGCGAGGCTGGCTGGTCAGCCACAGCCCGGTGGCAGATGAGGGCAACAGCCGCGTGTCGGCCGGTGCGAAGACCGGGTTGTAGGGTCGCAGGTTGTTGCCGTAGCGCAGTTCGCTGGCAAAGCCCTTCAGCTTGAGCGCCCCTTCGGCTGTGCTGGATTCATCGTGTACACCGCCCTTGCCGTCCGGCACCAGCACTCCCGCCCGCCCAAGATATTGGCTATCGCCACCCAGGCGCACGACGCCGTAGGCGTTCAGGTCCACCCCCAGCCCCACCCTGCCGGGCGTATAGCCGGACTGGAACGCCAGGCGCAGTGCCTGCCCCCACTCGCGGTTGTCCGGCAGACCCTGTTTGCGGTCGTGGTTCCAGTAGAGATTGCGCAGCAGCAGGTCCAGGTGCGAATCGCGCACGAAACCTGGCGCATTGGCGGGTTCCGCCGGCGAGGTCTGTGGATACGCCGGCGCGGTCAGCACGGCGGCGCCCGCGAACGAACTGCAGATCAGCTTTCTCATCGTTATTCTCTTGGGCTGGGCAAAACGGGGTCCGCGCCGCTTGCCGGCAGGCAAGCGGACGGGGTGGGTTGACGGGGGAACGGGCCTGGCGGCGCCAGGCTTATAGATCGAGCACGAGGCGATCTCCGCGCGCGCGGGACACGCAGATCATCATGGTCTGTTGGGCGGCTTTTTCTTCGTCGCTGAGGTATTGGTCGAAGTGTTCGGCCTGGCCTTCCAGGATGCGGGTTTCGCAGGTGCCGCATACGCCTTCGCGGCACAGGCATTCGACGTCGGCGGCGTTGGATGCCTCGATCGCCTGCAAGATGCTCGAGCCGGCCTCCACGCGCAGCTCGGTGCCGGAGCGGGCCAGCACGACCGTGAACGCCCCGCCGGGGGCGGGCGCGGCGGCAAACTGTTCCCAGTGCACACGGCCAGACGGGATGCCGGCCGCCGTGGCCGCGGCAATGACCGCATCGATCAGCGGCCGGGGGCCACACACGTACAGGTGGTCGAGTTCTTGCAGGCCTTGCGCCAGGGCGGCCAGATCCAGCTTTTCGCCTTGGCTGTCGACGTGAAAGCGCACGCGGGCCGCATACGGACTGCCGAGCAGGTCGTCGCGAAACGCGGCGTGTTCGGGCGCGCGGTAGGCGTAGTGCAGTTCGTAGTTGGCCGCGCGGCGATGCAGTTCGGGAAGCTGGGCCAGGAACGGCGTGATGCCGATGCCGCCGGCCACCATCACGTGGCGTCCGTGGCTGTCGGCCAGCGCGAACAGGTTGTTGGGGGCGGTAATGACCAGCTCGCTGCCGGTGCTGACCTGCTCGTGCATGAACGCCGAACCGCCGCGCGATTGCTCTTCCAGCCGCACGCCGATCTGGTACTGCCGCGTATCGGCCGGGTCGCTCATCAGCGAATAGGCGTTGCTGAACCGCTTGCCCTGGGCATCATGCATCTGCACGATGACGTGGCTGCCGCCCGTGAATGGGGGCAAGGGTTCGCCGTCCAGGCGCTCAAGGGTAAAGCGCTTGACCCGTGCGCTGACCTGTTCGACGTCGGTGACGCGCACGTCGATGTTTTCGTGGGATTTAGTCATGGGGCATCTCTACGCAGGCCTTAGACGGCCTGGCATACATATTTCATTTCCAGGTAGTCTTCGATGCCATGGCGCGAGCCTTCGCGCCCCAGCCCGGATTGCTTGACGCCGCCAAATGGCGCGACCTCGTTCGAGATCATGCCGGTATTGATGCCGACCATGCCGTATTCGAGCTGTTCGGCCACGCGCCATACGCGGCTGGCGTCGCGGGTGTAGAAGTAGGCGGCCAGGCCGAACTCGGTGTCGTTGGCTTGCCGGATGACATCCTGCTCGTCGCGAAAGCGCACCAGCGGCGCCACGGGGCCGAAGATTTCCTCGCGCAGCACCCGCATGCCCGGCCGCACGTCGGCCAGCACGGTGGGAGCCATGAAGGTGCCGCCCAGTGCATGCGCTTCGCCGCCGGTCAGCAGGCGCGCGCCTTGGGCGCGGGCGTCGTCGACCAGCCCCTGCACCTGGGTCAGCGCCTTGGGGGTGATCAGTGGGCCGATCTGGCTGTCGGCCTGCAGGCCGGGGCCCACGCGCAACGTGGCGGCCTGGTCGGCAAAGCGGCGGGCGAAGGCGTCGTACACCGCATCCTGCACGTAGATGCGGTTGACGCAGACGCAGGTCTGGCCCGCATTGCGGTACTTGGCCGCGATGGCGCCTTCCACGGCTGCGTCCAGATCGGCATCGTCGAACACGATGAACGGCGCATTGCCGCCCAGTTCCAGCGACAGCTTTTTGATGGTGGGCGCGCATTGCGCCATCAATAGCCGGCCGACGGCGGTGGAGCCGGTGAAGCTGAGCTTGCGCACGTCGGGGTGGCGAGTCAGCTCGCCGCCGATGGCGACCGCGTCGCCGGTGACGATGTTGAACACGCCGTCGGGGACGCCGGCCTGGGCCGCCAGCTCGGCCAGCGCCAGTGCGGAAAAGGGCGTTTCGTTGGCGGGCTTGAGCACCATGGTGCAGCCCGCGGCCAGCGCAGGGGCGACCTTGCGGGTGATCATCGCGGCCGGAAAATTCCAGGGCGTGATGGCGGCGCAGACGCCGATGCCCTGACGCAGCACCATCAGGCGGCGGTCGGCGCGCGGGGCCGGGATCAATTCTCCGTAGACGCGCTTGCCTTCTTCGGCGAACCATTCCAGGAACGACGCGGCATAGCGGATTTCGCCCAGCGCTTCGGCCAGCGGCTTGCCTTGTTCGCGCGTCATCAAGTGCGCGAGTTCGGCCTCGTGCTGGATCATCAGGTTGAACCAGCGGCGCAGAATGTGCGAGCGTTCCTGGGCGGGACGCGCGCGCCACGCGGGCAGGGCGCCGTGGGCGGCGGTGATGGCGCGGCGGGTTTCGGCTTCGCCCATGTCGGGCACCTGGCCCAGCGGCTGGCCGGTGGCGGGGTCGGTCACCGCGACCGTGGCGTGGTGGTCGGCGTCGCACCAGTGGCCGGCAATGAAGGCCTGCTGGCGAAACAGGGAAGAGTCGGTCGTGCGCATGGGAATCCTGGGCGGAATGGAAAAATGGCGTGCCCGGGCGGCAAGGCCTCGGGCACGCGGGCAGGTCAGGTGCGGTCCTGGTGCGCTTGGGCCACCAGATAATGGAAGTGCGCAATGCCGTGTTCGCTTTGTCCGCTGCGCTGGCGGTCGACCATGATGCGGCCGCGGCCACGGTAGCCGCGAGACTTCAGTCCCTTTTGCACGCTTTCCACCAGACGCAGGTCTTCGGGGCGGAAGACGTCGCGGTACCACTCGATCAGGGATTTCTGCTCGGCGGTCAGTTCCTTGTTCAGGAAGTAGATGTCGTAGTGCTGCAGGGTGACGCCGGCGCTGGACGGAAATTCATAGATGACCGTCATGAAGTTGCCTCCGGGCGGCGCATTGAACATGGTGCACGGCCAGGCCCAGAAGCCCGCGAATGACGGGTCCTTGACGCTGTCGTCGAACTGGAACGACTTGGGGGACGACTTGGCGACGCCGAATTGCAGGCTCCAGTTGCCGTGCATGGTGTGCGTGTACTGGCCGACGTCGACGGAATCGGCAAAGCCGGGATGGGCCGGCGCGCAGTGGTAGCACTCCATGTAGTTGTCGACGATGCTCTTCCAGTTGGCCGGCGTTTCGGTGACGAAGCGCGCGGCCAGATGCAGGTCGTCGACGACCGGGCAGGCCTGGCGCAGGCGTGCCTGCAGACCGGGCAGCTGGGATTCGACCGAGCCGGCGTCGGCGTTCATGTTGATGAAGATGAAGCCGGCATATTCCTCGACGCGCAGCCCGACCAGGCTGGAATTGGCCTTGTCGAAATCGAGGACGTTGTCGCAGTTGCGCGCGTGGGCCAGGTCGCCATCGAGCTTGAAGGTCCAGGCGTGGTACGGGCAGGTAATGACGTTCTTTGCCTTGCCGTCGCCTTGCAGCAACTGGTGGCCGCGATGGGGGCAGACGTTGTAGAAGGCGCGCAGCACGCCGTCGCGGCCGCGCACGACGATGATGCTTTCGCCAATGACGTCGCGGGTGATGTAGGCGTTGTTGTCGGCGACTTCGCTGCGATGGCCCACGCAGATCCAGCTGTTGGCGAAGATCTTTTCCTTCTCGTAGTCGTAGATGGCGTCGCTGGTGTAGTAGCTGGCGGGAATGGTGTGCGCCACGTCGACATTGGTGCAGAAGTCGGCGGGCAGGCGTTCGATGGTGTTCGTATTGGGATTCATGATGGGCTCCATGAGGTCAGGGGTACGGGAAAGCGGGGGTCAGGCGCGGGGGACGGGGATGGCGGCCGGCGCGGCTTGCGTGGCCGTGGCCTCGGCGGGTGGGTCGCCGACGGGGTCGGTGGCTGCCAGGTTGCGAGATTGCTCTTCAATCTGCTGGGCAGACAGGGCGCCGTAGTCTTGCGACAGCCAGCGGAACAGGCCGAACAGCATGATTCCCAGCACCAACAGGAACGGGATGGTGGTGAGCACCACGGCGGTCTTCATGGTGTTCAGCGACACGTGGGCGAACAGCATCGCCAGCGGCAGCAGCGCCAGCATCACGCACCAGAACAGGCGCAGCGTGGGACTGGGGTCCTGCCCTTCTTTCAGGTTGCGGGTGCTGGTGGCGGCAATGGCGTAGCCGACCGCGTCCATGTGGGAGGCGCAGAACACGGCCATGATGAAAAGGAAGGCCGCCAGGAACACGCCGCCCCAGGGCAGGCTGGTCAGCAGGGTGACCACCGCGGTTTCGCCGCTGTGCTCGGCCAGCAGGCGGGGCACGTCGACCGCCTGGGTCAGGTACTGATGCATGCTGAAGCTTTCCAGGGCGCCGAAGAAGAACCAGCAACCGGCGCTGCCGCCCAGCACCAGCGCGGCGATCACTTCCTTCATCGTGCGGCCGCGCGACACGCGGGTGACGAACATGGCGACGCCCGGCGCGTAGGAAATCCACCACAGCCAATAGAACACCGTCCAGCTGCGCGTGAACGCACCATCGCCCGACGGATCGGTGAACAGGCTCATGCGCACCCAGTTCTGGATCATCAGGCCCAGGCCGTTGGTGATGTTGTTGATGGTGAACTGCGTGGGGCCGACGACCAGCACGATGGCGGAATAGGCTAGCGCGCCGATACAGACGATCTTGCTCAGGCGTTGCATGCCGCCGTCGATGCCGACGTAGGAACTGAGCGAGAACACCACCGAGATGATCGCGATGACGATGAACTGGGTGGTGAAGGTGTCCGGCATGCCCGTCAGCGCGGACAGTCCGCGGGTGAGCGTCGAGGCGGTCAATGCCAGCGACACCGTCAGGGCGCCGAACATGGTGAAGACGAAGATCAGGTCGACCAGGCGGCCGACCCAGCCGTTGGCGCGCAGGCCGGTGACGGCTTCGACGATGGACGCCATGCCCAGGCCGCTCTTTTTGCGGACGTGGAAGTGGTACGCCAGGGCCAGCGACGCGATGGCGTAGAGCGCCCAGGCGCTGATGCCCCAGTGAAAGAATGAGTAGCTGATGCTGTATTCAAGCGCGTCGCGCGAACCGGCCGCCAGGTGCAGTCCGGGCGTCTGGTAGTAGTAGGCCCATTCCATGACGCCCCAGTAGAGGGTGGACGAGCCCATGCCGGCACAGATGAACATGAACACCCACGTGGCGGTGGCGTATTCGGGCTTGCCGCTGCCCAGCCGGATGTTGCCGTACTTGCTGAAGGCGAGATACCCGGCGGCCAGCGCGGCCGCGAATACGAACACCAGTACCAGGGTGCCGAAGGCGCGGGTGGAGAACTCGAATAGCGTGCTGGCGAACGCCTCGGCGGCGGCGGGAAAGGCCGCCAGGCCGATGACGGGAAGGGCGACGGCCACCAGGCTGGCGACTATCAGGAAAAGGTCTGGCTTGGGGCGGTGCATGGGTTGTCTCCTGCTCCTCGGGGCTGTCCAAGGGGGAGCCCCCTTTGCAGCGGTTTTGTTAACCTATGGTTTACTTATAACTATAGATTAACGTATGAGGCGCAAGCCGGCGACCTAGGGAAATTCCCAGGGCCGATACCCGGCGACACCGGGGCGATTTCGTGTTGATGCGGAGGGTCTCGACCACGAGCCGAGGTGAGCGGCCGTGGGGAAGGGGCCTGTCAGGGCACAGGCGCGGGTGCTGCGCTAGTAGTATTCGAGCGTATAGGTGACGTAGGAACTGACGGGCCCTGGCGTGATTCGCCCGCCCGAAGCCGCGTACTCCACGGAATAGTTCAGGCGGATGCTGCTGGGTTCCGTATTTGCGGGGTCGAAATCAGAGGTGGCGATGACGCCAATATCGCTTTCGCCCACCGGTATCGGATAGATGGACGGCCGGTGGCGTTCTCCGATAGTGACGATCTGCCCGTTGCCGTAGCGTAACTGGAGTTCCACGTTGGCAGGGCCGTCCGGTGCCTGGTTGCGCAATCGGCCGGATTGCGGATTGACCTGGCCCCCGGCTTCGAAATAAGTCACTACCACAACGGGGATGGCGACGCCTGGTCCTCCTCCCGGGCGAGGGGGATTGAAACAGCCACTGGCTTCTATGCTGAAAGGGATTCTGGGGCTGTGCTGCTGCAGTTCGGCGGCGGCGACAAGGGGTAGCGTAATGGCTTGATCGGGCGTGGTGACTTTGCAAGACTGCCGGGTCACCATGCCCTCTATGGAGACGGTACCCGCTTGGGCCATCGCGTCCGCGAGCGGCAGGCTGCTCAGCAATGCGGCGGCGATGGCTTGTGAAAAGTGATTCATACCAGGTGCGGGAGATTCAAGCATGCGATGGCATTCGGAGCGCCCGGGCACGAGGGGGCAACGAATGTCAATCGAGTGTGATGGGTGGAAGCGGACCGCCGGGAGGGAGATAGTTTGCGAGGGGAAGCCCGCGCTCACTATTGGAACATTCTGAAAATGTCGGGTGAATTGGACTACCGCTATTTTGGGAAGGGGGCGGTCCCGGCGTCCGGCGATTCGCTAGCCATTGCGGCGATACAGCGCCAACGTGGCGGCCAGGCCGATCATCAGCGTGCCGCAGACGCGGTTCAGCCAGCGCAGGCCCGAACCCTGGAAGACCCGCACCAATTGCGCGCCCAGGGTGGCGTAGGCCAGCATGGTCAGCAGGTTCATCAGCGCCAGCACGCAGGCCACCGTCAGGTACTGCGGCAGCAAGGGGGCCTGGGTGTCGATGAACTGGGGCAGGAAGGCAGACATGAACAGCAGCAGCTTCGGGTTGGTGACCGCCACCGCGAAGCTGCGCAGGCCCAGTTTCAGGCCCGCGGGCCGGACAGCATCCGGCGAGGCGGCGGGCATGACCAGCGCCGAGTTGGACCGCAGCATTTTCCAGCCCAGGTAGGCCAGGTAGGCCGCGCCCGCCCATTTGAGGGTATGGAAGGCGACTTCGGAGGCGGCCAGCACCACGCCCAGTCCGGACGCCACCGCGCCCACCAGGATCAGATCCGCCATGATGGCGCCGCCCATGCCCCAGCAGGCGGCGCGCACGCCGTGGCGCGAGCCGTTGCTCATGGCGAGCAGGACCGTCGGGCCCGGCGTCACGATGGCGACGGCCGAGGCCAGGATGAACAGCAGCAGCGTGGTGGTGGACATGGCGGGCTCCGTGGCGAGCGGCCAGTGTGACGCGGGCGGCGGGGGTCTGTCCAGCGCCCGGAACCGCCCGTTTGCCCGTCGACGGGCGGGCCAATCGCGGTGCGCGCCGGGGCGGCGGGCCGCGCCGGGCTACCATAGCGGTCTTATCGACTGATTTCCTGCCATGTCCACCCGTTCCGACACTCCCCATCTTGCCCCGCCGCTTTCTTCCGTCCTGCTTTCCTGCGCGGGGGTAGTCGAGGAGGTCCTGGACGGCCGGTCGCTGACCGAAGCGCTTGCCGATGTCGATTCGGGCTTGCGGCCCGCCACCCAGGCGGTGTCGTTCCATGCGATGCGCTATCTGGGCTGGGCCGACGCCGTCGGCCGCGAGCTGGTGCAGCGCTATCCCAATGTGCTGTTCGAGTCCCTGTTGCTGGTGTCGCTGACGCTGCTCAAGGCCGAGGGCGACGCCGCGGCCGCCATGCCGGGCATGCCGGTGTACGCGCCGCACACGGTGGTGGATCAGGCCGTGACGGCGGCTTCCAACACCCGCAGCCTGGCGTCATTCAAGGGCCTGCTCAACGCCTGCCTGCGCCGTTTCCTGCGTGAGCGGGCGGCGCTGGACGCCGCGGTGGCCGGCAGCCTGGAAGCCCAGTGGAACCATCCTGGCTGGTGGGTCAAGCAATTGCGCGTGGCCTATCCGCAGCAATGGCAGGATATCCTGCAGTCGGCCAATGTGCCGGCACCGTTGACCCTGCGCGTGAACCGCCGCCGCGCCAGCCGCGAGCAGGTGCTGGCGGCTTTCGAGGCGGCAGGTCTGGCGGCCGGTCCCGTGGGCGTGGCCGGCGTTGTGCTGGCCTCGCCCAAGCCCGTGACCCAGCTGCCCGGCTTTGCCGAAGGCTGGTGGTCGGTGCAGGATGCCGGCGCGCAGTTGGCCGCCGAGCTGCTGGCGCCTGCCGACGGCATGCGCGTGCTGGACGCCTGCTCGGCGCCGGGCGGCAAGACCGCTCATCTGCTGGAACTGGCCGACATCGACCTGCTGGCCCTGGACGCCGACGCCGATCGCCTGGTGCGGGTTGGCCAGAACCTGGACCGCCTGGGCCTGTCGGGCGACCGCGTGCGGCTGCAGGCCGCGGACGCCGCCGACCTGGACGCCTGGTGGGACGGCAAGCCCTTTGATGCGGTGCTGGCGGACGTGCCCTGCACGGCTTCGGGCATCGTGCGGCGCCATCCGGACATCCGCTGGCTGCGCCGCGAAAACGATGTGCGCCGCACCGCCACCCTGCAGGCCCGGATCCTGGACGCGCTCTGGTCCACCGTGGCGCCCGGCGGCCGCCTGCTCTATGTGACCTGCTCGGTCTTTCCGATCGAAGGCGCGCGCCAGGCGCTGGAATTCCTGCAGCGCCACCCCGAAGCCCAGCGTCTGGAAGCCCCGGGCCAATTGCTGCCAGTTGCTGTCGATGCAACACCTGCGGACCAACACGACGGGTTTTTCTACGCCTTGTTTGCCAAGGCGTCGTGAATCGCCAAGAATAGGGGCATGACAGGGGTTTCGGTGTCGTATGTCCATCATTTCACGCGTATTTCTGGGGTTGTTGTTCGTATCTGCCTTGCTTTCGTTTGCGCCGGTCGGCCAGGCGCACGCGGCCGAGCCGAAAGTCGTGCACGTCGAGCCCGTGGTGCGTGGCGACAAGCTTGAAATCGACGCCGATATCCAATTCGAACTGAATCAGCAACTGCGCGACGCCGCCCAGCGCGGCGTGCCGCTGTATTTCACCGCCGACGTCACCATTACCCGCGAGCGCTGGTGGTGGTTCGACAAGTCTCTGGTCGACACCTCGCGTACCTGGCGCGTGATCTATAACGCGTTGACCCGCCAATGGCGGGCCGGGGTGGGCGAGCTGTCCTTCCCGGTGGCCTCGCTGGACGACGCCATGAGCGTCATCCGCCATGTCCGCAACTGGCCGGTCGCCGACGCCGACGATTTCGACGAAGGCGTGGTCTATGGCGGCCAACTGCGGCTGCGGCTGGATACCTCGCTGCTGCCGAGGCCGTTCCAGGTCAATGCCCTGAACAGCAGTTCGTGGGCCCAAGGCACGCCCTGGACGGACTTCTCGTTCTCGCTGGGCGACAAGGAGAAAGACCCCTCATGAGGCTGTTGCTTCGGCTGGCCCTGATGGTCGGCGCCGTAAGCGGCCTGGCATTGCTGGGGCTGCTGGCGTGGTCCACCGGCAATGCCTCGCGCTTTGCCCGCTATTACGACATTCTGCTGGTGCTGAACGGCATCTTCGCCCTGGCGTTGTTCGTCTGGGTGGTGGCGCTGACGGTCCGGCTGGCCCGGCAGATCCGGCGGCGGCAGTTCGGCGCCCGGCTCACGGCCCGGTTTTCCCTGGCGTTCGCCCTGATCGGCGTGGTGCCCGGCGCCCTGATCTATACGGTCTCGGTGCAGTTCATGTCGCGCTCGATCGAGTCCTGGTTCAACGTGCGGGTCGACACCGCGCTGGAGGCCGGCCTGAACCTGGGCCGGGCGGCGCTCGATTCCCTGCTGGCCGACCTGGACGCGCGGGCGCGCTCCATGGCGGCCGAGCTGAACCGCAATTCCGACACCGGCGTGACCCTGGCGCTGACGCGCCTGCGTGAAGCCAATGGCGTGCAGGAAGCCATGGTGTTCACCGGCAGCGGCCGCATGGTGGCGTTTTCGACCAGCCAATATGGCCAGTTGCTGCCGGCCATGCCGCCCTCGACCGTGATGAACCAGCTGCGGCTGTCGCGCGGCTATTCGGCGGCCGAGGCCGACGATCCGGTCAAGCCGGGCACGGACGGCGGGCTGCATCTGCGGGTCGTGATTCCCCTGACCGGCCCGGACCGCTACGACAATCTGCTGGGCGCCGCGTCCGAACCCCGTTGGCTGCAGCTGCTGCAGCCCGTGCCGGAGCAGATCGCGCACAACGCCAACCTGGTGCAGCAAGGCTTTCGCGACTACCAGGAACTGGCCCTGTCGCGGCTGGGCCTGCGCAAGCTCTACGGCATCACGCTGACCTTGGCGCTGTTGCTGGCGGCGTTTGGCGCCATTGCCGTGGCGCTGTCGCTGTCCAAGCGGCTGGTGCGCCCGCTGCTCAGCCTGGCGGGCGGCACCCAGGCCGTGGGCGTGGGCGACTACCGCCCGCTGCCCGAGCCGCCCGAGCGCGACGAAGTCGGCCAGCTCACCCGGTCGTTCAACGCCATGACGCGCCAGCTCGACGAAGCCCGCCGCATGGTCGAAAGCAACCGCCAGCAGCTCGAACGCTCCAACGTCTACCTGGAAAGCGTGCTGTCGAACCTGTCTTCCGGGGTGCTGGTGTTCGACGAATCGTTCCGCGTCACCACCGTCAACCAGGGGGCGCAGACCATTTTGCAGGCCGATCTGCGGTCCGTGATCGGGCGGCCGCTGGAAACGGTGGACGGCATGCTCGAATTTGCGAACATCGTTCGACAGGCGTTTTCGACCCACGCGGCGGTCGGGTCCGAGCGCCAGCATTGGCAGCAGCAGTTCGAGATCGCGCCCAAGCAGGGCGATACCCCCAATGGCCCGCAACCCCTGACGCTGCTGGCGCGCGGGACCCACCTGCGGGTGGACGGCCGCGGCAATGGCTATCTGGTCGTGTTCGACGACATCACCGAGGTCATTTCGGCCAACCGCACCGTCGCCTGGGGCGAGGTCGCGCGCCGCCTGGCCCACGAGATCAAGAACCCGCTGACCCCCATCCAGCTGTCGGCCGAGCGCCTGGCCATGAAGCTGGAAGGCAAGCTGCAGCCCGCCGAGGCCCAGATCGTCGAGCGTTCCACCAACACCATCGTCAACCAGGTGGCCTCGCTCAAGCAGATGGTGGATGATTTCCGCGAATACGCCCGCACACCGCCCGCGGTGATGCAACGCATCGATTTCAATGCCCTGGTGGCCGACGTGCTGTCGCTATACGGCTGGGACCCTGACGGGGGCGCGGCTGCCCGCGTGGCCGGCAAGGCCTTGAACCTGGACGTCACCCTGGGCTCGGACCTGCCGGCCATCGAAGGCGACCCGACCCAGTTGCGCCAGGTGATCCACAACCTGTTGTCCAATGCGCGCGATGCCATCGCCGAGAAGGGCGGCGAGGGCCGCGTCAGCGTCACGACCCAGCTGATGCGCAGCGAACAGCCCGACCGCGCCGACCAGCAGGCCCTGCGCTTCACGGTGGCCGATACCGGCCCGGGCTTCCCGCCGCAGGTCATGCAGCGCGCCTTCGAGCCCTACGTAACCACCAAGTCCCACGGGACTGGGTTAGGATTGGCAATCGTACGCAAGATTGTGGAAGAGCACGGTGGGCGAATCGACCTTGCGAACCGCAAGGAAGGGGGCGCGCGGATTTCCATCTTGTTGACCCGGCTTGCTGCCGGCGCCGATACTATGGACGCGACCGCGCAAGAAAAGGATAATGCGGCTACGCAATAGGTGGATGCTTTATGGCCAGAATTCTGGTGGTTGACGACGAAGTCGGTATTCGCGAGCTTTTGTCGGAAATCCTTTACGACGAAGGACACACGGTCGAATTGGCCGAAAACGCGGCGCAAGCGCGTGCCGCGCGCCTTCGCATGCGTCCCGATCTGGTGTTGCTGGATATCTGGATGCCCGACACCGATGGCGTGAGCCTGCTCAAGGAATGGGGCTCGCAGGGCCTGCTGGACATGCCCGTCATCATGATGAGCGGCCATGCCACCATCGATACGGCGGTCGAGGCCACCCGCATCGGTGCGATGGACTTCCTGGAAAAGCCCATTACGCTGCAGCGTCTGCTCAAGACCGTGGCTGCGGGCCTGGCCCGGGGCCGGGCGCCGCATCCGACGCCGGCCGTAGCGCCGGCCATGGCCAGCGCCACCGTGGCGCTCGAAGACGAACTCGATCCGCCGGTGCTGTCGACCGCCCCGGCCAACGAAGTCCCGGTCACTGCCAACGGCCAACTGGGCAGCATTTCGCTGGACCAGCCGCTGCGCGAGGCCCGCGACGAATTCGAACGCATCTACTTCGAATACCACCTGGTCCGTGAAAGCCACAGCATGACGCGGGTGTCTGAGCGCACCGGCCTCGAACGTACCCATCTTTACCGCAAGCTCAAGCAATTGGGCATCGAATCCGCCCGCAAGCGGGGCGCATGAAGATCCTCATCATGGGCGCTGGTCGCGTAGGCACCAGCGTGGCCGAGAACCTGGTGTCGGAACAGAACGACATCACGGTCATCGATTCGGACCCGGCCCAGCTGCAATACCTGCAAGAACACTTTGACCTGCGGGTCGTCCATGGCGACGGCTCGCAGGTGTCGGTGCTGGAAGCGGCCGGCGCCGCCGACACCGACCTCTTGATTGCCTGTGCCGCGTCCGACGCGGCCAACATGGTGGCCTGCAAGATCGCGCGGCAGCTGTTCAACATCCCGCGTCGCATCGCCCGCATTCGCTCGGCCGAATTCCCCGAGCATCCCGAACTGATGAGCGAAGAGGGCTTCTGCATCGATGCCATCATCAGCCCCGAGCGCAGTGTCACCACCTACCTGCACAGCCTGATCGAATTTCCCGAAGCGCTGCAGGTCGTGGAATTCGCCGAGGGCCGCGTCAGCGTCGTGACCGTTCGGGTCGGCCATGGCAGCCCCATGGCGCACCATCCCGTGGACAAGCTGCGCGAGGTCTGGCCGGACGTCACCGCGCGCGTGATCGACGTGCTGCGCGGCGGCCGGCCGCTGCGGGCCGGGTCCGGCACGGTCATCGCGCCGGGTGACGAAGTCGTGCTGGTGGTCGATACACGCCATGCCCGCCGCGCAGTACGCCAGTTGCGCGAGGCCGAAAAGGCCGTGCGCCGCGTGATGATCGCCGGCGGCGGCAACATCGGCCTGCGGCTGGCGCGCGCGCTGGCCGAAGAAAACTACAGCGTGCGCATCATCGAGCGCGACCTCAAACGCTGCGAATACCTGGCCACGCAATTGCCCGACAGCGTGCTGGTGCTGCACGGCAGCGGCACCGACGAGGCCTTGCTCGAGCGCGAAAACATCGAAGACATGGACACCTGGCTGGCGCTGACCAGCGACGACGAAGACAACATCATGTCGTCGCTGCTGGCCAAGCGGCTGGGGGCGCGCAAGGTGATCGCGCTGATCAACCGCCAGGCCTACGGCGAACTGATGCAGGGCAGCCATATCGACATCGCCGTGTCGCCGTCGCAGGCGACCATGAGCGAGCTGCTGCGCCACGTGCGCCGCGGCGATGTGGCGGCGGTGCACCGGCTGCGCCAGGGCGTGGCCGAGGCGCTCGAGGCCATCGCCCACGGCGACCGCTCCACGTCGAAAGTGGTGGGCCGGCGGGTCGGCGACATCAGCCTGCCCAAGGGCGCCAGCATTGGCGCCTTGGTCCGCGAAGACGAAATCATCCTGCCCGATGCCGACACCGTGATCGAAACCGACGACCACGTCATCGTCTTCGTGCCCTCGCGCAAGCAGATGCCGCGCGTGGAAAAGCTGTTCCAAGTGTCGGCGTCGTTCTTCTGATGAACCCGCACGCCACCCTCTGCCGCAGGCCCGGGGCGGCCGGATAACTCCTATGAAGCGCGTCCTGGCCACTCTGCATATCCTGGGCCTGACCATGGTGATGTTCGCCCTCACCATGCTCATTCCGCTGGTGGTGGCCTATGTGGGCGGCGATGCGGCGCGTGACGCCTTCCTCCATGGCTTCCTGATTTCCATCGGCATCGGCGTGGTGCTGGCCGCGGTGACACGGCGCGCGCGCAGCGAACTGCGGGCCCGCGACGGCTTCGTGCTGGTGTCGGCCGTGTGGGCCGGCCTGCCGCTGCTGGCGGCGATACCGCTGCTGCTCTACTTCCACCGCGCCGGCCTGCCGCTGTCGTTCACCGGAGCGTATTTCGAGGCCATGTCGGGGCTGACCACCACCGGCGCCACCGTGCTGACCAACCTGGACGCGCTGCCGGCGTCGATCAACCTGTGGCGGGCGACGCTGGTCTGGATCGGTGGCATGGGCATCCTGGTGCTGGCGGTGGCGATCCTGCCGCTGCTGGGCGTGGGCGGCCACCAGGTGGTGCGGGCCGAAACGCCCGGTCCCATGAAGGACGAACGGCTGACGCCGCGCATCGCCAGCACGGCCAAGGCCCTGTACGCGGTGTACTTTGCGTTTTCGATCCTGTGCCTGCTGGCGTACCGCGCGGTCGGCCTGTCATGGTTCGAGGCCTGGTGCCACATGGCCACCACCATGGGCCTGGGCGGGTTTTCCACCTGGGACGACGGTTTTGCGCACTTTGACTCGGTGGCCGTCGAAATGGTGGCGATGGTGTTCATGTTGATCGCCGGCATCAACTTCGCCACCCACTTCAATGCCTTTCGCCAGCGCAGCCCGCGGGCCTACCTGCGTTGCCCCGAGGCGATTCCGTACCTGGTCGTGGTGTTGGGCGTGGGGCTGGTGATTTCGGTGTTCCTGTACATCAAGGGCGTGTACCAGGAACCCCTGGAAGCGCTGCGCTACGGCATGTTCAACACCATTTCCATGGCCACCACCACGGGCTACGCCAACACCGATTTCGCCCAGTGGCCGCTGTTCGCGCCGTTGACCATGCTGCTGCTGTCGGGCTTTGCCACGTCGGCGGGGTCGACCGGGGGCGGCATCAAGATGATCCGGGCCATCCTGCTGGTCAAGCAGGCGCGCAACGAGCTGGTAACAATGTTGCATCCGCACGCGGTCAGTCCGGTGCGGATCAATGGCCGGGCCGTCGAAGCCCGGACGATGTCGTCGGTGCTGGCTTTCATGCTGTTCTACGGCCTGTCCATCGCCGTCTTCACCAGCCTGCTGCTCCTGTCCGGGCTGGACCCCATCACGGCCTTCTCGGCCGTTTTCGCCAGCGTCAACAACACCGGCCCGGGATTGGGTCCGGTCGGCCCCATGGGCAATTTCGCGGTGCTGTCGGACTTCCAGATCTGGGTCTGCACGTTTGCGATGCTGATCGGGCGGTTGGAACTGCTGACTGTCCTGGTTTTGTTCACCCCTATCTTCTGGCGAAAGTAGAGGGGCCGCCGTAGAGAGGCCCCCACGCGGCAGCCGCTGCGCGGCTTTGCTGCCCCCGAGGGGGGCCACCCGGCCTTCGGGCGGCCCGGTGACTATTTTTGCGGGCAAATTTTGTGCGGGTAAACCCTCATAAGGGTTATCCCACCCGCGGCCAAAAACCCCATCCAGACTGCGATTTCGAGCATCATCGGCCGGAAAGCCCCATCGTTTCTAGCTTGTGAGCGCTCGCTCACTTTGCTCTAGAGGGCAAAACCGAATGCTTCGCGATGTTGCACACAAATGTCACTATTTTCAATCGTTTTGCCACAAACATGCGGCTATTATGCGTTCACAAGCCGCCGTCTAGTGCCCCCCGGGAAGTTGCCGGGCTTCAAGGTCGAACGGCGCACCCCCTCATCACACATTGAAGGAGTCCGAGATGGAACAGATCCCGTTCATTTCGTCGGCCCCCAACACCCTGGGCATCGAACTCGAGCTGCAACTGATCGACCCCCGCAGTTTTGACCTCACCGCAGCTTCGGACGAGCTGCTGGCCCAAATGGCCAACCACCCCATCGCCGACCGCGTCAAACCGGAAATCACGCGGTCCATGATTGAACTGAATTCCTCGGTGCACGAGCACCCGATGGGTCTGTTGGCCGAAATGCGCGAAATGCGTGACGCCCTGGTCGAAGCGGCCGATGCCGTCGGCGTTTCGGTGGCGGGCGGCGGCGCTCATCCCTTCATGCGCTGGCAAGAGCGCTCTATCTCGGACACCCCGCGCTTCCAGTACCTGGCAGAAATGTATGGTTACCTGGCGCGTCAATTTACGGTGTTCGGCCAACATATCCACTTGGGCGTGAAAAGCGGCGACGACGCCATCAAGCTGCTGCGTCGGATGTCGCCCTATGTGCCCCACTTCATTGCGTTGTCGGCCTCGTCGCCGTACTGCGAAGGCGTGGATACCCTGTTCTCGTGCTCGCGCCTGAATGCCGTCAACAGCTTCCCGCTGGCCGGTCACATGCCGCCCGAGGTCAAGGACTGGTACCAGTTCGAGGCCCACCTGTCGCAACTGCGCGCCTATGGCCTGGCCGAGAGCATCAAGGACCTGTACTGGGACATCCGCCCCAAGCCCGAATTCGGCACGGTGGAAATCCGCGTCTGCGACACGCCGCTGACCGTCGAACGCGCTTGCCAGATCGCCGCCTTCGCCCAGGCGCTGGCGGTGCTGTTGATGCGTGAAGACGATCCCGGCGACAAGGCCTGGCTGTCCTACCGCAGCAACCACTTCCAGGCCTGCCGCTTTGGCCTGCAGGGCAGCTACGTGACGCCGGACGGCCAGCGTACCCGCCTGATGGACCACCTGCGCGCGCTGTTCCAGCGGCTGATGCCGGTGGCCGAAGAACTGGGCACGGGCGACATGATTGCCGCGCTGCGCGATGAAGCCATGCGCAGCGGTAACGATGCGCGCTGGTTGCGCAGTCAGTTCCATCGCCTGCGCGATCTGCCGCTGGTGGTGGAATCGATGTCGCACGCCTGGCGCGGCGAGGCGCCCCAGGCGGCCGCGCCGGCCGAGCCGACCGCGGTGTTGCGGCGGCGCATCCGGGCCAATTCCGAACCCATGCAACCCCTCTCGGCGGCGGAGCCGGGCGTGACGGTACCTTTGCCGGAACGCCTGCACTAAGAACGGGCTGATAGAAGGGCTGAATCACTGGGCCGCCGGGTAGGCGGCCCTTTTACTTGTCAGCTCAGGGCGTGCCGCGCTGGCGGCCGCCGATGGCGCTGACAGACAGCCGGGTTTCTCCCGCGATGCCGCGATGGGTCGCGGCGCGCCAGGCGTGGCCGTAGGCCACTTCGATGCTCAAGGCGATGACGCCATCCGGCCGGCGCTGCGCTTCCAGTGCCGCGCACAGGCGCTGCTGCCAATCGCGTCCGACCAGGCCGCCGCGGCGGCCTTCTGCCGGGTTGCCGCCCAGGGCGCGCACGTCCTGCAGCAGTTTTTCGGGGGTCCGGTAGGTCAGGGTCAGGATTTCCTGGTCCATCACTGGGTCGGCGAAACCGTTCTCGACCAGCAGGTCGCCAAAGTCATGCATGTCCACGAAGGCCGGGGTGGCGGTGCGCAGGCCTGCGTCGGTCAGCGCCTGCCGCAGCTCGCGCAGCGTGGCAGGCCCCAGACAGGAAAACATGGCCAGTCCGCCCACTTTCAGGATGCGGCGCCATTCGGCCAGCACGGCGTGCGGTTCGCGATGCCAATGCAGCGCCAGGTTGGACCACACCAGTTCCAGCGATTCCGGCGCCAGGCCGGTCGCGGCCAGGTCGGCATTGACGAAGCTGGCGGCCGGGCCGCGCCGGGCCAGCTTGCCGATCCAGGCGGTCAGGCCGGCGGGGGCGTGGCGCTTGCGGGCGATGTCCAGCAGCGCTTCGCAGTTGTCCAGCCCGGTGTAGGCGGCGTCGGCGTAGCGTTCGCGCAGCAGGGCCAGGTTGTCGCCCGCGCCGCAGCCGGCGTCCAGCAGGGCCTGCGGCTGCACGCGGATGTATTGCAGTCGGCCGAGCATGCGGCGGGCGACCTCGCCATAGAGGAATTGCGCGTCGGACAGGTCGCCGCGGCGGGCGAACTGGCGCGGCACGTCGGCGGCAACAAGGGGAAGCGAAGGCGGGGTGGCGGGTGCTGGCAGGGACATTTCGGTCGCGCCCGGGCCTGCGGCGCGGGGCGGATCATGATTTCATGGGGGATGACAGACATTATTGCGCATCCCGGTGGCCACCGCCGATTGTCCCTACTGGCCATGGGGCGGGGGCTGCTCGCCCGGGTGCCTGGCGATTGCCCGCTGTGCGGGGCGCGGGTGCGCGGTGCCAGGCTGTGTGAAGGGTGCGAGGCGGATCTGGCGATCGATCCACGAACGCCTCGTTGTCGGCGCTGCGCATTGCGGCTGGGATTGACTGCGCCGCATTGCACGGCCTGCCTGGCGATGCCGCGGGCCTTCGTGCGGACGATTGCGGCGTTCGACTACGAACCGCCGGCCGATGCGCTGGTCAGCCAGTTGAAGAGCCAGTTGCGGCTCAGCGTGGCGCCGGTACTGGCGCACTTGTTGGCGCAGGCGGTGCGGCGCCACGAGGCGTTGCCGCCAGGCCTGTTGCTGGTGCCGGTGCCTGCCGGCCGGGCGTCGCTGCGTCGCCGCGGCATGAACCCGGCGGCAGAGATCGCGCGCGGCCTGGCCGCGCAGTTGATGCTGCCGCTGGCGTGCACCGCGCTCAGGCGGCGCCGCGAGACGCCCCGGCAGACGGCGTTGGGGCGGCATGCCCGGGTGCGAGGGGCGACGGGGGCGTTTCATTGCGTGCGAAATCTGGCCGGGCGCCATGTCGGGCTGGTGGACGACGTGATGACCACCGGCAGCACGGTGCACGCGGCGGCCAAGGCGTTGCGGGCGGCGGGAGCGGTCAGCGTGACGGTGCTGGTGGCCGCGCGGACGCCGCGGGCGCCTGGGTAAATCGGCGACAATCCTTCATGCGCGGCCCGTGTGGGCCGCAAGTCTTTCAACGTTTTCGGCCCTATCGCGATGTTCCACGTCATCCTCGTCTGCCCCGAGATTCCGCCCAATACGGGCAACGCTATCCGCCTGTGCGCCAATACGGGCGCGCAATTGCACCTGGTGCGCCCGCTGGGATTCGAGCTGGACGACGCCCGCATGCGACGGGCCGGGCTGGATTACCACGAGTGGCAGCCGGTGCGGGTGCACGATACGTTGCAAGAGGCGCTGCAGGATACGGGGGCGGAGGTGTCGCACATTTATGCGTTGACGACGCAGGCGCAGCGCAGCGTGGGGGATGTGCGATTCGAGCCGGGGGATGTGTTTGTGTTCGGGCGGGAGACCGCTGGGTTGTCGGATGAACACCAGGCGATGTTTGCGCCGCAGCAGCGGTTGCGGTTGCCGATGCGGGCGGGGCAGCGAAGCTTGAATCTTTCGAATGCGGTGGCGGTTACTGTGTTTGAGGCTTGGAGGCAGCAGGGGTACGAAGGGGGGGTTTAGTTTTTTTTCTTCTTGTTGGGCGATGCGGTTCTTGAGCCGCGGGCCTATCCGGGATTTTGTGGGCGGGGCATATCATGAGGACTAAAGATCATGGATATGCCGATGAAGAAGAAAC